>NZ_JBALCS010000101.1:0-5014 GCF_036919555.1 Nostoc sp.
TTCTTCAATGGGCGGCGCTGGCAGATGTTTTTGTTGACGCAGGTCTGGGTTGCCTTTTCGCGCTAGACGTTTTCTACTCATGATGTATCACTAATTACATCAATTCAGATATTCTGAGATTACATCTTCTGCGTCCTTTTTGCTTAAGTTGACACCAATGGGCATTGCAAGAATCTTCAATCCCTACGGCTTGGTGCAGTCACTCATGGGGGAAACTCCCCAAGACCGCGCTGCTTCACCAAAATTTAAAATTTAAAATCTAAAATTCGGTGATGGGAATGTCACGCTTTGCCAGATATTGGTACATCTGCCAACGTGCATCTACTTCAGCTTGCGCTTGTTCTAATAAGTGCTTGGCTACGTCAGGTTTGCTCTTGGTGAGCATTTTGAAGCGATTTTCTTGATACATCGAATGTTCTACAGATTGCTTAGGCGATCGCATATCCAATTGCAAAGGATTCTTACCCTGTTTGAGTAACTCTGGATTATGCCGATATAGCAACCAACGACCTGATTCTACCAGAGTTTTCTGATGATTCATCCCTGTGGTCATATCAATGCCGTGGGCGATGCAATGGCTATAAGCAATAATCAGTGATGGACCATCATAAGCTTCCGCTTCCAAAAATGCTTTCAGAGTATGTTCATCTCTAGCACCAAGGGCTACACTCGCTACGTAGACATTTCCGTAGGTCATGGCAATCATCCCTAAGTCTTTTTTTGGTGCAGGCTTGCCACTGGCGGCATATTTAGCAACTGCTGCTCGTGGCGTGGCTTTGGAAGATTGACCGCCTGTATTAGAATACACTTCTGTATCCATTACTAAAATGTTCACATTTCGACCACTGGCAATTACATGATCGATACCGCCAAAATCAATATCATAAGCCCAACCATCACCGCCAACAATCCAGACGCTTTTTCTCACCAAGTAATCTGCAATCGATTTTAGATTTTGGATTTTGGATTTTAGATTGGGGTCAAGAGTTAGAATTTTATCTAACCTCTGCTGCAACAGTTCTATCCTTTCGCGCTGTTCCCAAATGTCAGCCTCAGATTTTTGTTCAGCTTTGAGGATAGACTGAGCAAGGTTTTCATCTATTTCACTCCCCAATTGTTGCAATAGTTCCGCCGCAAACTCAGCTTGTTTATCGAGAGAAAGACGGAAGCCAAAACCGAATTCCGCGTTATCTTCAAATAGATTATTAGACCACGCTGGGCCGCGTCCTTGGGCGTTGGTTGTCCAAGGAGTAGTGGGGAGGTTCCCACCATAGATTGAGGAACAACCTGTAGCATTGGCGATGACGGCGCGATCGCCAAACAATTGTGTTAATAATTTTAAATAAGGTGTTTCACCACAACCTGCACAAGCACCAGAGAATTCAAATAAAGGTTCTTGCAGTTGTTGTTGGCGAATCTGGTTTAATTTTAGCGATCGCCTGTCAGGATTGGGTAAACTCAAAAAGAAATCCCAGTTTTTCCGCTCTTGCTCTTGTAAAGGTAGCTGCTGTGCCATATTAATCGCTTTCCGCAATGGCTCAGATTTATCTTTAGCAGGGCAAATATTTACACAAATAGTACATCCTGTGCAATCTTCTGGGGCAACTTGAATAGTAAATTTTTGATTGGCAAAGTCTTTATCTTTTGCACCAGTTGATTTAAAGGTTCCCGGTGCATTGACTAACTCATCCACTTGATAAGCCTTGGCACGGATGGCACTGTGGGGACAAACCATCACGCACTTACCACATTGTACGCAGACATCCGGCTCCCACACAGGTATCTCTTCGGCAACGTTACGTTTTTCCCACTTGGCAGTACCTACGGGAAAGGTGCCATCAACTGGTAGTGTACTAACAGGTAAGTCATCACCTTCCCATACCATGATTTTGCCCAGAACTTCTCGCACAAATTCGGGAGCGGAGTTAAGAGTAGAGACGCGATTAATCGCGTCTCTACACGAGTTAGGAGTGAGAATTGTCTGTGGTACATGAACTTTATGCAAGTTGTCTAAGGTGTTGTCTACAGCTTGCAAGTTCATGCGGACAACTTCTGTGCCTTTTTTACCATAAGTCTTATCAATCGCTTGTTTGATTTTAGCGATCGCTTCTTCTTGTGGCAAGACACCCGCTAAGGCAAAAAAGCATACCTGCATAATAGTGTTAATTCTTCCACCCATGCCACTTTCGCGGGCAACCTGGCTAGCATCGATTACATATAACTTCAAATGTTTCTCGATAATTTGCTGCTGCACCTTCAGTGGCAAATTTTCCCAGACGTTATCTGCATCATAAGGACTGTTAAATAGCAAAGTCGCCCCAGAAATAGCAGCCTTCAAAACATCTATGCGTTCCAGAAATCCCCAATGATGGCAACCAATAAAGTTGGCTTGGTCAATTAGGTAAGTGGAGCGAATTGGCTCTTTGCCAAAGCGTAGGTGAGAGACAGTCATCGAGCCAGATTTCTTGGAGTCATAGACAAAGTAGCCCTGGGCGTAATTGTCGGTTTCTTCACCAATAATCTTGATGGAGTTTTTGTTAGCCCCAACAGTACCATCAGCACCTAATCCATAGAACATTGCCCGAACAACATTATCTGATTCTGTAGAGAAGTTGGGATCAAAACTCAAGGAAGTATGACTAACGTCGTCATTAATCCCAATAGTAAAGTGATTTTTTGGTTTAGCTTGGGCAAGGTTGTCAAAAATGCCCTTCACCATCGCCGGAGTAAATTCCTTAGAAGAAAGACCGTAACGACCACCAATAATTTTGGGCAGAGGGGCAGGGGGCAGGGGGCAGGGGAGAAGATCCTCCCCTCTGCTCCCTGCTCCCTGCTCCCCTGCTTCTTCTCCCCACGCTTCATGAATTGCAGCCACAACATCCAAATACAACGGTTCCCCGGCGCTACCTGCTTCTTTGGTGCGGTCAAGAACAGCGATCGCTTTTACACTAGTTGGCAATACTGCAACAAATCTTTGCACATCAAAAGGGCGATAAAGTCGCACTTTCACTACACCAAGTTTTTCACCACGGGCGTTAAGGTAATCTACTGTTTCATGGACGGTTTCACAACCTGAACCCATAAGAACGATAACGCGCGAGGCATCGTTGGCCCCGTAATATTCATAGATTTTGTAATACCTTCCCGTGCGTTCTCCAAATTGATCCATGATGCGCTGGACAATTTCTGGACAGGCGTTGTAGTAAGGGTTAGCGCCTTCACGTCCTTGGAAGTAGACATCGGGGTTTTGGGCAGTACCCCGCAAAACTGGACGATCTGGCGTGAGGGCACGGGCGCGGTGGGCGAGTACTAGGTTATCGTGGATGAGCGATCGCAAATCGCTATCTGACAGCAGTTTGACCTTCTGCACTTCATGGGAAGTGCGGAAGCCGTCAAAGAAATGCATAAACGAGACTCGCGCTTCTAGGGTAGCAGCATGGGCAATGAGAGCAAAATCTTGACTTTCCTGCACCGAAGCGGAACACAGCAAAGCAAAACCAGTAGCACGAGCTGCCATCACGTCGCTATGGTCACCAAAAATTGATAAAGCGTGGGTAGCCAGGGAGCGGGCTGCAACGTGAACCACAGCGCTAGTCAGTTCACCAGCAATTTTGTAGAAGTTGGGTATCATCAACAATAATCCCTGAGATGCTGTGAAGGTGGTACTCAGGGAACCTGTTTGCAATGCTCCATGCACAGCACCAGCGGCTCCTCCCTCGCTCTGCATTTGCACAACACTGGGAACAGTACCCCAGAGGTTGGGACGACTTTCTGCTGACCAAGCATCAGCCCATTCACCCATTGCTGAAGAGGGGGTGATGGGATAAATGGCAATCACTTCATTTAATTTGTAAGCGACACGGGCGACAGCCTCATTCCCGTCAATAGTTGCAAAGGTTTTGTTCATAATATGATTTTTGTCCCCGCCTCTAAGCTGGATTATTCAGAACGTGTAAATATAAGAATCAGAAATAGCCAGAGCCAACAAATCAGTGAACACGAGTTACTGATAACTGTTAAAAGGGGGATATTATCCGAACTGCACTGAGATTTACCCTTGTTTCAAAGATGATTTGCTGATGGCTTTTCTGACTTTTCACGGTATCTGGAAAACCTCTCTCCTAAAAAGAGAGAGACTTTGAATTTTCCCCCTTCCCACGTTGGAAAGGCGTTAGGGAGTTAGGTTTTTTGTGGGCTTTTCCATACAACGTAAAAAGTCAGGATGATTTTCGGCTCTTCAGTTAACTTTAAATAAATACTGCATCTATTAATATCTCATCCGCAATATTGCATCTATTAATATGTATTAATAATGTACTCAATAACCAAAGTCTCTGTTCGATAAGACTTTAAAGCAATTTATTCTTTTTTGTGGGGTATGGGGTCGGGCATTGGTGTCAACTTAAGGTAAAACCCTTTTCAAACCTCGTTTCCAGCCAGAGGCTGGAAATACTATTCATTGTGGCTCTGTCGCCAGTAAGGGAGGCGGAGCCTCAACGACGGGTATTCCCAGTCTGAGACTGGGAACGAGATAAGAGATAGTCAATTAGATTTCCGATCTTTGGGCAATTTCCTGATTTGTGGAATATTTTTGATCAGAGATTCCCGACCCCCATTGGTGTCAACTTAAGAAGATTTTGCCCAAATTTGCTGGGTGTAAGCGTCAATCTCTCGGTGACGCTTACGCCTAGTTTTGACTAATCCAAAGAGCTTTTGATGTTCCACAAGATAAGGAACAGCGTCACGGAGATAGCAATGAAAATATTTCTTTCTCGATTTCTTCAATGGGCGGCGCTGGCAGATGTTTTTGTTGACGCAGGTCTGGGTTGCCTTTTCGCGCTAGACGTTTTCTACTCATGATGTATTACTAATCACATCAAATCAGATATTCTTAGATTACATCTTCTGCCTCCTTTTTGCTTACAGCAATTTGATATCAAACCAGCCACAAAGATTGTAAACTTGAAAGATGTAAAAAAACAGATTATTTAGAGATGGCAGCATATTCGATTGA
>NZ_JBALCS010000102.1:0-50625 GCF_036919555.1 Nostoc sp.
TACTTCAACAGCAAGATTTGATTCAAGGGTTAACGGGTTTTCACTGGTGGATTAAAATCGGAGCTTAATCGTAAGTGATTTACCGAACATGATATGACATCCTGCATTCACTAATTTGAAGTAGCAAAGGAGCGTGGCGACGAGGGTGGAAAATAATTAAACAAACAGGAATCCAAAATGTACACAACAACTCAACCTGATCCCGTCCGCTTGGAAATATTCAAAAATCTCTATCAATTTATCGCCGAACAAATGGGAATTGTGTTACAAAACACGGCCACATCAGTGAATATCAAAGAGAGGTTAGATTTCTCCTGTGCTATTTTTGACTCATCGGGATTATTAGTCGCTAATGCTCCCCACATTCCTGTACATTTAGGCTCAATGAGTGAAAGTGTCCGCAGCTTAATTCATGATCAAGGCGATACTCTAAAACCAGGAAATGTCTATTTATCTAATAATCCCTATAATGGCGGCACCCACCTTCCTGATGTCACTGCAATTACCCCTGTATTTCTGAAAAGTGAGGAAAATACTACACCCTCTACTCCCATTTTCTACGTCGCTTCTCGTGGACATCAAGCCGATATCGGTGGAATTACTCCTGGTTCAATGCCTCCCCACAGTACCACAGTAGAAGAAGAAGGAATTATTTTTGATAATTTTCTCTTAGTTGAAGAGGGAAATTTTCGAGAAACCGCAGTCAGACAGCACCTCTCAAATCATATTTATCCTGCCCGTAAGCCTGAGCAAAATATCGCTGATTTAAAAGCACAAATTGCCGCGAATGAAAGGGGAGTTCAAGAACTCCGTAAAATGGCTTCACAATACGGACTTGAGACTGTCCAAGGTTATATGAAATTTGTGCAAGCTAATGCTGAAGAGTCGGTGAGAAAGGTGATCAATCTTCTCAAGGATGGCGCATTTATTTATGAAATGGATAATGGGGCAATAATTCAAGTTAAAGTGACGATTCACCAAGAAAGTCGTAGTGCAACCATTGATTTTACTGGGACTTCTCGGCAACTAAATAGTAATTTTAATGCTCCGAAAGCAGTAACTCAAGCAGCAGTCTTATATGTCTTTCGGACTTTGGTTGATGATCATATTCCTCTGAATGCCGGGTGTCTTAACCCTCTAGAAATTATTATACCTGTCGGCTGTATGCTGAATCCAATTTATCCAGCAGCAGTAGTAGCGGGTAATGTCGAAACTTCTCAAACTATTGTTGATGCTTTATATGGTGCTTTGGGTGTGATGGCTGCTTCTCAAGGAACGATGAATAATTTTACTTTTGGTAATGAGCAATATCAATATTATGAAACTATCTGCGGCGGCTCTGGGGCAGGAATTGATTTTGATGGAACTGATGGTGTTCATTCTCACATGACTAACTCCCGCTTGACCGATCCAGAAGTTTTAGAAACTCGTTATCCTGTGCTTTTAGAAAGCTTTAGTCTTCGTCCCGATAGCGGTGGTAAAGGAAAATATTCCGGTGGGAATGGAGTTGTCCGCCGCATCCGTTTTCTAGAACCGATGACAGCTAATATTCTCTCTGGTCATCGGGTTGTCCCTCCCTTTGGATTAAATGGTGGGGAAGCCGGAATTGTCGGACGCAACTGGATACAACGTCAGAATGGAATTGAAGAGAATTTAGACAGCACAGCAACAGTAAAGATCAAATCTGGGGATGTTTTTGTGATCGAAACTCCTGGAGGAGGCGGATTTGGTAAAAAGCGAGGATGACAACTAGGACATCTGCGATCGCTATCCACTGCCAAAGCGCCAGGATACCATATTAAAATAAGGGTAGTAGTGCATAGTAATGATAAAATCAGGAAGTGTTTTTCAATACCAGAGCTATGTACTGTCCTAAATGCAACTCAAGCAACATAGTTAAAAATAGACACACTCACTACGGAAAACAACGCTTCAAATGTCAAAATTGTAGGCGACAATTTGTCGAGAGTCCAACCCGACAACCAATTGACAATTCAACACGTGAATTAATTGATAAACTTTTACTTGAACGACTTTCATTAGCTGCGATCGCCCGCGTTACTGGAGTCTCACTGCGTTGGCTTCAACACTACGTAAATCAGAAATACTACCAAGTTCCGAAATCCGTGGAAGTTACTAAAAAAAACCAGGTAGGCTAATTCTCCAAATTGATGAGATGTGGTCATACGTAGGGTCGAAATCCAATAAACAATGGATTTGGGGTGCAGGCGATCGCTCTGACCAATCGGCTAAAAGATTATGGCAATCTCTACCACCAGTCTATCGTCAATGTGCAATTTATTACACTGAGTTTTGGGAAGCGTATGAACAGATTTTACCTAGTAAAAGACACAAAGCAGTCGGTAAAGACAGTGGCAAGACAAGCTATATTGAACGATTTAACAACACTCTACGGCAACGAGTTGGACGGTTAGTTCGTAAAACCTTGTGATTCTCTAAAAGGTTGGACAACCATATTGGTGCTATTTGGTATTTTATTCATCAGTACAATGATAATCTCAGAAGCTAAATCATTACTATGCACTACTACCGGCTTGACGCTAAAGCTGTTCTAACTCAGCAATATCTAAATGCGTGGCTATACTGATTCGTTTCGGCATAGTTCATCGTTTGCATCCCTACTTATATCATAAGTGATTATCCGAACATGATATTACACACAAAAAATTGTAAAAAGCAAGGATATAGATAACAAAATCTTTTTTACATAACTTTACTTTTAAATTCATTTCCTAGAGTACTTGCTTTTTAGCAAAAACTGTGAAATGCTTTGTTATATTAAAAACTACGGTAAATCAATCAAGTTAAAGTTGTTTGTAGATACGAATCTAATGGCAACCTGTGTTAAGAAACGATAAATTGGCGCTACTGGTGAGCCGTCAAGTAGGTAGGCAAAGAGATTTCTGACATTAGTGCTAGTGCGGCATTGATGGGGTGAAGACTTGATGCTTAAGATTTTATCGATGGGGGGAAATTATAGATGCTGAAGACGTTAACAACCGATTTTGAACTCGACTTAGAAGCAGATGTGCTTGTGATTGGAGGTGGACCAGCCGGAACTTGGGCGGCTTGGAGTGCTGCATCAAATGGAGCTAGGGTGATCCTCGTAGACAAAGGATATTGTGGCACAACTGGATGTGCTGCTGCATCTGGTAATGGTGTGTGGTACGTGCCACCCGATCCAGAAGCACGAGAAACAGCAAAGGCGAGTCGGGAATCGTTGGGTGGGTTTTTATCCGATCGCAATTGGATGGATCGGGTACTGGATCAAACCTATGAAAACGTCAATCAGTTAGCAGAGTGGGGTTATCCCTTCCCTACCGACGATGAAGGCAAACCCTATCGGCGATCGCTGCAAGGGCCAGAATATATGCGGCTGATGCGGCGGCAAATTCAACGGGCAGGAGTGAAGATTTTAGATAATAGCCCCGCCTTAGAACTACTGGTTGATGACGATTGTGCTGTTGCTGGTGCAACGGGTGTGAACCGTCAGACTGGGGAGAAATGGATAGTGCGATCGCACTCTACAATCATCGCTACAGGCGGCTGTGCGTTTCTCAGTAAAGCGTTAGGATGCAACGTCCTGACAGGGGATGGTTATCTAATGGCGGCAGAAGCAGGGGCTGAGATGTCGGGCATGGAATTCTCCAATGCTTACGGCATCTCTCCCGCCTTTTCTTCAGTTACCAAAACCCTGTTTTATAATTGGGCAACTTTCACCTACGAAGACGGTACTGTCATTCCGGGAGCAAGTTCTCATAGACGGTCAGTAATTGCCGAGACATTGTTGCAACAGCCAGTTTACGCCATCATAGACAAAGCGGCGGAATCGATGCGGGCATCTATGCGTTTAGCGCAGCCCAACTTCTTTTTACCCTTTGACCGTGCAGGGATCGATCCATTTACTCAACGTTTCCCTGTGACTCTGCGCCTAGAAGGAACTGTGCGTGGTACGGGGGGAATTCGGATTGTAGATGAGAGTTGTGCCAGTTCTGTACGGGGACTCTACGCGGCTGGAGATGCTGCCACACGGGAACTGATTTGTGGCGGATTTACTGGTGGTGGTAGCCACAATGCAGCTTGGGCAATATCTTCTGGCTATTGGTCGGGGAAATCGGCTGCTGAATATACCCGCAGTTTGGGGGAATACAAAACTCAACGCCGAGTTCGGGGTGTTGGGGAGGTAGGATTACAAAGTGGGAGCGATCGCTCTCAAACCTTGGCAACTGATGAAATTATTCAAGCAGTCCAAGCTGAAGTATTTCCCTACGAAAAGAACTATTTCCGTACAGAACAAGGCTTAACAGAGTCTTTAGGTAAGCTAAATCATCTTTGGCAAGAACTCCGCAGTAGTCAGGTAACATCAGATAAAGAGCTAATCCGGGCGCGAGAAGCTGCGGCAATGGTAGCTACAGCGCGATGGATGTACAGCAGTGCCATTGAGCGTAAAGAAACTCGTGGTATGCACAAACATCTAGATTATCCAGAACTTGATGCTAACCAGCAACATCACCTGATTAGTGGCGGATTAGATCAAGTTTGGGTGAAGAGTCAGCCGCTACTTAAATCCAAAATCCAAAATCCAAAATCTAAAATAGGGGTGACAGTGTGATTGAGTTGGTCAGCGAATCGCGGTGCATCAAATGTAATCTCTGCGTGAACATTTGTCCAACCAACGTGTTTGACAGAGTATTTAATGCGCCGCCAACCATTGCCAGACAAAGTGACTGCCAAACCTGTTATATGTGCGAATTGTATTGTCCAGTTGACGCTCTTTATGTTGCACCAGAAAGCGATGTGACGACTTCAGTCAACGAGACAGAATTGGCAGAAGTTGGGCTGCTGGGTAGTTATCGAGAAAACATCGGTTGGGGACATAAACGCACATCAACAGCAAAAGCCGATCAAACATTCCAAATTTTGAAGCAGATGAAATAGTGCGGCAAAGAAAAGAGTCATGCTGTCGTTCAAAGTAGAAACAGGTTCTATGAGTAAAAATATAGTCATTTTCAATTCGGTGAAGTACAGATATGCAGACAGACCTAACCCCCTAACCCCCTTCCCGACGCGGGAAAGAGGAAAAATTCAAAGCCTCTCTCCTAAAAGGAGAGAGGCCAAAACTGTACTTCACTCAATCGAAATTGGTGATGGTTTAGGATTCCACCATCAACTATTGGCTCCAGAAGATCCAGGCGAACTCGATGAATTTGAACTAGCAGGAATTGAGAAACCGGAAGATGTGCGCGATCGCTTCTTGAATCATTTCTACTTCAGTACGGAATCAGACGATACCCGTGTATCTCAAGCCTTTAATCGTGCCGCTAATCCCTTTGGCGACCGAGTTAAAGCCTTCTTAGGCTCCGATTCCGGTCACTGGGATGTACCTGATATCACCGCCGTTACTGCCAACGCTTACTCAATGGCAGAACACGAAATCATTACTAAAGAAGACCTCCGCTACTTCCTCTCAATCCATCCCTTGGAGTTGTATACCGGTCTTAATCAAGACTTCTTCAAAGGTACAGGTGTTGAGAAAGCCGCAAACGAATATCTGGCGGCTAAGAAATAACTGTCATTAGTCATTGGTCATTTGCAAAGGACAAAGGACTAATGACAAAGGACAATTTTTTACAACGTTCCATGTTCCATTTCCTCTGTTCATTTGTAGGGTGGATTTTGCCCACTCTGCATTTCTCCTAAACTCTGGGTTTAATACCAAATTGTTCAAGTATGTCTTGTTTAACTTTCACAGAGCAACGGATTAGAAACTTGTTGAATTAAGTAGTCTGTCATTACGAACGCTTCACTAGCAAGGACTGTAAATATTTTTGTCCAACTAGTTAATAAGCATTATTCTGTGTTTCCCATAATTACGAATTACTAAAGTAGCAAGGATGATTTTATTATGGTGCTAAATATTACAAAACCAAAGGATTACATTGAGGTAGCAACTTCTCTGTCCAAGGAACTGGCTCAATCGGCAGTTGAACGGGATGCGAAAGCTGGAGTTCCAGAAGAGGAAATTAATAAACTGCGTGAGAGTGGCTTACTACCACTGATTGTACCTAAGCAATATGGCGGCATTGGTGCAACTTGGATTGATGCCTTAAAAATTGTCAGAAAGCTATCAAAAGCTGATGGTTCAATTGGTCAGTTGTATGGTAATCATCTCAACTTGACAGCTTTGGGTCACGTTTCTGGCACGCTGTCTCAAAAGGAAAAATATTATAGAGAAACCGCTAAAAATAACTTATTTTGGGCAAATGCCATTAACACAAAAGATACTAGGCTGAAAATTAACCCAGAAGGTGATAACTTTCGTGCTAATGGTGTTAAAAGCTTTGGCACAGGTATTTCCGTGGCAGATTATCGGGTATTCTCCGCTTTGGAAGATGGTGTAGAATTGCCCTTCATATTCATAATTCCCAAAGACAGGGAAGGGTTAGTTTCCAATCAAGATTGGGACAATATTGGGCAACGTCGCACTGATAGCGCTAGTTATACATTTAACAATGTTTTAGTAGAAAAAGATGAGATTTTGGGGCCACCCAATCCCCCTGATAATGCCTTTTCAACTTTTCTTGGTATTATTGCCCAGCTAACAAAAACCAACGTTTATCTGGGAATTACTAAAGGAGCCTTCGCCGCCGCTCGTGAATATACTAAAATCACTACTCAACCTTGGATTACATCAGGGGTAGATAGTGCGACTCAAGACCCATATATTCTGCATCATTATGGAGACTTTTGGATTGAAATTCAAGCCGCGATCGCTCTAGCTGATCAAGCAGCAGAGAAAGTGCAAGCAGCCTGGGACAAGGATACAGAACTTACTTATCAAGAAAGGGGAGAAACTGCGATCGCAGTTTCCGCCTCCAAGGCATTAGCTACCCGTGTAGGTATAGATATTACCAACCGCATCTTTGAAGTTACGGGAACTCGCGCCACTGGAACCAAATATGGGTTTGATCGTTACTGGCGAGATTTGCGAACCTTTACTCTCCACGATCCTGTGGACTACAAATTGCGAGCAATCGGCGATTGGGTACTCAACGATCAACTACCCGTCATCACACAATATTCTTAGGGCATTGGGCATTGGGCATGGGGAAGAATTCTTAATAACTCCTAACTCCCCACTTCCCACTCCCCACTCCCCATTACCCATTACCCCTTATCCCCAATCCAAAATTAATATGACTCAACTAAAAACACTTCCTACCTACGACCCAAGTTTATTTGAGGGAGCCGCAGAGGGCTACGCTCAATATAGAACTAAATACCCAGAGGTTGTATTCGACAAACTAGCCGAAATATTTAATCTCAATGGTCAAGGACGACTCCTTGATTTAGGTACTGGCCCAGGATTAATTTCAATTCCTCTGCGAACCAGATTTGAAGAAGTTGTTGCGATCGATCCCGATCCAGGAATGATTGCAGAAGCTAAACGGCAAGCAGCAGCAGTCGGAGCAAATAATATTATTTGGTTAGAACAAGGAGCCGAGTTAATTGACTCTAGTTTAGGGAAATTTAAGTTAACCACTATTGGTAGAGCCTTCCACTGGATGGAACGCGAATTAGTGCTTGAGAGACTCTATGAATTGCTTACTGATGATGGTGGACTAGCACTGCTTCAGACTGGTGACAACCCTTGGCAAAGCAATCTACCTTGGAAACAAGCTGCTGTTGGAGTAGTAAAGAAATGGTTAGGTGAAGAACGGCGGACTGGACAACGAGGACAAGGTACTCGTAAGCCAGTCGATCCTCCCCATGAAGTCGTAATTGGCAATTCGGCTTTTGCTCGTCAAGAAACCTATGAAGTGCCATTTGAAAAATCTTGGACTGTCGATAGCTATCTTGGCTACTTATACACTACAGCTTTCTCTCTCAAAATTTTCTATGGCGATAACGCCCCAGCATTTGAAAAGGATCTCAGAGAAGCACTACTAGCAGTTGAGCCGTCTGGACATTTTACAGAAGAACTCAAAGCTACAATCCTAGTCGCTTGGAAGCACTAGCAAAATTGAACACGAACAAGACAGAGTTTCACTCACAAATTTCAATCTTCCACTAGCACGACATTGGAGTAAGCCTTTCTCACTCCACTTCCTAAATTTTGCCCTCCTCACTATTAAATTTTCAGTTCCTAAAGTCGTTGCAGAGTGGGTATAACCCACTCTATTTACTAGTTTAATAAATAAAATTTTTAAACCTACAAAAAAATAATTAGTGTCGTTTTGAAATCAATTGATAGATAAGACTTTTTGTTATTTATATGGCAATTAATCATAATTGTTCTAACCACCTAGAGGGAATAAATAAAATAACCCATGCCAGCTTTAAAAGGAAAGTTTGAATTCAGGAAAAGCCAAAGAACAACACGTCGTTCTTTACTGTTTGCTATGAGCTATTGCTTAATGCTATCGACGGTTCTATCGAGTTGTAGTGAAGCCAAAAATAACACTCAGCAGTCGGCAGCTTCCCCTGAATCGGTGGCTTCATCTAGCACTACAGCAAAGTCAACTGAAAAGCAAGTAGTGCGGATTGTACGGTCAAAACAACTTACTGCTCTGGCAGTTTTAGAAAAGCAGGGTTCCTTGGAAAAGCGATTAGAGCCTCTGGGTTTTAAAGTACAGTGGCCTGAGTTTGCGGCTGGCCCACAACAGCTAGAAGCCTTGAATGCAAATGCACTGGATATCGCATCTACAGCCGAATCACCTCCTGTATTTTCACAAGCAGCAGGAGCGCCCCTTGTTTATCTAGCTACTACACACCCCAGTGGTAAAGCAATTTCACTTTTAGTTCCTGTAAACTCTCCTATTAAAAGTGTTGCTGATTTGAAGGGCAAAAAAGTAGCTTTTCAAAAAGCCTCTATTGGCCACTACCTATTAGTTAAGGCATTAGAAGATGCGGGGCTGAAACTGAGCGATGTCCAATCAGTTTTTTTAGCACCAGCAGACGCAAATGCGGCATTTAGTCAGAACAAGGTGGATGCTTGGTATATTTGGGAGCCATTCGCTACCAGAAATGAACAAAAGAAAATCGCTCGTGTTTTAGCAGATGGTGGTAAGTTGCGAGATACTGGCAACTTTTACTCAACCTCACGCCAGTTTTATCAGGCTCATCCTGACGTGATCAAAGTGTTTCTAGATGAGCTACAAAAGACAGAAATCTGGACTAAGGATCATCCCAAAGAAGTAGCACAACTGCTTGCTCCTGTAACTCAGCTAGATCCACCGACTCTAGAAATAATGCATGATAAATATGACTATGGACTGGTACCAATTACCGAGAAAGTCATCATCAAGCAACAGGAAGTTGCAGATAAGTGGTACAGCTTAGGACTTATCCCCAAGAAGGTGAATGTTAGAGACGGGTTTTTGACACCTGAAGAGTACGCCAAAATTACTCCCTCAGACGTGTTAGCGAATAAGTAGTTATCCCTGTTAAATTCTCAAATCTGCTTTTAACGATAGGGTGGGAGCCATCCACCCTGATTCCTAAACTAGACAGTACAAAACACTCATATAAATATATAAAAAATATTATTCTATCTAAAAACAAGTGTTGATAAACACTTTATTTAAATTCAAAAACAGATAAAATCTAAACGAGAATTAACAGTTATTTTTGTCCACAAAAAATATTAACCTCAATTGTTTCTCATGTAATGAAACAACAGATTACTATATCCTTGTTTAAATATTTGCATTGAACCTACAGGTATAAGATGTTTAGCAATACAATCAAAAAAAAGTCAACAATAATCAGTAGAATAGCGTTATTTGTAATGCCGGGTTGTTTGGCTTTATCTACCACTTTAATCAGTTGTACATCAACCAGTGATAATACAAATACTGCAACTGATACGAAAGCAGAGCCAGCAGCCACAAAAACCATTACTTTTAAAACCAAACTGCTGCGAATGGGGTATCAAAGCTCTGGTGATTTAGTTAGAGTGAGGAGAGTTTTAGAAAAACGTTTAGAACCCTTGGGTGTCAAAGTTGAGTGGGCACAATTTGCCCAAGGGCCGCAACTCATGGAAGCGATGAATGTCGGCAAAATTGATGTTGGTTCAGTAGGAGAAACTCCTCCCATTTTTGCTCAAGCTGCTGGTGCCAGAATCGTCTATCTTGCTGGTAGACGAATTACTGCTACTTCAGGTAAAGGGAGTGCGATCGCAGTTCCTAAAGGTTCTTCAATTAAAACTTTAGCTGATATCAAAGGACAAAAAGTTGTCTTTCAAAAAGGTTCTGCTTCTCACTATTTTATCATCAAAGCTTTAGAAGAAGTCGGCTTGAAATACAGTGATATTAAAGTCTTGAGTATGCCCAATATCGAAGCTCGTGGTGCATTTATTCAGGGCACTATTCCAGTTTGGGTAACTGGTGATCCTCACTTAGCTTTAGTGGAAAAACTCCACGGTGCGCGTGTGCTGAGAGATGCCACAAATATTGGTACTCCAGGTGGATATTATGTAGGAACACGCGAGTTTGCTAGTGACAATCCCGAATTACTTCGGATTATCCTGGAAGAGATTGATAAAAATGGTCAATGGGCAGAAGCAAATCGTAAAGAAGTAGCCAAACTAATAGCACCGGTACTTAAAATTGATCTCCCCATTCAAGAAATAATTTCTGGACGCGCTAATTATCGACTAAAAGGAATTACTCCAGAATTGATGAAAGCTCAACAAAGTGTTGCCGATTTATTTTATCAGGAAAAAATATTACCTAAAAAGATTGATGTTAAGGAAGCACTGCTCACACCTAAAGAATATGCAGCTATTACTCCACCAACACTGATAAGTGAAAAGTAGAGACTAATCAGATATAAAGGCTGTTTTTTTCAGCCAACTATAATACCAATTTCCTAAAACCAAAAAGAGATTTATTGAATTAGTGCAATCTCAAGTTTTAATACTAAATTGGTGTTCTAGGAGGTTGACAGAACAACTTCCAATTATCTTACTTGCTTTTGAAAGTAAGACTTACAACCCACATTCCGCAATTCATTTTGTAATATACAAAGATTATGAAATCTAGCGATGCTTAGGTTGGGCTGCGCCTACGCAATCTAACCATAAGCATAGTCAAACTACCAATAATCGTCAGTATTAATACTTAATAATATGGACATTGTTGGTAATGATTTTTGAATTATTCATATAATACATTTTGAAGTGCAAAATATGGGTTACAACTTAAAAGCTAAAACCTACAAGGAAAATTACAACTGATGAACAAACCATTTCAACCACAACGCCGCACAGTTTTAAAGCGTATTATCCAATATTCAGCATTGGGAATGTTTGCTTTATTATCTCCCTTTGTGGGTAGCCTTGTGCAAAGCACCCAAGCGCAGACAAAATCCGAATTTAACGCCAAAGTAATTAACTTGGCCTATCAAAGTTCTGGTGATATTGTCAAAGCCAGAAAAGTTGTTGAGCCACGTTTCAAAGCATTAGGTGTAACTGTAAATTGGGTTGGGCCATTTGCAGCAGGGCCGCAATTGATAGAAGCGCTGAATGCAGGTAAGGTGGATATCGGTAGTGTCGGAGAGACACCTCCAATATTTTCCCAAGCCGCAACCACAAGCATCCCTGAATTTGTGTATATTGCTGGACGCACGCCCACCAATGGTACAAACCAAGGTATTGTGGTGAAAGCTAATTCTCCCATTAAGAAAGTAGCGGATCTTAAAGGTAAGAAAATTGCTTTTCAGGTAGGGTCGAATGCACAGTATTTACTAGCAAAAGCTTTGCAAGAGGTAGGGTTCAAAATTAGCGATATTCAAATCGTTGCTTTGACTCCATCTGAAGCCCGCGATGCCTTTCTTCAAGACAAGGCTGACGCCTGGGTGGGTGGCGATCCGTTGTTAGCTGTTGTGGAAAGTACTGTCCCGATTCGTAATCTGAGAAATGGAGCAGGAATTAACACTCTAGGCGGATTTTATCTTGGCAGACGTCCATTTGTGACCCAAAATCCGGGATTGGTGCAAGTGTTTTTAGAGGAAGCAGAGACGGCAGGAGAATTTGCTGAAAAAAACCCAACTATAATTGCCAACGAGTTAGCTCCTGATCTGAAATTAGATGTATCAATTGTAGAAAAGGTGGTACGCCGTAGTGCTTATAGATTGAGAAGACTGACACCTGCGATCATTGCCCAACAGCAGGCCGTTGCTGATTTTTATTTTGCACAAAAAGTCATCCCGCGTAAGATAGATGTTAAACAAGCTATTCTTCCTACTCTGCAATATCAAGCTATCACACCTGATAATATCAAGTAACGTAAACAGGTAGAGACAGGCTTATTCAGCTATCAACCGTTCAAATCTGAACTGTTTTGGTATACGATCTGTTAAAGTTGGGGTCATGCTTTATAACTGCCTAAATGCTTATCCTATATACATTTTCGCAGTTTTTGACCCCATTTTTTATCTCTTTGTGAGAAATCCGGGTCAAAAAGATAAAAACTCTCTTCCCTAATCTCTAATCCATATTTCAAACCTGCTGACGATTAGCTAATTTTTTCTAGCATTAGTCAAATCATCTCTTGTTTTAACGTGCTATCCCCTCTTGATCTGAGTCGAAACACTTAATAAATCGCGCTTCATCCCTGTGCATTTGCGGGAAATAGAACCATTGATGTTGGGAATTATACGTAACCAAGTATGTTTCGCCGACGTGATCACGGTACACCAAATCACCAGCTACAAGGTCTGTGGGGGCGATACTTTGGGCATCACACACTGCTAACGGTGATTCTTGGATTGGTTGGGCGATCGCTCTCCAAACATTAATAATGGCAAAGCGTCGTTGCAATAAAATATCAATATTCTCTATTCCCCGCGCTGCTAATTCTAGACGGGCGCGAGTGGAGAAGCGACTTGTTTAGGGATCAATCCAACGGCTCACTGCTGGTAATTGTGCAGAGAACCATAGCGCACCTAAGATACTCAGACTGCCACAGACAATCAAGGCATTAGTCGCACCAAAATTATCTGCCAAAGTTCCAGATAACAGATTCCCAAAGGGCATCATACCCACCATTGCTAGGGCATAAAAACTCATCACCCGTCCGCGGTTATCTTCAGCAACTAGGGTTTGGATAATCATATTACTGCTGGTAATCAGGAGGATGGAAAAGCAGCCTGTAAACACCAGTATGATTATGGATAATCCAACTTGACGCGATAGTGAGAAGGAAATCAAACTTATCCCGATCAAGACTTGAGCGACTATAATCAAACGCTCTAAGCCCGCAATCCCTCGCCTAACACTCAGATACAAACAAGCAAATAACGAGCCAATGGGCGCTGAGGTGCTGAGGTGAGCCATCGTAGTTGCATCCCCATTTAAAATCTTAGCCGCAAAGACGGGCATGAGCGCGATATGAGACATCCCGACTAAACCTTGTAACGCCAGTATTAATAAAATTGCTCTAATCGGCTGGAATTTAGAGACATATTCAAAGCCCTCCCACAATTTCTGCAAAGTATCGCTAAGGCTCGTAAGGGTTTGCATCGGTCTGACTTTCAGGCGCATCGCTAGCAGGGTAAAGATAGCAGGGATATAGCTGAGGGTATCGTAGAGGAAGCAATATTTCACCCCTAGCGTCGCAATCAAAATCCCGCCCATCGCGGGTCCCAATACCAGCGAGGAACTTAACATCACTGAATTCAAGGCGACCGCATTGCCCCAATCGGCGCGATCGTCTACGGTTTCGGTGACGATTGTATGACGCACGGGCATATCTAATCCCTTGAGCAAACCATTGAGAACACTCAATACCAATAGGATGGGAAACGTAATCCAATTCGTAAAGGTAAGAATCGTTAAAGTCAGGGAAACGCTAATTCCCAATATCTGCACCAGCATTAACAAGTCACGACGACTCCAGCGATCGGACAATACGCCCGAAAAGGGAATCAGTAATAACGTAGGTAAAAATTGTACAAACCCTGCGATTCCCAACAACCAAGCCGATTGAGTCAAATCGTATACCAGCCAAGGAATAGTTAACTGCTGGGTCATAAATGTCCCAGACATTGATAGTAACTGTCCCCCAAAAAACAGCCGAAAGTTACGCCAGCGTAAGGCGGGTAAATACTGGTAAATGATATTACTTACGCGATCGCCTAGTTGTCTGTTCCAAATTTTCATCAGGGGAATTATATTATGCGTTACTAAATATTAGATTAACTGATATTCAGTTTAACTAATAATAGGATAATCGCGTAGTTTACCGCCGCAGGCATCGCGTCTGCTTTTGTCGCAAGCTTACTGATTCAAAGGTTAAGCCTTATTCCTAACGGCATCCGGTGTAATCGCTGCATACTGCTGGGAAGTTAAGGTTGCTCCTTTAACATCGACTTGTTTTGGCACAAGTTTCAGATCATACAGAAGATCCGCAACCTTTTGTTGAGCGCTAATTACTTCTTCAGTAATTGGTCTCATGTCATATTTTCTTCTTGTCAGCGTCAACTCCATAGTATCGACATCAGTTTTGACCTTCGGCGCGAGGATTTCGGCAGCAGCCCGCCTGTTTTTGTTTGCCCACTGCCCAACTTCGTAGTACTCTGACAAAATTGCTTTCAAGAGTTCAGCATTATTAGTTGCAAAATCTCGTGAAGCTAGATAATAACCTCCTGGTGTCTTAATTCCTTGGGCGTTTCTTAAGACCCGGATACTGCCTTCCCGTTGCAGCTTGATCAGATTAGGATCACCTTCTACAAAGGCATCAACCGTCTTGCTTAAAAACGCTGCTCTTCCATCTGCAACGGGTAGATTCACTGATTCAATATCACTGATTTTTAGCCCTACCTCTTCCAACGCTTTCACCACAAAAAAGGTCTGAGCCGTCCCTCTAGAATAAGCAACTTTTTTACCTTTAATATCTGCCAATGTTTGGATTGGAGAATCCTTTAGCACAATAATTGCTGAACCTTCTCCAGTCCCTGGCGGGGTATTAACTACATAAATCAGATTGGTATCAGCAGCCTGGGCAAAAATTGGTGGTGTTTCACCGGTTGGACCAATATCGATACTACCCACATTTAAGGCTTCTAAGAGCGGTGGCCCGGACACAAATTGAGACCAAGTAACACCTATTCCTTGAGGAGCCAAGCGTTTTTCGATCGCGCCTTTTTCGTGGGTTAAATCCCCGGAAACTTGGTAGCCAAGCCGAACGAGCTTGGTACTGCCTTTATTGTTACTAATGGCATTAGTAGTCAAGGTTGTGCTGCTGTTATTTGCACTGCTATTACCTGTGCTGCCTTTGTTTGTTCCACAACTGACTAAGGCAGTAAAAGACACTAACCCATAAAAAGTGTAAAGTAAATCACGCCTGGATATTGAGTACTTTCCAATTCGCGGTCTGACCATAGCCTTCTACCTCATCTTGACGCTGATAGGATGGGAGCAAAATCTCTGCAAGCTCACCGAATCAATTTGATCTATCCTTGCCAAAAAGGAATTATCAAATCGCATCCGGTTTGGTGTCAAAACTAGCTTTTCCCCCTCTGCTCTCTAAAATGGAGAAGGAAAGGGGGAGTAAAGTTTTATATCTGAAAGTAAAAATTTCTCCTTGCACTTTGTAGCTTAGGAAAGCACTGGTTGTGCTTCCTTAGACTCAGCTTTCTGCTTGAAGACGCTTGGTACTTCTGAACTGAACGCCTCACCTTGAACTACTTCTGAGCGGAAACCATCAACCCCAACTGGAACATCGCCAGTGATGGTGGTGCGATAGAGTAAACGCTCGACATCTAAATGATCTAAATCTTGAGGAGCTAAATGCACAGTGGCGCGGTTATCCCAGAACGCGATATCACCATTGTTCCAACGGAAACGGGTGGTATAGGCAGGCTTCGTGATTTGGTTGAAGAATAACTCAAGTAGCAGCTTGCTCTCTTGTGGTGACACATCAACAATGTGCGAAGTGAAGCCAGGGTTAACAAACAACGCACGCTCACCAGTCTCAGGATGAACCCTTACGACCGGGTGGATTGAAACCAAAGGATTGACAGCAATGCGCTCGGTGAACTTCCTGTTGTAGTGATGCCCGCCCCCATTAAAGCGATGTTCAGCTTTCAATATATCTGCTAGCGCCCGTAGAGGTGCTGACAGACCCTCGTAAGCTGCAACTAGATTACTCCACTGGGTGTCACCACCGAAGCTAGGAACATTAACCGCACGTAAAATTGACGCTGCTGGTGGGTTAATAGCCGCAGTTACATCTGTGTGCCAGGGGCCTCCACTGCGAAAACCGTACTGCTTTTCATAGAGCCTACGGTCAACGGGTTTGATCTGCGGGAATCCCGCTACTGGTTCAGGCTCTCCGAGGGGATGGGCAAAAGTGACTTCGCCGAAACGGGATGTGAACTCAACCTGGGCAGCATGATCGATGTTCTGTCCACGAAAGAACACGACTTTCCACTTCAATAGTGCTTTACGAATTTCTTTGACTTGATCATCATTCAGAGGACGGGAAAGGTCTACGTTACCGATTTCGGCACCGATAAAACCAGCTACTTGTTTGACTTCAATATATTTGTAGCCCATGTAGATTCTCCAGAGTTTGATTCATAGGGTGGTGTTCACACTCGCCTGTTGCCTTTGGAATTTTGCTGATAGTCTAATAACAAAATTCCTATGCTGGGAGTATAACTGAGAGTATAATACACTATTCCGATAAAAATACCGTAGTATGCAATTGCTATTTAGCAATTCCCTGTGTTTTTGCAGCTAGTGGTCGGGAGCAATGCGATTTTGTTAGATCGGTGCGATTCGTTGGCTAAAAATCAAGCCCAGTAAGGGTTATAAAGGATTAGCCGCAGGGTCATGAACCCTGACAACTTAATGACAATGTAGGTGCAAAACCGACCATTCAGGTGCAGGATTGAAAGCACTTTCCCTACGGTAGCGACTAGCCATTTATCTGCGATGTGAAAGTCTTACATCCAACGTGTTCAACACGTTTTGAATGAGGAGCAGTCTCCTCCAGGGAATTCTCTCTCCCTGTCCCCGTGTAAAGGAGTCTCTGACTGTGCCTACGTCAAAAGTAAGCAATGAACCTGGCGGAATGCAAGGCACAAAGATAAAAAGATGTAACCCTTACCAGATAATAGTTTTAGTCTAAAATAATCATTGTCTCCAACATATTAGAAAATAAAGCCACAAACCTAATCCCAGTCATAGTTTTAAAATTTGCCTTTGATTTTTGTTTTCGGAGAGTGACAGAAGAGGGATAGAGATAGTCCCATTCCAAAACTGGAGAGCGACCATGAAAGCTGCAATTTTAAAAACGTTTGGATCGTCACTCGTCGTCGAGACCTTGCCCGACCCAATCCTGGGAACGGGGGAAGTCGTCGTTGATGTCGTGGTGGACGGTGTTCTACCCTATGCGAACGAGGTCTTCAGCGGCAAGCGAAAATACCTACTCAGCCTGCCGATGGCATCGGCAGCCGGGGCGATCGGCCGCGTGCGGTCCGTTGGACCGGACGCGACGCGTCTGGTTGTCGGCGATTGGGTCTTCTGCGATCCGACTGTGCGATCGCGTGACGATGCATTAACCCCCGACATCACGCTACAAGGCTTGAGCGCTCGCGGCGTGGTCTGCGCTTGCAGAAGCATTTCCCACCACGGCTCCTTCGCCGAACAGATGCTGGTCCCGACGGAGAATGCTATTTCAATCGGCTCAATCGACCCAGAGGAGGCAGGGCGGTGGTGCGCGCTGAACCTGCTTCTCGTGCCGTATGGCGGTCTCTTAGCGGCGAACCTACAGGCAGGAGAGACGATTCTGATCAGCGGTGCTACCGGGAACTTCGGCAGCGCCGGCGTCGCTGTTGCCCTGGCGATGGGGGCAGGCTGCGTCGTCGCGCCAGGTCGGAACGAGAAGATGCTGGAGGATCTAGCGCGCCGTTTCGGTCATCGCCTTCGGACCGTGAAGCTCAGCGGCGACGAGGGTGAGGATCGTGAGCGGATGAAGCAAGCAGCACCGGGTCCGATGGACTGCGTGCTGGACATTCTGCCACCTTCAGCAGGTACGACACCTGTGCGGGCCGCCGCCATGACGGTACGGGAATTCGGCAGGAGTAGCAAAACAACGGTTTTGAATGATCAAATCAGCGTTTGAACCATATCTTGGGATGAAAGTTTATGAAAATGCTGTTTTCAAAGGGTTATTTTGTACAAGTTTTGTCCGAAAAGGTTTTTTAAACTCCTATTTACGTTATGGTTCAAAAAAATAAACTCTCGCTCATGATTTGATGCAGAGTTTTATTTTCCTTTTGGCTATAAAGCTTGAATTGGCGTTACTTTTTGCTCGGTTTATGGTTCAGAGTTTTGCTCAAATTTATGATTCAAAGCACAGTAAATTACCTGCTATATCCCATATACTTTATGCGTAGAAGAGATCGCACTTTACAACCAAATATCCGAAGTACAATCACCACCTGGATAGCGCATTTCATGAGCGCGAGCAGGTCCAGAGGGTTCTTTACCAAAGTCAACGTAAAAATTTTCGTTAATTTTCATTCCCCCATTTTCAGTATCGCAATCAATCTGCAATAAATATGAGCCAGTTTTGGACAACTCAGGATAAAACTGATTATCCCAACTGCTAAATAGAGAATTGGTAACATAAAGCCGCTTACCATCCAAACTCAGCTGTAGCATCTGCGGTCCACCTAATAATTTATGACCTTGGACTTCGCCACTTAACCCTTGCAAACCACCACACCAAACCTGACCAGTTAGACGAGGATGAGCAGGATCGCTAATATCGTATTGACGAATATCTCCATGCAGCCAATTGGAGAAATAAATATAGCGATCATCCATAGAAATTAAGATATCAGTGATCAACGATGGCACAGGTATCAGCCAGCCTTCTATTTCTATTGATGGTATATCCAGGACTTTTTCTACTTGCCAATGACCATTAGACTTATGCCAATGCCAAACATTACTGCTGAGTGCGGCGGCAACAAATCCATGAGTACTATCAGAGTTATGATGAAAGCGTAGTTCTAAGGGAATTAAACCTTCTTCCCCCAGGTCAACAGTTTGAATAATTTCGTGAGTTGACCAATCCCAAAAATGTATCTGCTGTCCATAGTTGCCAGATGTTACATCGTTGAGGTCAAAGCCTGGGTAATATGTTTTGGGTGCAGCCCACTCACTACTCACCATGATATTATGACGCGGCTGATACCAAAAGTCATAGTTAAACCGCATAGCATTGGCTTGACCTTCCCAGCGCCCAGCAATGTCAAAATTCTCATCTAGTAACAAAAAACCACCAGGACCGTTGCCTTCGCTGTCACCCAACATCGAAATCATTAGATGACCATCGGCTAGGCAATGCACTGTATGAGGTGCAGTTAAGTTGGTTTTTGCTTTAATTTCTTCTGGTTCAATAACTTTATACAGTTTTGGTGCTTGTGGCTGTGCTGTATCAACAATATAAATACGACTAGACCGTTGTCCAGGAATCACACTAAATCGCCGGGATTTACTGGCATCACCATGACAAGAACTACAAGCATTCCAACCAAAGTGATGTAACTCATCGCCAATATAAGGCATAGGTAAACGATGAATCACTTGGGAGTAGGTTAGAGAGTTAGGATCAACGTCTACAGTCGCTAAATAATCTGGTTCTTCAATACCTGTACCTGTATAAATAGCAATTACATAAAGTACTTTTTCCTTTTCTGCCTGGATAGCTGCTTCTGGGGAAGCATAACCAGGACCACAGCAAGCATGAGCCATCGTTTCACACTAAATTAAATACCACTAAATCGGTCAATAATTAGTATTTTATCGAAAAACCTTTGTATTTGGGAGATCCAAAAAATAAAATGTCTAGCCGTATCAGGGATAAAGCCTTTTCCTGTTTTTAGCTCTTCCTCAAGTGCTGCGTAGTTTACCGCCGTAGGCATCGCACACTCGTTAATTTTTCGTTTTGCTCCAGGAGCTTTTTTAATTTTTAATAATTCAGATAGCCCACCTGACCGATACTTTTGCAACCACCTTGTCACCGTTGAAGTGTCTTTCGCCAAGCGTTTACCAATTTCTTGTTGCTCCTTGACTTGTCCACTTTTAACCCACCACAACATTTGTAGTTTTTCTTTCTGGTTTTCCACGTTCGCTGTTTGTAGGCGTTTTTTTAGTTCTTCTTCGCTCTCTGCTATTTCAATCTCAAAAGGACGGCTCATGAGTATTCCAATTTATCCAGTTTTTTTCTCTATTATATGCAGCTTCATATTTAATTGGTATTAGTGGCGGGGTCAATTTCTTTGGCAATCGTTAACAAAGCTAATTACCCAGCATATTTTGATATTGTTAAAATAGCTATGGCCTACAGCTTTGGCTCAATCAAGTCCCACGGAAAAACTAAACATTCCAATGATCAGGATGATATAGATAAGGACGAGTTGAAATAGCAGACATGAGAACTATCTGTGAAGGCAGTAAAAAATACCTGTTTTTCACAGATAGCCTGCTAAAGGTGAGTTGCAGATTATAATTTGCTTCTAAAATAGAAGAATGCTGTCAACTACCACTCAACTCCTGCGACTGTCTCAAGGACAACTGAACTTACTAGAAGCTTGTCCGCGTAAATTTCAACATACCTACCTAGAACAACTCAATTCGCCCTCAAATCCCGAACAAGAAGAACGCCAAACTTTGGGTAGTCGCTTTCACTTGCTAATGCAGCAGCGAGAAATGGGTTTGCCAATTGATAGTTTCCTGCAAGCAGATGCTAAACTGCAAAGCTGGATGCTAGGTTTTGCTGATGCAGCTCCAGAAATTTTAACGGCTGCATCTGATAATCAAACTTTCCGTGAAAGTGAACACTACCGCACTCTGCAAGTTCAGAACTATTTACTGACGGTTGTTTATGATTTATTGATTGCAGATAACCAACAAGCGCAAATTCTGGACTGGAAAACTTATCCTAAACCACCCAATCAACGCAAGTTAGAATCCAACTGGCAAACACGGCTTTATCTGTATGTATTGGCAGAAACTAGCGACTATTTACCAGAAAAGATTTCCATGACTTACTGGTTTGTTCAATCTGAGGGCAAACCGCAAAATATTAAATTTAATTACAATATTGCTCAACACACACAAACAGCAAAAAAACTTAATCAACTATTAAGCCAGTTAACTAATTGGCTGGAAAATTACCAAAATAACCAGCAGTTTCCCCAAGTAGTAGATGGTAGCAAAACCTGTGGTTATTGTCAATTTGCCAAACGGTGCGATGCCTACGGTGGTAAACTACGCACACAAGCTACTGAAGAAGCAGTGAAAGACTCATTGCCAAATTTTGACAGCATTCAAGAAGTCGCGCTCAACCCCATACATTAGAGGATGTTTGTCAAGTCCAATAAGGGTATAAAGAAATTACAACTTCTAAATTTATGTCAAGTTATGTCAAACTTCGACGAAACTGAAGCGATTTATGTCCGCGAATTAGGAATTGATGACATTGCTCCCATTTACCACTTGGGAGAAGGGTTATTTACCAGCGATTTATATCCTTATTTATACCGCACCTGGGACGAATGGGAGGTGATTGGACTTTACAACACCGATCCAGAATACTGTCTTGTGGCTGAAACAGACGGAGAATTAGCCGGATTCATTTTGGGAACGATCATCACCAAAGCATCCTGGACTTACGGTTACATTTTATGGCTGGGAGTTAGTCCGAAATATCAGCGTCGGGGAGTTGCAGATAAGTTGGTTGATAAAGTCGTCGCCCGGATGATTGAAGATGGGGCGCGGTTTATGCTGGTAGACACTGATCCTACCAATACTTCAGCATTAAAGTTTTTTAACCGCAAAGGTTTTGGCAATATCCGCCAGCATATTTTCTTGTCGATGAATTTAAGCAAGCACGAATATTATGGCAGATTGATTGATTATGAACACCAAAAAGCTGAAAGAGCAGGTTACAAGCGATCGCGTCCGGCAATTCGTGCCCGTAAACCTGATAGCGCTGCTAATGAAGTAGTTCTCAATCCTCTAGTGAATGAATCTCAAACAACCGAGGATCAATCTCCAATCTAACTTAAGTTTATATGCCAGAACAACAGCAGTGGACTATAGCAGCAACCGAACAACCCCCGGAGTGGTTCATCGAAGCGGTGAAACAGCATACACCCGCATCAAGTGGAATATATGCAGCACAATTGTTGTGGCAACGGGGAATTAAAGAACACCAACAATTAACAGCTTTTATTAACTATAAAGCTTATCAACCAGCAAGTCCCTTTGAGTTTGGGCAAGAAATGCAGCTAGCGATCGCACGGTTGCAACAAGCATATAACGCCAAAGAAAAAATTGCCATTTGGGGAGACTTTGATGCTGATGGGATTACCGCCACATCTGTACTTTGGGATGGATTGGGGCAATTTTTCAAACAAAATACTCAGTTAATTTACTACATTCCTAATCGCCTGAAAGAATCCCACGGACTTAATAATCAAGGGATTGATAACTTAGCAAAACAAGGTTGTAAATTAATCGTTACTTGCGATACAGGTAGCACAAACATTGAGGAAATTATCTATGCGAAACAACTAGGCATAGATGTAATAGTTACAGACCATCACACCTTACCCGCCGAACGCCCACCCGTCGCAGCAATTATTAATCCCCGCTATTTACCAAGAGAACATCAGCTGTTTCATCTTTCTGGGGTGGCGGTAGCTTATAAGTTGGTGGAAGCACTATATCAAACTCTGCCTAATGTGGCAAAACATCCGTTAGAAGATTTATTAGATTTAGTCGCAGTAGGATTAATTGCCGACTTGGTGCAGTTAAGTGGAGATTGTCGCTATTTGGCGCAGTTGGGAATTCAACGACTGCAAGCAGATTTTCAACAGCCAGCAGCAGCGCGTCGGCGTCCGGGGGTAGGGCGATTATTAGAATTGTGCCAGAAAAATGGCGATCGCCCCACAGATATTTCCTTTGGTTTAGGCCCAAGAATTAACGCCGTCAGCCGCATCCAAGGTGACGCCAGTTTTTGCGTTGAATTATTAACTAGTCGGGATGCCAAACGTTGTAACGAACTAGCCGAAGTTACAGAACTCGCAAACACCCGCCGCAAATCTTTGCAAAAAGATGTGCAAGCGCAAGTAGCACAAAAACTTACTCAATTAGACTTATCAACCACTAGCGTCATAGTCCTAGAAGATGCCCAATGGCCTGCGGGTGTATTGGGCTTAGTCGCTGGACAGATAGCACAAGAAACAGGTCGCCCGACTATTTTGTTGAGTACAGAAGGAGCAGAGGAAGCAGGGGGAGCAGGGGAAGCAGGGGAGCAGGGGAGCAGGGGAGCAGGGGAAGTAGGGGAAGCAGGGGGAGAAATTACTCCTTTATCTTCTAACTCAGAACTCAGAATTCAGCACCCAGCACTCGCATTAGCTCGTGGTTCCGCCCGTTCGGTGAATTCCGTCGATTTATACCAACTGGTGAAAGACCAAGCACATTTGTTACATCGCTTTGGGGGACATCCCTTTGCAGCAGGTTTGAGTTTGTTAGTGGAGAACATTCCTTTATTTACAGCTGCGATTAATCAGCAGTTGCGGCAATCTTTAGGTAGTACAACCCTAACGCCAACCGTGCAAGCAGACTTGACGCTAACAGTAGCTGACTTGGGGAAAGAGTTATTTTTGGAACTGAAACTGCTAGAACCTTGTGGAATGGGTAATCCTGTTCCGAAATTGCTAATTCAAAACTGCTGGTTTGAAAATTCTTGGCATCGTAATCAGCAGGATTGGCAAGGGAAAAAGGTACAGTATATTAAAACCGAGTTTGACATTCGGGATGATTCCAGCAGAAGTGTTTTTCCTGGTATATGGTGGGGACACTATAAAGATGAATTACCCATAGGAAGGTGTGATTGCATAGCAGAACTAGACTACAACACCTTCAAAAAACGTTATGAAATCAGATTAATTGCGGTGCGTCCCAGTGTTAACTCAGCACTCACCACTCGGAATTCACCACTCATCTTAGACTTACGAAATCAGGAACACTCAGGACTCAGGACTCAGGACTCAGCACTGATTATCGAAGATTGTCCCACAAATTGGGATGATTTACGCGCGTGGTTGCGGCGATGTCTAACAACAAGCCGCTCTACGTCTGGGCTTGACAATCAGCAACAATTAGCGATCGCTTGGTCTAAACCCAACCATCAACCACCCAATCAAATTTGGCTGACTCTTGTCGGAATTGCCAAATATCTCAGTCGCACAAATCAACTAGTTACCCGCGTCCAACTTTTAGAGAAAATCGGCATCAGCGACCAAACTTTACTTGTAGGAATCAAAGCTTTAAAAAATTTAGGGTTCACAGTCAAACGACAAGACCGTTATTTAGAATTTACCTGGCATCCAAGCGATAATGCAGAAAACTTTGGTGAGGCAGCAGTTGCGCGATTTTTAGCTGCTGTCCGAGAAGAACAATTTCAGCGACAGTATTTTGCCGAAGTACCTTTATCTACTATTGTAGCGATCGCAAGCGACGACAATTATAGCGCTTCCGGGTTGAGTCAAATACAGACCTAACAAGAACAGCCCCAACCCTTGTAGCGTTGGGGAGTAAGATTCAAATATTATATCATGTCCACTTGATTGCTTATTAAACCCGAAGAACCCCACCCCGCCAAAGCTATGCTTTGTCTCCCCTCCCGAAAAGCTCTTAGGGGTTGGGGGTGGGGTTCTTTTATTATGGGTAATCTGGCGGACATGATATTACAATTTTCAGGTAAATAGACCACGCAGTAAGGGCACAGCATTGCTGTGCCCCTACGACAGATGTGGTTCAAATACTTGAATTCTGCTGTAAAATAAAAGCCTGTATTCATTACTGAATCAGGCTTTTGAGGTTTTTTACTAAATTTGCACCGAGAAATTCAGTTTAATTACTGAATAGTGAATCCTTCCGGTCTGATCGCATCTTCCAAATCAACCCCCATCAGGTTAACTCCCTGGATGTTTGCATTTGTGAGATTTGCCTTTTCCAAGTCTGCGCCCTGTAGGTTAGCGGCTTGCAGGTTTGCTCCCAGCAGGTTGGCTTTCTCTAGGTCTGCATCAAATAGGTTTGCTCCTAACAGGTTTGCTCCCAAAAGGTTTACCTTGCCTAAATCTGCTCCTTGAAAGTTAGCCCCTTGTAAATTTGTTTGCTGTAAGTTAGCCCTTTCTAAGTCTGCATTTTGTAAGTTAGCACCCTCCAAGTTTGCCGCTTGCAGGTTTGCGTCCTTGAGCATTGCTCCAGTTAGGTTACACCCGACACATTCATTAGTTTGTAATAAACGTCTAACGTTTTCTGCTACAGACACTATTGGCGATGCAACCGGAGATATTACCGGAGATATTACCGGAGATATTACCGGAGGAGTTACAGAGTCCATTGGCGATGTAACCGGAGGCATTACTGGACCTAGTTTAGATTTCGTAGGTATGGTTGGTGTTAGTGTTAAAGCTCTAACGCTGGGCTGGTCAAGCAGAGAAAATCCTGCTATAAGTACCAGAAATACTGCTGTTACGATCCATTGAGTTAATTTTTTGGAATTTGATTGATTCATTGGTTCCTTCCTATGATGATTCGTAGTGGTGTGCTTGCTTTTATAAGAGCCATCAATAATGTGCTTTATTCTCACTTTAGATAAATTGATTGATAACATCAAATATTATTTTGATTCAAATTGATAAATTCAAGTGATTAAAAAATCTTTTTGGATGGGAAACACTCGCTGATTTTTTTTTGGTTATATTAGGGACATAGCACCCATCAATAATTTCGAGTTTTCCGAGTAGGTGCGACGGCGTTAGCGAGTAGTCGAGCGCCAAATAGCCCGTCGTAGGCGATCGCCTCATACCTAATTGGAAAGCATTACCAGACTAGGTAAAAGTCGATATGATTCACTTTTAATCAAGATAGAGAGTCCCAAGTAAATTAAGACAAAGGGGAAGATTTTCCGACCATAGCGAGTTAAAACGGGAGTCATCAGAGGATTACGAGTCAGGTTGTAAGAGAGTAAGCACCACGCCCCAACAGTGAAATAGCAAACACACACAATTACACCCAAACTTGGAAGATTACTACTGGCAAACAACGGTACATAAATCCCAATGTTGTTTCCTCCATTGGCAATGGTGACAGCAGAAACACGGTAAGTTTGAGGATCGCGGATGGTTGCTAATAGTGATTTCTTCTGGCGTCCAGATTTGACAGGAGAGATGAAGTCAACTGACACAGTTTGAACTGTCTCTGCTTCCTCTTCTCGACTGATGAGATTACTGATACCAATGGCGATGGGAAGCAAACCTAGCAAACCAATCCAGGTGCTTGGAATAATCAGACCGCCGAAAAAACCTGGGAGACTAGCACATACTAAGGTAGTGAATCCCAGAAATTCACCGAGAACAATATGCTTAGGACGAAAGCTGCGATTGACTTTTCCGAAAAAAGCTGTCAAGTATAAATTGTCGTCAAAGGTGGTTGCAAAAGCGGCAGAGATTCCAATAATTAATGTACTAATTAGCCAAGTCATAATTGTTACTCACAATAATTCAATGTTGTTTGTCTTAATCCTTCTCTGCTTCTCAATGTCAGGGCATAGAAGGAGGTTTTTTGACTGTTTTACCTAACGACAACCGATCAAGGTTCGCTAGTCATCAGCTAATTACGCAATTTTTAAAGGCGATGCCTACGGCGATAAACTACGCCTCTAATCAAATTGGTGATTTATTTTCTCAGCAAGGTATCTTGGGAGCTCATGAACTGAATATTACGGCTTTAAACTAAATAAGAGCAAACACTCTTGTTTCTTAAAAGGATAAATAAAACTGATTGACAATTTGACTATATATTTTCCTCGTTCCCATGCAGAGTATGGGAACGAGAGACGAGAGAATACCCAATACTGAGCTATTGTTTGAGAAGCTTTTGTATTTAGTATCGTTTTCATTAAAGAGATGCTAAGTACAGAACACTATAAAAAGGGTATGGAATTTAATCATTCGTAGGTTGGGTAGAACGTTCGCGTAGCGTCCCGTAGAGAAGTGAAACCCAACATCAAGTCTCAATATTTCCAAACCCCTTTGACGGTGACGTGTACTAAGTAGTTTTCTGTCGGTAAAGTTTAAGATATTCTTGACGGCTAGCGTTTAACATCGGTTAATATGACTAATTGCGCTCTAGCTTCAGTTTTAAAATTTACAGTAATGTTTGATATTTAACTTGTAATTATGCTAACCAGTGTTGACCGTTTATTATTTGTCCGGCGAGTCCCGATTTTTAAGGAATTGCGGGATGATTTTATTGTGCGGCTCACTTCAGTAATGAACGAATTGTCATTTCCAGCTAATTACACGATCTTTCGACAAGGAGAAGAAGGGCGATCGCTCTATATTGTTGTGTCAGGTCGAGTTAAAGTTCACATTGGGAATAAACTACTTGCAGAGGTGGAGCAGGGAAAATACTTTGGTGAGATGGCAGTCTTTGATACTCAACCTCGTTCCGCTACTGCAACAACTCTGGAACCTTGTGAATTTTTAGAACTGACGCAAGAGCAACTTTATGATGCGATCGAAGAAACTCCTGAAATTGCGGTGAATATCATTCGTGAGTTATCCCGTCTGATTCGCAGATTGAATGACGATATGAGTGTAACAAATTCCCCACGGGCAAATCCGGGGGGTTTTAGCAGAGAGTGAGAAATAGCGGTTTGGTTCCTGTGTAGGTTCCAAAACACTACTAAATACAGTTTCGCGTAAAAGCGTAGCGTTTTTACAGCATAATTCAAGTATTTGAACCACATCTGTTGTAAGGGCACAGCATTGCTCATAGGTGTCAACTTAGCGTGAAAACCTGCCTAAAACCAGCTTTTAGATTGTCTCGTTCCCAGTCTCCGACTGGGAATGCCGTTCTAGAGGCTCCGCCTCCCTTGCTGGCGGCAGAGCCGCCAAGAGCAGCATTTCCAGCCTCTGGCTGGAAACAAGGTTTTAACGAGGTTTTAAAAGGGTTTGCGCTTAAGTTGACACGTATGAGCATTGCTGTGCCCCTACCGCGTAGTCTATTTACCTGAAAATAGCTGTAATTCAAAAGAACGCATTAACATTTTAAAGGAATGCAAGCCGACGCATTAACAATGCAAGCCAATGCATTAACAATGCAAGCCAATGCATTTACAATGCAAGCCGATGTATTAACAAAGCCGCCGACGCATTAACAATGTAAGCCGATGCATTAACCCAACCTACGAATATTCTTAACCGAGCAGTATTGATGCTGTACTTCCTGAAGATGCTACTTTCAGACATTCTTTAAGAAACTGCTGGGGAATTTCTCCACTTTCTCCCCAATGCAGATGAACATAAGAAGCATGAATATTTGCAGGTAAACCCCATCCCTCGCATCCCATATTTTCGTCACAATCGTAGCGAGAAGTTTCAAATAGGGGCTGACTGGGAGTTAAGGTTAAATGAGAACGATGAAACTCATGTCCGTAAACAGTTATATTTGCCTTCACTAACAGATTATCTTGCAAAGCTACTGCACGACGATAGCCCAAAGTTAAACGTCCACCCATCACAGCAGATGTCGGTAAAACTCCCGCCATCGACCAAGATTTCCCCTCAAAATCGATAATTTGCTCACACAAATACATCAATCCTCCACATTCGGCGATCGCAGGCATTCCTTTAATTATTGCCGTTTTCACTGCATGACGAACGCTGGTATTTTCTGCTAGTTGCTGGGCAAAAACTTCTGGGAAACCACCCCCAAAATACATTCCCTGTACATCTTTTGGTATGTCAGCATCTTCTAATGGACTCCAGAAAACCAATTCTGCACCAAGCTGTTGCAGCAAATCGAGATTATCTTGGTAGTAAAAATTAAAAGCGCGATCGCGGGCTACTGCAATCCTAACTGGCGATGAGAATGATAAGGGGGATGAGGGAGAGGTGGGGAGTGGTTCTGATTTTAACAAAGGTAATAAGCGTTGCCAATCGAAGCAAGTATCTCCTAAATCGGCGAGGCGATCAATTAAAGCATTGAGTTCAGGAAGCTCTGCTGTGGGTACTAAACCCAAATGGCGATCGGGAATTGTGATGTTATCTTGACGTCGTAGCACGCCAAGAATGGCTAATTGTAAGGGTTCTAACGAATCTTTGAGTAGAGAGAGATGGCGATCGCTTCCCACGCGATTTAATACTACCCCAGCTATTTTAATTCGGGAATCAAAAGACTGGTAGCCGTGAGCGATCGCAGCTACAGAACCAGATAAACGACTGCAATCAATCACCAACACCACAGGTAAATCTAAAAGCCGCGCGATGTGTGCTGTACTCGCAAAGTCAGTTGATTTTTGCTTTTCTTGCCCATGCCCAATTCCATCAAATAACCCCATTACCCCTTCCACTAGGGCATATTCACTCAATTGACTATGACGGGCAAAACATTGCTGAACGTAGGCTTCGGAAGTCAGTACTGGGTCTAAATTGCGACAGGCACGACCAGTTACGTGTTGATGAAACATCGGATCAATGTAGTCTGGGCCTACCTTAAAAGATTGCACCAGGCGATCGCGACGACGTAAAGATGCTAAAAGTGTCAGCGTGACTGTTGTCTTGCCTACTCCACTACGTTCCCCAGCAATGACTAAAGCCATAAATAAAACAAATAAGATTTTTATGCAGCAACTATTTGAGTATTACAGCAGAATTCAACTATTTGAACCACATCTGTCGTCGGGGCACAGCATTGCTCTGCCCTTACTGCGTGGTCTATTTACCTGAAAATAGCTGTAATTAAATTTTGACTGTTAAAATTATTCGGTATTTAACAACATCTGCAAAAGAGGAACGTTTTATGATCGTTGTTCATCATCTTAACAACTCGCGATCGCAGCGTGTGCTATGGCTGCTCGAAGAATTAGGTATCGAATACGAGATAAAATTCTATGAACGCGATCCAAAGACGATGCAGGCACCAGAGTCGCTGCGTCAAATCCATCCGCTCGGCAAGTCACCAGTGATCACAGATGCAGACCTGACGATCGCTGAGTCGGGTGCGATCGTCGAATACCTAATTGATCGCTACGGTAATGGTCGGTTAGTGCCGCCATCCGGTACGCCGGAGCATCTGCGCTATACCTATTGGCTGCATTACGCCGAAGGCTCTGCAATGCCATTGCTGGTCATGCAGGTGGTATTGAACAATTTCGGGGCAGGGGACAGCAGCGTAGTTAGCGGATTCATCGCGCCCCAGATCAAACTTCACTTTGACTATATAGAAGGTGAACTCGGTAAAAGTACGTGGTTTGCGGGCGAGGAATTTACCGCCGCCGATATTCAAATGAGTTTTCCCCTCGAACTAATCGCCATGATCCCCAAAGAAGTCGAGAGTCGGCCAAAGCTCAAAGAATTTATCGAGCGTATTCATGCGCGACCTGCTTACAAACGTGCGCTTGAGCGTGGAGGCACATACGACTTATCCTTTCAATGATTTGGGGAAAGCAACAACAAAAGACATCTTCTGCTAAGTACAAAATTTCATCAGTTCATAGCGAATTAAAATTGGCAAAACTCAGCGCCCCTCTGCATTTAAAAAAGCTACAAATTTCGGAAATATTCTACTAAGTTCAAAGCTTCTGTGATGAAATCAAGGAAATTAACACTCCCCCGCTAGCCTTACGGTGTAGCGGGGGATTCTTGTTTCTCAGAAACTCGCTTTTTGGCACAAGTATCAAGGAGTTTTGAGGAAATATCAAGTCCTTGAAAGCATCTATATTCCATCAGGTTAACATTAACCAATTATCGGCTAGCTAATCATAAGTATTCATAATCTATACTATGTCTGCTGGTTAGAAGTTTCTGTGTTTAAAAGTATCATAAGCTACAAAAGCTCTAGCGTAGGCGCAGCCCAACCCAGGCATCGCACTTTGGGAAAAACTTTTTGGTTTACTGTTCATGACCAAACCCCGGTACGAATTACGAAAGCAATTGTAGACTGCTTAAACCACAAGCATTTCGCTTTTCAAGCGTGCCATTCGGCTGAAGTCAGTGTGTACGTGGAAAAATAGCGTGAAATGCCTTGTTTTTTGCTGATCACTATGTGATACTTTACTTTAACTTAGAAAAGAAGATAAATCTATTACAAATAAAATGCAAAAAATCAAGATATCCAAGAGATTTATAACGTGGGTTTTATTAATTGGATCAGCTCTATTGATGTTTGTATTTGTAGCTTGTACTTCTGGTAATCAAACTCCTTCACAAGCACCAGAAAAAATAACAATTGCTTATCAACCTGGAATGAATTATGCTAATCTACTTATCGTCAAACAGCAGCAAATTTTAGAAAAACAATTTCCCCAGACACAATTTCAATGGCAGGAATTATCGAATGGTGCAGCTATTAGGGATGGAATTATCGCTAATCAAATACAAGTTGGTGCAAGTGGACCTGGAGCATTTCTCGTAGGTTGGGATAAAGGCGTGGGCTGGAAAATATTAGCTTCACTTAACTATAGTGAGTTTTGGCTAATAACGAAAAACCCCAATATCAAAAGTATCAAAGATTTCAAGCCAGGAATGAAAATTGGTTTACCATCTTTAGATGGGGTACAGGCAATTGTACTGCGGAAGCTGGCACAAAAAGACTTAGGAAGTCCTACAGCACTCGATGAAAACTTGCAAGTGATTGCTCACCCTTTAGGGTTACAGTCTCTGTTGACTGGTCAAATTGATGCACATTTTACAACGCCTCCTTTTGAATTTCAGGAAGTTGAAAAAGGTGGTAGGGTAATTATTAAAAGCTCTGATATTTTTGGTAAGACTAGTATAGCAAGTCTATTTGCGACTGAAAAATTTTACAATCAATATCCTGAGTTTGGTAAAGCTATGTATACTGCAATTGTGAATGCCACTAAACTTTTGAATGAAAAACCTGATGAAGCGGCCAGAATCCTCTCACAAATGGATCGTGGAAAAGTCTCACAGGAGCAATATAAAAAGTGGCTCACGAATAAGGCAGTGGCATACGGAATTGAGCCAAGAGCCTTCCTCAAATGTGGAGCATTTATGCATGAAATCGGTATGTTAAATAAACAGCCGAAATCAATTGACGAATTGATTTTACCACCACTCAAAGGTGTTGGGGGAGATTGAATTGATTGTGAATTTAGAATCGTTAATACTAGCAAAAAATGTACACATTAGCTACAGCGAAGGTAAGAAGAAATTTACGGCTGTGGAAGATGTTAGTTTTGCTGTGAAACCAGGAGAAAAGTTTGTAATTATTGGGCCATCGGGTTGTGGAAAGAGTACGCTGTTAAAGGCGATCGCTGGTTTTGAGTCTATCAGTAGCGGAGAATTACTGATGGCAGGTAAACGCATCTCTGTTCCCGGCCCAGATAGGATCGTTGTCTTTCAAGATTTTGAACAACTCCTACCTTGGCAGACTGTGGTGCAAAATGTTGTTTATGCCCTTGAGACTACAGGCAAAGCTGCTGGGAAAGCCGCCATTGCTGAAGCTGTAAGATATCTCGACTTGGTGGGAGTCTCAGCAGCTATCAATAAGTATCCCCATCAGTTATCAGGAGGGATGAAACAACGGGTAGCGATCGCCCGCGCTTTGGCTGTAAAACCTCAAGTTCTCCTGATGGATGAGCCTTTTGCCGCTTTGGATGCGCTGACGCGGACTCAACTGCAATACGAACTCAATACTATTTGGCAAAATACAGGGTTGACAATCATTTTAATTACCCATTCCATACCAGAAGCTATTTACCTGGGACATCGAGTTTTAGTGATGACACCAGAACCTGGAACTGTCAAAGAAATTGTTGATACCGGACAGATTAATGACATCAACACTAATAAGTTTGTCGAAGTTGCTACCTATTTAGAAAGTTTACTCAGCAATGATTCCCGTCGTGAGGCTTTTCGAGTATGAAATTTGTGACTCGAACAACAGCAAATCCCGATAAATTTGAGAAGTTATATGCTTCACTCAAAGCCAGTAGTACTTTTAGGCGCGGAGTAATTTTTTGCAGTCTATTGATTTTTTGGCAATTGTATGTATGGATTGCCCAAGTTCCCACCTTACTCATTCCTGGCCCAATAGCAGTCTTAGAAGTACTGTGGCATGACTTACTGAGTCAAAAACTGCTGCAAGCAACACTCAATACTTTGTCCGTGTTATGTATTGGTATGGTCTTAGGTTTGATTTTGGGTACGGCTTTAGCAGCTTTCGCTAAAGTTTCTCGTTTTGGTCAAGATTTGCTAATTGTAATGAGTTCGATGCTGAATCCCTTACCTGCGATCGCTATTTTACCTCTAGTGATAATTTGGTTTGGGTTCACTTCTGTTTCTATTATCGTAGTTACTGCCCATGCTACAACTTGGCCTATTGCCCTGAATACAGAAATGGGACTCAGTACCATCAACCCAACGGTTCTTATGGTGGGGAAAAACCTGGGTCTAGATGGTTTTAGACTGATTCGAGAAATTATGCTCCCTGCTGCATTGCCTCACATCTTAACAGGCTTGAGAACTGCTTGGGCTTTTGGTTGGCGTACCGTGATCGCATCTGAGTTAGTGTTTGGTTCAGGAGGTGCTACTAGCGGTTTGGGATGGCAGATTAATAACAGTCGCTACTTCCTGCAAACCGATCGCGTATTTGCTGAATTAGTGGTAATTGCAATTTTGGGTTTAGCTGCCGATTATATTTTTCGATTAATTGAAATCAAAACAGTGCAAAAATGGGGTATGAAACGTAATTAAACTGTTGGAGTGCGAAAAGCGTGCGATAAACTAATCGACCACTTTTCCTTTTACGACTGATTCTTAGCCAAAGAAGATTAACCCAAATATTAACGAGAAGAAAAGATATACCAACGAATAGTAATCTCAAAACTGGATTTTTTTTTGTTCTAATTCGACAAATATTTTTGAGCCTATAACTAGTTTCAATGCCAAATCTTTTTCGATAATCTTGATAGATGTAATCTAAATTGGTTTAGATATTGTAAGCAACATAAACAAAGTATTGAACTCCATACTTCTTACGTTTCCCCTTTCTATATTTGCAGATAATCCATAAATTAAATGTGACTGAATCATCTTTGTCTCTGGTCAAGTTCTGATGATGAAACAGTCAATTTTTTCAGCCAATATGCTACACATTACTTTTATCATTTCATTTTTTGAAATATTTCAGACTATCATAAGCATTAATTATATTCTCAGTAGCATCTAGTACTTCTGGATACGTAAGCTTAATTAGCGATCGCTCTTTTGGAAAAACTTTTTGGTTTACTGTAAACAGGCTAAAAGAAATTTTCACAGATGCCCTTAAAAAGTGGGACTGTGAATTGTTGGAGTTCAACGGGGAGTCAGACCATGTACACTTACTAATTGATTACAAATCTGACAAACCATTATCAACTCTCATTGGAAATATCAAGACAGTGAGCAGCAGGTTAATCCCTAAAGAGTTCCCCTGGTTGGCTAAAAAATACTTCTACAACAAGCCTTATTTTTGGACTAGTGCGTACTTTGTCGCTAGTTGTGGCGGGGTTACAGTTGAGCAATTAAAACATTACATTGAGAACCAAGAACAGCCTAAACAATGAAACGCTGCCGTGTTAAGTTTTATACTGGTCGCAATTCTTCTCTCGTTAAGCTTTGCGCTCATCGGGAGTCAAGAAGCTCCATTCAGATAGAAAAACCCTCCAGATTATTGAAATATCCAAAAATCTGAAGAGCTTGTGTTTGATTTTCGCAATTTTGGTAACTTTTATTCTTTGCAGGTGAAGCTAACTATTTATTTCAAGTTTGAAAATATTCGCTGCCACTCCCAGGCTTTCTTCAAAAAGTGACTCGCGCCCCCAACGTTGCACCTGCTGACTCAGCAATGCTTCCGCCTTTTGTTCCGAAAGTGAAGTCACTTGTTGAAACAAACCGGTGGATTGGGCGCCACCGTGGGTTTCCATCCGCATACAACCACCAGTTTCCGAGCAGATTACTGTACCACAGTCTGCCTGCGGATTTGTCGAACTGAGGCGCAAGGCAATCAAGTCCCCCATAATCTCACCCACATCAGCAACCGGGACACCCGCTAACTCGGCTTCTACTTGGCGTTGATCTTGGGCAATGAAGGCAATGCGAGTGATGTCATAATCTCCGATTTCCTTTTCATAGGAAACTGGCTGCCATTCTAGACGACTTGCTAACCAGCCCAAAAATAGCAAAGCTTGAGCGGGGTTGCCTTTTTCGTAATCAATAGTTACTCGATCAACTTCTCTAAGCGCCGCGCGACGGTGAGGTGAGTCGTAGGCTTCGGCTGTCAACTCTTGCCATGCTGAGAGGCGACGCCAGTTCAAGTCAGCCAGGGGAACACCACTCTCTACCAACTCTTGTAGGCGGAGTAAATCACTTTCTGGCTCGTTAAAGCGGCAAGAATCCACAATCACATTATTGCAGACTGCTGCCAGTCGCTTGAATAGACTGTTGTTTGGGTCTGGTGTTGCTTTCCACCAGAGAAACTTTGGTAAGCCGCCAATCAACAATGCTGGAATCATGCCCCCTATCCGTTCCAAGGCAGCAGCAGTTCCACTGAGAGTTATATATTCGCAGCAGATTAGTGTGCTTGACGATTGCTTTTGGATGGGGCAATAGGCAGAAACTTGAGCCTTCACCCCTTGATCTTCGCCAGCAATGGGAAACAGCGCAATAATGCGGCAGGGGTTGCGGAGGGCGATTTCATCGGCAATTCTGGGGCTTAGGGCATTTAAGCTGGGAATACTACCAGAACCATTATCCCCTGTAGCCGCGTTTCCTTGACGTTTGGCGAATTCTTCTCTCAAGATAGCCAGGGTTTGAGATGTTGCGATTCCAGTATTTGGCAGTGCATATTTTATCTGCACTTGCCGCAGCGCAGCTTCCATCTGAGGCCCTAAAATCCCGTCAAGCGGGCCGTTGTAAAATCCCAAAGTGGCCAAAAGATACTGGGTTTCTTCCGGTTCGTAAACCACTAAGGTAAATGTAGTAGCGCGAGTAGCAGCAGGAAGCCTACCGTCCTCGCCAGTAATGCCGTAGCTTTGCCAAATTTGATTCAGTTCCGTATCTATTTCGTTAAGCGAAATATCTTTTGGCGCCTGAAGTGAAAAAATTGTAGAAGCTTGGGGAGCCATAGTATTTTTAGGTTGTCAGCTTTGTTTGTTGAATAAGTTAGGAGTAAAGACGCGATTAATCGCGTCTTTACTCCTAACTTTCTACTAAAGTCTGCGCCAGCGACGCCCATCTTGGTTAATTAAGAATTCTGCTTCTGCTGGTTCCCAAGTACCGGCTTCATACTGGGGAATAGTAGTTGCGTCGGCAGGTGCATCCCAAACGGAAAGGGCTGGGTTTACTATCTGCCAAGCTGCTTCTACTTCGTCCGCCCGTGTGAACAATGTCTGATCGCCCATCATACAATCAAGGAATAGGCGATCGTAGGCATCGGATGTTGCTTGGATGCCAAAGGAACCATAACTAAAGTCCATGTCAACGGAACGGGTGCGGAATTCTGCCCCCGGCATTTTGACATCAAAACGCAAGGAAATTCCTTCATTCGGCTGAATCCGCATCGCCAAAATATTGGCGTTTACCTGTTGGGCGGCAGATTGGAACATCCGAGACGGAACTTCGCGGAAGTGAATCGAAATCTCACTGACTTTTTTCGGCATTCGCTTCCCGGTACGCAAGTAGAAAGGAACACCTTTCCAGCGCCAGTTGTCTACCAAAAACTTCATCGCTACGTAGGTGGGTGTGGTGGAGTTGGGATCAACGCCTGGTTCTGCCCGATATCCTGGTGCTGCTTGACCCTTCATCCAGCCAGCACTATACTGACCGCGTACTGCTGAACCTGATAGATTGTGAACATCAGCTAAACGAGTAGCTCGTAGTACCTTCACTTTTTCTGTGCGGATACTGTCGGCATCCATTGCGTTGGGTGCTTCCATCGCTGTTAGGCAGTAAAGTTGCATGAGGTGATTTTGCAACATATCCCGCAGTGCGCCAGCGCTTTCATAGTAACCAGCCCGGTCTTCCACTCCCACGGTTTCTGCCACGGTAATTTGTACGTGGTCAACAAATTGACGATTCCACAACGGCTCAAAAATCGCATTGGCAAAGCGAAACACCAGTAAATTCTGGACTGTTTCTTTACCCAAGTAGTGGTCAATGCGGTAAACTTGGTTTTCTTTACAAAATTTCTGTACCACTTGGTTAAGACTCTGGGCAGAAGCCAAGTCCCGACCAAAAGGTTTTTCAATTACTAGACGATGTTTGTAGGGATCTTCTAGCATCCCCAGGCTTCCTAGCTGCTTAATGGCTTCGGGGAAGAATGAGGGGGCAACTGAGAGGTAAAACATCCGATTCCCTCGCGTGCCCCGTTTTTCGTCTAATTCGGTCAATAAGCTTTTTAGTTTCTGGTAGCCTTCGGGGTTGTCTATATCCCCAGGACTGTAGAAGAGTCCTTGAGAGAAGTCTTGCCAGAGTTCCCCTAAATCGACATCGGGATGCGCCTCTTCCATGCCTTTTTGCATCTGTTCACGGAAGTATTCGTGGCTCCACTCTCGACGTGCCACACCGACAATGGTGGTTTCTGGTGGAATACGCCGTTCTCGCCGCAATTTGTAAAGTGCTGGCACTAGTTTGCGCCAGGTGAGATCACCAGAAGCGCCAAAAATAACTATAATCTGGGGTTCGGGCATCCCTTGTTGTTGCAGACCAACGCGCAAGGGATTTTCTAGCAGACTAACCATAGGAATTTTGGATTTTGAGATGGGGCATTGGGCATTGGGCATTGGACATGGGGCATGGGGCATGGGGCATGGGGCATTGGGCATTGGGCATGGAGCATTGGTTATTCTCTTTGTCCCCTTGTCCCCTTATCCCCTTGTTCCCTTGTCCCCTTGTCCCCACTCCCTAGCCCCTACACTGGTGACAATACCTTGATCTTTTCTTCTAAAGAGTTCATCAAGGACTGGAAGGGCTGGATAAACTTGTCAATACCTTCGACTAACAGTTCATCCATTACGGCATCGAGATCGATGTTAATGTCGGGATCTTTGAGGTTTTCGATCAGCGTGTAAGCTTTGTCTACATCTGTTTCTAAGCGATCGCCTACGTTACAATGATCGGCACAAGCTTTAATTGTCGCTGGTGGTACGGTGTTGACGGTATCACGGCCAATCAACTCTTCGATATACATCACGTCTCTGTAGTTGGGGTCTTTGGTGCTGGTGCTAGCCCAAAGTAGTCGTTGTACTGTGGCCCCTTTTGCTACCAAGGCTTGCCAACGATCGCTCTCGATAATTTTCTTGTATTCTTGGTACGCAACCTTAGCGTTAGCGATCGCTATTTTCCCTTTAACAGCCAAGAGCTTTGCTTCCACGGCAATATCATCAACGCCTTTTTTCAACTTAGCATCAATTTTGGTGTCAACGTTGCTATCGATCCGACTGAGGAAGAAGCTAGCCACTGAAGCAATTCTACTGATGTCTTTACCCTCAGCCACCCGTTTTTCTAAGCCCCGAATATAAGCCCAAGCTGTGTTGATGTAGCTTTCTACAGAGAACAGCAGCGTAATATTGACATTCATCCCTTCGGCTATTACCTGTTCCACTGCTGGTAAACCAGGTTCTGTACCGGGAATTTTAATCATCAAGTTTTCCCGACCAATTTCTTGGAAATAGCGCCGGGCTTCGGCTATGGTTGCTTCAGTATCATGGGCAATGGTTGGTGGTACTTCCATACTCACATAACCATCTAGTCTATTCGAGGCTTCATAAACAGGGCGTAAAATATCACAGGCATTACGGATATCTGCAAAAACTAGGGATTCGTAAATTTTCTGTATCGGTAAGCCAGTCCGAACTCCGGCTTCGATATCGGCATCATAAATAACGTTACCAGCGATCGCTTTTTCAAAGATAGTTGGGTTAGAGGTAATCCCAGAGATGCCTTGATTTTCAACCAGGTCTTTGAGTTCGCCTGATTGAATAATGTCACGGGTCAAATTATCGATCCAGATACTTTGACCGTATTGCTTAATTTCTAGTAGATGATTGGTAGCCATAGCTCTAATTTGTTTCACTCCTGTATAGTGATGTTTCCAAGTAAAGTTGACAAAACTCATCAAATTTTGATGGTGACTTTTGAATTGTGGCGTTGCCAATCACTTATCGCATCGGCCAGCTGAGATAATCTTTAATACATCTTCAAGAAGTGCTATTCTCCATTTCCAATCCTAAATCACCATGATTAACTTTTAATTAATGGCAGATGTTACTACAGCACGGCGTAAATAAGCCCCCCTTCTAAAACGTCTAAAACCCTTATGTAACAGTAATTACGAATTGTCTTCTAATGTCCGTTTTGAGTAAAAGACTCCACTTTTGCGACATCCTCTTTGCTACCAATAATTAAAGGCGTGCGCTGATGCAGTTTTTTCGGCACTACATCCAAAATATCCATCAGTCCTGTGGTAGCACGACCGCCTGCTTGCTCAATCAAAAAGGCGAGAGGAGCGGTTTCATAAAGCAAGCGCAATTTCCCTTCTGGGTTTTGAATTGTACCTGGGTAGAGAAACACGCCGCCTTGAACCAAAAGTCTATGGATGTCGCTCACCATTGCGCCGCTATAACGAGCGGTATAACCTTCTGTGCGATGAACGTAGCGGATATATTCTCGAATCGATTCTTCCCACTGCCAGAAGTTACCTTCGTTCACGCTGTAAACAGAACCGTGGTTAGGAATGCGGATATTTTCTTCTGTGAGAATAAACTCTCCTAAGCTGGGATCAAGGACAAAGGAATGAACGCCCTTACCTATAGTATAAACCAGCATTGTGCAGGGGCCATACAAGATATATCCAGCAGCGAGTTGCTTACGTCCGTTGGTGAGGAGGTCAGTTGCTTTGCGATCGCTATCAGTTCCTTCTTGTTGGCGAATGGCAAAAATGGAACCTAAGCTGAGATTAATATCAGTGTTGGATGAGCCATCAATTGGATCATACAGCAAAGTATAGCGTCCAATGGGGCAATTTTCCGGGATGTAATAGGGATTTTCCATTTCCTCAGAAGCAAGGCGACAGACTAAGCCGCTTTGCTTAAACACCGAGATAAACACATCATTGGCATAGATATCCATCTTTTTGACGGATTCGCCTTGCACATTAACTTCCCCGGTAAATCCGAGAACGCCTTCCATTAATCCGGCGCGACTCATGCGACGAGCGACCAGTTTGCCAGCCAGGGCGATGCGATTCATCAGCGCACTTAAATCTTGTGCATCTGGCGAAAAACTCTGAAGTTGTTGTAAAACGTGACGCGATAAGGTTGTACAATCACGATCTAAGGATTTGTCTGTAGCGTCGTAGGTAGATAAGTCTAAAGATTCTGGCGCTTGAGTCATTTTTGTGTTATCCGCAGCCACTAGCTGTTAGTTGGGTTTTAGTTGTGTATGGCAACTTATAATAGTTGCTGCCTCTATCTTAGAAAGGGAATTTGAGAACTTAGATGCGACTTTAGATAAACTAAAGAAATCAATTTTTAGTGACTCCTGCATTCAGAGCCTAGATACGTAGTAATTTGTCTAAGACATCACCAAGATTGCAGTCAGTAATTTACCTAAATCAATAGACTACAGAAGGTATTGAAGAAGAATTCAGCTATTCTGAATTCAGGAGCGGAGCCGGAGACGCTCCTGACTCCTGAATTCTGTTTCGATAAAGTAGAGGTAAAGGTTTAGTCTTCTCTATTGGCAACGCATGGGTGTAATGCAACTAGGATTTCGTGGAGCGGAATTAATTATGACTGCTTTAACTTTACAATTACCTCCTAATCTCAAATTTACGGATGAGGAATTTGAACAGATTGTTGCTGTGAATAAAGAGTTGCATTTGGAATTAACTGCTGAAGGAGAATTGGTAATCATGTCACCCACTGGAGGAGAAACCGGAAACCGTAATTTTGATTTGTTAGGTCAACTATGGTTTTGGAACAGTCAAAATAATTTAGGAAAAGCTTTTGATTCTTCTACTGGTTTTAAACTTTCTAATGGTGCAACTCGTTCTCCTGATGCTTCTTGGGTAAAGATGGAATGGTGGGATACTCTCACACCACAACAAAGAAAAAAATATCTCTCCTTGTGTCCAGACTTTGCAGTAGAATTGGTTTCTGAAACTGATGATGTGGAGGACACTCAAGCCAAGATGCTGGAATACTTAGCAAATGGTTTTCAACTTGGTTGGTTAATTAATCCCAAAGATAAACAAGTAATCATTTATCGCCCTAATCAAGCACCAGAAGTTTTACAATCTCCTACAAGTTTATCTGGTGAAGATGTTCTCCCTGGTTTTATTTTAAATTTACAGCCAATTTTTGCGTAGATGAATCGTTATTTTGATTGTTAATGCAAATCCTAATGCCATTTTGTAAAGTCTTTCATAATTTTTATATAAGACTTACGCAAAACTACAGGCTGTAGGGGCAATTTAAATATTACTAAAACAGTAGGTTAGTAAGTGGCTTGTAAACGGCTTAAAAGATATTCTCCTGCCAGAATCGGTGCATAAATGGGAGGATATTGTTTTTGACAGTTTTCAAGACAAGCGATTTCCGTATCGTCGTTGGGATGACAGAAAAATGCCACAGAATACCGAGATTGTTTTACTCTCTCGTCACTGGGAAGGATTACCCGATGTTTGGTTGAGCAAAAAACATGATTAGTCCACCGTTGCATTAAATCCCCAGTATTGACTATGACACTATCGGGGATTACTGGCGCAGCAATCCACTTCCCATCTGCTGTTTGTATTTCCAAGCCCCCTATTGTGTCTTGAAACAGTAAGGTAATGCTGCCATAATCTGAGTGTTCGCCAGCACGTATCTGTCCCAGTTGAGATAGCTGTTGTACTGGTGGATAATGCAGCAGTCGCAGGGTATGATTTTGTTCACTATGTCTAGTTGCAAAAAAATCTTCTGGCAATTGCAAAGCTAAAGCAAATGCTTGCAATATTGTGTTAGCTAATTCTGTGCAAGCTTGATAAAAAGTGGAAATAGAAGAGTCTTTTGCAGGAAAATTCACCAATGACACAGAAAAATTATCCGCGTCTTTTCGTCCCACATTAAACGCCTCTTTCAAATCACCAGGATTATTAGCATCAAGTCTTTCTCTCTCAAGTCCAATATAACCTTGATTGCTAAATCTATGACTCCAAGCTAATCGCTGTTTTAGTTCTAAAGGTAAGTTGAAAAAGTCTTTGCTTTTTGTCATGACTTGCTTGATTAGGTCTGGAGGCATACCATGATTTTGCAAGTATATAAAGCCGATTTCATGGCAAGCTTGATATATTTGCTTAACTACAGTTTGCCTGTTTTTAGCATTACTCTCAGTAAAAAAAGAAAAATTAATAACTGGAATCTGAATCATTTTGAAATTTTCACTCTAGATTTGGTTATATCTGAAACCGAAACCGTAATATAGGAATCATATTTGATTTTTGAACAAAATTAGGTATTGTAGGGTGTGTTAGAACGCAGTTCGTAACGCACCAAACCGTTGATGATGGTGCGTTACGCTGTCGCTAACACACCCTACGTATCTTTTCAGAAATCAAATACTAGTCCTATAGATTATTAACACTTGCTGAAACAATGTAATTATGATTATTTTAATAATAACGTTACCAATTTACGAGGGTTCAATGCCCATAGAAACGGGATGAATACGACCCAAAGCAGTAAACTTGGCAACAGTATTGATGATTGAATCCCTTTTAACTAATGTAAGGGTACTGAGTATTTCTTTAACCATGCCCACTGCCCGGCTGTCTGATTGGTGTTGTTTACAGGTAAGCTGAAAAACATCTACCAACAGCTATTTAAAAACTGAGCAGAACTATAAACGTTTATCGAATGGCACTAAGATAAGCCTAAAGTCTTGTGTTGCCTAGTTAAGAGCCTGGAGGCTGGGAATGTATTCCGAGAGGCTCTGCCTCTGGTGAAGTCACTAGAGGCGGAGCCTTCTAGAATCGGTTAAGAGCCTGGAGGCTGGGAAGCAGTCAGAGAAAGGGTTATGTCTTAACTTAGTGCCATTCGGTTATTACCTATGCTGCTGGAACAGCCAGTTGCGGATGCCTTCAATCGTGTAGGCGACGCGCCAGGTGTTCCGGTGCCCTGCCGCACCTGCGGTGCTTTGCCCCAGAGGAATCACTGTGCCTTGTCGGAAGGCGACATAATAAATACTGCTGTCCGGCCCCGCTTGGAGCAGGTCCGCCACGTCACGCTTGAACTGTGCGGCACTGGCGTTGCCGTCCCACACGGCGCGCGTCACTCTCGCGCCGTGTTTTTCCAGTTCAGCAGTGATGGCATTCATGCCAGGGTAGGCTTTGTCGTCATCTTGAGAGACTACGATCCACAACTTGTTTTTCGCCATCGGTGCGACTTTGGTCGCATCCCACTGACCGGCGACAAGTAATGAACCCGCGAACAATTTGGGGTGCTTGATGTTCAGAGCGATAGCCGTCATGCATCCCCCGGACTGGCCTGTGCTATACAAGCGGTTCCCGTCGATGCTGTATCGCTTTTGCAAATCTTGTATCAGCCGGACGGTAACATCTGCGTAATCAGAGGTTTGGGAGCTATCGTTGGCAAGCGCCACGGGATACTGCGGAGCCAAGACGAACGCCGGGTGTTTGGCCTGCTCCTCAGAACTGGCCCAAACGATCGCGCCCAAACCCTGCACCAATGTCGTATAGGGGTTGATATTGGTGACGCCCAAATCATGCATGAACAGCACCATCGGGTATTTCGTGTTCGGAGCGTAGTTTTTGGGAATGAAAAGGTTATACGTGAGAACCAAGCCTGTCACTGGATCGGTGAATTTGAACTGCTGAAAATCATCCACGATCAAGTTCATTTGTCGGGTGTTCGAGATGGGTTTTGTGGTCGGGGCATACCATAGGCCAGATGCCGTTTGGACTCTTGCTGTCTGATTTACGGTAACGGACGCCTGGCGCAGCACCGGGCCTTGAGGGTTGTAAGTAGGGGCGTTGGAATCGGCTGTATCCAGTTCGATGACGACAAAGTTTCCATCTCTGCCCACTTGTGATTTTTCGGGGCGAGCATTGGCATACACTCGCATAATATTACGCCCGGTGACAGTGAAGGCGGTAGTCGAGAGGCTGCTGTTTTTGATAGGCATATCATACTCGACGATCACAACCGTGAGACGCTGCCCATCACTAAAGACCTCAGTTACGGCAGTTGCGGCTTTAATGTGTTCGCTGTAGAAAACGGTGTCCTGCATCCCAGGGCCACCTCCGGCCTTCTGTTCGCCTGTTAGAACGCTTTTCGTGGGGATGTCGCTCATGGGGACGGTTTGTGCTCCACTCCTTGCTGTTGGTGTCATCGCAAGGAGAAGCGCGGCAAGGGGCATTGTTGCGTTTTTCACAATTTAGAGCCTGTTCCGATTACTTTTTCAGTATGCGTGTTTCTGTCTCCTTAGTATGTCGCCGCGCGCGAGCAGCCCAACTATTTATTATACGGAAAGTTTCCGTATAATCTTTTTCTAAATCCTAATATATCAAGCATTACAGCTACCAAGCATTACAGCAGGGCGAACACATCTTGTCAATAAGAGTAATCTATTATCAATAAAGTCTTAAATAATCGCATTAAGCATAGCTTATTGACTTAGTACTAAGTCTCGATTATTACTAATTTCTACTTAGATTAGAAAGAAGCGATCGCTATAAATCAGATTCTTTGATTGACTACATGAGTTCAGCTTTTTGTCAATAGATTTTTGTAACATTTTAGATGCGTTCGCCCTGGTTCACGCCCTTTGTATTATTGCCAATAAAACTCATGTGTTGTAAAAAAGTTTCAGTATCTGGTGGTGTTATTCTGATTATCCAAAATCCCTAACCTCAAATGGGTATATGGCAAAGTTAGTTGTTCTGAAACTGGATGGTAATTTGTCAGAACAACAGATATCGCGTGACACTGGAAATTGGAGCAGAAAATGCTCGCCCAAAAATATAAGTTTCTGGCAATCTACCTGCATCTCCCGACTTGACTATTTACTTAAACCAGTGGTCTGAAGCAAGACTTCAAATATCAATGGTAAGTAAGTCGGCGCTAATATTTCAAGCTATGTTAAGAAATTTAAATGTAGGGTGCGTTGTCGCCAAGCGCCGCACCATCAACGATTCAAGGTGCGTTAGCCTACGGCGTAACACACTCTACTTCAAATTCATATTTCTTCATATACATTGAATTTTTCTCACCGACTTACTTACTTACTTGAAAGTTTATTGTGGCGATCGCCAAACCACATCTAAGTATTTTGACGTTAACGCATGGGTGCAACGGATGCCGCTAACGAACGAGCTTGAAAGTCAGTTAAAGACAGCAAAATTAAAACCATATACTGCCTATGCTGTCAATTATATTTGGCAGGATGCTGTAACTAATTTAGGCTCACGGGTACTTGGTGGTGTTGGGCTAATTTGTTAACAGCTGTTGACTTGTCAGAATTTGCCTGTGCGCCTTTGTTTTGCCTTATGAATTATGATGCAGTTAAGGCGGTGGATAAACAGAAGATAACTCAATACTGACAGTGTTAATGCTGGAGGTTGGTATTAGGAAATTTGTGAATGGTGGCGAGAGCGATTGCCTTGTTTTGTTTCTTAACCAATCTGATCTTTGGTGCTAATTGCTAGTTAAGATCAACAGTGGAAACACTAATTTATCCGGGAGTAACGGGCATGGAAACTATTGAAGGCACCTCTGGAAACGACTATCTAACTGCTGGGACTCAAGGAAACTATCAAATATACGGCTATGAAGGCAATGACACTCTAATAGGTGGGTCGGGTGACGACTACTTAGATGGAGGAGATGGTGACGACTCCTTAGTTGGAGGAGATGGTAATGACGTTCTCACTGGTGGTTCTGGTAGCGATACCTTAGTTGGAGGAGATGGTAATGACGTTCTCACTGGTGGTTCTGGTAGCGATACCTTTGTCCTGAATTACTCAGGTGGCGGTATTGATAGAATTACAGACTTCTCAGTTGACGACGATGTTCTTCAAATTACTACCCCTGTTATTGGCTTCTCTCAATATGTTATAGGTAGACCATCATCTCTGACCAATTATGAACTGCCTGAAGATGCTGCCATTGTCTCTACTAAGTTTACAACTCCTTCACTAACGCTTGGATTGAGTAACGCTAGCAATCCTTCTGATATTTTTACATATAACGCAAATACGGGTGCTCTATTTTATATGAATCAGCAGCTAGCCTGGCTACCTATTCACCTTGACTGGAATAATGCTGTTGTAGTGCCTGCGTCGAGTATTCATAATGACTAGTATTCATAATAATGAATCAAATGAATCAAAATTCTAACTCCCCAGCAGGGTTTCCTAGCAGAGTTGGAGGGAGCCAAACTCCCCTTCTACCGTGTATACACAAGCGAGGGGTTCGCGCTTTGATTACGGAATTGGTATTCTAGCCAGCGATGAAATAACTTTGGTGATTAAGGAGATAAGTTGAGTGAGTTTAAGAAGTTGGTTCGATCGCGTTTGTCACTTAGGGTTGTCAGGTCTGCTGATTATAGTGGGTGCGATTGGAACACAAGGAGGCGATCGCACATCCGCTCAGGTGACTCCTGATCCCTCTGTAAGAACTAAAGTCAGGACAATCGACGACACTACCTTGGAGATTACAGGGGGTACAACCGTTGGCAATACAAATTTATTCCATAGTTTCAGCAACTTTAGTGTTAAAAGCAAGGAGATAGTAGATTTCCATAACGCCTCTAATATCAACAATATTTTGGTGCGAGTTACAGGGAGAAACCCCTCTGACATCCAGGGAACACTTCAAGCTCAAGCTAATCTCTTTTTAATAAATCCCAACGGCATCATATTTGGAGGAAATGCCCAATTAAAAATTGGCGGTTCATTTATCGGCACAACAGCCAGTGCGATCGAGTTTCCGGGTGGTGGAGAATTTTCTATGACTTCACCCGTCAATCCGCTTAACCCCTTGTTGAGAGTGAATCCTTCTGCATTTCTATTCAATCAAATTCTATCTCAGCCTATTAACTCGATTCAAGTCAATAAAATACGACGTCTATCCGTTCCTGAAAATCAGAGTTTAGTACTATTGGGAGGCGATGTAAATTTAGAACGAGCGACACTGGAGGCTCAAGATGGTCGAGTCGAATTAGGAGGATTGGCAGGAGTAGGAACGGTAGGGTTGAACATTGATAAAAACAATTTCCGCTTAAGTTTTCCTGATAATGTAGCGCGAGCAGATGTATCTCTTACCCGAGCTACAGTAACTGCTAGTGGTGAAGGCGGTGGTGGTATTCAGGTACAAGGCAAGCGCGTTACACTCGCTGATAGTTCAAAGATTGCGGTTAATACTTTAGTCTCAAAATCGGGAGGAACATTAGTGGTGAACGCATCGGAGTCAGTAGAACTCTTGGGAGGAAGCCGTCTGTTGACTGAGACAACAAGCTCTGGATCTGCCGGAGAATTAAGGATTGAAACTGGGCGGTTGATTGTTCAAGATGGCTCGCAGGTTTCAGCTTCCACTTCTTTACAATCTACAGGAGGGGGAGGAACGTTGTCTGTAACTGCGGACTCTATCCAACTCATTGGAACCTCGCCAGACAATAAACACAGTCCCAGTGGTTTGTCTACTCTAACACAAGGCGCTGGAAATGCCGGAGAATTGAAGATTGAAACTGGGCAGTTGATTGTTCAAGATGGAGCACAAATTTCAGCTGACACTAGTAGCGAGGGACAGGGAGGAAAGTTGTTTGTCAACGCAAAAGACTCTATCCAACTCATTGGAACCTTGCCAGACAATGAACCCAGTGGCTTATTTGTTGGGACTACATCTGCTGGAGATGCCGGAAACTTAGAGATAAAAACTGGGCAATTGATTGTTCAAAATGGGGCAAGAATTTCAGCTTCCACTTCTGGTGAGTCTACTGGAAATGGGGGAAGCATCATAGTTAAGGCTGAAGAATTAAATGTCTTAAATAACGGTGAGATAACTGTGAGCAGTCAAGGCACAAAAAAGGCAGGTGATTTGGAAATCACTGCTCGTTCTATCAAATTGGATAATGGCCAGCTTATTGGTCAAGCTAACTCCGGTGATGGTGGCAATATTGAGTTGAACCTGCGAGATTTATTATTCCTAAGCGGCAACAGCCTGATATCTGCTACCGCAGGCATTGAAGGGGCTGGTGGAAATGGCGGTAATATCACCATCAATACCCCTGACGGCTTCATCGTCGCCAAACCAAATGAAAACAGCGACATCACCGCCAATGCCCACAATGGTAAAGGGGGAACAGTCAAAATCAACGCTACTAAGATTTTTGGAATTGCCTCACTAACTAGCGAAGACCTTAAAAGGTTGCGCCCTACTGATTCAGACCCGAGTAAACTTCAGACAAATGATATTACGGCAATTTCTCAAATAAGTCCTAATTTAAGCGGCATTGTAGAAATTAACACCGTCGATGTTGACCCCTATCGAGGATTATTAATTAATTTACCAGCCGTACCAGTTGATACTCAAGTGTCGCAAGTCTGTCAAGCACGCACAACACAAAATCAAAACAGTTTTACGATCACTGGACGTGGCGGTTTACCCCGCAATCCCTATGACCTTCTTTCTCCTAATGCAGTTCTGGTAGATTGGGTAACTCTCGACCCAAGGGGTGAAAACCCCGTTAGTACAGATGTTTCTAATCAGGCAACTAGCCCGACACCAGCGCCGATTGTGGAAGCGCAAGGGTGGGTGAGAAATGCAAAAGGAGAGATTGTACTAACGGCTTATGCGCCTACAATCACGCTTCATAGTTCGTGGCAGAAACCAGCTAATTGCCGTAGTGATTTTTAGATTTTAGATTGCGGACTGGGTAGTTGCTCTGTGACCATTCTTGAAAATAATCGTTTTTGGTTTTTCCCTGCCTCTTGTCAACTCAGCATCTGCCACAAACCAGAAATCTTTGTGGGAACGACTGAAAACCCGAACATTAGGTGAACGGGCTATGAGTAACCAATGATCGCTATCAGCGATATAGCCAATTTCGCTTAGTTAATGGTGAATATATTTTACAACCAGGCGATAAAATCTGGATGCCGGAAATTGGTTTAGGTCTTGGACGTGAACGGGGAACTTACCAAATAATCACGCGAGAATGGTTGTATTGGTTAGGACTTACGCATTGACAGGAAAAACTAAATATGTAGTATGAATTTCAGCCATTAAACCTAGATTTTTCGACACTTTTTAGGCGATGCCTGGGTTGGGCTACGCCTACGCTATTTATCAAAGGATGATTTCTAAAAGCCTGAAACGACGTATTCTCGTTGATGCACAAGATAATAAATTTGTACAGTGCGTAAGTCCTAGAAAAAATCATGACTTTAAGAAAAAAATCACGACTTTAAGAAAAAAATCGTGACTTTAAGAAAAAAATCGTGACTTTAAGAAAAAAATCGTGATTTTAAGACGGAAAGCTTAGAGATAAGACGCAATGAGTTGAAAAAGCAACGCTAGGGTATCTAAAATCGAAAATATTCTGATAAATCTCAATTTTTTAACTTAATTGCCATAACGCACCGCCAGACTACGAAACTTAAAAAGCAAGATGTCAAGCCACCTTGCGGCATTGCATCGGTGTCGTCTCAGAACAACCACAGCAATATCAGCAGACAAATCATTGAGTAGTGCATAAAAAATCCGGCATTGCTGAATCCAGGGATGATTCTTGTGGGGTGGGCATCCTGCCATTGGAGTCAACTTAAGCTAAAAGTCGTTTAAAACCTCGTTTCTAGCCAGAGGCGAGTAATTACAAAAAAAGAAGGTTTCCTTAATTAGAAGCTTGTGGTTAATTAATTATCTAGTAGTCAAATTAAAACTGTACGTTCATTATCAGAATAAATAGGTAATTTCTTAATTTGGTAATATCAATTAATTCAATAATATCTTTACTAGAGCGACACTCCAGTAGAAACACTCAATCCTAAAATAAATGTATTTGCTACAGTCTAAACCAAAGGTTTACTTTAATTACTGTAACTGACTCTACTAAGTTTACAACTCGTTCACTAACGCTTGGATCGAGTAACGCTAGCAAACCTCCTGATTATTTTACATATAACGCAAATACGGGTGCTCTATTTTATTCAAATCAGCAGCTAGCCTGGCTACCTCTTAACCTTGACTGGAATAATACTGTTCTAGTGCCTGCGTCGAGGATTCCTAATGTCGAGTATTGATATAGCGTTTCATAATCACATGAGGTACATCATAGTCCCCTCCTCGCTTGCTCTTAGGGGGTTGGGGGTGGGGTTCTTGTACCTCACTCAAGCGAGAACCGCTATAACCCTCTTCTGTCACTCTCCGAAAACTTTTGCCATTTCTGAATTCTAGAGCTTTTGTATATGAAGCGATCGCGCGATTATTTTCTAATAAC
>NZ_JBALCS010000103.1:0-44651 GCF_036919555.1 Nostoc sp.
TAATTTCTGCAACTCATTCTAGATATGCCACTTTTAATATAGTACATAAATACTATAAAATAGCGATCGCCCTGTGCCAGTTGCGTAAGTCCTAACTCAATAATATTTCCTGGGGCGGGTTTTTTAGATATGGTACTAAATGTGCCATCAGCAGCTACTGGCAGTGCTGGCGCAGTTCCTTGTAAGACTCGTGACTCTTTCAGCAACTGCAAGAAGCCAGTGTATGAATTTACTTTGGAAGAGGAAGAGACACTGATAGAGATTGGAGAGGCCATTAGCCGGAAAATCGTCAGTTAACCTCGCACTTGTGAACAACTGGATATATGCAGTTGCTGCAACTGTTAACTATCAAATTTAATTAAATATCGCACTAATTCCTACTAAGTAGGAAGGCACAATTAAATATAAGATAAAACCTCACCCTCAATCCCTCTCCAAAGTATCGGAGAGGGAAGCCGGAGGCAGGGTGAGGTTTTATATTTAATTTGACCCACTTACTTAAGCTCAAAATTTATTTTTTAATTGCCGACAATTGCGACATTTTCCAGAAATAGCTAGAAATCCAATTGGTAATAATGTGAGCGACAATCGGCACTAATAAGTTGCCCGTGAGCAGGGCGCTATATGCCAATATCATCCCGACAATTGTTGCCCAAATCACATAAGGCCATTGTTGGGAACCGCTAAAATGCAAGATGCCAAAGCAAAGACTGGATAGAATTAAAGCTGTAAGATCAGCGCCTAAAGCTGGCAGCATCACACCCCTAAATAATAATTCTTCACTCAACCCTGGTAGCAACCCCAGCCAAATTAAGTCTGGTAAAGCTAAAGGTTTCAGTACCACTTCTAGGTAATAATCTGCACTTTTACGATAGGCAGTCCAAAGGCGATAAGTTAAGCCACTTAACGCGGTGATGACGAACCCCAACCCTACACCCAACAGCAACTCTCTTTGGTTCAAGTCCCAAGAAAATAGGACAAAGTTGCCAAAGTGCAACGAAAGTTTCGCGACTATCAACAAAATGATTGCAGTCGCTCCCATCGCCCCAAGTACTTGAATGCGTGTTAAGTATGGAATTTCTGGCTCTTGCTTGTGTTGTTCAACCACGGGTTTTTCAGGGGAGTGGGGAGTGGGGGGAGTGGGGAGTGGGGAGGCAGGGGGAGAAATAACTTATAACTCCTAACTTATAACTCCTAACTCCTAATTACTCGCTGCAAAGGTAATAATTTGGGACGGAGGGCGGAGGGATTGATGCCTGCTTTGTGTGCTGCTAATACACCCACTGCTTCTAAATATGAGTTTACCTGTATAGCTTTGATCCCCAAGGGTTGGGGAGGAACTTTTATAAGAGTTTTATTTTCTTCTACTGTAATTATTTGGCATCGTCTTTGGCTTAAACTTAGTAAGGCGCTGCTACCACAAGCTGTTGCAGGTGCGATCGCAGCATCCACTTGATCTGCCCAAATATCTTCTTGCTCTGATGGGATCAGTCTTTTCTCTATTATAAATTGTGGGGCATGACTTAATCCTACAAGGACGCACGGCAAAAAGGTATAGCCCAATTCTTCGGCGGCGGAACGGGGGGATAAATTAGGTTCTGGAGGTTCGCTCAAAAGGGCGGGAGAATGGGCGCAAGGAATTTGAAAGGTTCGCACTAGCAAATGGCTAATTACGGCTTCTGCACCCGCTAAAGGATCGACGCCTTCACCGTGGCGATATTTCTGTACTGCTTCCTCATCCATATCATCGGGGAAACGGGCAACAACTGCGATCGCTTCTGCCCCCGCTTTTTTAATTAATATCTCAGCTGCCCGTAATAAGCTATCTGGGTTGCCAATTGTTCCCCAACTAGCTCCCGATGGTGTAGTCCGTAATTCTACATTTAATGGTGCATCAGTAATTACATAATCTGTTAGAGTCAATCCCAGAGTTGCTCTAACTGCATCTGCTGCTTGTATATGTCGTAGCTGCAACTCTGGTTCAATACCTTGGTCTAAAAGCAAACCTACTTTGTTCGTGCGGACTGGACGCAAACCCCAGCATCCAGAGGCGAATTTGTCAAGCCCGTAACCTTCAACATAGAAAGCGTTTGGGAGATTCCAATACAAACTTGCGCCATTAAGGACATTGGGGTGAGTAATTAGGCGATCGCAAACCTGTGCTATAACTTTGGCAACAGGCAAAGCATCTCCTGCATAACCCCCAATGGCAGCCCCAACGCCAGTTGGTACAATTAAGATAGCGGTGTATGGACGATTCATCTTAAGTTATGAGTGCCCAGTTATGAGTTATGAGTAAAAATCCAGGGCTATTTCGTTATAGACATAAACCGCCCAGAACTAAAGTTCACAGGCTTTTAGCTAAAGTCCGTTAAAACGGACTATAACTTTTTCTCAGTCGTCTTTAGACGACTTTCGCTATTAGACTCAGAATTCATTCTAAGGCGGGCTAGATGAAAATGAAATAGCCTTTGCCCACTCTCAACTCCTAACTCCAAACAGACGCGATTAATCGCGTCTCCTAACTCTTAGGTGTAGTCACCACGGCTTCAATTGTAGCTTTTTGTTCGTCAACGTCTACAGAGGTAATTGCCCAACGAAGGGGTTTCCCCTGTTTGTTCAACTCTGTTTCAATTGCTTTTAGTAATTCTGCGGGAGTTTCTTGTAAATCAATTTCTGCGGTAATAAAATGAGTTGTCATCTTGATAAATCCTGTTGATTTGTAGTTTCTAGAATAGCTGATATCAGTTGCGACGAAATACTTATGTTATTTATCAGTTTTGGGAATGTAAGTGAACAGTTATCAATAATCAATTACTATACTGATAACTGTTTACTGATTATTGGTCTTTGCCAAATTGTAACTGATAAACTACATCTTCTTTTTCCGTCTGAACTTTCAAATCAGAAAGGGGTTTGGCAATACAAAGCAATACGTAACCTTGCTTTTGCAAATCTGGACTAACGCCCATACCATCAGTTTGATCCACAGTTCCCTCGCTTATTTGACCGGCACAAGTTGTGCAAACACCTGCATGACAAGAACTCGGTAAATCCAAACCAGCAGCATCGGCAACTGATAAGATAGTTTCATCTTCAGGAACTTGCAAGGTATGAATTTCGCCTTGGTGATGAATTTCTACGGTATAACTTTTGGGCATATACAAAGGAAGCGTGACACAGAGGACAAATTTTTTATCTTATCTGAAATAAGTTAAAAATATCCAAATGTTACCATAAAAATCGAGATTAAATCCTGAGATTATAGTAACTAATTCTGAATATTTTGTAGACGAGTAACATTAATTACTATAATAAACACAAATAAATTAGTTAAATTTACTTAATATGCGCGATCGCGTCGTCTTAAAAACTGTATCTGTAAGTCTGCCTTTTGGCATTGGTTCGATGTCTTGGAATACTGACCCCACAGAGCGGAAAGCCGCTTGGTCGCTTTATGTCGAATTAGTGACGCGGATTGCTGTGCAACCATTGGAAGTTGACCAGGGTTTGGTACGAGAAGCTTTGAACTCTCTTTATAGTTTATTTGGCACAACCCGCCAAGTTCTCAAAGCCGCCGGGCCGGATGTGGGTGCTTCTCGTGATTCAGTGGGGGGAATTGCGATCGCAGTGTTGAATAATGGGTTAAGACCGTTTTTGGCTAAATGGCATCCATTATTGCAAGCGTGGGAAGCTAGACGACCTGTGGGGGTGAGTCCTAAAGAACATGAGCAGAGTTGGTCGGAGGAACCCAAGTTGCGAAGTGAGTTGGAAGTTTTGCGAGGTGGGTTGGAAGATTACGCCAAGGCGTTGGCAAAAATTGCTGGTGTGGAGGAGTAAGCGATGGAAAAGTTTGATGTTTTTCTTTGTCACAATAGCAAGGATAAGTCTGCGGTTATCCAAGTTGCCGAACAGCTAAAGCAACGCGGGATTTCACCCTGGTTGGATAGTTGGCATTTACGACCTGGTTTTTCCTGGCAAGATTCTTTAGACGAACAGATAAAATAAACGAGATTCGAGCAGCAGCTGTTTTTGTAGGAGAATCGGGATTTGGCCCTTGGCAAGATCAAGAGATAAAAGCTTTTATACGAGCATTTGTCCAGAGAAAATGTCCAGTTATTCCCGTACTTTTGCCAGATGCACCACAAGAGCCAGTACTACCTGTATTTCTCCAGGGTTTAATGTGGGTAGATTTCCGTTTACAGAATCCTGAACCGATGGGACAGTTGATGTGGGGCATTACTGGGGAAAAGCCAGGGACAACGCCCATAATTCAGGCTACAGCGCCTAAAACAGATAACCTGGACTCAGAAAAAGCTATAGACTACACCAGACTGCGCGACTTACTAGCAGCAAAAAACTGGAAAGAAGCCGACAAAGAAACCTATCTGGTTATGATTCAGGCTGTAGGTAAAAAAGATGGCGACCACTTCACCTCAGACGAACTCTTAAATTTTCCTTGCACTGACTTACGCACAATTGACGGCTTATGGGTAAAATACAGCAATCGACACTTTGGCTTTAGCGTCCAGAAGGATATTTACTTGAGCGTTGGCGGTAAAGCTGACGGCAAGTATTACGAAAAAGCCTGGGAGAAGTTTGGCGATCGCGTAGGATGGAGAGTGAATAGTAGGTATTGGATAAATTATAGTTACGTTACTTTTGATACCTCATCCCCTAGAGGACATCTCCCTGCTCTATGTAAGAGTCTGCTCGGTAGATTTCTCTTCTCTCGCATTAAGACTTGTAAAGTCTAACATTTAAGGCTTTAAGACATTTATAAAGATTTTTTACAACCTTCTAATGCACGGTAGAATCAACATTTCATAATTCCGATACCTGGCACTGCGGGGTTATTGGGCGATATTTTTTACAAAACTGACGATATCTAGCAGCACATTCTTCCAACGTCCTCCCCAATAGCAAAAACGCCGGATGCCATTGAGTGATACCATCATTACTCAAACGGTCATGAGTACCGTAATTGCTAAAGTCGTAGAAATAACCCTACTGTATTCCTGCGGCTTTCGGATTAGCGTGGATATATCGCAGAGTATTTAACGCACGACGTTGGTCTGTGATTTTAATTGCATTTTTACCCCCCTTAATCCCCCCTTGGAAAGGGGGGAAACCGGAAAATCTAGTTCCCTCCCCTTTCCAAGGGGAGGGTTAGGGTGGGGTAAAAAATATTTGATACATCAATGATAACTTTTCAAACACCCTCTAAAAGTAAAGTAGCCACAAGAACAGTATCTCTGTTAAGGTATCACAGACTAGTACCGCTACGCAAAAGTCAAAAGTCAAAAGGCTTATAGAATAAGCTTTTCATTTTTATTGAAATTTTTTCAAACTCTGCGATCGCTGTAAATCAACAATATACACTATGTAGCGATGATTGCACTCACCAACAAACTTTGGTCATCAATGTTACAATGTTGACTCTTAAGGTTACAACATTAAGCCTTAAGGTCATAACATTAACCCTTAAAGCTAGAAGCTTAAGACTTAAGATTACAACATAAAGCCTTAAGGTTACAACATTAAGCCTTAAAGCCAGAACATAAAGCCTTAAGGTTACAACATTAAGCCTTAAGATTAAAGCGATCGCAGTTGACTAGAAGTAAAGGTGCGATGTCTACGACGGGCTATGCCTACGCTTATGCAACAATATTGTAGTTTTCGTGCAACTTAAACATAATATTATTTTCCTGAAAATCAACCCTTGGTGATTAAATACCGAGAAATTACGGACATAAGTAAAAAAAATTATTTAAAAGACTGCGCCTTTTGCTGAACCAGTATATAGATTAATTGAGACAAAATAGGTTTGTAAAGCTTTAAAAGGTGTATAAATTTATGTCTCGAAAAAAACGTAGTTCCCGGATTGTAGAAAAAGCTGAGTTTAGAGTTGCCGGACTGAAAGCTATCGATCAAAATATCAATTTTGATGATACTTATAACTTGCAAAACCTGACTCAATTAATAGAACAATTTCATAATACGCTTGACCATTATAACGCTGATATAGCTATGATTGACTCTTCTAAAACAAAGTTAGATGAGATGGAAAAAACCTTAAATCAGGTTTCAGACAAAATGCTGACGTGGGTTGGTTGCAAATACGGCAAAAACAGCAATGAATATGAACTTGCAGGTGGTGTTCGAGACAGCGATCGTATCCGTAAAAGCAGATTGACACGCTTAAAATCTAATACAGATAAAACATCAGATCAAAATGCAATAATCGCTTAGTACCATTGTGCGGAAGTTTAAGCGAGTAAAGTTAAGTGCATTTTGGGCGAGGTATAAAAAATTAAAAGTAATCAGCCAGATGTGACATTCAAGGTGTCTAGATCCCCGACTTCTTTAAGAAGTCGGGGATCTATTGTCTCACGAATGATTCAGGACTGCTATATAATAAAACTTTGCATTAACCCAGAACTTCCGCAAGCTTAAAATTGAATGACCCGGTTTATACATGATAAATTTGCTAAAGACTATCTAGAAGAATTATTAAAAGATTACGGAGAAGTCAAAGCATCAGAAAAAGTTGCAGGAGAGATTAAAGAAATAGATGTTTTATTCACTGCTGCCAAACAGCAAAACTCTAATTTACAAATACTCGGTTGATTAGGAAAATTTGCTGAACATCCTGCCATCATAGAACCATACCGCAATCCAACTTCTACCGATGAGATATGCGACTGTATTCTAAAATTATTAGAAGTCAAGGCTTTATTGGGACGAGAAGCTAAAGCCAATAAAACCAGACTTCAAGACTCAGAAATTCCCAAATTGTGGGTTCTGACACCTACCATATCTGAAACTAGATTATCTAGCTTTGGAACTATGCAAAAAGAAGGTTGGTTGTCGGGAGTACATTTTCTACCAGAAGCTTTGCGGACATCAATTATGGCGATACACCAACTACCCCAAACACCAGAGACTTTGTGGTTGAGGCTTTTGGGTAGGGGAAGTGTGCAGTCACAAGCGATTATCGAGTTGCAAGCGTTACCATTAGATCATCAATACTAGAAAACAACCCTAGAATTAGTTTACAACTTGCGCGAAAACTTGAGAGGAAACCAACAATTAGAAGCAGATGATCGGGAGTTAATTATGCGACTAGAACCACTTTATCAAAGAGATAGAGAACAAGCCAAAGAAGAGGGAAGGCAAGAAGGAAAACAAAAAGGAGAACAAGACTTAATCCTGCGTCTAATAAATCGCCGTGTTGGTGAAATTGATGCCTCATTAATCGAGCGAATTAAAGGCTTATCCATTGAACAATTAGAGAATTTAGGAGAGGCATTGCTAGATTTTTCTAGTGTTGCTGATTTAGAAGCTTGGTTAAACCAACAATCAATCTAATTCATTTCGATTGATCAGGAGTTAATTATGCGACTAGAACCACTTTATCAAAGAGACATAGAACAAGCTGTACAGCAAGGAAATAAACAAGGAGAACAACGTTTAGCTATACGTCAACTCAATCGCCATATTGGTGAGATTGATACGTCATTAATCGAGCGAATTCAAGGCTTATCGATTGAGCAATTAGAAAATTTAGGAGAAGCATTGCTAGACTTTTGTAGTGTTGCTGATTTAGAAACTTGGTTAAACCAACAATAAGGATATAGCCATTTTCAATCCGGTGAGATACAGGTATGCAAATAGACCTAACCCCCTAACCCACTTCCCTGTTTGGGAAGTGGGAAAAATTCAAAGCCTCTCTTCTTTTAGGAGAGAGGAATGGAAGTGAAGTACAATTTTTACCTGACTCGATTCAGAACCGCTATAAATCATTAATAGATTAATTAATTTATAACCAAGTCGGATTCTACAGCTACACTAAACAGGGTTGCTCGTATTCTATGAAAGTTTAAAGATATTTGCTTGACGAAAACTAAACTTTCAGTATAAAAAAGATTTGCAAACAACCGATTACTCATAAGGCTTTCAGCTATAAAAATCAGGTAAACTTTTATAGCCAAAAATTGCCTAAAAATATTTCATAATTAAATGGAGAATATCCCAATGGAGAACACACAAATGCTAGAACAATACCGTAAGCATGTTGCGGAACGCGCCGGACTCGGTATTCCCCCTTTACCATTGGATGCGAAGCAAACCTCAGAATTATGCGAATTACTGAAAAATCCGCCAAAGGGTCAAGAGGATATATTATTGCATCTATTGAGCGATCGCGTTTCTCCTGGTGTTGATCCAGCAGCTTATGTCAAAGCTGGATTTCTGACCGCCATTGCCAAAAAGGAAATCATCAGTCCCTTGATTGGACGCATAGAAGCGGTGGAATTGCTGGGGACGATGATAGGTGGTTACAATGTGCAATCTTTAATCGATTTGCTGCAATCGCCCACCGTATCCCTCTCAGACTCATCTGAAACACCTCTGGTAATGGGTGGACAAGGAAAGGAACCCATCGCCGCCTACGCCGCCAACGCCTTAAGCAAAACCCTCTTGGTGTACGACGCCTTCCACGATGTTTTAGAATTATCGAAAACCAATCCTTTCGCCAAGCGGGTAATTGACTCTTGGGCGGAAGCTGAATGGTTTACCATGCGTCCCACAGTACCAGAAGCTATCACTGTCACCGTTTTTAAAGTCCCTGGCGAAACCAATACCGACGACTTATCCCCCGCCCAAAGTGCCACCACTCGCCCAGATATTCCCTTACACGCCTTAGTGATGTTAGAGTCACGGCAACCGGGAAGTTTGAAAACCATTGCCGAATTGAAAAAGAAAGGGCATCCTGTAGCTTACGTGGGAGATGTAGTTGGTACAGGTTCCTCGCGTAAATCTGCCATCAACTCAGTATTGTGGCATATGGGAAATAATATACCTTTTGTGCCAAACAAACGCGCTGGGGGTTATGTTTTAGGTAGTGCGATCGCGCCTATCTTCTTTAACACAGCCGAAGATGCCGGTGCTTTGCCTATTCAGTGTGATGTCACCAAACTGGAAACTGGCATGGTAATTACCATCCATCCCTACAAAGGCGAAATCACTAATGAAGCAGGCGAAGTCATTTCCACCTTTGCCCTCAAACCTGATACCATCCTCAATGAAGTTCGCGCCGGTGGACGCATCCCCCTACTTATTGGACGTACCCTCACCGACAAAACCCGTCATGCACTCGGTTTAGAACCCAGCACCGTCTTTACCCGTCCCCAGCAAGCATTTGATACAGGTAAAGGCTACACCCTAGCACAGAAAATGGTCGGTAAAGCTTGTGGATTACCTGGTGTGCGTCCCGGCACATCCTGCGAACCCATCATTACTACCGTTGGTTCCCAGGATACTACAGGCCCCATGACCCGCGACGAATTGAAAGAACTCGCCTGTCTTGGTTTCAGTGCAGACTTAGTGATTCAGAGTTTCTGTCATACTGCTGCTTATCCCAAACCAGTAGACATCAAAACCCATCACGAACTCCCCGATTTCTTTGCTTCTCGTGGCGGTGTTGCCCTCCGTCCCGGTGATGGTATCATCCACTCTTGGTTAAACCGGATGCTGCTACCCGACACCGTGGGAACTGGCGGCGACTCGCACACCCGCTTCCCCTTGGGTATTTCCTTCCCCGCCGGTTCTGGATTAGTGGCGTTTGCAGCGGCTTTGGGTGTCATGCCTTTAGATATGCCAGAGTCAGTATTAGTAAGATTTAAAGGTGAATTGCAACTAGGTATCACCCTGCGGGATGTCGTGAATGCCATTCCCTACGTGGCAATTCAAAAAGGTTTGCTGACAGCAGAGAAGCAAAATAAGAAAAACGTTTTCTCCGGTAGAATTTTAGAAATAGAAGGTTTGCCAGATTTAAAAGTTGAACAAGCCTTTGAACTCACCGATGCTAGTGCCGAGCGTTCTTGTGCAGGATGTACAATTAAGCTGAGTGTAGAGACAATTTCTGAATATCTGCGTTCCAACGTCGCGCTGCTGAAAAATATGATAGCACGGGGCTATCATGATCCGCGTACCATGCTGCGCCGTGTGGCAAAGATGGAAGAATGGTTAGCAAATCCCGTGTTATTAGAAGGCGATGCTGATGCTGAATATGCCGAAATAATTGAAATTGATTTGAACGAAATCAAAGAACCAATTATTGCTGCTCCCAATGACCCCGATAATGTTAAATTATTATCGGAAGTTGCTAATGATCCAGTACAAGAAGTATTCGTCGGTTCTTGTATGACGAATATCGGTCATTATCGGGCAACAGCGAAAGTTTTGGAAGGCGCAGGTGAAGTTAAAACTCGCCTGTGGATTTCACCGCCAACCCGCATGGATGAACACCAACTTAAAGAAGAAGGTGTATATAGCATTTTTGGGGCTGCGGGTGCTAGAACAGAAATACCAGGATGCAGTTTGTGCATGGGTAATCAGGCGCGAGTTGCTGATGGGACAACAGTATTTTCTACCTCTACCCGCAACTTCAATAATCGCATGGGTAAAGATGCGCGAGTGTATCTTGGTTCAGCAGAATTAGCCGCAGTTTGTGCGCTGCTGGGACGGCTTCCGACAGTGCAGGAATATTTGGATATTGTGGCGAGGAGAATTCATCCTTTTGCTGATGATTTGTATAGGTATTTGAACTTTGATCAAATCCTCGGTTTTGAGGATGAAGGGCGCGTGATTTCTAAGGAGGAGCAGGCTTTGTTGGTATAGTTTAATTAGGTGGGTGTTATGCCCACCTAATATTTAGCGTTTCCAAGAGGAATATTAATGACTAGTCCATCTTTTATCAATGAAAAATATCTCTATGAACAAGACTTTTACTTGTGGACACAAACAGTTGCCCAGCAGTTAAAAGAAAATAATTTTAATCAAATAGATATACCTAATCTAATTGAAGAAATTGAAAGCATGGGGAGAAGTGAAAAACGCGAGTTAAAAAATAGATTAATTGTGCTATTAATCCACTTGCTGAAATGGCAATATCAACCAGACAAACGTAGTGAAAGTTGGCGCAGTACCATTTCTGAACAACGTATATATATTGAAACATTATTAGAAGATAGTCCCAGTTTGCAACCTCTACTTGCAGAAGTATTTGAAGATTGTTATCAAAAAGCTCGTCTCAAAGCATCTGATGAAACAGGGATTAAATTAAATTTCTTTCCTAAAGAATCTCCTTTTACATTAGAAGAAACCTTAAAAAATAGTTATTAAGTTGGAGTAAGGAATGAATTTTTACACCGTTGTACTCAGAAAAAGTTCTGGATATTGGGTTGCTTTATGTTTAGAAAATGGTATTGTCGGGCAGGGAAATATTCAAGAGGATGCAATTAAAAAACTTAAAGAAGCAATTGAATCCTTTGAAGTGGTTTATGAGTCTGAAAGTAATATTTATAAATCTGCCGTTTCAATAGATGAATTACATGAATTTTTATCTTTTGAAGAAAAAGAGCAAGATTCAGAGATATATGAATTAAAAAAGGTTTATGCCTAAAAATATACCTTCCCTAAAACCAAAGGAGTTAATTAAGCTTTTAGAACAAGCAGGTTGTACATTTCATAGAGAAGGAAAAGGCGACCATTGTTTATATACTCGTGAAGTTGATGGTAAAAGAAGAGTAGTTCCTATAGATATGGGTGCAAGAGAAATGTCTCCTGGTTATGTTTTGCATAGGGTATGCCAGCTAGTAGTCTGCGTTAGTAATTAAAATAAGGTGGGCATCGCCCACCTTATACCAGATGGTATGAATTTAGCAAAGAAATAAAAATAAGTTTTTATTAAGATTCATTATTAAAAGGTTATGATTTATTCAAGAAAAATAGTTATCTTTTATACTGTGAGAGTCGATAAAAATTTCTATACTACATCTCTAACAATTTTTCCATTTTATCGTAAAAATACCTTCAAAAATAAATAGTTATGCTAACTAAATTGACTCTTCAGTACTTTAAATCAGTCTGTGCTAAAACCACACTTGATATGGCTCCACTAACTATATTTACTGGAGCGAATAGTTCTGGAAAAAGTACTATTATTCAAAGCCTTCTGTTAATCACTCAAACTTTACAAAACCCTGTTTCATCTAGGTCTGTCATATTAAATGGGCATATTTTAAGAATTGGAGCATTCAATGATATCGTATCAAACAATGATGAATCAAAAAATATTTTCATAGGGTTTGAGCTAACTCCAAGTGTAGATGAGCGTGAAAGTTCTATTACAACATCTATGCGTTATGATGTTTCCCGTAGAGTTGAAGCTTTAATATCCATAGATTGCTCTTTTAGTTTTTCAGCAACTGGTTCGGAAAAAGAGAGAGAAATAATACAACTACAACCTCGGTTGGAAGAGTCTAGGCTTAAAGTAAATTTTAAATTGGTAGGCTCTCCTAAGGAAGAAGAAGTTTATATTCGCAGAAGTAAAAAAAGTAGAAAACAACGTCTACAAGAATATGAATTATCACAGAAAAGCCTTCATAAAGTAGAGGCTGCATCTTTAGAATATGAAGTTAGTAAGCTAAGTTCTTTGACAAAAGCAAGATACCGTCGTTATTATAATTTTCATGTAACCGGGGAACCAGTAGGGGCATTGCTTAACCACTTCTTACCAGGAAAAATTTCTGTTATTTTCGATTCTGTTGAAGAACAATCAAGATATTTGGTTGATTTCCTAACTATTCAGGAAGATGAAGAGATATTGTTTTATAGAATAAGAGGTATCAGCATAGATGATATAAATAATTTATTAAATGAAAATGTTAAATTTCTCATTATAAATACGCTTAAAGAAGCGTCTAAACATATTTATAAGATAGAAAGTTCTAGCAGTAAAACCTTCATTAACAATATTTTAAATATAGAAAATAATTTTACCATTCAAAACTTATCAACCTGCTATAAATTACCTTCTGCTAAAAAAAGAATATTAGCTCAAAAGCTAGCTGAAAAATATGATGATATTTTTGATGCTGTTAGAGCTAATCGCCCTGTAGAAAATAGAGTTTCATATCTTCCCCTTCCTGACATTTCAGAACTTGCTGTTGATTATATTCAGAGTTTTTTTACTCGTTTTGTAAAATATTTAGGGCCATTACGAGATGAGCCAAAACCAGTTTATTCTTTTGCTGGTACAACTGATTCCAAGGATATAGGTTTTAGAGGTGAACATACAGCTGCTGTCTTGGATGTTAATCGAAATACAAAAGTAGAGTATATACCTAGTAATCAACTTAAATTTGGTAGCAGTGAAACTATCACAAGGGCTGATTTTTTACTAATCGCAGTATTAGATTGGTTGAATTACATGGGAGTAGCTAGTGATGTCAAGACATTCGATAAAGGTAAGCTAGGTCATGAACTCAAAGTTGCTACTACAGGTTCTTTATTATTGCATGACCTTACTCATGTTGGAGTAGGTGTTAGTCAAGTTTTACCAATTTTAGTACAATCTTTGTTAGCAGAGAAAGGTTCTACTTTAATTTTTGAGCAACCAGAATTACATTTGCATCCTCGTGTTCAAACACGTTTAGCAGACTTCTTTATATCAATGACAATGCTGAAAAAGCAATGTATTGTAGAAACCCATAGTGAATATTTAATAAATAGACTTCGCTATCAGGCTGCTGCTTCAGAAGGCGAAGAGATATCTAAAAATGTACTTATGTATTTTGTAGAAAAGCAGAGTGGTGAGTCTAAATATAAGTCTGTAAAACTTAATAAATTTGGTGTACTTGAAGACTGGCCAAAAGGTTTCTTTGATGAGAATGAAGAAAATGCAAGAGCTATTATAAAAGCTGCTATGGAAAAAAGAAAAAACGAATCAAGTAGACAAGAATAAACCTGTATATAAAAATACAAAATATGTATAAAATATATGTAGACCCATATTTACTCGTTTATCCTCAAGCAAATTCGGGAATTGATGAATTTGAAAACTATATTCTTAGCCTAATTTCATGGAGTGAGGAAATAGAAAAAATAAAGGAGGCTAATTTAGCCACATTATATTTATCTGCAAAAACTCCTGAAATATTAGCTATCACTAATGGATATCCAGAAAGAAATGAGTTAGAAAAATTGATTGTAGATTTAAACTTACAAAATGTAATTCAGACTCATGATATATTAATTTTAATTGAAAGCTTTTTAAAACTTCCTTCTATTGAAGACAGACTTAATATAAATGCAATATTAATCGATAATATACAGTATGATCCTGTTTTTTACCTTGATGGAAGAAATGAGTTGTTTGTACAAATTTATTATGAATTAACAGTTTTAATATTTTTGTTATGCAAAATAGAAAATTTAGCCAATAAACATCAAATCATAGTTACCCGCTATATTCAAGCAGAAAATACGCAGGTTTTAATAGAATGTGAAATAGTAGATTGTGAATTTTCTACTAATTCATGCTATGTAAACATTCCCTGTGATGTTAGTATTCGTTTACAATCCTTTGTCAATCCGAATAGTTTACATGATTATTTTGATGCCTCAGATATTTGGATTAATGCTAATTATTGTGAAGGAGTTTATAAAAAAGCTATTAGTATTTTTGTTGCACAAAAAAATAAGCAATTAGAAACGCCAAAAACTATCGATGAACTTACTTATTGGTTATTTGGTAGTCGTTTCTTAAAAAGCTTAAAATATTTAGGTTTTCTAGATGAACCTATAAAAACCAAAATGTTACTTCGCACTTGTGCTGAAATAATTTTAAAAGAAAACATGGGCGATACTCATTGGTTGAGAACAGGTAAAGGTGCAAATAATCCTCAGAAAAAGCGTAAAAAAGATGGAGCTAAAGCTTGGAGAAGAGATATTGATCATGAATATCATTTACATTATTGGGAAATAGAGCGTGGTATAGAATTCGCTTCAGTTGTAGTTCATAATGATCTGAAAATTCCTGAATAACTTTTATGAAAAAACATATAATTATTGAAAAGCGGCAAATGCTGTGTGATATTTGTGGAAGCGAAGGTGTCAAAAACCGCCGAATTACTAGAACCTGTGGTAATGGTAAAGACCTGCTAGTAATAGAAAACATTCCAGCGATCACCTGTACTCATTGCGGTGAAAATTATTTAACTGCTGAAACTCTTCACAAAATTGAACAAATCAAAACTAACCGTAAAAAATTAGCTGTTGAACGTCCTGTGGAAGTAGCTACTTTTGGATTATGAATAGTTGCCAAAATTAACTGTTGCTTCAGCTATTCTCTCACTAATAATTTATAGACTTCTACACAACGGACGAAGGGCGAGTGATTTCTAAGGAAGACTAGGCTTTGTTGGTATAGTTTAATTAGGTGGGTGTTATGCCCACCTAATATTTAGCGTTTCCAAGAGGAATATTAATGACCAGTCCATCTTTTATCAATGAGAAAAATCTCTATGAACAAGACTTTTACTTGTGGACACAAACAATTGCCCTAAAGAAAGCAATTGAGTCTTTTCAAAGTGTTTATGAATCTGAACCTAATATTTACAAATCTCCTATTTCTATAGAAGAATTACATTAACCTCAAAACTCGGAACTTGAGCTTCTGAACTCCAAATGTCAAGTTCTACACTCAAACTCCGAGCTTCTAAGCCCTAAGTTTCAACCTTTTAAGTACAATTGCCCATAGATTTTCTCCACTATTGATGCTTTCGGCTGGACTTTCCAAGATTTACCTTTTAGTTTCTACCTTTGAAAGAGTTTAGCCATTCTTGAACCTGCTCGCGGGCAATATCGCGCCCCCCAAGACCAAAAGCTAGGGCAATAGCAACTGCGATCGCACCTAGTAAAAGTCCAAAGGCTAAATTCACAATATCACTGGCAACTCCAATCTGTTGCAGTGCCATTGCAGAGACTAAGGCAATGATGGCAATCCGCGCTATTTGACCCAAAATCTGCGCTTGGCGTTCGCCGGAACTGGTAATGATGTTAAAAGCCAGATTTGCTAGGAATAAGCCAATGGCAAAGATCACCAATCCCGCCAAAATCCGCCCGAATATGATCACAATCCCAGACACTAATGCTGTCAGGGCTGGAATATTCAAAATATTTACCGCCGCCACCGTTGCAAACAGCATGATACCCACTAAGGCAACAATACCTGCAATTTCCGATGGCGTGCGGGTTGGAGTCGGTTCAACTGTTGGTTGTGTTGAAATTATGATTCGTCTGCTAGGTGTTGTCAGACCCAGTACGGTGAAAATGTTATTAAAGCCTAAATTGGTGAGGATACTTGTAACCAAATCCGCCACAAACCGCCCGACGAAATAAGCAACAATCCAAATTGCCACGGCTGTGAAGATGGCGGGGAAAGCATTGAGAATCTGTTGCAGCATGGCGATCGCCGGGATTGATATCGCATCAATTCGCAAGGCATTCAGCGTTGCGATCGCCACAGGAATCAAAATCAAAACATAGACAATTGTGCCGATAATACTCGATAGAGGTTGCACCCCCGCAGTCGCTGATAATCCCAACCGACTACCTAAATGGTCGATACCAGTTGTCGCCAGCAAGTTCGTCACAATTCGCCGTACCACATTAGCTATGAACCAGCCAACTACAGCAATTAACGCCGCCGCTAAAATGTTCGGCAGAATTAGCAGAACCTCAGTAATTAAAGCTTGTACTGGTTGTAGAGCCTGCCTGAGTCCGAGAGTATCTAATACTGGGGCGAGAAATAGTAAAAATATAAACCAATACAGAGCATTGCCAATCGTCTCACTCAGAGACATCTGATTCAGGCTGGGTGTACTGTCTTCTGGTTCTGGATTCAAACGCTCATCCAGGTTAAATGCCTGTAATGAGCGCACAGTAATAATCTTCACAATCGTCGCCAAAAACCAGGCAGTTCCCAAAAGGATTCCCGCACCAACCAACTTTGGCAAAAAGCCAATAAGTTGATCGAGAAAATTATTCAGGGGTCGAGAGGCTACCTCTAGATCCAATGTCTGTAAAACAGCTACCGCCGTCAACAGGATAATGCTCCAAAAGACTAAGCTGGAGATTAATTTCTCTACTTGGGGAACATCTTGACGACCCGTTATCCCTGCGGCAATGCGATTATCTATATTTGTGCGCTTGAGAATTGCTTGCGTCACTGCTGCTGCGATCGCTGCAATTAGCCAACCTACTAATAAAATTGCCACTGCCCCTAGTAGACGAGGCGTAAACAGAATCAACTGTTGAACAATACCTTGGACATCAGCGATTCCTTGATTTACTGCTGGTTGTGTCAGTTGCAGGCTGGGCGATTGTGCCAAAAATTGCTGCACCCTTGTGGAGAAAGCAACTCCTATAACCTGAGTTATTCCTTGCCAAGTTGTGTTCATGGTTTTCGGGAATTATGCTTAAGTATTCGCCGCAAACACTGAGTCAGTGTTTTGCCTACCAATTTACCAGTAAAAACATACATATATGGGATTGATATCAAGAATAATTTTTGAGTTTGTTACTTATATTTGCTTTAATCTACTGTCAGTGCTGAATTTTGCGTTACTCTAATTGCAGCAACAGCACCAAAGATGTGGAATGTCCCAAGTTTTGTCACAATCGATTCAAATTAATGCTACAGCTACGGTGGTCGAGCGCTGTATTAGCGATTTAGCTCTGATGCACCGTTGGCTCAACCCCGTCCTCCGTTGCGAACCTGTGGGCGAAGCTTGGAGCACCGATGTCGGCAGTCAAAGTCGTTTTATCATTCAAATTCCTCTACTAAAACCCACATTGAATAGCGTAGTTGTGCAACGAGAACCGGGTTTGGTAGTCTGGGAATTTAAGGGATTTTTTCAAGGGCGCGATCGCTGGGAATGTCAGCCAACAGAAAAAGGAACCCGCCTACTCAACCGCTTTGAGTACGATATCCCTAACCCCTTAGTGAGTTGGGGTTTCAACACCTTTGCAGCATCTTGGACAAAACAAGATATGCAAGCCCAACTGCGCCGCCTCAAACGAGTCGCAGAAGAACAAGAATAATTCGATCATTGGTCTTTTAACTAGCTATGAACTTTGGTTCATGGCCAATAATCCAATTCGTTCAAAAGGGACTGAAATCCTTTTTAACAAGAGATGTATGAGGCAAGAGGAATACTGCCCTCTGCCTCCTGCGTTCTTCACAAGACTTTTGCGATGACTCTCAAAATTCATTCTGAAGCAATTGTTGAGAATAGGGCTTCATCATTCCCTTAAGTATAAACACAGGTTGTAACCTCATCTACAGAGGTTACAACCCTTTTAAAGTGCGTGTTATTACGTTCGTTTCCCCAAATTAGTAGCTTTATTTCTCAGTGAATTTTCTATAAAGTAGGTAAAAATGTTTTCAGCAATGAGAGATACATATTAGTATCAAAGCGTTGAAAGCAGACAAAAAGATTCGTTTCTAGGGTAAATAACCGAATGGCTACTGTAAATGTTTTGACAAATTTATCATTGACTACAGTGGGAGCAGCAGTTATTGCACTGGGAGCAGCAGGAACCGCACAAGCTGCGACTTATACTGAAGTGGGTGATGCAGGTAAGACTTTAAAAACCGCCCAAAATCTTCCTGGTGGCATTAATGTCATCAAAGGAACTATCTCTTCTAAAAACGGTGCTGACCTCTTTTCTTTCTTTTGGGATAGTGGGCGATTCAAAGCTACCACAGTCGATGGTGCATCCTTCGATACCATACTAGAACTGTTTGATTCGTCAGGTACGCTAATCGCTGTGAACGACGATTCTAAGCGTACGGAGCAATCCACTCTCAATGAGTTTTTGGATACTGGAGAGTACTTATTGGGAATATCATCCTTCGCCAACTTTGCCCTATCTGCTTCTAGTTATGGTTATGGTGATATTGCTCCTGGTTTTTCTTCTGGCGATTACTCTATCAGCCTAAACAAGAAGACTGCTTCTGTTCCCAAACCCGCTTCTGTTCCTGAACCCGCTTCTCTTATTGGTATCTTAGGCTTAGGTGCTTTCGGCATTAACTCTGTTCGCCAGCGTAAACAACAAGTCACAGTTAAGGCATAAGCATCAATTTTTATTTCAGCCGTTTAATTTAACTAACCACTGCTGTGTCAATATGGTGCTGATACAGCATTTTTGATTCAACCATTCTTACCCAACTTAGCAAGTAACTGCCGAATCACAGATGCATCCTCGGCATCAGGAACTTTTGTTAAATAATTTTGTAAGTCGTCTATAGCTTGGGGGTAGTAACCGAGTTGATAATAAATCAAACCGCGATCGCGCAATTCTAAAGTTAAATTAGGAAACAGCAACAAAATTCGTTCAACCGCTCCTAGCGTTTTTTCTAAATCTTGTTGTTTGATATAAATAAATTTTAAATTTGTCAGCATCCGTGCCAAAAACTGCCGATGACTGACTACGGCTAAAAATTCTGCTTGTAGCGTCACAGGTTGCTGATAAAGTTGAGACAGCCGTTCTTCGCAATCTTGAGCAAATATTATTTCACCACCATTGAAAGCATCGACGAAAATCTCTATATCTGGAACATCCGGGCGGATTAGGAAATGTCCTGGCATTCCCACACCCACCATCGGAAAATCAATCCGTCGGGCGACCTCCAGGTAAATCAGTGCTAAGGTAATGGGAATCCCCAATCGGCGGTCAATTACATCATTGAAAAAGCTGTTACGCGGGTCGTAATAGTCAGTTTTATTACCAGAAAAATTTAAATCTTCGTAGAGATACTGATTAATACTTTGAACTATCCGCAAAGGATATCGTGAAGAAGGCAGGCGTTCTTGAAGTTCCGATGCCATTGTATCAAGAGCATTGAGGTATTCCTCTGGATCTAGGTTGGGATATTCTTCTTGTGCAATATACAAAGCTGCCTTTGCTAGGTCAATGTGTTGATCAGACTGCTGAATCTCCTGGTAAAAATATTGTCGTGCTGACGAGAAATTCATAGGCTGTTGCTGGGCAAAAGTGTGACGATGAAGCGAGAGCGGCTTGGCTGAACGGATATGTATGGGGAATATTGATTACCAGAGGTCGAAAAACCATGAACTCGCTAATAGCAGTAGGTTGAGCGGCAGCCTCACCGACCTAATAGCTTGTTTTCTGCTTTTTTACGTGGATTTTGCGTAATTATATGTAATTATTTTACACTTTTGACTTAACTGCTGGCTGTGATGCTTGTAATGATTGGGGCAAACTCCAGTCGGGACGCAAACTAGCGGCGTTGCGTAAATAGATATGATGAATTGAGGCGGAGGCTGGTAGATAGGCGTGGATTAAGAACCGAATGCAGCGCTGTAAGCTACCTTCGACGTGCATTTGCTGCACATCCAACATGGCCACATTATCCCAACCAGGACGCGCTCTGGCGATCGCAGCTGGAAAAATAGCATCTAAATCCCGTGTCACTGAGAAAGTCACACTAATCATGTCCCTCGGCTGGAATTGATTCCGGTTTTCCAATTCATCTAGTAGTTCTGTCACTACTTCTTGCATTGCCTCAACGGTATTTTCTGAAACGGTTGTTGCTCCGCGAATAGCCCGCATTTGCCACTCCACGCCAAAATCCTCCTTAAAACACAAAAGTGAGGAGTTAGGAATTAAGAACGAGAAGTTAAGATTTTTAACTCATAACTTCTCACTCATAACCGGAGGCGGAGCGTCTCCGGCTCCGCTCCTAACTCATATTAGGGTCGATATAACCACAACGGTAAACCACTAGTAGACATTTCAAATTCGAGCCAATCAATACCAGCCCCAATTCCTGATGAAAACTGACGACTCCCTGGTAGAACGCGACTCAATAAGGGTTTACGTTCTTCTAGGGTATAGCAGAGAGTTTTTTCCGGATCAAGACCGACCAGTTCTGCTGTCCAACGACGGGCATCTTCTTCTGTACCCAGGCGGTCTACAACACCCAACTCTAGGGCTTGCTGTCCAGTAAAAATCCGACCATCGGCGAAAGTTTTCACCGTTTCTACTGCTAAAGAACGGCCATCAGCTACCGTTTGGACAAACTGCTGATAACTTGTGTCAATCAACTCTTGCAGGATGTTTGCTTCTGGTTGAGTCAGTTCCCGGTCGAAAGCCAAAATGTCTTTGTAAGGGCCAGACTTAATTACCATGAAGGAAACACCGATTTTTTCTAGCAAGCGTTCCAAGTTATTCCCACGCAGAATCACACCAATACTACCCGTAATTGTACCTGGGTTAGCGACGATGTGTTCGGCTCCCATGCCGATGTAGACTCCTCCAGAAGCCGAAATATTGCCAAAGCTGGCGACGATTTTGATTTTTTCGCGCAAACGCTTCAGGGCGCTGTAGATTTCTTGGGAATCTCCGACTGTACCGCCAGGACTATCGATACGTAGCAATAATGCCGGAAACTTTTTTTCTTCTACAGTTTTTAGGGCTTCTAGGACGCGTTTGCGAGTAGCACCGGCGATCGCACCAGTAATTTCAATCCGCGCAATTTGTTTTTTAAACTTGGGCTTAAACGGCCAAACCATGAGTTGTCAACATACCTCGTAATAAATTCAATATAAGATGCCCAACGGTCAGACGGCCTGCTTTGCTCTGTTAAGAAACATGAGCAGGCATTGTGCTGATCACGATTTTAAGGAAATTTTTATATTTTGCAGTGAGTTTTATTTGATATTCTCAATGAATGCTAATCAAGTCCTTAAAGATTGCAGCTAACACAAAATGTCAAACTCTAGTTTAGCGTTCAACGTGATGATTTAGCTCAGACTATTTTAGCTGTTTTGCGGAATTAAAAATTACAAAACCCTTGAGATTCTCTCTTTTTAACTTTTTGAGAATTAGTTTGCTAGGGCTACACACCTGAAGTAGTAGTCAGTCAGTAATTAATAACTAATAAATAATAAGTATTTAATCAATAATTTCGCTACTCAATTTAATGAATAAAAATTCATTTAGCAACAGTAATCTCTATCTAGGTTAAGACCAGTAGTACTTTCACTTTTGGAAATATCACTTTTTTCTCTCTTCTACAGCCCATGATCATCTGAGGAAGCTATTTCCACTACCTATGAATCAATCCGTAAAATTTGACACCGATAATAAGCGTACATATCAAACAATGCCCCGACGAAACTACAGGTCAAGCTAATCACAAATAATCCGCGTAGGGGAGTTCCACTGCCAAAGGTGACGAGAAAAAGGATAATCTGAGTAGCGATCGCTTCAGTTAACTCTTGTAAGGCAGGGAAGTGACCGAGGAGGGATAGAAGCAGCAATCCGGCGCCAACTAGGAACATGGGAGCGACAAAACTAAAAATGATCGTGAGTAGTAGGGAGCGGAGAAAGTTGGTGAAAATAGTCATTTTAAGACAAACTCCGTGAGTAGAGATGACAACAGCCTGATAGCGGTTTGTCATTTCTACAATACGTGCGATCGCTCCTGAGCAGAGAATCTGTCAAAAATCTTAAGTTTTAATTAAAATAAACGGCTACGACTTACAGCATCTGCTGGGGATATAAAAAATGAATTAAATCTATAAAACCCTTGCAAAATCTAGGTTAAAGCCAAGGTTAGCACCTATTTATTGATTTGCAGCACGTTTAATAACAGCTTCATTTTCTGAGAATATCTTTAATCTAAGTTAATGTTTAGTCTTCTTAAGGGAGTGGGGGAGCAGAGGAGCAAGGTTGCAGCAAGTCTTTCTCCTCAGTTCCCATGCCCAATGCCCAATGCCCAATTCCCAATTCCCAATTCCCAATTCCCATTGCCAACGACTTCCGCTATTCTTAAGGCAGTTACCGAGTTAGCTACAGAACATTGAACCAGACTAAATCCAAATCCAGTTTAGGAGAATGGAGTCAGCGATTGCTGGCGGCGATTTTTCTAGGTGGGCAAGTACTAGTTCACCTATTGAGGGGCAAAATCAATCGGCGCAACACCTTAGAACAAATGGCAGCAGTTGGGCCAGATTCCCTATTTATTGCCTTGGTGACGGCTATTTTCGTTGGCGCCGTGTTTACCATTCAGGTGGCGCGGGAATTTATCAACTTTGGCGCAGGAAACGTTATCGGCGGAGTTCTTTCTATAGCGTTGACACGAGAACTCGCTCCCGTGTTGACAGCAGTGGTTTTGGCCGGGCGAGTCGGTTCTGCCTTTGCAGCAGAAATCGGTACCATGCGGGTTTCAGAACAAATCGATGCCATGTTGATGTTAAGAACAGATCCAATCGATTACCTAGTTATCCCCCGCGTCCTTGCTTGCTGTTTAATGCTACCAATTTTAACCCTCTTGTCTTTGATAACAGGGATGTTCGGGGGATTCATCATTGCGACAAATATCTACAACCTGTCTGATACGGTATTTATAGACTCAGCCCGTAACTTTCTTGGTATCTGGGATATTTTTAGCGCCATGATTAAGGCGTGTTGCTTTGGCATTTTAATCGCTGTAATTGGTTGCAGTTGGGGGTTAACGACAACAGGAGGAGCCAAAGGTGTAGGACAGTCAACCACAACTGCGGTTGTGACTGCTTTGCTGATTATATTTGTGAGCAATTTCTTTCTTTCTTGGTTAATGTTTCAGGGGACTGGCAGTGCATTCCTAAGCCTATAAAAGTGAGGAGTGAGTAGTTAGGAGTTAAGAGTTAAAACTCCTCACTCCTAACTCATAACTCCTAAGTTCTGACTGACTCCTAAAATAGGAGAGATGCCTACTAAATAAAGCAGGATTTAAGATTGTGACCAGTTCATTTACTTCTAACTCCACATCAACTGTGGAACTCAAGCCTAGTTACAATATACCTATAGTGTTGGTGATTACCGCTATTCCACTACTGTTGGTACAACCGTGGGTAGGCTTGATTTTCACACTGTTTGGTTTGTTTCTCATGTTTCAGGCGTTAACGCTGCGGTTGCAATTTACCGCCACCGACTTAGATATTTACAGAGGCGAAAAATTGATTCGGCGCTTTCCCTACCAGGAATGGCAAAACTGGCGGATATTTTGGAATGTAGTCCCCATCCTGTTTTACTTTAAAGAAATTAAAAGTATTCACTTTTTGGCGATTTTATTTGACCCCAACACCTTGAAAACTTGCTTAGAACAACGTTGTCCGCATCTTTAGTGCTGAGTGCCATCTGTGCTGAGTCGTTTTGTTTTAAACTCAGCACTCATGACTCAGGACTTTTATGGCAGGTCAATTCTAATATTTCTGAAAGCTATTTATTCGCGTCATCGGAATTACACTATTGTTTATGAACCCAGAGGCATCTCAAACCCCAGAACCAATTGATGAGCGGTTGGCAGAAAAACAAGAACAGAACAATGCAGTTGAACATCCAGTAAATCCATCTGTTGAGTCAGTGGTAGAAGCAGGAGCCATTAGCTCGTCAGAAGACTACACAACTTTTGAGCCACTCATCTCTAATGCAGAAGTGGTAGATACTACAGTAGAGCTAACAGAAAATTCAAATGGCGAGTTTGTAGCGCAGTCGGAACCGGAAAATGCCGCACTGGGGTCAGAAATAGGATCATCATTATATGCAGAAGCAGAGCAGCGAGTGGCAGAGTTGCAGAGCGCTGAAGTAGCTCTCAAGGAAGAAATAGCCAAGCTGCAAGCTTCTTACAAAAACCTTCAAGCACAAGTGAGTGAAACTCAAACTTCACTGGGACGACTCGTGCAAGAGTCGCTGGTGCAGTTAGAACAACGCAAACAAACCTTGCAAATTTCTGTAGAACAGCTAGAACGCCGCCAAGAACGTATTCGCAACGAGATGCGAACCACTTTTGCAGGTGCATCCCAAGACTTGGCAATTCGGGTGCAGGGTTTTAAAGATTATCTCACGGGTAGCTTACAGGATTTGGCCTCTACTGCTGAACAGTTGCAACTGACACCAAGTGTGGTAGAACGAGAAAAACCATCTGTAAAAGAGGCTAAACCAGTTGAACCCCAACCTGGAATACCGCAATTTGCCCAACAGCAGTTTCAAGATACTACAAAGCAAATTCGCCGCCTAATTGACCAATACCGCAATAAACCAGATTACTACGGAGCGGCGTGGCAACTGCGTCGTACCTTTGAACCAGTCCACGCTGAACGAGTCTCCAACTGGTTTTTTACCCAAGGGGGACGGGGTGGTTTGCGGACAATGGGTAGCCGCTTACAGAATATTCTGATTGCCTCAGCCGCAATTTCGATATTACACAAGCTGTATGGCGATCGCGTCCGTACTTTAGTCTTAGCTAATACACCGGAGCGATTAGGTGAATGGCGGCGCGGCTTGCAAGACTGTCTGGGAATCGGTCGCCCAGATTTCGGGCCAGACCGAGGTGTGGTATTATTTGAGGCATCTGATGCTGTCGCTCAGAAAGCAGACCGATTGACGAAAGCCAATCAATTGCCCTTAATTATCATTGATGATTCAGAAGAGCAAATCAGTTTGTCACTGCTGCAATTTCCCCTGTGGTTAGCCTTTGCCCCTGACCCCAAAATAGTGAGAAACTATGATGATGACTTTTAAATGAGTCATTGGTCATTAGTCATTGGTCACTGGTCATTAGTCAAGAGTAATACCTCTTGACTTTTTTAAATTTTGAATTTTGAATTGTATTATGGCTATTTGGTTAACTCTGTGCGTCACAATTGTGGTCATAGCTTACCTGCTGGGTTCTTTTCCCACTGGGTATATCGCTGTGAAGCAGTTAAAAGGTATTGATATTCGAGAAGTTGGTTCAGGTTCCACGGGCGCAACTAATGTACTAAGAACCTTGGGGAAAGGGGCAGGAGCATTAGTTTTAGTACTAGATTCCTTAAAGGGAGTATTAGCGATCGCTCTGGTTTATTGGTTGTTCAATTTTGCCCAGATTCAAAATTATATCCCTCCGACGGTAGATGCACAACTGTGGGAACCGTGGATAGTAACTATAGCTGGGTTAGCTGCCATCCTGGGACATAGTAAATCAATTTTTTTGGGCTTTACTGGTGGTAAATCTGTTGCTATCAGCTTGGGGATTTTGTTAGCAATGAGTTGGCAAGTAGGTTTAGCAACAGCAGGTGTGTTTGTCGTCGTTGTGGCGATATCGCGGATTATCTCTTTGAGTTCAATTGCAGGTGCGATCGCAGTTTCCATTTTCATGGTACTTTTGCATCAACCGTTACCCTATATTCTGTTTGGGATTGCCGGTGGATTATATGTGATTTTGCGCCATCGCACTAATATTGAACGACTGCTTGCGGGAACGGAGCCAAAAATTGGGCAAAATGTAGCGACAGAACCAAAACAAACTGCATAATTGACCAACCGCAAATAGATATATTTTTTGCCCTTGTGCTTCAGTCGGGGTTAAGCTTACGAACTAACCTTACCTTTAATTAAACGGTGGAAAAGGCGGCAAGGCCACAAAAAAGCTCCACAGATACTTACTGAGGCGATGGCGGCCACAACTCGCCAACTCGAACTAGGCTCACTGGCAGACTCTGAAGGATGAGCTTGTGTACTTTTAGCTAATTCTGGCACTGAATGAGATAGCTGACTAGCTGTACTCACCCCTTCAATCGCTGCTCCAATTAGATAAGCTATTAGGGCAATTACTAGCCAGTGATTCCTAATATTCAACTGTTTGAACTCTGAGCGTATGCTTGGCAGTGAGCAATTATTTGATTTATCCTACTAATGATTGCCGCCTTGCCCGAAAGATAATCGACCTTCAGCTGTATCGCGAATCAGGGGCAGTTTAGATTTTATATAAGTATTGAGGGTGCTATCTGCCTGAGCATCAAGCCCCTGCTTAATTTTTAACTGCTGAAGGAGCAATTGTACTAAAGCAGCATCGTCAAACTGAAGGAGGGTGCTGACCTGGGTAGACTCGATTACAGCCCAGAGCTGTTGCATCATTTTGGCACTGACCATGAGTCTGTAACCTCTTAAGCTTTTCTTTATATTTACACGAATTTAAAATTTGTGGTTACTTTTTATCTGAAGATTTATAAAGATGTGGGCGAAAATGCCTGAGTAAGCCAATAGGGTTAAGTTATGACGTTTTTCAATTGATTGAAATACAACATTCCCCATTCTCTGCCTGTGGTCTATAAACAAAGAAAATTGCTGTAATACTTAGCTGCTATATAGCAATACGCTTGGGTTAGCGCCAAAAACCTTAAACTGTGTAGGTTGGGGAGCCACTGCGCCCTTGCGGTTTCCCGACTTGTCCCTTGCGCGTCTCCCTTTGGGAGAAGCAAGTGGCGTTTGAGCAACGAAACCCAACATTTGTCATGCTTTGTTGGGTTTGGCGACCTTCAACCCAACCTACAATTATCCTTAACACAAGCGTATTGTGCTATATAGGACTCATATTTGATTTTTGAAATACACGCTACTACATATACTTAGATTTTTTCAGGTAATCAAATCGGATTGCGATATAAATTGAATACTCACTATTTCAGCTAACTTTGAGCATTATTAATAATTGACAAAAATCATTTTGTCTTAACCTCTCACCAATGAACATCCCCTAAGAAGAAAATCAGGATTTCGGCTATTGTTTGCGTAAGTCCAGGTTTATTGTGAAACTCTCGCGCAAGCTCCTTCCTGACCGGAAGGATCGGGAAAAATTGCTAAAGTATGATATTCAGGGTTATCTGTTCCATATAGCACTCGAAAAGTATACAACTTATTTTTACCTTGTCCTTCGGTAACAACTGTTAAAAGTGTATTGCTAGTAGGAGGAAGTCCAGGAATGTCCAGTTTTTTAATTCGTCTGAGTTGAATTACATTCGCTGCGGAGTTTTTACAATCTCCTGAACTACTATTAGCTTCTTGACCAAATTGCATACATACCGGTCCATCAAAATCTATAGTTACCTGTGATGGATCGTTTAACCAAACTTTTTTAATTACTTCCCCTGCCGGAATAAAGCTTAAGTTGGTTCCTTCTTGATACCAAATTTTGACAGTAGGTATTAGTCCCCCTAAACCCTGTGCTTGGCAGGAAAATATGGAGCGGAGAACGGCGTTATTAGCTAAAGCACGGCCTACTAACAAGAACATAGCAACCGAGAAAGTTAAGGAAGCTATAGGTAGTAAATAAGAATCATTTGAGATATTTCCTAACAATTTAGGATTATGTTTCATGATTGTGAATGGGGAGATTGGTAGATAGAACAAAGGGAGATGGGAAAGAGGAAAAGAAAACTAATTACCAATTACCATTACCCAATCCAAAATCTAAAATTGGTATAAATCCTACCTCCTAAAACTGAGTTGGTTGATTAGCGTATATTTCAACATTTGTGCCTGCTGGCAAAAACCAAACATTAGTTTGTTGTGACATTTGGGCGATCGCCTGTTGATTACGTTGGGCAATTTGGGGTACTACAGAGTTCAAACCACCTTCCAGAACCCCAGCTGCAAGGTTGCGTCTGTTCTCAGTGATAGTAGTAAGGCCAGTGCTGGTGCTGGTGTTGGTGTTGTTGTTGGTGTTGTTGTTGGTTGACTCGCCATCAATGGTGCCATTGGAAGATGATATAGTATATGGCACGAGTTTGGTATCAGGACGATTTACTAACTCTGCTGCTTTACCAAGACCTCCCAAAATGAATAGTCCTGCATCCATTGATGCTATGGACGAACTTGAACTGGGAAATTTATTTGCGATTAAAGGTTTACCTTGGGTAGCGCGAAGAATAATTGCATTGTTGGATAAGCTTTGTTCTGTAAGGTTGCCATCATTAGAGTGCGAGATAACTTTAACTACGTTCATCTGCAAAAGACCTTGTTCGGAAAGTGAACGAATTTCAGCTAGAAATTCGGTGTTTGCAGGTACAGCGATCGCACCATCCGTAGATTTTAGCGGTTCTGTCAATCGGATCACAAATACGTTTTTCGCTTCCCCTTCTTCATTACCACCGCTTGATTTAGTAGTACTTTCCCCAAATATCGCTGTCGCTAACACAGCTCTAGCACTATTCCCGACTGGTACGGTTTTCTGTCCCTGCGGTTGCGCTTGGCTCACGGCAGGAGCAGGAGTGGTTTGGTTAGGATTGGGGTTTGGTGTCTGTTGCTGCGGCTGCGGATTGTTTGGAAGTTCAGGAGCAGATGCGATCGGTTGATTGGTAGCATTTACTTGACCATAGCTACCTAACTTTGCTAATCTTTTCCACTCGTCAAGTGGGCTTGGTGGAGATGGGGGAGTTATATTGGCTACCGGTTGAGTGTTTAGTACCGGGGGTGATAGCAAAGGTTGAGCAGCAAGTACAGGAGCAACGCGCTCAACTGTCACTGTCCGAGGTACGTAAACTGTTGCTTGAGGTGTTGGTATCACTTTCTCACGATCTTTGGAAGAAACTGACGGTTTTTGTAATGCTAGTGTCGGCGTTGATTTGGCAATTCTGAGCTGTTGTTGGGCAGCTTTTACCAACTGTGCTTGTTCAGTCAGAGCTAATTTCGTTTTCAGAGTATCTACTTCACCTGCTAGCTGTTGAGAGCTAGAAGGTGAAATAGGCTGCGATCGCGCTTCTGGAGAAACAATATTTTTTGGCTTTTGACTGCTGGTAGTCATCAACTTGGACAAAAACACACCACCTACCAAAACTATCGCTAAAGTAGCGGCTCCTACCAAGGCTAACTTTGCAAAGGGATTAGATGAGAAGGGTTGCTTAGTCTGAACTTCTTGTGGTTGAGAAAGAAACTCTTGCGCTGTTACAGACTCTTCTGCTCCTTCGGTATCGGTAGAAGATTCTTGTTCAAAGCCGACTAACCTTGACATCTGTGATTCCCAATTTAAAGATTCTACTTCTGGTTGGTGATCGTCAGTGGTTAGAGTAAATCCATTTTGGGCAGGCGTTTCCGTAGGAATTGAGTATCGAGTCATGGTAAAGCTTTGTTTGGATTTACAGAACAATTTTGATCTTCGATTTCACATATCTTATAAATTTCTAGTCTGGCTTCACCAAGGCGGTAAGCTGCGAAGTGCAACGGTAGTGCTGCATTTGGTAGTGAAGTTGCTGGCTGCTCTATTGCTTTAACTAAAATTTGTTTATTAAAGGAAACTGATTTTCCCAACTTATCATAACTACTAAAAACTAATTGATTGGCAAACATCTCCACTTTCCACTTTCCATTGTCTATTTCTGTAGGTTGAGAAATTTTTTCGATTACTAATACATTCTCTGCTCCTCTATTAACATTTTCAAATTGGCTATCTGGACTTAAGTTAGTAATTTCTGACTTAAGTTTTTGTTTGAAATCATCAGCTACCAGTTGGGAAGTAATTTCCCAGACTTGTGTTGGCGGCTGTTGTTGTGACCAGGTAAGCATTAAGCTCATAGTTTCACCCACAAAGCGGCGAATAGCCTCTGGCTGTCGCTCTAAATTTGGTTGGGGGTCTACGGTTATAGTCCGACCATCAACAAGTTGCACTAAACTTTGAGGTATTAGTTGCCTACTTAACTGTTGTAACATAGACCCGTTAAATATTAGTAAAAGCAAGGTAAATAGATGTAAACCAAATGTTCCTACTACCAACAGTGGTAATGGACTATTTTTCCTATTTTCTGGTTTGAGTAGTTGCATTAATAATTGATTATATAAATTGAACTATGAGTCATTGAAATAGAAATCGATTATCTGATAAAACTATCAGATGTTTGTCCAGAGCCGCACTGCTTTAATTTATCTTCATTCAGGTTGTTGTAGCCATCTAGCAAACATAAGTTACGAATTTCATAAATTTCTAATCTATCAGCGCGGACACTATAAATTGCTTTTTGCAGGTCTGTACCATTGTCGGCTTGTGGATTCCCGAAATAATCTGCTGCACGTACAAGGAAATCTTTGTTAAAAGGAGTTATGAGTTTTGCACCACCAACTCGGTTTTTTTGAATTAAGTCGGCTACCATACCCACTCGCCACTTACCTGGTGCAATTTGTTTTGGCGGATAAACCCGCTTAATAACTAATTGTGATGTCATAATTTGGTTGGGATTTTCAGAGAAAACTTCTGGTGGTGTCATTTCTGCAACTGTGCTTAAGAAACCTTTGCGAAAGTCTTCTGATAACGCAAAACTAGCTACCCAACTGGTGGTACTAATCTTTTGGCTACCCCCTTGAGATGTTTGAATAAGAATTCCTAAATCTGATTTTGGGTTTGCAACTTCTTCGATAGTTTGTGGTGGTAAGGTTCCAGACCAGCTAAACATTGATATCATCGTTTTACTGATGAATTGGCGAATTGCTTCTGGTTGTCTTGCTAAATCATCAATGTTACCTACTGGTTTACCATCGATTAATTGCACAAAGTTGGGAGGTTTTCTCAGACTGAGTTGGCGAATATTTATCCCTTGGAATAAAAATAAAAGTAAAACTAATATATGTAAACTGAAGCTAGTGATCGCAAAAATTGTTAAGACACTTCCCGTTCTTTGTCTTTTTTCCAGTAAACGCACCATTTCCTGATCTCCTTCTGAAAAAAACCTCAGCTACTATATATGATGTTTTGCATATAGTCACTAGTTACAACACTTGCCAAAATTGAGTTTATTCATTTTTAATTTGGAATTTTCTATATCCTTTCCTTGACTAAAGAAGCTGTATTGCTGATAGCACTGAAGACTGCAAAACCGCCAGCAGCAGCCACAACTAACGATAAAATTGGTGCTAAAATTCCCAGAAAAATTATGAACCACATTAAGTCTGGATCAACATTAACATCTTGACCTGGCCCATTCACAATAACTGCGGCAGTCAGCACAGCAATAATATTGAATGAAATCTTGGCGATTCCAATAGATAAAAATCCGGTCAGCCATGCAAAAATTGGTTTACCAGCTACAGGCAGTAAAGACCCACCTACAGCCAGAGGACCTAAAGCCGCTATCAGCAACATAGTCGCTTCTATCAAATTCTGGAAGGCATATTGTAAAGAAACTAAAAAGTTTTTGATGCTTGTTTGGACTGTAGAACCTAACAAAGAATTAAATGAGCTTTCGGATACAATCCCAGTGCCATATCTGATATTATCTACCTTAGTTTGTAGTCTAATTATCCAGCTTTTGTTTCCGTATGTATCTCTATATTTCTGCCAGAGAGTATTGACTTTTTCCGCAGCTTTGACAAAGCATTGACTTTGTTGTTCGCCAGTAAGCGACTGACAAGGACGCAGGAAAGAACCAGCTACTTCTTCGGCAACACTCATATTCAGTGCTTGTTGGTATATTTTATTCGCATCTGCTGTTACCAATACTTGCTGATTCACAGTGTTTAGAAAATTCCGCACTCCTAGTGTCAGATTAGAAAGGATACTTCCATTGCCTGAATTATTTAAGAGGATCACCACAATAAAAGGCCAAATCAAAGCTGATATGGGACGGGTATATTCGTAGGATATTAAGTCTTTGAGGAATTGTATCATAAAAAATAACAGGGTTCCTACCGCAAAAAAAATACCCAGATTGGTTAGCGCTCCATACAAGTTATTACTGGTATTATTTTGCAACAAATCCAGCCATTGTTTGTCCCAACCTGCGGCAATACTTCGGGAGGTTGCGGCACCATTATCGACAATCTGATCAATGCCTACTTGGGCAAAAATTAGTTGAATAGCAAGTTGCATTTTGAGTTTATGGGCTGTTTTTTTAGATTTCGTAGGGTGCGTTAGGAACGTAACGCACCCATCCCAGATGCTTTCGGTGCGTTACGCTGTCGCTAAGGCACCCTAGAAAACTGTTTTTTAGACTTCCTGTTGGTTTGTAAGGTCGATGGTTGTTGAGCCGGCGTTGCCAACTGAGCGCTCACGCCGAAGTCTTTGCCTTGGCTACGGGCGCTCGTGTCGCCCACCCCACAAGAAGTAGTTAAGTATTTTTTATTTGGAAGTCCCTAAGAAGTTTAAGGATTTTAAAAATTGTCTAAATCTTACTTCTCAACTTTTCTGCCAAATAAATCTAGTTGAGAAGTAGCTCGTAAAAGTCGCGCCGCTTCTGTAGATGTTTCTACTCTCCGAGCGCGATTCGCCTCTTCTGCCTGTTGAGAAATATTTGCTAAATTTAAATTAGAATATTGTAAAGACTGATTCATCTGTATTGTCTGAGCAAATGTTTCACCGACAATTTCTGATTGTGCCTGTTGAATCTTAATACTTTGCAATTGAGTAGCACCAATTAATTGTGATAAAGCCGAAATAGCACCGGTAGTTGCAACATCTCCAGCAGTAGCAGCTGCATTAGAAGCAGCTTTCGGAATTAAACTACCAACTTTATCAATAAATCCTTTGCTCCCTACCTCCGCCTCGTCGCTAATATCGGCAATACTTTTTAGTGTGTTTTCAGTATTTTCTAACTTTGCTTTTGTCCGAATTTGTCCATTTTCACCAAGAACACTTGCCGCAGCTCCACGGGTAATTACACGATTGAGTTCATTACTAACTAAATTTCCCCGTACTGCTGAATTATTTTCAAAGCGGGTTGATTTAGAGTCTGAACTAGAAGAGTAGAGAATCAAATTATCACGAACCTTTTGTCCCGCAACAACAGGGTTAGGTATATTCAATTCTCCCTTGGCACCACTCAGAGCATTTTGACTCTGTACTTCTAGAGGCTTTAAGTTATCGCTGAGATTATATTGAAGGTAGTTTTGCAAATCTGTGGAATATGATTGAAAATCAGTCCAAACTTGGCCTAATCCCGTCTGAACTTGTGCTATTGCTGGTAGGATTGCCAGGGATAGTAACGTAAAAGTCAAAATGGTAGTTTTTTGCATACATTTGTGCGTGAAAAAGGTAGACGAAATTAAGTAGTGAGTCAGAAATTTAGCTTTTTAACTATGATTTATAATTTTTTGAATCACTGTTAACTGCTGACATAACCCAATTAACTACCACGTAAAGTAGCCACTAACTGACGTGCAAATGCAGAAATGGCTTCATATTTATTGCTATGAATTTGCATCATTTTGCTACGTGCAGTTTGTTCAGAGGGATTATTTGCAACTGCCGCCAATTGTTCATAACCTGGATAGTAACGGCAGAATGTATAAATACCGTTATCATCTAGTAGCCATTGGCTATAAACGCCTTCTTTGCGGGGAAAAAAGCTTTCTGAGGCATTACGAGAAATAACTTGGCGGGGATATTTTAAGATGTCTGCAAAACTATCCACTGCAACTGGCTGAATCCGTCCAATCAATCGTGTTGTCAAGTTTTGTAAAATTTTAGATGCAGCTTTAGATTTGGCAATGGTATCAGGATCTTGTCCTGATAAAATGACTCTGATACCGGCTTTAGCGCCGTTAGCACAAATTCTTCCCACTAAGTCAGAAATTTGCTCGAATTCAAATAGAATTGGTGCTTCGTCAATAAAGAATATAGAAGCTGGACTGCTGAGTGCGCGTCGTAGTGCGGCTGAATAGGCACTCAAAGATAGTACGGCTGCATCTTCATTATCTGATAGGTTTCTGAGCGCAAAAACTAAAAGTTGTGCATCGGTGGGAAAGCTGGATGGTGCAGAAATAGCTTGTCCCACACGACTAGAAAGCCAAAACCGCAAGCGCAGCTGAATTTGACTGAGGGCATCTTCGACTCTGCCAGTTAAAGAACTTAGCTGCAAATGTTCTGATGAACAGAAATAGAGAAAATCTTTTAAGGTAGGGGTTTTCTGCCAAGCCTGAGTGCCAAATCCCCCCGCCATCGCCTGTATATATCGCTGTTTTATACCCTCATCAGCAAAGAAGGCTTCTAAAGCTAAGTTGAGGAGCGATCGCACGGTTTGCGATAAAATTTGACTTTCAGTGGATGATCCTAAAACCATTGTCATTAAAGCTGATTCTAGGAAAGCGGTATAATCGAGGAAGCGATCGCGCTGTTGTTCTGGATCTAGCGATCGTAAGTCGGGCTGTTCAAATAAGTTATTCGATTGTTTGGAGATATCAAAATACGCTCCATTCCCCTCCATAAACTCTGTATAGTCAGTAAAAGTAGATGTCCCATCAGGTTTGGGGAAATCTAACGCCACTACAGGAATGCCATGCGCCAAAGCCTGAGTTAAAATCCCTGATACCAACACTGATTTACCAGCACGAGTTGTGGCAAACAAGGCTAAATTTTTGTGTTGATTAAATAAATCTAAATGTACAGGTGTTCCGCCTTCTTCAGCAATCAACTCAAAGCCTTGTTTATCACCTCTTTTAGTTAAAACTAAAGGCATTAATCCGGGAACTTCACTTGTTAAATATAGCTGGCGACGGTTGAAGGGTGTTGCTAATAAACCTTCCCAAACTATCGGCAGAGTTTGCAGCCAAATTTTCCAGGCATACTCAGTTTCTCTAATTACTCTTGCTGGACGTTGAAAACAGTTTTCAATATATCTTGTCGCCTCATCTAATTTATCTACAGTTGGACGATGCACCAAAATGACGACACTAGTATAAATCGGGACTGCACCTTCAAATAATTGTTCTTGGGCTGCTACCGATTTCTTTAACTTTAATTGAGCATTGACATCAATGGTTTTACTTTTTTCTTGAGCCATAATTGTCGTCATGTTTGACTGCTTCAGCACTCGTTGCAGAGTAGTTTTCACCATTGCTGGATTTGCGGCAGTCAACTCACAAAAAATCTCTGTATCTACTACTGTTTCTCTGGCCAATAGTTCCCATAAATAGCGCAGTTGGCTAGATTTATTTACCCAACCTCCGGGTTTTTCCAGAAATGACAGTGCGCCAATATAACGATTGTTAACATTAACCCAACGGCGATCGGCACAAGGTATGCTAGATTCCATCAGCAAAGTTGTGCCGTGGATATTGTCTATAAGCAATTTAGTACTAGCTAAATCGGAATTAACTTGCTCGTGCAGTCCTTGTTCATCTAAAGTCATTAACTGGGGAATATCTATTGGGTCTGTATCATTAAACCTTCTCCAGATTTCCTCCCAGAGTTCATCAGCTTTCAAAGGCTTGACATCCAATCCCATTTGGTTAGATAAAATTTGTTCCCAACGGAGAAAACCTTGTTTGTAAGCATTTGTAATTAAGGTTTCAATGCGCTGGTTTTCTACTTCTGATAGTTCACCTTTGAATTTCAACCACCATGATTCAGCTCTGACTAAAAGCTTCTCTATCCAATCATCTCCACTTTTGGAGTTGGATTCAATGGTGTAAGTGACATAAATCCGCAAAAATTTTGGCTTACGAACACCAGAAATAGTCAGTTCTTTGACTCTAGCTCTTTCCGCCATCAGCAAATATTTGATATCTCGTGATGGCGTATTTCTGATTAGTGATGCTAATTCTTTTTGGCGCTCTTTGTCTGAACTAAAAGATCCCAAATGCAGTGTCATTCTTTCACCGCTAGGGATATCTTTCAATCCGGCTTCAATGTTATTAAAAAGTGTATCGATTTGTTCCGGTCTTAAAGTGGTATGAATTCCCTTACAGTCAAAACCAAAAACAAAGCAGAACCGATCTTTTTGAGTACCTTTTGTCAAAAGGTAAGCGCCAATATCACGTCCATTCATTGCGACACGTAACATTGTCGCCAAATGCAAGGCATCTTCAAATGGTGTTAATCTACTTTCATTTCCGGCGACGCTGACGCTTTGTTTTCCGATTTTTTGCTTCATGGTTAACTACGAGTAAGCTTTGATAACGAGCAAAGCCTCTTGTCCAAGCGGGAACGCCAATAAATTTACTTAAAAAACTCCAACTCCTACCACCAGTTAAGATCCACCAAGTTCCGATTCCCCAACCAGTCATTAGTACTGTCCACAACCATTTTTGAAACTCTTCTTGGAAAATACCACCCAAAATTCCATTGATAATAAAATAGGAGGCTAAGGCAATTACCGTCCAAGGAAGAATTTGATCGGCAGGGATTGGTCCTAATGAAGGTTGGCTTCCCAGAACCTGATTAACTGGACGAAATTCTTGTTCCCGCTCTTGAGACATTTGAAATATCTGAATTATTTATTGGTATCGCCAATTACAAAGCGTGTGAGTACATCAGCAATGGTAACAGCAACAACCACCAATAGGGGAGTTCTGGCAATGCTTTGCCAATCTTCATCTTTACGCACTGCGTTAATCACACCAACCAGAGAAATTGCAATATAGAGTAAGTAAATTGCCCGCAACACGTTAAATATCAAACTTACTGCTGTGTCGCCACCACCAGCATTTGCTCCTGTACCACTTTGTAAGGTTCTTTTGAAAAACTTTTCAGCTTCCCCAAAAAACTGTGCTTGTGCGGGGGCTGCAAAACAGTCTAACCAATATAAACTCAGAATGATCGCTGCTGCTAAAATTTGTAATAATATTAGCGATCGCCTTGGTAAATTCACCTGCTCCCCAATTTGCTGGGTGATGACTGTAATTAAACTACCAACTAGTAAACAAAAGAGCAGGATAGGACTTTTTAGGCTGATAACGCTTACAAGTACAGCACAAGCAATCAAAAAAGGTACAGATTCAACCAGAATAATCAGGCCAGATTTCAGTCCCAGTCTTAAGTTATGAAATCCTTTGACTGCACTACCAGTTAAAGCTTTGAAAAAGTTTCTCTCGTGAGAACTTTGTCTAGACATTTGCTAATTTTCCTATGGCGTACTATGAGTGTTGGTTGTCTAAAATTTTACAGTTATTTATAATTTAACATGATTGAACATTCATTTTTAATGAAATTATGAAGTTTGCAGTAAGGTCTTACATTGTATATAAATTTTTATTAATCTAAGTTAATAAAATATTAAGTTTGGTTTAACAAGGTAAGTATGCGTGGCTTGAGAAACTAGGTTTCGAGCTTGAAAGCAGAACTGCTACAGTCCTCCTATACTTTTTCTATCCCGGTGCTTTTGCTTCAATTAGAGGTTGGAGAATCCGGTAGAAACGCGAGACAATACTTGGGAGCATAGTTACAAGTTCTATAGAAAACATTTTATTCCTCCAACTAACCCTTTTGTAAGGTTTTATCCTTACCTTGCGTACTATAACGTATTACATAAATTACTACAACTTTGGGGAAGTTGTAACGCAGTGGCTACAGTATCCCATCTGCAAAGGACTTTGGGAATACTTTTGCAGATCATGTTAGCACTACTATTTACATACGCGTTAATCAGTTTATCGTCGATAGCACTAAATACACCACGCTTTATCCTTTTGCCTAAAAATTCTGAATGTTTATAAATTGGTTAATTGTCAAAAAAAATACGACAAATTACCCGTTGACAGAAAACACAAAATATGTAGTTTATGGTATTATAGCTAGATTTTTCAGCTATTTTTTTTTGCGATACCTTGGTTGTGTTGCGCCTACACAACTAATAAAAGGATGATTGATAAAATCCTGAAACAACGTATTTTCTTTGATACACACACTGGTTCATTTGTAAACTGCGTAAACTCTATTAAATACTTATTAAGACCTCTAAAAAAAAGCTTAATAAGTAAAACTATATGTAAGCAAAATTTTTAGATTTTACTCTGGCGAATTAATAAAAAAGCGCTACAAAAACCACTTTTCAAACATCTCTAAACTCCAGAAATATATTTCAGTTTTTTAACCATTTCATAATGTAATCATGACTTCAGCTTTACCTTAGGATTATATTGTTGATTTCGTTGGCAAATTTTAACAGCTATTAGCTATAGCAGTCCCAAAAGATTTGTGAAATTATGACTTTCTTTACTTCGCACCTTAGCGGTAGCTTGTGGCAAACTGCTGCCCGTCTACATTAAAGAAAGTGATTTTCATAATTCAGATAAAATTGCTATCCCAAATAAGGAAGTGGGTAAAATTAAACATGGCTTTTTAAAACTGAATAAGAGACTGAGAATGGGAATTGAGGCATGATTCATAGTACCTAGTAACCACTCCCTTATTCTCAAGCCATTGAATGTTTATTTATACAAACTTACTTTGGAAATGTAGAGGTTTTAGCTAGCAAATAATCATGTAAGTAATAGGGTGAATTAGGAATAGCTTAATGCACTCTATATCTTTAGGATTTGCCTTTAATTTGCTCTACATTCTTCAGCGTTTTGTGTAAACTATTGATTTATTAATAACCTTTCTAATGCCAATTTGTTGTGCTTATAGGCTTATAGAAGGTTGTTTATAATCGCCAGTTTGACACTTGATTTGAATTTGATAAGGTGTTGAACCGAAAATTAATTTGAAGGAGCTTGACATGGCTTTTTATCGCGATCGTCCATTGACCCATTTGGCAAGTTCAGTTTCTGTATTTGCCATGACAATTGGTTTAGTAGTAAGTCAATCTGCTACTCTTGTATCTCTAGCTGCGACCTCTGTAGGTAATGGTGCAGGTGCAACTACTGTAAGTGCTTTATTTGCAGGTCTAAAATCGAAGTTCGCATTCACATATACTCCAAGTGGTAGTGGCGCAGGGTTAAAAGCTTTTTTCGCTCAAACCCCACCAGCTGGTACTCCTAGCCCAATCACTTTTGCAGATAGTGACGACCCCGTAGCAGGAACAGAAAAAGTTACTGGCGGTCGTGGTTACGTCCAAGTGCCTCTGGTAGGTGTCGGAATCACATTAGCTTTTAACACTAGTGGTCTTACTGTACCAGCAGGTGGACTTAAGCTTTCACGAGCTAGTTACTGTGGTATTTTGAACGGTAGCATCACAAATTGGAACGATAAGAGCATTAATGCAGATAACGGTGGCCAAATAGCACTCAATGTACCCATCAAAGTTGTACGTCGTGCTGACTCAAGTGGTAGCACTTTTATTTTAAGCAGTCATCTCAATACTGTATGTAAGACTCCAGGTGTTCCAGCAGCTAATGTATGGAATAGAGGAGTGGGTACAACTGTTAGTTGGCCAAGCACTTTCATTGGTGCTACTGGTGGCGGAGGTGTAGCCACTGCGATCACAAGTAATAAAGGTGCAATTGGTTATGTGGATAATGCTACCCGTTTAACTAAAAAGCTACCTGCTGCACTCTTACTTAACAAGGCAGGTAAGTATATTGCTGTCTCACCAGCTTCAATTACAGCGGCTATTAAAGATGGGAAGGTTGTAACATACGGTACTAAGCTGACTAGAATTGATAACTTGACCGATCCCAAGAGTGCAGGTGCTTATCCCATTTCCGGAGCAACTTATTTCTTGTATTACTCAGACTTAGACTTTAAAGGGTTCATTACAGCTGCAAAAGCTTTAGCTCCATCTCTCGGATATGGTTCTGTTCCGTAGGTTTAGAAATTGACCTAGCAGCCTATTGGAGAATTCATCTGTTAATTTTGTTGGCAAATTTTAACAGCTATCAGCTATAGCAGTCCTAAAAGATTCGTGAAATCCTGACTTTCTTTACTTCGCACCTTAGCAGTAGATTGTGGCATACTGCTAAGGTTATTTATAATCGCCAGTTTGACACTTGATTTGGATTTGATATGCAGGGTAAGCGCATCTCAAATGGCATTGACAAAACATACCTTTAATGTGTCAACCATAGAATAAAGATTTATGGTTCGGTTGATTTCTACAGGCTAATAGCAATTGCCTAATTTCTGATCAATAAGCGAAGTTTAATGCGATTAATTGGGTCTTCATTAGACCTATTGCAAAAGTCCCTAACACCCCACCCCTAACCCCTAAGAGCTTGCTCTTAGGGGAGACAAAGGGTAGCTTTTGCGGGGTGGGTTTTTATTTTTGATTTATACAAGAGGTCTATTGAGATTATGGCTTTCTTGTTGACAATACGCGCTTATCCTGATTTGATCTGGTGGTGAACTGGAAATTAATTTGAAGCAGCTTGACATGGCTTTTTATCGCGATCGTTAATTGACCCATTTGGCAAGTTCAATTTCTCTATTTGCCATCACAATTGGTTTAGTAGTAGGTCAATCCGCTACTCAGAAATCTCTAGCTCAGACCTCCACCACTCCTGCCCCATCTGGAGTAACCTCCATAAATGGTGCAGGTGGAGGCAGTATAAATACTTTGTTTGTGGGTACAGGAACTATCTCTCCTTATGCCCCACAAGGCTCATGGTTTAACACTTACGGTGTTGGAAATCCTTCAACCCTCAACCCTCCAGGAGCAGTCAATCCGCTCGTAACATTCAGATATGCTTCGATTAATAGTAGTGTAGGCGTAACAGCTTTTTTCACTCAAACCCCACCACCCGCGATTGGGGCAACTATCAATCCCCCAGTTTCTTTTGCAGATACTGATGACCCCATAACAGGAACAGAAAAACTTAGTGCAGGTCCCAATACTGGTATCCCCATCCAAGTGCCTGTGATCACCTACGGAGTTGCGTTAGCTTACAACCTCACTGGTCTAAATGTACCAGCAGGTGGAATTAAACTTTCACGAGCTACTTTCCTTGGTATTTTTAACGGCACCATCACAAATTGGAATGATGCCAAAATTAAAGCAGATAATGGCGGCGCAATAATTGCAGTAAATAAGCCCATCGTTGTAGTACATCGTAGTGACAATAGTGCTAACACTTTTACTTTAAGCAGTCATCTCAAGGCGGTATTTGGTGCTACATGGAACAGAGGAGTTGGTGAAATAAGTATTGCTCAAGCTGGTGGTATACCCAATCCAATACCAGCCAATACAGTTGTTTGGCCAGCCAATTTCCAATTTGCCTCAGGAAGTAAAGGTGTAGCCACCAAGATCAAAACTATTGCTGGTGCAATTGGTTATGTGGATAATTCTACGCGGTTAGCTAATGGTCTGCCAGCTGCTCTCTTACAGAACAAGGCAGTTACTTACAACCCCATCTCACCAACTTCAATTGGAAATGCTTTTGTCGGTGCGACTGACCAAGATGGAAGTCCTCGGCGGATTAAACTTGTAGTCACTGATCCAACAGCTGCAAATGCTTACCCCCTTGTTAGCGCATCTTACGTGCTATTTTATGACAAATACGCAGACGTTAAGGTAGCAAATGGGATTAAAGGATTCATCGGCTGGGCTTTAGGAACCACCGCTGCGGACAATATAGCTACAGCTCGTGGCTATGCTCCTCTTCCAGCTGCGATTAAAACTCTGTCTAAAGGTGTTGTCAATACTTACATGAATGATGTATTGAATCCATAATTGCGTGAATCCCGTTTTTGGTTTTAACCGCCCTTGCCTCCTTTCGATTTATAAATATATTAGACAGGATATGAAGATGATGCTCCAGGATTATATTTACAATCCTGGGGATTTATTTAGGCGATTATTTATGTCAATAACTCGTAAAGATGCTCTTAATTTTTAGAAAATATAAGGCAATAAATAAATGGGTATAAATATCAGAGAGTTTGTGATTGCGATCGCTTTTAAGCATTCCCAGATTCTACGAGCTGAAGTGATCGTCAGGTTTGGGGATTGCTTTGCTTGCAATCACACTTTATTTGACGTTTAATTCCACCCGGCTACTTCTTGAAACTACTATCTCCTTCAGAAAAATAGTTGTCTGAAAACTACAAAAATAGTAACATATTTGAATAATCATAACCAGTTTTTTGTGGTTATAATGAATTTATTTTGTTGAAATATGGGGTTTTTAATTAAGCTAATAATTGAGATTTTGTCAGATTTTAAATAACCGTAGGATGGGCAGTGCCTATAAGCTAAAAAGAAGGGTTTGAGTAAATGGTAAATGGTAAACGGTGCCCACCCTACTTTATAAGATGATGCGATCGCAATCAGTATTCATAGCGGTTCTCAGTTGAGTCAGGTACAAAAACCCCACCCCCAATCCCCTAAGAGCAAGCGAGGAGGGGACTATAATGTACCTCATATGATTCGGAAACGCTATATCCTCTCTCTATAATTTCGCTAGGTAAAAATTAGAACTACTTAACACCCATAAGATTTAGTTATCTAAATGTCACAATTGAATACAACCTTACTGTTCTTGGTGATAGAATATCTATCGGTCGGAATAGTTAAAAAAAGTTCAACCGTCAGCTATGGTATAGTTAGGTAGTTGAGAAATATTTTCGGTCATGTAACTGACTATGATAGACGCCTCTCCGAATCTAAATCTCTACACTCTTTGATTTTGAAGGTGTTTTATGTCAGTTTATATTGCTAATCTACCCAATCAGGCCCAATAAAGTTGAAGATAATGACCTAGAACAGGTGTTCTGAAAGTATGGATTAAGTCTCAAAGTTAATAGAGCTAAGACCTTTAGAGATGAGACTCTTCAGCACTCCAAAACTTGAAATTTTTAGTGAGCAGAACTGTATTGGAATACCTCGCATAAAACTGAATACATCTCACTGTCAAAAAACGTGCCAATAAGAATGGACAGTAAAGTGTGTCGCAAAACCAGACAACATACGGATAGTACTTGAACTTATGCCAACGGATATAATTAACCGTCCTGAATCCCTCACAGAAGATTGTTTCTTTACTTACGCCCTTGGGACTGATTTGCATGATACTAATTCGACAGCCAAATATTTACGCCGAATCAGAAAAGAAGATAAACCATATATTGACATAGCTGTTTCTCCCCGGCCGGGCTATCGGTTTGAGGTTTGCCTTATTCCTGTTGAAGGGTTCGCTCAAGAAACAATATTGACAAAAGATGGGTTCGCCAAAGCGTTAGCGATAATTTGTGCTGTATCTAATAAAGCTAGGAAGCGTTTCCCTTCAGGAAATGGACAAGAGATTGTCCGGTGTCAATTTAGCAACTTAGCTGATGCAGTCGCTGTAGCGAACAGACTGTCTGCATTACCCTCTAATATGTATGAAACTCTCCCCAAGCTACCAAATGCCTTGTGAGATTGGGCCCGCGCTTGAAGATTTATTATTAGGACTGACGCGAAGGCATTTTAATGGTAAGTAGACGGACTTGAGATAGGGGCTTGTAAGAAACAAATCTTAGGTGCTTGACTAGTACAGCATTTCCGAAATTCGTAGCTTTTTTAAACGCAAAGGGAAGGCAGCGCAGTCTTCTCCCAAGGGGAGACGCTAAAAGCGATGGGGGTTTCCACGCCACTTGCTTTATGCCGGGGAACCCGTCCACCGCAGTGGCTCCCCATGAACGACTGCCGTCGCAGGGGGAAGCGCAGAGGGGCGCTGAGTTTTGCCAATTTTAATTCGCTATGAACTTATGAAATTCTGTACTAAGAACTATACTCTGAGGATTATCTCCATGCTGCGAGTAGCAGTTTTATCAATAAGTTTGATGAAACACTCAATGGTTCATATTTCATCTGTTGAGAAAAGGCTTGTTAGACAAGGCTTTTAACCTTAATGTACAATTTTGATGTTTTTGTACGCTAACCTGTAATTAAAAGTGAGTTTTTTTTATGCCTATAAGTCCCTTGCGTGAAGAACCTCGTAACCAGCGAGCGCCTGTAATTCGTACAAGTAATGAGTTTATTCTCTTAGAATGGCTAAAGTCAACTGGTCGTCTAATCGAGCGTGAACATCAAGAATCTGAGTATCTAAATGAAGTAGAAGAAATTTCAGAAATGATCGACCTTGACGATATCCCTTATGATCATGACGATGACGATGCTGAGATGGATACAGAAGCCTAGTACCGCAAGGCGGAATTCAAAATTCAAAATTCAAAATTCAAAATGAATATAGCGTAAGCGTTTCATTTATTTGGAATGGGTGCTGCATTTACGCCGAAAGGCTAAGATTCCCGAATTTTTAGATATAGCAACCGCCAAGGTACTTAGGACGTAAAATGTAAGACGTGCTCAATGGCATCTCGTAAACAATCAAACTGCGCTAGTTTTTTGCGGATT
>NZ_JBALCS010000104.1:0-174238 GCF_036919555.1 Nostoc sp.
ATGCCCAATGCCCAATGCCCAATGCCCAATGCCCAATGCCCAATGCCCAATGCCCAATGCCCAATGCCCAATGCCCAATGCCCAATGCCCAATGCTAACTATTTAGATACGTATATCTTCTGAGGCTCTGCTCGTAGGTTTGCAGCAGTCGCTGAGATTCCGCTAGGGTGATGCGCTTTTCTTCTAATGCTTTCTCGCAACGCTGGCGAATGTTTTCTACCATATCTTCCGAGTCATACTGGACGTAGCTCACCACTTCGCTCATGGTGTCACCTTTGACAACGTGTTCAATTTGGTAGCCTTTGGGCGTTAATTGGATGTGAACGGCGTTAGTGTCGCCAAATAGGTTGTGCAAATTGCCCATGATTTCTTGGTAAGCTCCATTCAAGAACATCCCCAAATAATAGGGTTCTCCGGGCTTGTAGGTGTGCAACTCTAAAACCGATTTGACATCGCGCAGGTCAATAAAGCGGTCGATTTTACCATCACTGTCGCAGGTGAGGTCTGCTAAAATTCCCCGCCGCGTTGGTTCTTCATCCAAGCGGTGGATGGGCATAATTGGGAATAGCTGATCGATCGCCCAACAATCTGGTGCTGATTGAAACACTGACATATTCACGTAGTAGATGGAAGCCATAATTTTTTCTAGGTCTTCCAGTTCATCGGGTACGTATTCTTGCTGTCTAGTGATGTTGAGAATTTTCTGACAACAAGCCCAGTAGAGGCGTTCGGCTTTGGCTCGTTCTCTAAGGCGTAAAATTCCTAAGTTGAAGCGGCTGATGGCTTCTTCTTTGAATTGTGCAGCGTCGTGGTACAACTCTTGGTAATTCTCTTGGTTAATGGATTGGAAGCTTTCCCAAAGATAATTAATAATTGGGGATTCTCCTTCTTGCGGAGGTTCTGGTGCGTCGAGGGGGACATCGCTAGTACTCAGAACATCAAAAATCAGCAGCGACTGATGGGAAGCGAGCGCTCGTCCACTTTCACTAATCAGTGTTGGTACGGCAATCTGCCGTTCAGCACAGGTATCTTTTAACTCTGCCACGATGTCGTTGGCATAGTTCTGCATATTGTAATTTTTCGATGCATAGAAGTTGGTTTGGGAGCCATCATAATCTACACCCAAGCCACCACCAACATCCAGGTATTTCATATCTGCCCCCAGCATCGACAATTCCACATAAATGCGGCTGGCTTCTTGGATGGCATCTTTAATCACATTGATGGCAGAGATTTGTGAGCCAATGTGGAAGTGCATTAACTGCAAAGAATCGAGGAGGTTAGCTTCCCGTAACTTGTCAACAGCCTCGATTACCTCAGGCATTGTCAAACCAAATTTAGCGCGATCGCCACTAGAAGCTCCCCAACGTCCCATACCTTGGGTACTGAGTTTAGCACGAACACCTAATATCGGCTTAATACCTAACTGGCGATTGGCATCAATCACCAAATCAACCTCTTCAATCTGTTCTAAGACGATGACTGGTGTTTGCCCTAGTCTTTGGGCTAACATTGCCGTTTCGATGTATTCTCGGTCTTTGTAGCCGTTGCAAATTAACAATGCTCCTGGTGTATCCAAAACAGCCAGAGCAATCATTAATTCTGGCTTGGAACCGGCTTCTAAACCAAATTGATGAGGCTTGCCAAATTTCACTAAATCCTCAATTAAATGCCGCTCTTGATTGCACTTGACCGGAAACACGCCACGGTAGACACCAGGGTAGTTGTAGCGGGCGATCGCTTTATTAAAACAAGCGTTCAAGCGCTCAATCCGGTCTTCCAAAATATCGGAAAAGCGAATCAACATGGGAAGTCCCAAGTTGCGATCTTTCATGGCGTTGACCAATTCAAACAAGTCTAGAGAACCCCCGCGATCGCCCTTGGGTGAAACGGTGACGTGACCAGCAGCGCTAATGGAAAAATAAGGTTGTCCCCATCCTTCAATGCGGTATAAGGCTTCGCTATCCTCAATTTTCCAGGAGCGAGGTAAATCTCCTGTGGTAGGACTAGGTGGTAACAGTTTTTTGTGCTTATGATTTTTCACTTCAGATTTCTGTCCATTGGCCGGTACTTGTATCACCTCGTCTGATGTAGCAGTTGAATCAACACCCATTTGTTCCTGACCTCTGTTTTTCACCCACGAGTTAACAATTTAGCGCATTCATCTGGCAACGTATATGCACCCAAAGATAATTTCTGAGATAAACTCTGATTGGTCAAGAGTCATCTGTTAAGAGTTATTAGTCATTAGTCAAACGTGCAAAACCTCTGGACAAAGGACAAAGGACAAATGACAATTGACTAGATAAAAACTTTATTAAGCTTTGGGAAACAGCAATGGAACGTACATTCTTAGCAATTAAGCCTGACGGAGTACAACGAGGATTAGTGGGGGAAATTATCCGTCGCTTTGAAATTAAAGGTTTTACCCTAGTTGGTTTAAAGTTCCTGAAAGTCAGTCGGGAATTAGCTGAACAACACTATGATGTTCACCGGGAACGTCCCTTTTTTGCTGGTTTAGTCGAATTTATCACTTCTAGCCCAGTGGTAGCAATGGTATGGGAAGGTGATGGCGTTGTTGCATCTGCCAGAAAGATTATTGGTGCCACAAACCCCTTAACATCAGAGCCGGGAACGATTCGAGGCGATTTTGGCTTAAATATTGGTCGCAACTTGATCCACGGTTCTGATGCTCCAGAAACCGCGCAACAGGAAATAGCCCTATGGTTTAAGGATGAAGAATTAGTTAATTGGCAACCACACTTAACGCCTTGGTTGCACGAGTAATAAAGAGTTAGGAGTTAGGAGTTAAAAATTTATAACTAATAACTCTTAACTCTTGACTTCTGAGTTACTTCGAGATTTCACTTTTTTCCAGTTCTGCTTGGGGCAATTGGGCGTCAATACGCTTGGAAAATCCCCAGCCTAAAATTAGGAAGATCGCCGGAATCATGATCCATTCTGGTGGAACTAAGCTATCGTTCACCACTTTCAACAACAAGCGCAAGCCCACCAAGGCCACAGTTACATAGCCTGCATCCTCTAGGTTTTCATATTCGTCTAACCAACGGATAAACAATCCCGCCATGAATCGCAGCGTAATAATACCAACTGTTGCACCCGTCAGCACTAGCCATTTTTCTTGAGAAACTGCGATCGCAGTTGTCACACTATCCAAAGAAAATGCCAAATCTGTAAATGCAATCACGGGTATTGCTTGCAACAACGAACTAAAACGCGGTTCGTGATTCTGCTCGTCTTCACTTTGTTGAGAGGTAAAGTGTTGGAATACCAACCACAGCAGGTAAGCAGCGCCTAATAATTCAAATTGCCAGAATTGTTGCACCCAGGTGGCGGTAAGAATTAGGGTGATTCGCAGCACATAGGCAACGACTAAACCAAAGTTGAGGGCCTTACGCTCAAGTTCTTTGTCTTCCAGCCCTTGAGCGATCGCAGCCAGGGCGATCGCATTGTCGGCAGATAACACCGCCTCTAAAAATATCAGAATCAGCAGAACTATTGGGGCTTCAACGCTGAAATGAAAGTTGAGGTAATCAAAAATTTGGTCTAGCATTCCGGGTTTCTCAAGCAGAAAAAATTAAAATTTGACAGAAACAGAGATTTTCATGTTAAAAAGCGCAATAAATTGCTACTCTAATTCAGCTTAACGTGGTTGTGGTGCATTTTAAAGAGGGTTGAATGGATGCGATCGCCGTACAACTTGGGTGTTCTGTGTGTTATTCAATATACAAAAAGTTTTAGTATCTAGCTCAATGCGATCGCAATAGACTGACGTCATTTGGCATCTAGAATTAGAATATGAGAACAAAAATATTGTAATAATTGATGAATATTTCCTTATGAATGACACACTTCTACAACGCATCACTCATAATCCAAATATCTGCCACGGTAAACCCTGTATTCGGGGACTTCGTTATCCAGTTGAGTTTATTTTGGAATTGCTCAGTTCTGGTATGACTACTGAGGAAATATTGGCAGATTATGACGATTTACAATCTCAAGATATTTTGGCTGTCTTGTTGTTTGCTGCGGCTCTAGCTTCCCGTTCCAGATATTCAATTTCTCCTTTCCACCGCTCAAGCTTGTTTTCTCGGTCTTGTAATTGAGATGTTGTAGGGTTTCTGGAAGGCTGGGTATCTGAATTAGGCAAAATTCCATTATTTGCAAGCCAGATGCGGGAAAATACCTGCCAAAGAAATTCATGATCGTGCTTATCGCCACCCAGACAGCGAATGCGTTTGACTGAAAGTGTGGATTCACCAAAAAGGATTTGCTGATTTCTGGAATTTTTAGGAAACAGGCGCGTCTCACCACCTCTTCCACGAAAGAATTCGACTACAAACCACTCACCAAAATCAAATATACAAACCTCTGTCGGGTCGCTACCATCATCCTCTAATAGATCAACATCACCTTGGATTTGATACCCTATGGCAATTTGTGATGTCGTGGGTAACAAGATGCGAAGCCGTTCAAAGCGGTTACTGTAATTAGCCCAAAAGTCTCTGCGACTACATAACCGATTTGACTCGAAGTTTTGTAAATCGAGCCTGTTCAATATTAGATTTACTAACTTTTCAAAATCACCATAATTGATACCTCCAATCCACTCTCGAAGTCTTTGCCTTGCTGGATCTGAAAGTTTATACCACTTTTCACCATTTCTATAGTTATTTCGCAACCAATCAACCAGTAAAGAATGATTGGTTGCTATATTATTGGAAACATTAATTAGCAAATGATTAACAGCCTTTATTTGCTGACTTTCTGACATTTCATCCAAACAACTTAACAGCCATTTTACTTGCTGCTGATTGGGAGAGCGAATTGTAGTAAAATAGGGAGTTATGTCTTCTGTTAATTTGCTGAATAATGGAATCCAAACAGGCAAATCTTCTCGGACGTTGTTTAGCAATTCAGTTCGATTAAGACGATGTTCACAAGCAATTTTTGCTAATTCTCTACCTGCTTGTTTGCTGCAAAGCGCCCGAATAATTTGAACTGACAGTAGGTGACTAACTAAGTCAGAATTAGCAAAGATATCAAAAGATTCAGCTAGAGACTGTGCTAACACCTGTTCTTGCTAATCACCATAATAAAGAGCTAAACGCCACAATAGCTGATGTTGCAACCATAAATTAGAAATTGCTACCTTCCAAATGGCTGCTGATGTTTTTCTGCATCGGTCAACATTTTGCTGATCCCACTGTGCTTTAGCATGGATGCAGTAAACCCAGTCCAACTTACTTACTTGATCAGCTTTACCCTGTTCAATAGCTTCCAATACTTTATCAACACTTGGTATTGATATTGTTGTATCTGGTAAGTTACTTGCAAGCTGAATAAGTTGATTAAGACTACACTGGGGAGTTTCAGGTAGGGAAGGAATATAAAATTGAGAATTCAAGATTATTTCTCCTTTAAAGAGAGGTTTTTACGATATCTTTCTTTAACTCATCACTGCGAAACTGAAAGCGGAAAACTACCTTGCGATCGCCTGGATTATCACGTTTCTTATCAGATTCGATTTCTCCACGACCAGCAGCTAATATTTTTTGGCTCAAAGGTGCTTTGGTAGAGAAATTCATATCATAAAAAATGTATGTATAAACTGATGCAGCCGCTTGCACTGCACTTGCTTCAAAAGCACTTCTCTGGGCTGTCATTCCCTGGATACTCTGATCTACAGCTCGATTAATTTCGTCGGCTGTTTGTTGTAATACACTTTTTGTATCTGTTTGAAATTGATTTAGAGTTTTCCCCAAATTGTTAGCAAATCCTTGGAGTTCTACCAAAGTCTCTTTTTGAAAGTTCTGAATTGTCAGAATGGAACTTGCCAAACTTTGAGAGATACCACCGAGTTCCTTATGTAGGGTCAACACTGCGGTGGAAGCTTGTTGGGTTAACTCTGCACTTTTATCTAGCCGATCTGCAATCGGTTCGAGTACTTGAATTCGCAAATCTTTGATGAGTTCTTCTAAAACTCTCTGTCCCTGGTTTTCTTGAATTTCTCGGAGTTTTTTCTGTTCTTTGAACATTTCTCCCAAGGCTGGCTTAATCTGCTGACCTATAGCTTGACCGATAGCTTGGGCTGACAACTGATTTAAACCTGCAAACTGTTCTGCAATACTTCTACCTACAGCTTGACCAATACCTTCTGCATTTAGCTGCTTTAACCCAGTCAAGTTTTTTGCTACAAGACTAAGTGCTTCAGCTACTTCATGGTTGCTATTATCTGCCGTTTTTAAAGTTGCGATCGCATTGAGTTTATAGCGTAAACTATCGCGCCGTGTTTGCCGTCCCAAATCACACCCAAACAAAACTAGAAGAAACAAGCTACCAGATCCAAGCCCCATCATGGAAGTGGAAAAAGCTGTTTTCATTCCCACCAGTAGCTCTTTACTGGCAGTCATCAATTCTTTGGGATCTTCTGTAGATAAATTGATTCCTTGGAGTCCCTGTTGTATACCATAAAAGGTTCCTAAAAGACCAATGGCAGTACACAAGGTTGTCACGAAGCGTAGGGAACTACGAGGTATAGGGTGGGCTAAGACAGATGGATACTTTATAAGTACGAACTTGCCATCCTTTTGCGCTTGTTGAATTATACTTACATCCGCAGTATTGCCTCATCTCCCCCTGCTTCCTGCTTTCTATGCAGTTTTAGCATTCTCGTCTAATGCTTGCTCTGTAACATTTTTCAAGCGGCTCGACCTGATTTTGCGGATGTGATCGCTATTACGAACACCGCCCGCCATCTCATATTCGCGGCTGTCTTTGCCGTATTTGATTGCAACCACCATCAGCATCTTCTCAGAAAGCTGACTCAAATTTTTTTCCATATCTTCTATTTCAGTTTTAGAAGAGTCAACCACAGACAGAGCAGTATTATAAACATCGAGTTTATTACGTAACAGATCAATTGACTCAATCAGTTTTTCCAGACTATAATATTCATCATATTTGATGTTTGGAACAATCGATTTCAGTCCAGAGCATCTTAACTGAGCTTTTTCTAAAATGCGGGATGTACGTTTTTGACGAGACATAAAATTACTCCTTTAAAATGCTGCTATAGCTAGTTTGCCTCTATTAAACTGCATTCCGGTTCAGCAGAACTCGCAATTTTGTCTGATAAAAGTTTCAGGTTATATCGGTAATTGTTCGGTATCTAATCAGTAATGTAAAAACGCACGAGTCACACTGCTCCCGTCATAGGGCTATTTTATTCTCATCTAACCCGCCTCAGAATGAATTCTGAGTCTAATAGCGAAAGTCGTCTCAAGACGACTAGAGAAAAGGTTATAGTCCGTTTTAACGGACTTTAGCTATTAGCCCCGAACTTTAGTTCTGGGCGGTTTATGTTTAGAACGAAATAGCCCTGGCTCCCATCACGAGTCACACCGCTCCCATTACGAGTCACACCGCTCCCATCACGAGTCACACCGCTCCCATCACGAGTTATACCGCTCCCATCACGAGTCACACCGCTCCCATCACGAGTCACACCGCTCCCATCACGAGTCACACCGCTCCCGTTTGTTGGGGAGTGTGTAAACGCAAAACGATTTCTTACTAGATATCCCTGCGTAGGCAGAACTCAACTTAGGCAATGTCTACGATGGTAACTGAGCTTGTCGAAGTGCGGGCTACGCCTACGCACTATAGCGCTTCTCAGTTGAGTGCAATACAGACCTAACCCCCAGCCCCTTCCCTTGTAGGGAAGGGGAGTAAGACTCAAAGCCTCTCTCCTTTTAGGAGAGAGGAATGGAAGTGAGGTCAATGTGTTTTGCTTCCATTCGAGAACCGCTATAAGTAGGTGGGTGGGAAAATTTATAACTATATCATTGCGAGCGGAGCAAAGCGAAGTGAAGCAATCACAATAGTTTCGAGCATTTTACATTTCGTTACATAGTTAGGTTTATTTGAGCCAACCTACTTATTGGTCTGTGAAGCTAAAATTAACAGGTAAACAAGTTCAGCAAGATAAGAATAGTTCATGCGGCGAGACTCGATATTTTACAAACTATTTCAAGAATCTCCCACATTATTATTTGAATTATTAACCAATCCGCCGACAAATGCTAACGCTTATCGATTTGACTCAGTAGCAGTCAAAGAACCCAAATTTGAAATAGACGGCGTATTCCTCCCACCAGAAAATGCCGGTGCAGGGGTAGTGTATTTTTGTGAAGTGCAATTCCAAAAAGATGAACAGCTTTACGAAAGAGTATTTGCTGAGTCATCATTATATTTTTACCGCAACCGTGAGAGATTTAGCGATTGGCAAGTAGTCATAATTTACCCATCTCGCAGTTTGGAACAAAGCCAGATTCATCCCCATCGCTCATTGCTCAATGGCGGACAAGTACATCGAATATATTTAGATGAATTGGGGGATATTCGTACTTTACCTTTATGGGTAGCGCTGATGGTATTAACGACAGTTAAGAAAGAAATTGCACCAGAACTAGCCTTGTATTTATTAACCAGAACTCGGCAATAACTATCATTACCCACAAGTCGCGCCATAATAGAGATGATCATAACGATCATGGTGTACAAGTTTGAGCAGTTAAGTAGAAGAGAGGTAGAGTCGATGCTGGGAATCACACTCCAGGAAACGCGAGTTTATCGGGAAATTAAGGAAGAAGGGCGTGAGGAAGGGCGCGAGGAAGCAACAGTTAATCTAGTTAACCGACTGTTAACAAAGCGATTTGGCGAACTGGCTCCAGAAATACGTTCCGCCATCACTGGTTTACCTTTACCTGTTCTGGAAGACTTGAGTGAAGCACTATTAGATTTTACCAGTGTGGCTGATTTGCAGTCGTGGTTAGCAGGGCGATAAGTCCGCTCCTCTGTAGGTGCTGCTAAGATAGAAGCGATCGCTTGACTTTTAAGACAGTCGCTACAAATTTTCTTAACCGAGCGGTATTGACTCTCGGAAAACATTAAAGCTATTTTCAGCTAAATAGACGATGCTTTTTGGGTTTAGCAATGTGCTTTACCCTTACGACAGATTAAGCTCAAGTAGGGTGCGTTGCACTAGGCGACAACGCACCATCTTGATATGTCCTATTGCATTAAAATCTGACGGATTAAAATACTCATTACCTCGTCTGGGTTGGCGGTTGGTAATAGTGGACTCCAGTCTCCAGTGCTGGCGTAGCCAATCACTTGCAGATAGTGAATTGTGCTGGTAACGGCTTTTGGAGAACCAATTAATAGATGTTTAATCGGTTCTCTTTTTGGCAATTGATTTTCAGAAGATTGATTAAGGATGGGCGCATTTAAGTTTTCGCCACCCAAATACTGTTGTAACTGTGATTGGGCGAACTTTTGATTTTCTAGAAACTTTTGTACTTGTGTCATCATTGTAATTGTCTCCCAGAATGGGGGTTTATAGAAAGGCGATCGCCCTCTGCCAAGAATCTGCGATCGCCTTTCTTTTAATGATATTAAGGTATAGAATTATACTTATTAATCACTAATTTAAAAATAAATTAAAAGTAAAAAGTATTTATTTGTAGCTACAATTATTTTCCTGCCGTCGTCATTTGGCATCTAAAATTAGAATATGAGAACAAAAATATCGTAAGAATTGATGAATATTTCCTTATGAATGACACACTTCTAGAACGCATTACTCATAATCCAGATATTTGCCACGGGAAACCCTGTATTCGAGGACTTCGTTATCCAGTTGAGTTTATTTTGGAACATTTATTGTCGATGCTCAGTTACCAGTTCGTCTTGCTCATTTTCTCAAAGCTTCAGGTTACGATACAATTCATACTAGAGACTTACCAGGGGGAAATGCTACGCCAGATAATGAGATTAATGCCGTATCAATTCAACAAAATCGGATTTTAATTACTAAAGATGTGGATTTTCTCAACTCATTTTTAACAATTCAGCAACCCTATAAACTACTTTTAATTACGACAGGCAATATTAAGAACTCAGAATTGGAATCCTTATTTATAGCTAACTTTCAATCTCTAATTGAACTGTTTAAGCAGCATTCATACATTGACGAGATACCATTATTATGCCTCAGTAGTTAACGTGAGTTCCACGGCTCATGTAGTAACTGCTTAATTAGCGTAAATATTGAAACCTCTAAGAGGATGTTTGAAAAGTCCTTTTGTCGATATCAAAAGTTTTAGATCCCTCTAAATCCCTCGATAAATTGGGGAACTTTGATTCCAGTTCCCCCTTTTTTAAGCTACCGTGTATACACAAGTCTAGTTGGCAATCAAATGGACAGAAAAGAACGGAAAATTATTTTTAAAATCCTTGATTTTACGTTATGCCTCTATCAATAATCTGACACTATTGATAATCAACTTGATCAAATCAAAACCTTGCCCATTAAGGCTTGTATCTTACCAGGCAAGGATTTTAGGACTTGTGTATACACCGTAGCTTTTTTAAGGGGGTTAGGGTGGATCTAAAATTGCCTAAAGTCACAGTGAAACACTTTTAAAACTCTCCTCTAAGGAGCTACGGTGTACACACAAGTTGAAAAATCCTCTACCCACATTTTTGTCAGAGTGAAACTGTCACGCAGACAGGCAATCCCGCCCAGAACTGAAGTTCAGGGCTAATAGCGAAAGTCCACTCAAGTGGACTAAATGAACAATTCAGTCCACTTGAGTGGACTTCAGCTATGAGACTAGGAATTTATTTTGAGGCGGGATAGAAACGCAGTGTGTGAGATTTATTAATAAAGATATCGCTGCGGCAAAACTTGTGTAGTTTCTCTCATTAGAGGCTTCGAGTATACTTGTTGACTTTACAAACATCCTCTGATTGCAATTTACTCTACCACTACGCAACTAAATTTCACAAAATCTCTGCCAACTTTACCAGCAGAGTATCTGCTAAATCCAATAACCTGATATCATCTGTATCAATACTATTTTCTTCACTAGCTAAAAGATTTTTTACCGCAGATAACCTATCATTGGTTTCAGAAATTCTCCAAGATTCTTCTAAGTTTACTGCAAAATCAAACAGCGATCGCTCTCCTAAATACTGTCTTACCTTGATAGCTACACTATCATTACTTACCAAAAATTCTTTAATAGCATCTAATCGATAATTACCTAATATTTCGTCATTTCCCCACGTTTCTAGCCAGTCTCCATCTACATCTTCAACGTAAAAATTCACAAAGTCAATCCCGTAAGTTAGCCAGCTTTGCTGCATTTGTCGGGCTGTTGCTAAAGCTTCCGCAAATGTATCTAGTTGATTGTTGCAGCTGTGAGTTTCTCTTTTGTTAGCCATAAAAGCTCTAATTAGCACGTAAGTATTTAGGCTATAATCCAAATCTGGAATATCAAATTCCAGAAAATTCACGAAAATTTTAAATATTTGCCACCAGAAAGGTAATCACTGTTATATAGTGCCACGTTGACTAACTGGTTGATAAAATTAGCGTCCTTGGGATTGTAACTTAAGAATAGTCCTCTCTCGATTTCCCACGATCGCAGTGTATTTTGCCAAGCTTCGTACTTTTGGTGATTAAGTTCTTCACTAACACTGGTAATTTGAATACACAGTGGTTGATTGTTACGACTAACAATTAAATCTGTTGCCATAGAAAGGTCGGCGATATAACGCTGCCAAAAACTACCTTCTCGACTGACAATATCTTGGGCTATTGATTTGATGATATCATGATCAACCTGATTAAATTCGCCTGCCATCAATTTTTGTTTCCAAATATAAAACTTGGAGTCACTTGCATTGAACCATCTAGGAAAGAGATAACCATACCAATATCTCTCAATCGGCGTCATTTGCTCGAACTTTGCTTTTTGTTCTTCTTCTGAAGGTAAGGATTTGATTATCAGCCAAATTGTAGAATCCGTAATCACCTCTAGGAGAAAGGCAACGACAAATGGTTTTGCAGTTAGGGAACCTGGCTTAATATTCTTTACCCAACGATTGATTTCATCTAATCTTGTCGCTAAATTATGATCTATCGAGGAGGCTTGCTCGATAAGGGACTTTAGCTTCTCCTTAATCTCTTTAGCTTGCAAACGATGCCCTATTTTCAGAAGATAACGCTTTTTTCACACATTTATAACTAAATCTTAACTTAAAAATGTCTTTACTTAATTTCCTGATGTCATTAAATATTCTCTAGGTCGATGCCCTGTATACGTAAAACCTCCCGCAATCGAGCAATTTCTTGCTCTGCTTGTTGGGCGCGTTCTTCTGCCTGTTGAGCGCGTAAACTTTCTTGTTCAGCCAGTTCTTCTGATGATAGTATCAATTGATTTTCAGTAGTGAAAAATCTTAATTTACCTTCATAAACTCCCAAATAAAGTTCTAACTGCTGACTCCACAAACGTCCATCAGTGGTGGTTTTAATTTCTTGATACTTACCATCTACTAAATGAAATCCCTGAAGCTCTATTGTTACAGGATCAAACCAGAAATAATCTGGTGTACGGAAGGTATCCTGATAAACTTGTTTTTTTAAGCCTTTATCAACTGTTGTTGTTGAACTTGACAAAATTTCCACAATTAGGTTTGGATATTTGCCGTCTTCTTGCCAAACTACCCAACTCTTACGGTCTTTTTTCTCGGTTCCCAAAACTACAAAAAAGTCTGGGCCACGGAAATGTTCTGATTTTTTTTGGTTAGGGCTGTAGTAAATCGTCAAATTGCCAGAAGCATAGAAATCTTGTCGCGATCGCCACCATAATTTAAGTATGCGAATCAGCAAATCGATTTGGTCACGATGCAGATCACTTTCCAAGGGTGGTTCGTCACTCAGTAGATCGCCAGGAGGAAAAATAACTTCCTCCTCTGAAATTTCATCAGAGATAATTTCTATGGTAGCAGGTTCAGACATCAGGGATCGCTCCGCGATTTACATTCATTTTACTGAAAATTCGGTAACTTGCAGATGGCTTTAAAAACTTGCAATAATTCAATTGCATCTGGAGATTCATTTAGATTTAATAATGGCATTAGCTGATAAGTTAGCTGCTGATCACGTCTTAGATAAACAAATTGATAAAGCTGTCCATTAGTTACCAAACCCCAAACTGATGACTGCTGCTCTAAACTCTTAAAAGCATAAGTCAGTAATTGAGGTAAACCCTCAATCACATTGACCGCACTGTTTTTCGTTTCAATCACTAAAACCCAAAAAGGCGGCGCAATATTACTTTGAGGACTGTTGATTGCTAAAATATCCATCCGCCCAGTAATTCTTCTGTCTTCATCTTCGACTGCGATCGCAATGCTATCTTCCATTGTCAACCGAATCGGCACATCATAAAATCCAGCTAACCGCATTAATGGTGCGATCGTTAAAAATTTGACTAAGCCTTCAGAAATTTTACCTGCATTTAAGTAACGCTCAAAGTCGCTTCTGATTCGCAATAGATCCTGCTGTTCAAACTCTGTTAACGGTTCTAAATTTAAGAAATCTGTAAATGAACCAGTTGAAAGCTTATCTAATTTAAGAAAGCGATGAACATCGTTGAGAGATAAGCTGCTAGCTTCGACGGTGAGTGTCATAGTTTCAGGCGTTGTTTGTCAAGACTACTTATATCTTGCAACATTCGCGGTAGGTAGGCTGCAATCTAACGTCTTTACATTTCTTGATCGCTTGCTTTTGGTAGATGAAAATAAATGTAAACTAAATAACTCGGCAATTTCTACCCAGCTTAACGAAAATCTAAACACTGTATAGCATAACTGGGCTAAGAATAGTTTTTAGTAACAATAGCGATCGCACTCATAACCAACCATGTCTCAACCAACTATAGAATCAATCCTACAAGAGAACCGCTTATTTTATCCTGCCTCGGAATTCTCGCAAAATGCCCATATCAAAAGTTTGGAAGACTATCAGCGTCTCTACGACAAAGCCAAAGCCGATCCGCAGCAATTTTGGGCAGATTTGGCTGGAACAGAATTAGAATGGTTCCAAAAATGGGATACAGTATTAGACTGGCAACCGCCTTTTGCTAAGTGGTTTGTTGGCGGTAAGATTAATATTTCTTACAACTGCCTTGACAGGCATCTCACTACTTGGCGCAAAAATAAAGCAGCATTGATTTGGGAAGGAGAACCAGGTGATTCGCGTACCCTCACCTATGCCCAACTGCACCGGGAAGTTTGCCAGTTTGCCAATGTATTGAAGCAACTGGGTGTACAAAAAGGCGATCGCGTCGGAATTTATCTGCCGATGATTCCCGAAGCTGCGATCGCCATGTTAGCCTGTGCGAGAATTGGCGCACCCCACACCGTGGTATTTGGTGGTTTTAGTGCCGAAGCTTTGCGCGATCGCTTAATTGATGTCACAGCTAAACTGGTAATCACGGCTGATGGTGGTTGGCGCAAAGATGCGATCGTCCCTCTCAAGCAACAGGTAGATAAAGCCTTAGCTGATGGTGCTGTTCCCAGTGTCGAAAATGTCTTAGTTGTCAAGCGCACTGGACAAGAAACTTATATGCAGTTAGGGGGACGCGATCATTGGTGGCATGATTTACAAAAAGGTGTATCAGCCGATTGTCTTGCCGAACCAATGGACAGTGAAGATATGCTATTTGTCCTCTACACTTCTGGCAGCACCGGCAAACCGAAGGGTATAGTGCATACAACTGCTGGTTATAATTTGTATAGCCATATAACCACCAAGTGGATATTCGATCTGCAAGACACTGATGTATATTGGTGTACCGCCGATGTAGGTTGGATTACGGGACACAGCTACATTGTCTACGGACCACTTTCCAACGGTGCAACAACGTTGATGTATGAAGGTGCGCCCCGTGCTTCTAATCCTGGTTGTACATGGGATGTAATTGAAAAACACGGCGTTAATATTTTTTATACTGCACCTACGGCAATTCGGGCATTTATTAAGATGGGTGAACAACATCCGAATGCGCGAAACCTGTCTTCGTTGCGTTTGCTGGGAACCGTCGGCGAACCGATTAATCCAGAAACTTGGATGTGGTATCAGAAAGTAATTGGTGGCGATCGCTGTCCAATTGTTGATACCTGGTGGCAAACAGAGACAGGCGGTATCATGATTACACCGCTACCGGGAGCAATTCCCACCAAACCCGGTTCAGCAACTCTTCCCTTCCCCGGAATTATCGCAGATGTGGTGGATTTGTCAGGAAACACCGTACCCAAGAAGGAAGGCGGCTATCTGGCGGTGCGCCATCCGTGGCCAGGAATGATGCGGACAATCTACGGCGATCCAGAACGCTTCCGCCGCACCTATTGGGAACACATTCCCCCCAAGGATGGTAATTATACTTACTTTGCTGGTGATGGCGCAAGACTTGATGAAGATGGTTACTTCTGGGTAATGGGTCGTGTAGATGACGTATTGAATGTATCAGGACACCGACTCGGTACGATGGAAGTAGAATCAGCCTTAGTTTCTCACCCAGCAGTTGCTGAGGCGGCGGTAGTGGGTAAACCGGATGAACTTAAAGGTGAAGAAGTAGTCGCTTTTGTGACTTTAGAAGGTACTTATCAGGGGAGTGAAGAGTTGAGTAAAGAACTCAAACAGCACGTTGTCAAAGAAATTGGTGCGATCGCGCGTCCGGCAGAAATTCGGTTTACAGACGCTTTGCCCAAAACGCGATCGGGTAAGATTATGCGCCGATTGCTGCGGAATCTAGCTGCTGGTGAAGAGGTATCTGGGGATACTTCGACCTTAGAAGATAGAAGTGTGTTGGATAAATTGCGGGAAGGTACGTAAACAATTCAAAATTTCTCAAATGCCGAATATGTTAACAACAGAGTAACACACAGCAATTCTTAACAATATAGGGTGGGCAAAACAGCCTACCCTTTGCTAGGTAGGCAAACTGCATTAAAATAGGCATAGAAATGAGAAATGCACTAGGACAAAGAGGCGAAGCAATTTTTACAGTATTAATGACGGAATTTCATTCTAATACTGGACCTATTTTCAAACCACAGTTTTTAGGATATAAATGGCAGTACGTTGATTTTATAGTGGAGTTAGTCGTGTCTGATAAATCTGTTCCTTACTTTTTTGTACAAGTCAAAAGGACAAGAGAAGGTTATACTAAAAAACTCAATCGTCTTAAGGTGAAAGTGCGACAAGAGAGTGTAATTGGTTTAGCATCTTATCCAGCACCAACTTATATAGTTGGTATTGATTAAATCCAAGAAAGAGGTTACATAATTTCTGCCAATGGTGAAAGCCTTAATTCTCTGTCAAGCCTCTCTACAATATTTAAAATTATTAAACAGAATCGAGAAATTCTCTGGCATGAAGTTAACAATTTCTGGAGTAGAAATCATACTAGTCATTTAGTTTCAAAATTTGCTGACCAAGACTGGAGATAAAATTATGAACACCGCAGCACCTTGGTATATTGAAAAACGGGCAGAATCTCTTGCCATTGTTTACTTAACTCGTCGTGATGACTTGATTATTTCTCAGCCAACACCAGAGAAAGGATTAGATTTTTTAATCACAATTACCAAAGATGGCATTTCTAGTGGTAGACTCTTTGGTGTAGAAGTAAAAGCAACAGTTTCTACATCTGAGTTAATACAGCATAATGAGATTTATAAATTAAAAAGCAATAGGGATAAAAATACAAACTTTTTCAGAGATTTACCATTTCCGGTTTGCCTATTTTTCTTTACATTAGACAATGATCAAGCTTATTACAAATGGATTTTAGAGCCTAATAATGATCAAAATAATGTTGGAGTAAACTTTAATGAAAATGATGAACTTAAAAAACTCCATAACAAAGAAATAGCTAATATTATTTCAAGAGTAAATAGTTGGTATGACTACAAAAATAATGCATTAAGATGAATATACTAATTTTTCTGATAAAATAAATAGGCGCGATCGCGCGTCCCCAGAATTTTAAGGGCACCGCGCAGTCATCATATTGACACGCTTATTAGTGCGTTACACACTTACTAATCCATCCTCACATTATCATGAGAATAGGACATTATTGAGGCATTGAGGATGATGAAGCTGAAGAGTAAATCAAAATCAGCATTTGTTCAATCTTTTAGTGGCATGACGCTGAGTATCATCACTGTAATTAGTCTATCACCATTAGCGTTAGCGGTTCCTGCAAAAGTTTCTTTGGATTCGCCTGAACAGTCTGTTGAGAGACAACCGCAGAAAATAGCACAGTTTTCAGACACAAATACACCAGAGCGATCGCAGCTCCTGCAACAAGCCAATGCTTTATACAATCAGGGAGACTTGACAGGTGCAGAGGAAAATTTACGCAAATTCATTAAAAAATCTCCAGAAGATGCCTTCGCACACTTTCAACTGGGAAACGTGCTTTTTCGGCAAAAGCAACCAGAAGAAGCAATTAGCTCTTATCGAGAAGCCATTCGCCTCCAGCCAAAATACGCCCTAGCTTACAATGCGATCGGTATTGTTTATGCTAGCCAAAGTCGCTGGGAAGAAGCTATTACTGAATATCAAAAAGCTCTAGAAATTAATCCTAATTATGGCGAGGGGCTGACTAATTTTGCACTGGCATTGTGGCAAACAAATAAAAAAGAGGAGGCTTTATCTTCTCTAGAAAAAGCTTTAAATATTTTCAAAGCACAGAATAGAGGTGAAAAAGTTCAACAAGTCGAACGAATCTTGCGAGAGATCAAAACTGCTGATCAGCCTAGTGTTTCATGAAAATCAGATTATTCATAGGACTTACGCATAAAGTCCCAAATGTAGGAGCAATTCATGAATTGCCCCTACGGTATATCAAGGCTTTCAGTGCCTTTTTGCGTAAGTCCTGATTCAGAATAATTTGTAATTGATAATGACGCTCTTGCTAGCTTGCTTCTTTGCAGGAGTACGCGGCAGGGCGAAGGTGATTACGAGTTAGTAATTAGCTAAAAGTTAGGTTTGATTTTTAATTAGCGAAAGTGATGAAGAACGTTAGGTAAGTCCACCAAACAACGAATGGGCAAACAAAGCGGCTTGAGTGCGATCGCGTAAATTCAACCGACTCAGAATATTGGTAACATAATTTTTAACAGTGTTTTCTGAAAGAAACAGCGATTCGGCAATTTCCCGGTTATTCGCTCCACAAGCAATTAACCGCAATACATCTAATTCTCTGGGTGTGAGTTGCGCCAATTCTTTTCGAGGTTCCACAGACGCGACAGGTGCGGCAATCGGCATGAGTGCTTTCTCAAACAATCCCGGACCGAGTAGGGTTTGTCCCTTGTAGACGGATCGAATTGCCAACATTAGTTCATCTGGTTCGGTGTCCTTGAGCAAATAGCCCTTTGCACCCAGCCGCATTGCTTGGTAAACATACTCATCATCATCGAAGGTGGTGAGGACGAGAACCTTAATCTCAGGATATTGTTGAGCGATCGCTTTTGTGGCGGCAACGCCATCCATAACGGGCATCCTGATATCCATTAGCACAATATCGGGTTGTAGTGCGGCAATCTGTTCGAGCGCCCGTTGCCCATTCTCCGCCTCACCGATTACCTGCATCTGGGTATTCGACTCAAGCATACTCTTAAGTCCTTGGCGAATAAGATGCTGATCGTCAACTAATAAAATCCGAATCATAGCTAAAACACCAATAGCTTTGATAGTGGCAAAGAAACAGAAATACAACAACCTGTTCCTAATTGACTGTGGAGATTCAACTGACCGCCCAGTGCAACCGCCCGTTCTCGCATCCCTTGTAGCCCAAACCCGGTTGTATTTTGAGTGGGGTTAAACCCTTTACCATTATCTTCGATTGACAGATGAATTATCCCAGCCTGAGCCAGTAGTCCAACAGTGACACTTGTCGCCTGAGCGTGTTTGCAAATATTTGTCAACGATTCTTGCACAATACGATAAAGAGCCGTGTTTACTTCTGTTGGTAAAGTGTACGGTAGATCAATTTTACAGTCCGGTTCAATACCTGTGGTTTGCTGAAAATCTGTCAGCAGCTTTTCAATGGCTGATTTGAGAGTTTGCCCTTGCAAAGGATTTGAACGCAAAACAGAAAGCGATCGCCGAATTTCCAGCAGCGCCTCAGCCCCCTGTTGCTTTGCCTGTTTGAGAAATGTCAATGCTTTGTCATTATTTGATTGCCAGAATAACAAAGTGTTATTAATTTGAATGGTTTGGGCGGCGAGAGTGTGTCCCAACCCATCATGAATTTCGCGGGCAATTCGGTTGCGTTCCTGCAAAGTTGCCTGATCTTCAATCCGTAGCGCATACTGGCACAGTTGTTGATTGATGATCTCTAATTGCTGATGGGCAATTTCTAACTGCTCTCGACTTTGGCGCTCTGCAAGCAGGGCATTAATTAACAATAAAGCGAATATTAACGTTAAGCAAAACAATAAAATATTACTTAATCGCCAATCCCAGGACATAGCGATCAGCTTATCTCTCATAAAATTCTCAGGTACAATCGGTCTTGATAAAAGAATTATTCCATATGAAAGCAGAGATAAACCCAAGACAACCAACTGTCCTGATAGTTTAAATATCAGACAACTCCGCATCACCAGTACCAGACATAGCAGGAAAACGGAGCGAGGAGATAAAATATGTTGAGTCGCTGGCAGCAAAATTAAAACGAATTCCAGCGCTGTATAAAATAATTTTGTTTCCAGCTTCAGCATTGGTAGTCTCAAGCCCATCAAGCTGAAAGTGGCGATCGCCAGAACTCGTAGCAGCAAAGACCAGGACAATTGAAACGGCAGCAGAACTTCCATAAACACTGCCGTGGCTAATAACAGCCACTCTAGGTAAAGCAACAGACGAAACGATGGGTAGGTCAAGCGAACCATAGAACTGTTCCAACTCAATGGCCTTTGTAACAAAACCATAGGTATTTTCACAATTTTAGGATGAAATTCTTCTTCCTATATAACGAATCTGTTTCTAGTATCGATAGAGCCGTTCTGACTGATTAACTATTCCTGAATTAGGAAAAAAGTCACAATAACTTGAGTACTTTTTTACTGGCCAGGTTAGGAATTCTAGCTCATGCACAAACCTATCCCAACTTTTAAGATTAGCTGGTATGAGTCAAGCAGCAACTTTTCAAACATCTTCTAAACAGTCATAAATCGAAATTCAGTCAGAACAGTCATATTACACACAACAAAAACCAGAGAAGTAAATGATTAAAAAACAGATAATTTTACCAACCCTTCTACTTGCAACTATCCTTATTGGAGGAATGACAGGTTGCAACAGTTCTAAGTCTCCAGATGTATCTCAAGGTGACAACTCTGGTGGAACAAAGGTATCTGATACCAACACTTCTGCGCCAAGCTCTCCTGGATCGAATACGCCAGAACGCGCCCAGAAGCGCGAAGCAGTTCGCAAGCAAGTTGAGGCAGTTCTGACCCCAGATCAGGTAAAGGAATTGTCAGCGAAATTGCAACAAGGTGAAAAAATGCGTAAAGCAGTGTTGAGCCTGAATCTTACGGCTGAACAAAAGACTAAAATTCAGGATATTTTTAAGACTGCCTATCCTCGCCGTAAAGGGGAATCCTAAGATAATTCGTAATGACGCTCGCGGACTCGCTTTTCGCGTCGCTAACGTAATTCGTAATTACTGTTACGTCAGGATTTTAGACATTTCAATTTGGTCGTTTTCTTGGGATGTAAATTTCGGTGTTGCTTTTTAAATCAGTGGGATTGAAACCCGTTACTGATTGCATTCTGTATTCTGGATTATTCTTTAATAATTAAAGTATGTTCAAGCAAAAATTACTCGTCAAGATAGAACTCGCCGTTATCGCAGTAATCCTTACAGGAACTAGTCTCTATGCCTCCAAAGTTCTAGGTCAACCTCAACCTAGTTCTCAAAAACTCGTGGATCAGGTGTGGCAAATCCTCGATAAAAACTATGTTGATGTTAGCTTTAATCATCAAGATTGGAAAGCAATTCGACAGCAGTATATTAGCCGTTCCTATAGTTCCAAGAAACAGGCTTATGTGGCGATTCAAGAAATGGTGGGGAAATTAGGCGATCGCTACACCGAGTTTTTCGACCCCCAGGAATTTCAAGCCCTAAATAACGACCTTTCTGGCAATCTTAGTGGTGTCGGGCTGGAACTAGCACTGAATGAAAAAACCAAAGCCTTAACCGTTATCGCCCCGATTGAAGGAACGCCTGCTTTTAAAGCGGGTATTTTGCCCGACGATGTAATTGTCCAGATTAACGGCCAAAGAACTCAGGGGATGAAAATTGAGGATGCCGTTAAGCAGATTCTCGGCCCGGTGGGAACCAAGGTACTACTCACGATTCAACGGGGTAGCCAATCGCAAATTTTCAAACTTACCCGTGCAAATATTGCGATCCATCCTGTAACTTACAATACACAAACAACGCAATTAGGTAGGATTGGTTACATTCGTTTACCAGAATTTACGCAAACTGCCGCCGTCGAGATGCATCGGGCAATTCAAGCATTAGAAAAACAGCAGGTGCAAGGCTACGTTTTGGATCTGCGTTCCGATCCAGGTGGACTGCTGGATGCGAGTTTGCAAATTGCCAGTATGTGGTTGAAGCAAGGGGCGATCGTGTCTTTGGTAAATCGAGACAAAATTAAAGAAAGCTACAATGCGTCGGGACATCCTCTCACCAACAAACCCTTAGTGATACTGGTCAATAAGGGATCTGCTAGCGCCAGCGAAATTCTGTCGGGAGCGCTGCAAGATGATAATCGCGCCAGGTTAGTTGGGACTCGCACCTTTGGTAAAGGTTTAGTTCAATCCGTAGAGCCACTAGGGGATGGTTCGGCGCTGAAACTAACGATCGCCAAATACTACACACCGAAAGGTCGAGATATCAATCATATCGGCATTGCACCAGATATTACTGTGGAATTAACTGAGGCACAACAGAAAGCATTAGTGCAGAATCGAACCTTGGGGACATTAGCTGATCCTCAGTATGCTAGCGCCGTTGCTGACCTGAGCAAATTGATTCAATCGGAGGCCAATCATGTAAGTTTACAACGTGGGCAATAAGTATAGGGATACTCTTAACAATATCTACTATCGCCACTTTCAATCATGTCAACCCGCAAAGCCCAACGACTTCAAATTTCTGAACCAGTCCCAGGTCTGCAAATCCTGGTTAAACTCAGTAATACTCCCCTAGTGCGGACAGTTATAGCTACTGTTACCCACCATCAGCTAGCGATCGTCGGGCTTGTATTTGTTGTCACTCTGGTTTTTGCTATGCGGGAAAACGCCCCCTGGCTGACAGTGCCTAAACAGGTGGCGATTGAATTCTTTTCTGCTGTATCCCAGTCCCTGGCTGCTTTATTGGGGGTGTTAATTGTTTTCCTGACGTTTAATAGTCAGTTGATCGCTCAAAGGCGGTATGAGGACTACTATACACTTCAGATTCAGATTGACCAGCTCATTCGTCTAACTCAGTCTCTTCCCCCCGAACTGAGTAATTTTGAGGAAACTCTGATAGCGCTGATTAACTATTTAGTTCCCTTGCATTTAAAAGATTTACCAATTTGGCCAACTAGCTCCCAGGTGCTACCTTTGGACAAGCTTTTAGATAATTTCAAGAATGAATATGAATGGGCGCAAGTGCAGCAGAAATGCTCCTTACCTACCCATCTGTACCGACAACAAATTTTCCTTGTCATCAATAACATCGAAGAAATCCTAGAGGGATTTTCCAGGCTTTACAATCGCATCCTAGAGATGAGCCGTTTCATTCTCGCGATCATCAAGTTGTCCTTTCTCCTAGGAATTTCGCTCCTATTTTTGCTGTTATTTGGGATTATCGATTTGCAAAGAAAGTTTCCCGATCTCAGCCTACCTGTAACTGTTTCTTTAGCAATTTGGGTGTTGATTGCTCTCCTGGAGCTAGTGCTTGATACTTGGTTTTTATATAAAACCCTTTATGGATCGTCGAGTCACTATCTGCGGTTTTTCGCTAATATAAAATACCCTAATTAATCGGCGGAGGCTAACTCACTGTGAGTAACTTAACATTCCCAGAAACCAAAGCTAGTAACACAAGCAAAGCATCTCAATCTCCAACTGATACAGTACGTAGCTATCTTCAAGAAATTGGACGGATACCTCTATTAACCCCGGAGCAAGAAATTCTTTTTGCCCAACAAATTCAGCAGATGCTCACAATACTTGCTGAATCAAAAAAACTGGCTGTGGAATTAAAGCGTACACCCACACTGCCAGAATGGGCTAACCAGATGCAGTTAAGTGAACAGCAACTACTTCAGCAGCTAGATCAAGGTAAAAAAGCCAAGCAAAAAATGATGGCGGCTAATCTCCGGCTGGTGGTGTCAATTGCCAAGCAATATCAAAGACGTAACTTAGACCTGATGGACTTAATTCAAGAAGGTAGCTTGGGTTTGGAGAGAGGGGTTGAGAAATTCAATCCGGCTTTAGGATACAAGTTTTCAACCTACGCTTACTGGTGGATTCGTCAGGGAATTACCAGAGCGCTCGCCCAGCAAGGACGCGCGATTCGATTACCTATTCACATCAATGAAAAGTTAAACAAAATTAAGCGCGTTCAGCGAGATTTATCTCAAAAACTGGGTCGCGTTCCCACCAGTACGGAAATTGCTCATGCACTTTCTTTAGAGCCTAGTCAGATTCGAGAATTTCTGCTTTTGGCTCGTAAAACTATCTCGCTGGATATTCGAGTTGGCCCAGAAAAAGATACACAATTACAAGATTTAATCAAAGATTACAGACATTCTGATAATGGTTATACTAGCGAGGAATTTCTCAATCAGGACGTTGAAAATTTATTGTCAATTCTGCCTCTTCAACAACAAGAAATATTAAATTTGCACTTTGGATTGACAGACGGGAATGAACTTTCTCTAGAACAGATTAGTCAGCGTATGGGTATTAGTCGGGAACGAGTCCGGCAGCTCGAAAAAAAAGCTCTCAACCTTCTACATCAGCAGTTAAGTAAGTAATAACAATTCAAAATTCACGCATTCAAAATTGTTCGCGTAGCGTCTCGTAGAGAAGAGAGTTACATCAGGGGATTTCAACCCCGACTAAAATCCACTGGAGGTTCTAATGAACCATGAAATTGCTAACGAGACTTTGACTGAGAAGACTATAAAACCGAAGCTCCGACGATCGCCAAAAAAGATGACTTTGGTAATTTTGGGCGTGATGGTACTGGCTGGGCTGGTTTTTTTGGGTATCCATGCGGGTGCAGCCAAGACAGACAAAACGGGAAAATCTGGGCGTAATAAACAGCAAGTGACACCTGTAACTGTGGCAATGGTGACACAAAAAACGGTTCCGATACAATTGCAGGCGATCGGCAATGTCCAATCGGGGTCTACAGTATCGATTACGCCCGAAGCCAGTGGACGGATCATTGGAGTTTATTTCAAGAAAGGTCAAGATGTGAAAAAGGGACAACTTTTGTTTACCCTGGATGACCGATCGCAAGCTGCTGCAATCCAGCAAGCTCAAGGAACTGTCGCCAAAGATCAAGCCTCGGTACAACAAGCAAGAGCTGCATTAACTAGAGACTTGGGTCAGGTAGACCAAGCCAGGGCGACTTTAATCAAAGACCTAGCTTTAGTGCGACAAGCCCAAGCGACTTTGGCCAAGGATCAAGCCCAAGCAGAATTTGCTCAAGGACAGAGCGATCGCTATGGTGCATTGTATAAGAAGGGCGCGATTAGTTTAGATCAAGCACAGCAATACGTTTCCAACAGCAAATCGGCTACAGCAACTCTGCAAGCAGATCGAGAAGCGATCGCTAATACTCAGGCTGTTTTGAAAAGCGATCAAGTGGCGCTGACTAATGCCGGCGCAGTTGTCAAAGGCGATCAAGCTGCGATCGCTAATGCTCAAGCTGTTGTCAGTTCCGACCAGGGAGCATTGGATAATACCAAGGTGCAATTATCTTACGCCAAAATTTATGCCCCGATTGATGGTCGCGCTGGCAATATTCTAGTGACTCTGGGCAATGTAGTACAAGCTAACAGCACGACTCCACTCGTTACCCTGACCCAAATTCGCCCGATTCAAGTTGCTTTTTCCATTCCTGAAACAAATCTGCCCCAGGTACAAAAGTATATGCAGAATGGCAAGCTGAAGGTAGATGTGACGTTCCCGGATAATCAAGCTCATCCCATACCAGGTACTTTGACATTTGTCAATAATACGGTCGATAACACCACAGGGACAATTCAACTGATTGGCGACTTTGACAACACTCAAGGACACTTGTTTCCCGGTCAATTTGTGAACGCAACGCTGACGCTGACTCAACAACCGAATGCAACGGTTGTTCCCTCCCAAGCTGTGCAGAATGGCCCGGATGGCCAGTTTGTTTTTGTAGTTAAGCCAGACATGACGGTGGAAAATGTTCCAGTTACAGTTAGCAGCAGCATTGATGGGTTAGATGTGGTTCAGAAAGGACCGCAACCAGGCGATAAAATTGTCACCGATGGTCAAGCGAATCTCGTTTCGGGTAGCAAAATCCGCATCAAAACAGCCGGCAATAATTCAAATACAGATGGGAATTCCTCGAAGTCTAGAAGAGGAAGCGGGGCAGGGGGCAAGGAGCAGGGGGGAGAATCTCCGAAGTCAGGCGGAGGTGATTCATGAACCTCTCAGAACCATTTATCCGCCGCCCGATCATGACGACTCTGGTGATGGCGGCGATTTTAATCTTCGGTTTCATGAGTTATCGCTTGTTGCCAATCAGCGATTTACCAAGTGTGGATTATCCCACAATTCAGGTAAGTGCCGCCCGACCGGGAGCCAGCCCCGAAACCATGGCCGCATCGGTTGCCCGTCCCCTAGAGAAGCAATTTTCCAGCATTGCGGGACTCGATTCCCTCAACTCAACTAGCACTCTGGGACAGACTCAAATTACCCTGCAATTTAACCTGAGTCGGAATATTGATGACGCGGCGCAGGATGTGCAAGCAGCGATATCGGGAGCATCGGGGCAAATTGCGACCGATTTACCCAATCCTCCCACTTACAGCAAGGTTAACCCCGCCGATCAACCGATTCTCTACCTTTATCTCGACTCTCCGACTCTGCCCCTTTCCCAGGTAGACAATTATGCTGAGACTTATCTGGCGCAAAAGCTATCTACAATTAATGGAGTGGCACAGGTAGCTGTCTACGGTTCCCAAAAGTATGCGGCTCGAATTCAACTTGATCCGCAGCAATTGGCAACGCGGCAAATCGGGCTAGATCAGGTGGCGACGGCGATTCAACAGGGTAACGTCGATTTACCTACCGGCAGTCTTTCGGGAAATCACAAGAATTTTACAGTCCAAACTAACGGGCAACTCCAGGATGCGGCTGCTTATCGTCAGTTGATTGTGTCTTACAAAGATGGAATGCCCATCTATCTCAATCAACTGGGGCGGATCATTGACAGTGTAGAAAATGACAAGTTAGCAAGCTGGTACAACAACACCCGCGCGATTATTCTCACCATTCAAAGACAGCCCGGAACCAATACGGTGCAAGTCGTAGACACGATTAAGAAATTGCTCCCGAATTTGCGAGAGCAGATTCCGGCATCCGTGGAAATTGGGATTCTCTATGATGCGTCTCAGTCAATTCGAGATTCGGTAGATGATGTCAGATTTACGTTGATTCTCACCATTGGTTTAGTTATCTTAGTAATTTTCCTATTTTTGCGGAACCTCTCGGCGACGGTAATCCCCAGTTTGGCATTACCCGTTTCGCTGATTGGTACCTTTGCGGTGATGTATTTGCTGCACTACTCACTAGATAACCTGTCGCTGATGGCGTTGACCCTTTCTGTGGGCTTCGTAGTGGATGATGCGATCGTCATGCTAGAAAATATCGTCCGTCACATGGAAATGGGGGAACGTCCACTAGAAGCGGCGTTGAATGGGTCGAGAGAAATTGGTTTCACCATCCTATCAATGACCCTTTCCTTAGTTGCAGTCTTCATCCCCATGTTGTTCATGAGTGGAGTTTTGGGACGATTATTTCATGAATTTGCGGTGACGATCGCAGTTGCAATTCTCGTATCTGGTTTTGTGTCTTTGAGTCTGACTCCGATGTTGTGCAGCCGTTTTCTGCGTCCGGTGGATCATGCCCATCAAAGTCGGTTATATCAAGCTTCCGAATATGTATTCGATCGCTTCCTCGGTTTGTACGATTGGAGTCTCAAAAAAGTCTTAAAATATCACCGCACCACGATGATTTTATCTGGCTTTCTATTGCTGGTGACAGTTGGGCTGTTGGTGATCGTTCCCAAGGGCTTTATTCCTAGCGAAGATACCGGACAAATTACAGGCATTACCCAAGCAGCCCAGGATGCATCCTTCGATAATCTTGTCCAGCATCAGCAGACAGTTGCTAACCTGATCCGCCAAGATCCGAATGTGGATGCAGTCAACTCCAATATCGGGGCGGGAGCGAGTGGAAGTGGCGGTGGGGCAGCAGTTGCAGCTAATTCCGGCAGTTTGTTTATTCGGTTAAAACCGCGATCGCAGCGCCAACTTACTGCCGACGAAATCGTTCAAAATTTGCGAATCAAACTCGCTACTGTTCCAGGTATCCAAGTATTTTTACAAAATCCCCCAGCGATTCCCATTGGCGCTCAACAAAGCACAGGACTTTATCAACTTGCGCTCCAGAGTTCTGATGTCAAACCCTTGCAAGAGTATGTTCCCCAACTTGTTCTTAAGATGAAGAACTTGACAGAACTCCAGGATGTGAACAGCGATTTACAGTTTGCTTCTAAGATCCAAATTGACATTGACCGCGATAAAGCCTCAACTTATGGGATTACTGCCGAGCAAATCGAAAATACCTTGAGAAGTGCTTACGGTTCCTACCAAGTGTCAACCATCTATGCAGCGACCAATGAGTATCAAGTGATTCTGGAATTAGCACCCCAGTATCAGGAGAATATCAATGCTTTGTTGACATTATACATTAACTCCAGTACTGGAGTCGCAGTTCCTCTGAAGACATTCGCCAAACTATCTCAGGGAGTCAGCCCGTTAATGGTTAATCATAACGGTCGGATGAACGCCGCGACTATTTCCTTTAACCTCGCTCCCGGTGTGTCCTTGGGAAATGCCAATGAAGAGATTGAAAAACTGATTAATCAGGTGATTCCTGCGAGTATTAGCACGAACTTTCAGGGCGCAAGCCAGGTATTTCAAAGTTCACTGCCGAGTTTGGGTTTATTGTTAGCGATCGCTATCCTAGTAATTTATCTGATCCTGGGTGTTCTCTATGAGGATTTCATTCACCCAATTACGATTCTTTCCGGTTTGCCATCAGCAGGTTTTGGCGCATTGTTAACGCTGATAATATTCCATGTCGAATTGAATGTTTACTCCTTCATCGGCATCATTCTCTTAGTGGGCATCGTCAAGAAAAACGGCATCATGATGGTGGATTTTGCCATTGAAGCCCAGCGAAATGAAGGGAAAAAGCCCTCTGAAGCGATTTATCAAGCCTGCTTGGTGCGCTTTCGCCCGATTATGATGACGACGATGGCAGCACTAATGGGAACCTTACCGATAGCGATCGGATTTGGGGCTGGTTCTGAATCCCGCCGTCCTCTAGGGATTGCAGTTGTGGGCGGACTGGTGTTTTCTCAGATATTGACCCTGTATTTAACTCCTGTGTTCTTTATATATATGGAATCATGGCGGAAAAAGCTCAGTCAAGTTAAGTTCCGTCGGGTATTTTCATTTTCAGGCGGGCGATCGTGATTTTCAATTTTTTAAACGAACCGCAAAGGACGCAAAGGGCGCAAAGGAAGAGATAGATAAGTTCAAGAAGCAGTTCAGGAGGCATTAGAGATGTTTATAAATTAGAGATAAAGACGTTGCACCCATCACACATTTATCAAACTCACGTTGACATTATATTTCAATACAGTTTCAGTTAAGCATTTCTTCCTTCTCTTCCTTTGCGTTCTTTGCGTCCTTTGCGGTTCGTTAAAAAAAATTGACTTTGACAAAGAGTTAAATCCTAAACCTAAACGTATCGCATCGCTACCACATTTCTGGGAGAACAAAACCCATGAACCTTTCAGAACTCTTCATCCGTCGTCCGGTCATGACCACCTTGGTAATGATGGGTATCCTCATCTTCGGTCTGATGAGTTATCTACTATTACCCATCAGCGCCCTACCTAACGTTGAATATCCTTTTATATCTGTCTCTGCTAGTCTCCCTGGCGCCACCCCCGAAACAATGGCATCTTCGGTCGCCGCACCTCTAGAAAGACAGTTTACCGAAATTGCCGGACTCAATTCATTCAATTCCACCAGTTCAACTGGTAGCACCAGCATCTCCCTACAATTTGACTTTAGCCGCAGAGTGGAAGATGCCGCCAAAGATGTGCAGGCAGCCATCTCAGCCGCAGCCGGACAACTGCCCGCCGGAATGCCTCACCCGCCCACCTACCGCAAAGTCAATCCGTCTGTCTCACCGATTCTCTTCCTCTATATGTATTCTGAGACACAGCCAATCTCGACAGTAGATGAATACGCAGAGGTAACAGTTGGTCAGCCAATCTCCATGATTGATGGTGTTGCTCAAGTACAGGTCTTTGGTCAACAGCAATATGCAGTCCGCGTCCAGCTTGACCCGCGAGAGTTGGCATCAAGGGGAATTGGTCTAAGTCAGGTGAAAACTGCAATTCAACAGGGAAATGTCGATTTGCCAACCGGCAGTCTCTCTGATACTTACAAAAGTTATACGATTCAGGCGAACGGTCAACTCACCGATGCTGCCGGCTATCGCCAGCTAATTGTCACTTACAAGAATGGTGCGCCCGTGCGCCTCCAGGATTTGGGGGACGTAATTGACAGTGAACAAAACGTCAAAGTCTCGAATTTGTATAGCGATCGCAAGGTGACAAACCGCCATTCTGTTGTTCTCGCCGTGCAGCCGCAACCCGGTGCTAACACGGTAAATATCGTTGATGCCATCCAGAAACTTTTACCTACGCTCCGCGAACAAGTTCCCAAATCCATTGAGATGGGGATTATGTACGATCGCTCCCAAACCATCCGAGCCTCTGTCAACGATGTAAAGTTTACCTTGGTTCTCTCGGTTTGTCTAGTTATCTTGGTGATTTTCTTATTCTTGCGTGACATCACTGCGACGCTGATTCCCAGTTTGGCGCTACCTGTAGCGATCATTGGCACTTTTGCTGTGATGTATTTGTCGGGCTTCTCCCTAGATAACATCTCACTTATGGCGTTGACCCTCTCCGTGGGCTTTGTCGTGGATGATGCGATCGTGGTGTTGGAAAATGTCGTCCGTTATCGGGAAATGGGCGAATCTCCCCTAGACGCAGCATTGAAGGGATCAAAAGAAATCAGTTTCACAATTTTGTCAATGACCCTCTCCCTAGTGGCGGTGTTCATCCCGATCATGTTTATGAGTGGAATAATCGGTAAATTATTTCATGAATTTGCCGTGACGATCGCAGTGGCAATTTTGGTTTCGGGTTTTGTTTCCCTCAGTCTCACCCCGATGTTGTGCAGTCGTTTCTTAAGTTCATCCCATCACCAAAGACCAAATCGGCTCTATCGAGTCTTAGAAGGAGGATTTGATTTCCTACTGCGGGGATATGATTGGACGCTCAAGCCCGTCTTAAAATACCGCCTGATGACACTGATTGGTTCTGGCATTCTGCTGCTAATGACCGTCTATCTGTTCGTCATCGTTCCCAAAGGATTTATTCCTACCGAAGACACCGGACAATTAATGGCGAACACGAAAGCAGCGCAAGATATTTCTTTTGATGATATGCTGCGTCACCAGCAAACGGTTGTTGATATCATTCGTAAAGACCCTAACATTGAAGCAGTTGACTCAATTGTGGGTGCAAGTGGCCCGAACGGTTCAGTCAATGGCGGGCGAATTACCATTCGGCTAAAACCACGTTCTCAACGTCAACTGAATGCTGACCAAATCATTCAAGAATTAACCCCGAAGTTGAGACGGACAACTGGGATTAAGACATTCCTCCGCTCTCCGCCAGCTATTCCCATCGGTGGACAACAAACTAATTCTACTTATCAGTTCACCTTGCAGAGCTTGAATTTGCAAGACTTGCGCCAATACGTTCCTAAACTTGTAGATAAAGTCAAAACCCTACCAGGACTCCAGAACGTTGATAGCGATTTACAACTCAGCACTCCTCAAATCCAAGTCCAAATTGACCACAACAAAGCTGCAACTCTGGGGATTACCGCCCAACAAGTTGAACAAACCCTCAGCGCCGCCTATGGTTCCAGCCAAGTTTCTACTATCTATACCCCAAATGACCAATTTTATGTAATCTTAGAAGTTAAACCAGAGTTTCAGCGAGATCCTAGCGCCCTGTCGATGCTTTATGTGCAATCGAGTACTGGAAAACTGATTCCCCTGAGTGCGATCGCTAATATCACCCAGAATGTCGGACCCCTCACTGTCACTCACGTTGCTCAACTCCCCTCTTCGACTATCTCTTTTGACACGCTCCCAGGAACGTCTCTAAGTCAGGCTACAGATGCTATCAAGCAAGTAGCCAGTGAGTTGCTACCCTCAACAATTACCCCCAGTTTTCAGGGTTCAGCCCAAACGTTCCAACAATCCTTCAACGATTTAGGGGCGCTGTTGTTGGTGTCTATTGTAGTAATCTATCTGATTCTCGGTATCCTTTATGAGGATTTCATTCACCCGATCACTATTCTTTCCGGTCTACCTTCGGCGGGTTTTGGCGCATTACTGACACTGCTGATTTTCCAAGTTGATTTAAATCTTTACTCTTTCATCGGTATTATTTTGCTAGTGGGCATCGTCAAGAAAAACGGTATCATGCTGGTGGATTTTGCCATTGAAACACAGCGAAAGGATGGGAAAAATTCCTTTGATGCCATCTATGCCGCTTGCTTGACTCGCTTCCGCCCGATTATGATGACGACAATGGCAGCTTTAATTGGGACATTGCCCATTGCTTTGGGCACGGGGGTAGGTTCAGAAGCGCGTCGTCCTTTAGGGATTGCGATCGTTGGTGGATTGTTGTTCTCTCAGATATTGACTCTCTATCTAACTCCAGTGTTTTACATTTACATGGAGGCATTACGGAAAAACCTTGGCCAACCTAAGTTTTCCGGCTTTTTATTCAAAAAGCCCAAGGTAAGCTGACTGAGTGTGAATTCTCTGTCCTGCATCGTTTCAGTCCCCATGAGGGGATTTTGTTGATGGAAACCCGTCATGGAGTGGAGTCAGCAGTTGATGAAGCAATGTTTCAGTCCCCGTGAAGGGATTTTGTTGATGGAAACCTAAAACTGTCATCATCAATAAAGTCGAAAGATTAATGTTTCAGTCCCCGTGAGGGGATTTTGTTGATGGAAACTAGGCTCTCACACAAACAAAAAAAATCAACCATGATTACTGGTTTCAGTCCCCGTGAGGGGATTTTGTTGATGGAAACAGTTATATTGAATCTCAAATATATGGGGGTGTTTGTTTCAGTCCCCGTGAGGGGATTTTGTTGATGGAAACCTAAAAGATGGCAGCGGAATTGACCCTCATAAAAGTTTCAGTCCCCGTGAGGGGATTTTGTTGATGGAAACGCACATTTTGCCGGAGGTACGCTGTTATCCTTAGAAGTTTCAGTCCCCGTGAGGGGATTTTGTTGATGGAAACTTTACATAAGCCTTGTAGGCGTTTTGTCCAGCAAAAAAGTTTCAGTCCCCGTGAGGGGATTTTGTTGATGGAAACCGCTCCATGCTGAAACCTAACGAGAGCAAGCTTCCTGGCAAGAGTTTTGGCAGATCGAAAATTTTGGTCAATTCCAGCCTACCTTATTGCAAGTAATTTGCAACTTCCCGCTTTTATGAAACGCTGTAGCTATTGATTTGTCAAGGTTCTGGCGATTTTGGCAGATACCTCAGGGTTTTAGCCCCCGCTTCGACTTGCCAAACATCAAGCTAATACACTAATCATAAAACTATTGTTTGCTTTTGTCCAGTAATTTCCGAACTGGATATAATTGTTCGCTTGATTACCCCGCCATCAAGTACATACAATCTTATCGAATCTTCTTCAAGCTTAGAGGATGTTTGAAAAATCGTAAAGTATACTAAAAACCCCGCTTCCATTCCTCTCCCCGAAGGGTCAAGAGGCTTTGAAACCCCCATTCCCTCATAGGGAAGGGGGGCTAGGGGGGTTAGGTTCCTGATGCTTTGATGTTAGCAATAATACTTTTCAAACATCCTCTTAACCTGTTTTTCGATCTTGGTAGTTATCAGAGGTGCTTTTTGAGCAAGAGCGATCGCTTCCTCAGTCATTTGCCGTAGTTGAAGTGTAAACGTTACTATGGGTTATTTTATTTTTGGAAGTTCCTATATTCTAATTCTTTGAGGTTCACCGGAGCATGTATCGCTTGTTGCTTGGCAACGTATCCAAAATTAGCAAAGTCAGTAAAATAGCCATCTATTCCTAACTTAATGAACTGTTCAAACTCAAGAAGCGGTTGCCCGTGGTAGTCAGGGGACAGAAAATATGAATCGCTGCGGAAGGTGTAAGGATGGAGTAGCAAGCCAGCATTATGAGCATCACTAACTAAGGAAGTTGGCTTTCCGAGGAACTTATCAGCATCGCTAATCTGCCCATCTCCATTAATATCAATCGGTTGACCTTGGTTATTCAATCGTGCAGACGCAGGCACAATTAGCCGTTTGTCAGGGCCAATTCCAGTTGCGTAAGTTTTAATTTGGGTCAACCCTTTAGGAGTGATCAGATCAGCGTAGGTTTGAGGAACCTTGTGGTAAATAAAGTCATAAGGAGCGCTACTGCTATCAATTAACTGAATCAGAGGAATATCGACTCCAGCAGCAGGCATGATCTTATTTTTTAATTCTTTCAGATTAGAGACTTCAAAAGATTGAATAAAAATGCGATCGCGATTAGTGTAGCCGTTGGCAACCAAGCGGTCAATCAGAAGTTGTGAAATATTCACATGGATAGGAGTGCCATCTAAATATTTACCAGCTTCAGCAAAATATGTTGGGTGCTTGGTTTCGGGATAGATACCAATTTTCCGACCAGTTTTTGCTTCGCTGCGTTTGGCAAGGTTGATAACTTCATCAAAAGTAGGGATTTGAAACACACCATTATACTTAGTATTCTGAGGACGAATCTTGGGCAGGCGCTCGATTGCCCGTAGTTTCTTAATATCAGCTAAAGTAAAGTCTTCTGCAAACCAACCTGTAACACGATTCCCGTCAAGGACTTTGGTTGTTAGACGTTTAGCAAATTCGGAAACATCGGCAACGTTTGTTGTGGCTTCTTGGATAGTAGGTTTCCCATGAGCATCGTAAACAATCTTGCCATTGTTATCCGTTTTCACTGTTGCCAATAGAGGTTCGTGGCGAACAATCAGGACTCCATCTTTGGTTACTACCAAATCAGGTTCAATGTAGTCTGCACCAAATTCAATTCCTAAGTTGTGAGAACCAATCAAATCACGTCCAAAATCTCCCACCGTATGTTCTGGACGATAACCAGTTCCACCGCCGCGATGACCGATTACTATCGGAGCTTGTCCGTATAGAGTATTTAGCTTGGGAAGCTTTGGGTTGCGGCTGTCAATAGCCTGAACAAAATTCATACTCCCTAGAATGACTGAAACAGATAATGCTAGAAAAAAGCAAAGAAATAATACATAACCTTTGAGCCGAAGCATATTTCAACCCTCGCAAATCTACGCTTTATAGCTTGATACTGCGAGGTTAAAACAAGGTTTAGGAGAGTTTAAACTCTGTAATTGGCTGTCTTCTGCGGGACTGGATTTACAACTTGATATCATGTCCGCTTGATTGCTTATTAAACCCCAAGAACCCCACCCCGCCAAAGCTGCGTTTTGTCTCCCTGCCCCTAATCCCCAGAGCTACGGTGTATACACAAGTCCTAAAATCCTTGCCTGGTAAGATACAAGCCTTAATGGGCAAGGTTTTGATTTGATCAAGTTGATTATCAATAGTGTCAGATTATTGATAGAGGCATAACGTAAAATCAAGGATTTTAAAAATAATTTTCCGTTCTTTTCTGTCCATTTGATTGCCAACTAGACTTGTGTATACACGGTAGAATCCCCAGAGGGGGCCCCGAGTTCCCCGCCGGCTCTTAGGGGATTAAGGAGTGGGGTTCTTTTATTATGGGTAATCTGGCGGACATATAGCAACCGCCTTGGCGGTTGCTATACTTGTACCACGTTAAGGGTTAAGTCCCAATCGGAAGAGTTAGCGGTTGCTAAGAGTGCGATCGCGCTTGAATGCGTTGATTTTTGCAATTGCTTGTAGAGAATCTGTAATGGCCGTTGATAACCCAAGTAGGAACACCAGGAACCTTGGCAGCATCTCACCAGTGGGGATGAGCGTTTAAAACACGGCGATCTCACTCTAGACACAGTGACTTTAGTCATGGTCAGACTGATGACTTTAGTCACAGGTGCTTTTGCAAAGAGGTGAGTATAGTGGTGATATCAAGCACCAGTATTTAGAGATATTGAAAAAATCTAGATTTCTCGCTTGCTTCCTAAAATTATTTGAGGAAATTAGTATGAAACGTTTAGCATATGCTGCAATGTGCGCGGCGGCAATTTTTTTGCCGACAGTAGCTTCTGCTCAAGAAGTTTATCATCGGGAAGTTAATCAGCAACATCGGATTGCTCATGGTGTTAAAGATGGCAGTATTAACAAACATGAATATCGTTCATTGGAGCGTAGAGAAGCATCTTTAAATGCGGCTCGGAGGCGTGACTTGAGAGATGGACGTTTAAATCGTCGTGAACGACAACAACTCAATCGCCGAGAAAATACCATTTCCCGTTCCATTCGCCACGATGAGCATAACTAAGTAGTAATACCATTTCTGTTTGAAGATGCGCCCATAAGACTGATACAAAACTACAGGCTGTAGGGGCAATTCATGAATTGTCCCTACATGAATAAAGCGCAGCCTTATATAGAATTGGTATAAGACAGAATTAATTACACAAAATTAGACCTGAAACCTTTATTCAGACTAAAAACCATGTGTAAATATTTCTGTCCGGGTACTTAAGGATTTATAGCAGTCGCCAAAGCCGTTAGGACAAGTTGGTGGTAGACGCCCTTAACAGGATACATTGTGAATTTATCGTTGTCCTAAGCTTCCTGTCCGTTTCTATAATTGAAGCGGCGGACTGTCACTTAAAATACTTGCCATCTTATTCACCTGACGTTAACAAAATTGAGCGATGTTGATCATGGTTGAAGAGTCGGATTCGTAAACAACTAATTGAATTTGACTGTCTCCGAGATGCCATAGAATATCTTCTTCCTACAGCGTCTTAACTGCCTTGGCGGTTGCTATAATATCAGACCTGTTTAAATTTTGGATTTTGAATCTTCAATCGCTACGGCTTGGTGCAGCCACTCATAGGGGAAACCCCCAAGACCGCGCTGCTTCAACAAAATCCAAAATTTAAAATCTAAAATTCGGTGAGGTTATGCCGGATAAATCCGCAATCTTCTATTTGGTTCTTCGCCAAAACTATGCGACTTGAGGCGATAATGTTCTACCAACTCATGTTGCATTTTGCGGACTTGGGGAGAACGCGGCAATAACTCCACTGGCTGTCCTTTCGGAATCACAATTTGCTCAACAGCAAGTCTAGCTTCTTCCAAGGCATCCATCTCATCATCGCTACCATTGTGCAAAAACAGTTGCAGTTCTCGGTCGTCCGCCATCTCCGGGTCGTCGATGTTGAGCAACCGCCGCAAACCACGGGTAATTTGGGGAATCGTGCTGGACTTAATCATGTGAATGGGTACATGACGGGCTTTGGCCATTTGGCGTAATTTGGCGTGGTTTTTGACGTGCGATCGCAGTGCTAAAATTGCATCAGCACTATCTATGTCTTTTGTCAATACCACAGGTAAAGTTAGCACACTAATTACCTGTTCCAGTTGGTGGCGGCTAACGCCATAGGGGTAAACGTGCAGTGGCAAATCTTCACCATTCGGACCTGGCTGTCTGGTAGCAGCATCCAAATCAATGCTCTCAGAATAATTGAAAGATTCATCCAGCAAACGGTCAAACTCACTGCGTCCTGTTACCCGCTCTACTGGCAATTGCGGCAGTGCTACCATTTGTCCAGATGAACGCCAGCCATTAGAGCCATTAGACGGTCGCGCCGGTGGGAAAGATTCTTCCACTGTGGCTAAATGTCCACCGCGACCGTTGACAACAGCTAACTGCCTTGTAACACCGACTTTGCCCTGATCATCAACGGTTCTCGTTTGTGGAGTAGCCTGACGCCCCCGCAGCAGATTATCTACTGAGTCAGCAACGCTTTCGTGTACTGTCCAGCGTTGGCGCTCCAACATTTCCACCGCAATTTCAAAGGTAGGAGGCGCTTTACGCTCCAAAACAGTCTTTTGAGAGCCTCGCCGTCTAGCTTCGTCGTCTCCCAGCGTCACAGCTTGGATACCCCCAACTAAATCAGCCAGGGTAGGGTTTTTAATCAGATTTTCGATCTGATTCCCGTGGGCAGTACCCACCAACTGTACACCCCGTTCCGCAATGGTACGAGCCGCTAAAGCTTCCAGTTCCGTGCCAATTTCATCAATGATAATGACTTCTGGCATGTGGTTTTCTACTGCCTCAATCATCACCTGATGCTGTTGATTTGGATGAGCCACTTGCATCCGCCTTGCGCGACCAATGGCGGGGTGAGCAACATCACCATCCCCAGCGATTTCGTTGGAGGTGTCAATAATCACCACTCGCTTATGCAGATCATCCGCCAAAACACGGGCAATCTCCCGTAAGGCAGTAGTTTTGCCCACGCCTGGACGCCCCAGCATGAGAATCGATTTACCAGTTTCTACCAAATCGCGGATCATGCCAATGGTTCCGAATACTGCCCGACCAACGCGACAGGTCAAGCCAATAATCTTACCGGTGCGGTTGCGAATAGCGCTGATCCGATGCAAAGTTTGCTCAATTCCTGCCCGATTATCTCCGCCAAAGATTCCGACTCGTTGAATGCAATCATCTATCTGTTCTTGAGTAACGGGTACTTCGCTCAGATACTCAGCTTGATTGGGAAAGCGAGCTTCTGGGCGACGACCCAAATCCAAAACCACTTCTACTAAACTATCTCGTTTGGGATGACTCTCTAGTGCTTGTCGCAGGTCTTGGGGCAAAATGTCTAATAACTTTTGGAGATCGTCTGTAATCGTCATGCTTTCTATGGTGACGTTTTTAGAGATAGCGAGGACATTTACGTGCAGGAGAATCCGCCGTGGGTAATTTTCCGTAACGAGCGATTAAGGCTCCTGCTGTGACTTGATCTGGGAAACGAGAGAATGGGCAAGTTCTACAGCTTGCCAAAGTAATTTATTATCTTCTTCTAGGCTACCAGTCGCCTTTGTATTGGTGTTACTTACCTCCTTATTCTCTAACTGTTCGAGAATCGGTGACAGCAGTACACGGGCGTAGCTACCGTAGGCGACCCCAGAAATGGAGGGGGGGGGGCAGGGGGCAGGGAGCAGGGGGGAAAATTCTTCTCCTCTGCCCCTCGCCCCCTGCCCCTCTGCCTCTTTGAGTAGTCCCATTGCCTTTAACTTAGCAACGGTATAGCTATTAGTGCCGCCTGCTAACTGCACATATCCCGGTAACTTAGCTGCCAAAACTTTTTGCCCTAATTTCACCGCGGCTATTGTAGTGCCATCGCCAATATCACCACTCATCGGCCGACCGTCGGTTTGCCAAATTAAAGCACTCTTGAGTGGGGCAATTAGATCATATACTGCTCTCAGGTAGTCAGTCATCCCCTCGCCATCCGGACAACTGATAGCTAGTAACTTTAGTTGATTAGCCCACGGTGAAATTGCTTGCCATAATTGTTCAAATTCTGCCAACCGCCCGACTTTTGTATGGATTTCTACGGCATCTACTCCCGTTGACATTACCAATGGCGCGATCGCTCCCGGCGTTGACATATATGAATTTGTATAAATTATATTATAGGGACAAGCTGGTATACAACGACCGCAGCCATAGCACTTTTGTGATAATACTCCGGAAAAGTCTGATTTTATATTGTTAAACACGATTGCTTGTGCCGGACAAATCCGTTCACAGGGTCTAAGGCAGTCTGTAGGACACTCAGTAGGATTAAATTCTGCTTTCCGAAAATGTGGGTCTTCTCCATCGTTCAGGCTGACCATCAAAAAGGGTGAGTTGCCTTTGTAGTCAAAGCCTCGCTTTTGGGCATCCCTAGTAAGAGTTCTGGCTACTTGTAGCGCTGCTTGCGCCGATGCAATCACTGCTGGATCAGCTGCGACATCTATGCAGTCAGCGCCCGCCAAAGTATAGGCTAACGTTAAACTTCTGACTGCCGGCAAATGCTGGAAGCTGGCTCCGCAGATGAGCTTGAACCAGTGACCTTGTTTGAGAGATTGTAAAGGGGCGAACAAATCAGTCACTATTCTATTATGCGTTTATGTGACTAAAAATAGTAGTCTGTAATCAACAAAAAATCCGGATTTCCTAACTAAGGGACTTTCAACTCAAAAAATATCCAATTTTTGGAAGCACACTGGTAGACGATTTTACGTCAAACTCAAGAAGATTTAACACAAACGATCGCTCGTGCTGCTCAAGGGGAGTTTGTCCGTTATATTTCTTAACATAGTTATAAATATTCTCACTTAAGGCTCAGGTTACTCTATAGGAATTTCGATCGCAAACTCTGCTCCTTGCCCAACAGAGGAGGTACAGGTAATATTTCCTCGGTGTTTTTGCACGATAATCTGATAGCTAATGGATAATCCTAGCCCACTACCTTTGCCCACAGGTTTTGTGGTAAAAAATGGGTCAAATAAACGCGATCGTAACGACTCTTTTATACCAGTGCCATTATCAGCGATCGCAATTTTGACCATATTCAAGTCTGTCACCTCTGTATGAATCCGAATTTGGGGAGTAGGAGATTGATTCCCCACTCTTTCTTCTATTGCATCAATAGCATTATTTAACAGATGCATAAATACTTGGTTTAGTTCACTTGTATAACAAGTAACTAGAGGCAAATTACCATAATCTTTCACTAGAACAATTGCGGCACGGTCTGCTGTTTCCCTGAGTCGATGTTGTAACATCACCAAAGTGTTTTCGATGTCTTCATGGATATTTACCGGCTTCATCTCTGCTTCATCATGCCGAGAAAAGTGTTGTAGCGCCAATACAATTTCTCGAATGCGATCAGATCCTCTATACATTGCACCTATCAGCTTTTGCACATCCTTAATTATAAAATTCAGGTCTAGATTTTTAGCTATTTGCTGAATTTTTGGTGTGGGTTTGGGATATTCGTGTTGATAGACCTCAATCATATTTACTAGGTCTTGCACATATTCACCAGCATATTTGAGGTTCCCATAGATAAAACTGATCGGGTTATTAATCTCATGAGCTAACCCAGCCACTAACTGCCCCAGCGCCACCATCTTTTCGTTCTGAATCTGTTTAACTTGGGCTATTTTCAAGTTATCAAGAGCCTCTTGGAGTAAAAAGTTTTTTTCTTGCAGTTTAACTTGGAGCAAACGTAAATTAATCTGATTTTCAATTCGCAACACAACCTCTGCCCCATGAAAAGGTTTTGCAATATAGTCTACACCACCAACATCAAAGGCTTTTACCTTATCTACAACATCATCCAGGGCGCTAATAAAAATTACTGGGACTTCACAAGTTTTATGATCAGCTTTTAGTTGTTGACAAACTTCATAGCCATTCATATCTGGCATATTGATATCCAGCAAAATCACATCTGGCAAAACCATTTGACACGCAGTTAGTGCCATTTTACCGTTTAAGGCTTTGCGAACTTCAAAACCTTGTGCAGTCAACATCGCCGATAAAAGCCGCAAATTATCTGGGGTATCATCGACTACCAAAATATTTCTTTTATGATGGTTAGTTTGATTAAAATGCATTATTATCAAAAGCTAGGCGGATGATTATTGACAATAATAAATGCTTCTTTGAAATTACCCTGAAATTTGTTGACCAATTTCACCGAAATACTTATATTTATAGTTTAACTCCCATAGTGCTGGAGAGTTTTACAGACGATCAAAGCTATTAGCCAGTTATGAGGTTTGCGAACCTGAGAGCCTGCTTACAGAAATACCCGGTAAGCGTAAAGCTCAGTCCCTTTAGGGCTGAGATATCAGCGACTCGCGTGACAATAGTTCCCCTAACTCCTTGACTGGTCGCGGTATATCTGATATGATGCCGAGTGTAAAAAAATTTAGTATAACTAAGCAACGTAAAAACCTGACTAAATTGGTTGGGTGCGTAGTCATACCTAACGGTATTGCAGTTTAGGAAAGCTAAATTTGGTGAAAAATGAAATGCAAAAATCGAGTACGGTAGGGCATACCGGAATTAACGCTTTAGGAGAATCGACCTCTATTTTTGTTCGAGTAATCCTGCTTAAACAAGTCGGCTCATTGATTAAAGAATCTCAGCGTCTAAAGACGCTGAGAGTGTCAAAGCAGTATAGTAGATAGCAGGCGCAGATTATCTTATTAAAGGATGAAATAGCCGAGTTTCTGAAAGAGGTTCTAATCGAGACTGCGATTGTCTATAAGTCAATACCCTAGGGTTAAAGATATTTCTAGGTTGGGTTGAACATTCGTGTTACCCAACAAATCACGAAAAATGTTGGGTTTCGTTCCTTAATCCAACTTACGCTAGTTTTGGTTTTTGGCTTTAACCCAAAGTATTGGTCTATAAGTTGAAAGTAGAAAGTCTTGAGGTAGTGGAAGACCACGTTCATGTTTTAGTCTCTGCAACGCCTCAACATACCATCCCGAATCTAGTCAAGTTCTCCTTACTTTCAGAAAAGTCTTTGTTGCTTTTCTAAGGCTGTAAATTGATAGGAGATATTTTTTTCAAACTTTCAGATTGTTGTGCAGCATTCCAAAGATCGTAGTTTTGCTGAAAATTTAACCAAAGTTCTGGAGTCGTTTGAAAAGCTTTTGCTAAACGAAGCGCCATAGTGGGAGAAACACCAGCTTGCTCATTAACAATTTCTGAAACTGTTTTACGTGAAACATCTAAAATCTCAGCTAGCTGAGTATTGGTCATTTTTAAAGGTTCTAAATATTGACGCTTAATCAAAGCGCCAGGATGTCTCGGCTTTCTTTTGGTTATCATAATCAATTTCCTAGAGAGAGTAAAAACAAAAAAATCCCAAAAAATTTACTTAGTATTTTTTATTTTAAATAAATGTTAATTTTGTTGTGGAAGTATCTCAACCTCATCGCCAAGTTGTAAAATTTTTCCGGCTGACGATGGGGGTAATTGGGTATTGACACTCAATCTGTAAAAGTGATTAAAAGGCGATGAAACAACCCAATTTGGCAGAGTTGCTTGTCGCTGGGTAGCAAAGATTTTTTGAAAGTTTGGGTAAGCTTTCCCTAAGTAAGAATCGCGTGTTGGCACTATACAACGCTGACATGGGTTAACCCCAAAAAATTGTACATCTCCTACTTGAAAGGAGACTAAATTACCTTGTTCACTAAATAGCTGATCTTCCCAAAATGCTGGTACACCATCAATCTCGATGTTGGCACGCATCCGACGGCGCATTTCATCTACACTTAAACCCGGAAACCAAGAAGCTACTTCTGTCAACGTTGCTGTACTAATTACCGTTGGGCCAGGTGAAAATGTATCGTCAGGAAAACCCATCAGAGAGTTTTGCCTTAAGGTGACAGCAAACTCAAAAAAATCACTCAAAGTTGCTTCTAATGCTTGCCGTTGCTCATCCAAATGAAAAATTTTTTGTAAGTCGCAGCCTGGGATTTGCAACGAGATAGTTCTATTTAAAAGTGTAAATTGCGCCCTTAGTAAATGGATTTTAGCATGACGCTTGCCATTGACAAATCTACCCTGTTCGTCAACAATAGCAAACTCGCGATCATGCTGTAGTGCACCACTGGCAATAACTCTAGCGTTTTCAACTTCAACACCATCTAGTGACTTAACTGGATACAATAAAATCTTTGCTAGGTAAGGCATCATAGCAATTTTAGATTTTAGACTTCGGATTTTGGATTAAAGATTGGTGATTTAGCAGTCCCCAATCTAAAATCTCAAATTCTTTTGTTACTTATCCACTTTATTAATATTGTTAATTATGGATATAGTGGCGATTTATCGATTCCGCCAATATGATTTAGAGGCCAGAAGCGGAGTACAGCACGTCCAATAATATTCTGGCGGGGGACAAGACCCCAGCAGCGGCCATCATAACTATTGTTACGATTGTCACCTAGTACTAAATATGAATCGGCTGGTATAGTCTGGGGTTTTGCCAAAAAAGGTGGCTGTGGCCCTGATTGGCAAACATCAATGACTGTACTCTGCCCAGAACTTAGGTAATTAGATTCTGGGAGGGATTTGTTGTTGATATAAACTTTGCCATCCTTAAGTTGTACTTTTTCTCCAGGTAGGCCAATTATACGTTTAATAAAAGCATCCTGATATTGTTCTTTTTGTAGCTCTTTTGTAGGTGAAAATACTACGATATCTCCCCGTTGCGGGTCAGCAAATTTATACTTCAACTTATCGACAATGATTTTGTCTGCCTCCCACTGGTTGGGCGTACCATGCAGAGTTGGTTCCATCGATCCAGAAGGAATCCAGCGTGCTTCAGCAACAAAGGTACGAATTCCCAGAGCTAGAACAATGCTCAATACAATTGTTCTACCTAGCTCTGCGATCCAGGAATTATCAGGTTGTTGACTAGAGTTGTTATCAGACACTTGATTTTGCATGAAATTACTTAACTGAAGTAAAAATTTAGGTAATTAACTCGCCTAGTGAGACTTTATCTGTTAATCTTAACGGGAAAACTTTAATTTCCTAGTCATGTTCGCATCTTGACTACCAATTTTAGATTGTAGGTTTGAGATTAGCTAAACTCCCCTCTCCGAAACGGAGAGGGGTTGGGGGAGAGGTTCTTCCAGGATTACAGAATTGGTGTTCTAGGATACGATCAATCCCAAATCCTAAATCTAAAATCCAAAATTGATTGACGGGTTTTTTCATAAATTAAAAATAAACTTTTTTTAGGCGCGGCAAAAATTAGTTACTCCGATCGCGACTCAGTTTAACCTAAAAGCATAGTTCTTCATAACACATAAGCTGCCGTTGCTTGAATTTAGATTGATTCGATAGCCAGGATACTTGCCAAGATTGCATTTCCCCATTTTAAATTCCTTATCCCTATGTCATCTCCAAAAACTTTACTGATTCGCCGCGCTCAGATAATCTTACCCAATGGTGAACTGATGATTGGGGATGTGTTGACGCGCGATCGCCAAATAGTCGAAGTTGCGCCAGAAATCTCCCAAACAGCACTAGCCACTGAAATTGACGCAGAAGGGTTAACTTTGTTGCCGGGAGTTATTGATCCGCAGGTGCATTTCCGTGAACCTGGACTAGAACACAAGGAAGATTTATTCACCGCCAGTTGTGCCTGTGCTAAAGGCGGAGTCACTTCCTTTTTAGAAATGCCCAATACGCGCCCCCTGACAACGACACAGGAGGCTTTAGACGACAAGTTAGAACGTGCCTCTCAGAAGTGCTTGGTTAATTATGGCTTTTTTATTGGGGCAACAGCAGAGAATCTACCAGATTTGCTTTTGGCAAAGCCAACACCGGGAATTAAGATTTTCATGGGGTCGATGCATGGTCAATTGCTGATTGATGGCGAAACGGCATTGGAGGCTATATTTGCTAAAGGCGATCGCTTGATTGCCGTTCATGCCGAAGATCAAGCTAGAATCAACCAACGCCGCCAAGAATTTGCCAATATTCACGATCCTGCCGTTCACTCGCAAATTCAAGATAATCAAGCGGCAATGCTTGCAACTCAACTGGCATTAAAACTTTCTCAAAAATATCAACGTCGTCTGCATATTCTGCACATGTCAACTGCCGAAGAAGCTGATTTGCTGCGTCAGGATAAACCTAGTTGGGTGACAGCAGAGGTAACGCCACAGCATTTGTTGTTGAATACTAGTGCTTATGAGCAGATTGGTACCTTAGCACAGATGAATCCACCTTTGCGATCGCCCCACGATAACGAAGTTCTCTGGCAAGCTTTGCGCGATGGCGTGATTGATTTCATTGCTACAGATCATGCGCCGCACACCTTAGAAGAAAAAGCTCAAGAATACCCCAATAGTCCTTCGGGAATGCCTGGGGTAGAAACTTCTCTAGCTTTGATGTTAACTGCGGCGATGCAGGGACAGTGTAGTGTGGCTCAAGTTGTGAACTGGATGTCTAAAAACGTAGCTGTAGCTTATGGTATTCCCAATAAAGGAGCGATCGCGCCTGGTTACGATGCCGATTTAGTGCTTGTAGATTTAAACACATATCGTCCAGTCCGGCGCGAGGAACTTTTAACCAAATGCCATTGGAGTCCTTTTGAAGGCTGGAACCTCACCGGCTGGGCTACAACCACCATTGTCGGCGGTGAGATAGTTTATGACAAAGGCCAGGTAAATACGCAAGTGCGGGGTCAAGCTTTAACTTTCTTGTAGCAAATATTTATTTAAGCTTATGTAGTAGACAAATAGTTACACATCAAAATAAATAATCAAGGAAAATTGCTATGTCCTTCAAAATTTTGGCTTTAGACGGTGGCGGTATTCGTGGAGTCATTGCAGCCCGAATACTTCAACAAGTAGAGCAAGAAATTATAAATCAGGGGAAAGGAAAGTTTTTACACGAATACTTTGACATGGTTGCTGGTACTTCTACTGGTTCAATATTAACAGGAGGTATTGGTCTTGGAAAAAACAGTGATGAACTAATTGAACTGTATAGAGATCGGGGGAAAGATATATTCCCGCAGCAGAGAAAAGACCGCTACAAAAACTTACCGCCGATCATAAAATCCATTTTGAATGTACTTTCACCACCTAAATATTCTCATGATGGAATTATTAGCGTCCTCAAGGATGCGTATAAATCCACAAGAATAAAGGATATTGAAAAACCGATTATTTTGATTCTTGCTTACGATACGCTATATCGTAATACAACCTTTTTTACAAATTGTCATCCCGATCTAGGAGACAGATGGTACGATGACTGTTATTTATGGGAGATATGTACCGCTTCTGCTTCAGCTCCTACTTTTTTCCCACCATATAAATTAGAACCTGTAGATAAAGAAAAATTTGGTGATTGGGAATTCCCACACATTGATGGAGGAGTTTCTGCTAACAACCCGTCTCTGGCAGCTTTGAGTCTAGTTATGAGGATTAGTCAGTCTTCAGTCTCTCCAACAATCAAGCAAAAATATAAACTGGATAATCTGCGATTGGAAGATATTTCTATCCTTTCTATTGGCACAGGTCAAACTGGTGAACCATATCAATATAAGCAAATAAGCAAATGGAGAGGCTTCGACTGGGCAAAAAATCTTACTAATATCTTTATGGAACCGACATCTGAGATTGGTAGTACAATTTCCCGACAAATCATGGGCGGATACGATTCTAAACGTTACTTACGTCTTCAGTTTGACTTAAATGAGACATTTAAACCCAAGCCAGAAGAAACTTATAAAGATCCTCGGATTGTATTACCTCCAGAAGATCGAAAAAACCGATTTACAGGGGAAAAAGTCAATCAAGAAATAGATAACGCTAGTTCTGAGGTTCTTCAGCAATTAATAGATACTACCTCTGCATTCATTGATCGAGGTCTGACGTATTATACCAGAGACGACTCCGGTTTTCCGATAAAAGAGGCGATCGCCTCTTTCATTAGAGATAACTAGTACTTTGTCAAGCTAGTAATAAAGGGTTTGTAGTAAGGACTTTAGTGCTTAGAAAATAAGGATTAAAGTCCTTAATTATTAGTTCACTAATAAAATCGGATTGGTAGAGGATAAAATATCTCGCATTTTATACATAATCAACGTATAAAATACGAGATATTTTTATTTAATATTTCCTTGATATCAGCGCTAATTACAGATGTAAATAGAAGGATTATTTGCTAAATAAAATTATTTAAACTTTTTTTTTTAAATCATAAACTAGTTTCTTCTTTTGTATAGATTGTGAACCTAACTTGGGAATACTAAGTGTAAGGAAAGTTAGACGACCGACTTCTACAGAACTTTATTGTTATTTAACTTTTCTCTACTAGCTTTCGCTGCTAAATAATCTCGATTGGATCTCTGAATGACAGTAGATAACTAATCTGGTTCAACCAAGCTGACTAAGTTCTGTAAAAACTCTCATTTAATCCAACAACAGTTTATTTACATTGGCACTGTTGCAATATATCTGCTGTTGAACAATTCTTTCATTTATTTTTGGTTTAGATAACAATGTTAGGGACTGACAATGGTGAGCGTGGTAGTGGCAGATAGGACGAGTGTAGAGTTCTTCCTCGACTATTTGTAGAAATTTTCTAGTGTTGTGATCAAAAAAGTGAAATTCCTTGTACTTACAGCAGAATTCAAGTATTTAAACCACATTTGTCGTCAGGGCACAGCATTGCTGTGCCCCTACCGCGTGGTCTATTTACCTGAAAATAGCTGTAAGTCAGGAGATGAGCTTAAATCGCGGCAATAACTTCGCTAATGGCACAATTGAATGGTATAAGTTCGACTTGACGAGTGCCCCCATGCCCATAAGTTAAACTCACACTTAAATAACTATCTGGCTTATAGGGCAATCGTTTTGCCCATTCAACTGCCACAATTCCTGAGATGACTTCAACACCTTCCCAGTAACTTTCTAAATTCAGGGCTGCAACTTCTTGTGGTTCTAAGCGATATAAATCCAGGTGGTAAAGGGGGAGGCGTCCTTCTGTATACTCATTAATCAGGGTGAAAGTAGGACTGACAATGGGTTCAGCAATTCCCAAACCCTTGCCAATACCTTGAACTAGGGTAGTTTTACCAGCACCTAAATCACCTTCTAGTAAAATTACACTGCCAGGGGTCAGGGATTCACCAAGAGTAATACCTAAACGTAGCGTCGCCTCTGTATCTGCAAGAAAAATTTTCATAATTAGTCATTGGGCATGGGGCATGAGGGATTGGTTATTCACAAATGACTAATGACTAATCACTACCTACCATGATGAGCTCTACCGTACCACCGCAATAACACTCGTGCTAATTTCTGCGGATTGTGACGTACAAAACCCGTTTCATCTTCATACAAAACATTAGCTGGAACAATCCTTCGCCCTAGCTGAGTTACGGCTTCTCTATCCAGGAAAACGGGATGGGAGTTTTGTTGGGCGTAGCGGATGAGTGATTGCTCCGAGGGGGATTTGTTGTGTATTAGCACAGCATCAAATAGCCGTCTTTGCCCACAAGCAGCATCAATTGCTCTGATGTGATCGGCAACAGTGTAGCCTTCAGTCTCTCCTGGTTGAGTCATGATATTGCAGATATAAATACGGGGGGCATCTGTTTGAGCGATCGCATCGGCAATTTCTGGTACTAATAAATTAGGGATCAGACTTGTATAAAGGCTACCTGGGCCAATAATGATGTAATCAGCTTCTTTAAGTGCCTTAATAGCTGCTGGCACCGCCGGAGGATTAGCTGGAATGCAGCCAATTTTAACAATTTTACCGCCAGCTTTGGGAATGCTAGACTCCCCATTAATGCGACGACCATCGGCTAATTCTGCCCAGAGGCGAACATCACTGAGAGTTGCTGGTAGTACCTGTCCCCGTACCGCTAGCACTTTGGAACTGGCTGCAACTGCTTGTTCTAAATCTCCAGTAATATCACTCATTGCCGTTAAAAACAAATTGCCAAAACTGTGACCCGTTAACCCATCTCCAGCCCGAAAACGGTATTGAAACAATTCTGTTAATAACTTTTCTTCATCTGCTAGTGCAGCCAAACAATTGCGGATATCCCCTGGTGGTAGCACTCCAAACTCTTCACGCAACCGCCCAGAAGATCCACCATCATCGGCGACAGTGACAATCGCAGTAATATTAGCGCTGTAGGTTTTCAGTCCCCTCAACAACGTAGAAAGTCCCGTACCACCACCAATTACTACTATTTTCGGGCCTCGGTACAATCGACGATGGGCGAGCAAGACATCGATGAGTTCTTCTCCACCTTCTGCTCTTAGTACCTTAGTAATTGAGCCTACGGTGCGAGTTTGCCCCCAAAGCACTAACAGCAAGCCGCCAAGCAGCACCAAAGGCCCACTGATATAGTTCGGTAAGAGGTTGGTGATTACTCCCAGGAAACCCCTAAACAACTCGATCATCCAAAAAATTGGGGTCAGCTTAATCCAAATAGCTAACCCCAAACTCGCTAGCAGTACACCTCCAACACTGATCAACAACCAACGTTTTACCGATAGTCCAGGGGATAACCATTTGAACCACTGGTTAACCCGATAGGAAGTACGAGAGCGCGACTGCTTTTGCAGGGCGTTGAGGGCTTGTCTGAGAAAACCAATTGACATACCTGATTTGGAGCAGTGCTACAAACAATAATTAACAGAAAATGTATACCACTTGGTTTAAAACACCAGGCGTGGAACTATTATATTTGTCAATCCCATTAGACTAAGAGCAAGTTGTGAAGATTGCCAATATTTCTAGTTAAACAATAGCCTGGCTTGGTAAAAGTGAATTTAATGGAAAAACGAATTTTAGGATTAGATCCAGGGCTGGCAATTTTAGGATTTGGGGCAATTACCTGCACACAAATTTCTCACAAGGTGCAAGAGACTACAGTAAATATGCTGGATTTTGGGGTAATCAGAACGTCAGCAGATGTAGAAATGGGGCAGCGCCTATGTACTTTGTTTGATGATTTACATACCCTGATGGAGGAGTTGCAACCGGATTTGGTGGCGATCGAGAAACTATTCTTCTATCGGATGTCAAGTACAATCGTCGTTGCACAGGCACGGGGTGTACTCATTTTGGTGTTGGGCCAGCGTCGTCTTCCCTACGTAGAGTTTACTCCCGCTCAAATTAAACAAGCTTTAACAGGTTATGGCAATGCTGATAAGTCAGAAGTGCAAGAGGCGGTGGCGCGGGAGTTAGATTTAGATGATATTCCCAAGCCAGATGATGCTGCGGATGCTTTGGCAGTAGCATTGACTGCTTGGTTTCAGGTGTAGGTTTGTAAAAAGAGAATAAAGTTGGAAACTGAATAATAAACTTGGAAACTAGAGAATAAAGTTGGAAATTTGCTACGGCATGGAAAGCGATCGCATATTCAGGAATGTTTTGGCTATTTATAGCCAAAACATCACCTTTTGAAAAGCTACGCGCCGCTAAACTAGCAGCAACTCGACTAACGGAAAAACGAGATTGGATAATGCTGAGATAATTGGGAGGCGATGTCTACGACGGGCTACGCCTACACGCTGGATACTATAACCTACGTCGAAAGTACCTTGCGAGGTATTGAACTATACTCTTTTTGGGAGATGAATCCCTCTTTAAGGGTGAGTATAAAGTTAATTAGAAATCCTAAAAGAGGTTCAAGGAATGGCTACAAATACAGGTAACGGACAGTCTCAAGAACCAATTAGCAACTTGGAGTATGATTTTGTCACCGTTTTGCACAATAAGGCTGAAGCCGTTAAGGCTTACGATACCTACATCAAAGATGCAGAGCAAGTAGGTTCTCAGCCTTGTGTAGAGTTGTTCCAAAAATTGCGCCAATCTGATATTGAGCAAGCACAAGAGGTTCGCCGACATCTACAAGAAGTGATGCAACACGGTAAGATGTAATCCAGGTTTTTAAGGGCGATCGCTTCTGGTTTAGTAAAACTAGATACAAAAGAGGCGATCGCACTTCATGTAAAAAATTTTATTGACTGATATCTTACACACTTTGCTTAAGCAATATACAGCAGAGTATTTTCAAAGATAAAGCGCAATACTCAAGCAGCGCCTACTATCAGCCAGACTGATTCTGGGCTGCTTGCTGTATTTCCACCACTGTCAAATCGAGAGCCACCGCCACTTGTTCCACACTCAACCCCAATACCAACAACCGGGGAATAGCTTCCAACTTAGCTTGCTGCCGACCTTCTTGCCGACCTTGTTGCCGACCTTGTTGCCGACCTTCTTGCCGACCTTGTTGCCGACCTTCTTGCCGACCTTGTTGCCGACCTTCTTCCAAGCCGTCTTCCTTGATTGATTGGTACATCCTTGTTTTTTTGAATTCATCGTCTATACCCAACATTTCTGCCAACTCCTCTCGGCTTAACCGGGTAAATTTGTACAATAGAATAGTCTCTATCAATTCTACAATTTGCTTGGTGGTAGCTTCATCTGCAAGTTGTTGCCTTGCTTGCAAAATCAATTCTCTACCTTTGTCAACGGCTGTCTCTTCTCTTTCGATAATTAATTTAACGATCGCAATTTGAAGTGAGTTCTCCCCCGTATCTAATTCATCTAGATAAATGCGTTGTACTTGTGAACTGTTTAGCAGCAACTGATACGGTAGTTGATCGTTGGGATCTAAACTTCGTTGGGGATAGATAACGACAGCACGCCAAAAATTTACTGATTCGTTTTGACGTAAGTAAAGAAAGATTTCGGCAAAGAAGCGTCTATAAAAAGTTAAGTCTAATTGAAACTAGACTTCAACAAAGTAGAGTGGTTGGTCTGTGGTTTCACTTGTAGGGATGAATACCCCATCAATCCTAAAAGCAGTTTCTTTTAGTTCGACTGAAACAAATTCATAGGCGTTGAAATTGACAGTCGTATCGCCAATTATTGCAAAAAATATGCTAGGGAAAGCTTGAAATAAGCTATAAAATATTTTGTCAGTTTGCACCTGGATTTAGTCAAGCGAAAATTGGATATTCAAAGTTTATCAAAAATAATGTATACGTGTTTGATTCTGACAATTCAGGTCATGTAAAAGTAAAAAAGTCCACGAAAAACCTAACCTCCTTGCCGATGCGGGAAGGGTGAAAATTCAAAGTCTCTCTCCTAAAAGGAGAGAGAAATAGAAGTGAGGTTTTCCAGATAACCTGAATTGTCAGGCGTCTGATTCAGCATTAAAAAAAAGCAGATGGGAATAACCATCTGCTTTAATAAAAAAATCCATCATTTCATTTACTTGGATACCAACTGATTAACTGGAGCAATCCCAGCCAAATCTAAAATTGGCGCGATCGCATCTTCACGCTTCACCGCCATCATGTGGACACCCTGACATAATTGCCGCACTATTTGCACTTGCTCGGCGGCAATTTTTATCCCTTCCTCAAAAGGGTCTTTGGCTTTTGCCAATCTGTCAATAATATGTTGGGGAATATTTACACCCGGAACACATCTATTAATAAACTGGGCATTTTTTGCCGATTTTAACAGAAAAATTCCTGCCAAAATCGGTTTTTTATAGCCAGCAGCAATGGTGTCCATAAACTTTTCTAGCAGCTCAAAATCGGTAATCAACTGACTTTGAAAAAACTGCGCTCCTGCTTCAATTTTGCGTTCAAATCGACTTTGCAAACCCGACCAACTTTTACATTGCGGATCTACTGCTGCACCAACAAATAAATCTAACGCTCCATCAGTCAAAGGTTTCTCATTGCAATCAACGCCTTGATTCATCTTCCGAATTAGTTGCAGCAGTCGCACAGCTTCCAAGTCAAACACAGCTTTGGCATCTGGATGATCGCCTGCTTTTACTGAGTCGCCAGTCAAAGCTAAAATGTTATGTATACCCAAGGCATGAGCGCCCATCAAATCAGCTTGTAAACCAATGCGGTTGCGATCGCGGCAAGCAACTTGACAAATCGGCTCTATACCGTTTTGTGACAAAATCACCGATGCCATTAACGAAGACATCCGTAACACGGCGCGGCTACCATCAGTAACATTGACAGCATGAACCCTTCCCTTAAGAGTCGCCGCCATTTGAATCATGTGCGCTGGATCTCCCCCTTTTGGTGGTGCTACCTCGGCAGTAACGAGAAATTCACCTGCTTGTACAGCTCTTTTGAAGGCTGTCCGGCTATGGGTGTGATGCATAAAATTAAGAATTTCAATTTCTTAAATGGTATAGCGAATCACACCTAAAAGGGAAAACTTATAGAGGAAGAGAGTAGCCTAAAGCAGATTTTACTTGTGATAAAGTTTGATTGGCGATCGCCCTAGCTTTCTCCCCTCCATCCCGCAACACAGATTCTAGATAGCCTTTGTCTGCCGTTATCACCTGATATTTTTCTTGGATTGGTTTCAGGGACTCAATAATTGTGTCTGTCAACAATGGCTTGAATTGTCCCCAGCCCATATCCTGACACTCAACTGCTACATCTTCCTTCGTTTTACCAGAAAGCAATGTATACAGCGTTAACAAATTATTACACTCTGGACGCGCGGGATCATCGAAAGTCAGCCCACGAATCGGATCGGTTTTACAACGCTTAATCTTGTATTGAATCTGTTCTGGTGATTCTAGCAAACTGATCCGGCTTAATTCTGAAGGATCAGACTTCGACATTTTGCGTGTACCGTCCGCCAAACTCATCACCCTTGCCCCTTCCTTACGAATCAAAGGATCTGGTAACTTCAGAACTGGTTGATCTGGTTTACCAAATTGGTGATTTAACCGAGCTGCAATATCCCGTGTCAATTCCAAGTGTTGCTTTTGGTCTTCACCCACTGGCACTTTATCCGCTTGGTAAAGCAAAATATCAGCCGCCATTAGCACAGGGTAATCCAACAAGCCTGCACTGACATTTTCTCCCTGTTTAACAGCCTTTTCTTTGAACTGGATCATATCTTGCAGCCAGTTTAGGGGTGTAATGCAGTTGAGCAACCAGGTGAGTTCACTGTGGGCCGAAACGTGGGATTGTACAAAAATGGTGGAGTGATTTAAATCAAGACCACAAGCTAGATAGAGAGCAGCAAGGGTGTAGGTATCAGCTGCCAACTGTGTTGGATCGTGTGGCACTGTAATCGCGTGCAAATCAGCCACAAAAAGGTAATTTTCGTATTCGCTCTGACTTTCTACCCAGTTGCGAATGGCTCCCAAGTAGTTACCTAGATGGTAATTGCCGGTTGGTTGAACTCCAGAAAGAACACGTTGCTTGCCCATAAATTCCAACTTAGTTATCTCAAATCCGCGTTATCTCAAGTGGCGATGTCTGGCGACAAGTCGGTTTGCGCTTAAGCAAAACTCATTTAATTTTGACACTTTCCAGCGCAACTCGCCGTTGAAATATTGGAGTCGATTCTCTCCGTTGCTAAGAGGTCATTTGAAAAGTCTAAAAGTATACTAAAAACCTCTCTCCGAAAGGTCGAGAGGTTTTGAAACCCCCATTCCCTTGTATGGAAGGCTACGGTGTACACACAAGTCGAAAAAAGCTCGATTTCTCATTGTTCTCTCGTTTATCTCGTTCCCATGCAGAGCATGGGAATGGCTGATTAGAGGCTCTACCTCCAGTCAGACATTGAGTCAGAGGCTCAATGAATGCATTCCCAGGCGGAGCCTGGGAACGAGAAAAGCCTGATCAAGCTAGGTTTTTAAGACTTGTGTGTACACAGTAGGTATGGAAGGGGGGTTAGGTTTGGGAGCTTTTGGTGTTAGCAATAATACTTTTCAACCATCCCCTAAAGCAACACTGAAAGTCAAACCTATCTTTGTGCAATCTCTTGGTGAACAGTGCTTCCAAGATGATAGCAAACATCAATTTACATAATTTTGTAATTCTCGATGATAGCGCAAGGAACAGACTTTTCTCCCGACCAATCGGTAAAGGTATCTTCATTTTTGTAATGCCTTGGCGTTTGCATAAGCAAGTGCCAAGCATCTTTGGCATCTAATAAATTTAAACGTTCAGGATAGTGTATCTTTAATAATTCTTGCACTAGGGGATAATAGTCAGAGTTTATTCCTGGAAAAATATGATGTTCTGTATGATAAGAAAAATTTAAATGCAATTTGTCAAATATTCGAGGAACACGCAGGGACATACTATTAATGAGTGGATCGTTGACGCTTGTCATCCGACAAAGCATATGATTTGTATAGACGTAAAATATTGCTCCAGCGTAACCAATCCCAATAGGCAGAAAGTAACTCAACACAATTTTTAAGAAATTAAATTGTAAATATACCAAGATACTCAAATGAATCATGACAATTACAAAAAGTTCACCTGCAATTAACCAACGTTCTTTAGTTTTGACTGTAAAGGCAGCAGGAACAAAACTCACAGATTCACGATTAAACAATAGCACAGAGGCCAAATTCCGAAGATTATGTGTTCCCCATGCGGTTGCCATTCCCACTATTAAACTAATGGGATTAACCTCCGCAGAAGGTACGCATACATTTTGAATCCATTTCCCCCAAGTTTTCGGCTGCTTGTATAAGTAATTGCGATCGGGATCTGCTAAAGAATTAGTTTTATTATGATGTTCTCGATTATGTACTGCTTTCCACAATGTGGGTGGCATCCACAACATCGCTAGCCCTAGCAAGCTAATAATTCTGAGTATACGGGAGTTTCTAATTACGCTACCGTGCATCAGATCATGGGAGCTAAATAGCAAGACGATAATACTATTGCCCATCACTATAGCTAAAGGCAAATAAAGCCATAAAAGATATAAATTCCAACGATCTAGATAAGATGCGATCGCCCAGCCTAAAATCAAAATTGCCCAATTAATTAATAGAATCACTAATTTACTTGGATCGGGGAGAAATACTTCCGCAGGAAGTAGGGGACGCAATGTTTTTGCATACTCTGCTTGGCGAATTAACTTTTGAGCGTTACTAACTTCCATAAATCGTATTTAAGTTTATTTAAGTTTTATTACAATAAAGAGGTTCAAAAATTAATTTTTACCCTATTTTTGCTATTCTTTGCTATTGATAGTATAATTGAATACTGAAAGTGAATTAGGAGTTTAAACATGGTTTCTCTCGATACACTACAGTCTCTAGAAAAGTATATACCTTTAGTAGGAGATATGAATATTAAAACCCCACTAGCATATACAGCAACGCGTGGGGCGGTAGAGGTAGTCAACACAATACAAATGGCGGTGGCCGAGGCTTATATCAATGGGTTAGAAGTTCCTGACTCAGTATTAGAATCGCTTTTTGATACTTGTATGCCGATCTTTTTTAAGTACTTCCCTGCTCTTTTAGCACCTTATGAATGGGTATTAAAAGAAACTGATCATCTTGCTGAAGGCCCACGGGATCTGATGAAAATTCAGTATGATTTGTCTCAAGGGATGCTGAATAAGATGTTGGGCGACGGAAAACTCATTTATCCTAAGTACAGCATGGGATTGTGGGAAAAAGGAGCATTGAACCTTGAGCAATCTCAGATAGATATGATTGATGATGTAATTCAGAAGTTAGACATTAAAGATGGAGAGAATATTTTAGATTTTGGCTGTGGTTGGGGATGTGTGCCAAATTACATTCTTTCCAAATTTCCCAATGTCAAATTTGTCGGTCTGAATTTGAGCCACGAGCAATGTGAATATATGCGCCAGAAAATGCAAGATCCTGAAAGCAACCTCAGTTCAGGCCGGTTCACGCTGTATGAAGGAGACTTAAATAATACAACATTTGAGACAAAATTTGATAAAATCCTTTCGATTGGCGTTTTTTGTCATGTTGGTAATTTAACTAACTCTTTTCAAAAATTAGCGAGTTTGCTGAAAGATAATGGCAAGGTTTTTATTCATATCATTACAGTTCGTACCCCGAATAATATATCCAGCGCTTTCACGCATAAATACATTTTTCCCCACGGCAGGTATTGGAACTACGATGCAGTTCCTAGCCGGAATAAAGACCTCAAAACAATTGAAAGATGGTATCTGAACGGTTCCAATTACTCTAAAACATTTGCCAAATGGCTAGATAATTTTGACAAAAATCAGGTAACAATCAAAGACTTGGATTATGGCATGGATTATGCCAAGTTTCGCCGGATATGGAGGTTTTATTTAATATGGTTTGTTCGGAATTTCGCTAGTTGCGATGGTGAATATAATGGGAACGGTCAGTACTTAATGGTTCATGCTTAATGGAGTAAGTTTAGCAGCATAGGCGTAGCCCGTCGTAGACATCGCTCTCCAGAAACCGCATTGGTTGTATGATTACCTCGTAGCATTGAGCTTTGGTGAACACTTCTTTAGCTTCCGTCATCAAGTGAAAGCGCAATTAGAAACACAACTAGAAACATTGAAGGAACAACAGCAAGTACAGGAGACGGAAAAAGCCAGTTATCAGTTATCACCTGTTAGTTGTGGGGATAAGTTCTAAGCGATCGCTTTTGTGGGTTTCTAAAAAAAGCGTGTCATGTTTGATATATCGTAGGCTATATGTCACACTAAAGCCGAGATCAATATCAAACAAAAAATGCAAGGAACCCAACTTTCTTTTTTTCCTAACGAGGAGAATCACTCTACTATAAAGCAAAAAAAATCCAAATTAGGACGTTATGAACGTATCAAAAGAGAATTAGATCAAAATGACTCCGATCCATACAAAATATTCATTGATGTTAATTCTGTACCCAATCAATCATCTAATTACACCTTTATGGATCTGTTTTGCGGAGCAGGGGGAATAACACAAGGACTAGTTCAAGCTGGATTTCAACCCTTAGCTAGCGTTGAAATCAACCCAATCGCTTCTGCTACCCATAAAAATAACTTTCCACAATGTCATCACTTTTGCGGAGATATCGAACAGTTTGATTCCCATAATTGCCTACAACAAATCGGCTTACCTGAAGTACATCTTGTTATAGGCGGGCCGCCATGTCAGGGTTTCTCGGTAGCAGGAAAACGTGACCATAAAGACCCCCGCAATCGTTTATTTTATGAATTTGTACGTGTTGTCTCAGAAATACGTCCTTGGTATGTTGTTATGGAAAACGTTCCAGGTATTTTGACTATCCAAAACGGAGATGTAAAAAAAGCAATTATTGAAGCTTTTGAATCTATTGGTTATCCTAATATATCTGTTGCAATTCTTGAATCTGCTGCCTATGGAGTGCCACAAATTCGACCAAGAGCTATCTTTATAGCTAACAGATTTGGAATGCCAAATCCCTACCCCAAGGCTAAGTTGTTACCTGAAGAATATAAATCTATTGAATCAGCTATTTCCGATTTACCAGCATATACCCCAATCCCAGAGATAAACCATCAGTGGACTAAACATTCACCTGAGTATATGGAACGAATTGCTAAAGTGCCTCCAGGTGGTTCTTTATATACAAAATACGTTGATGCTTTCAAGCGTCAATATCCTGGTAAACCAAGTATGACTGTTAAAGAGAATCACGGCGGTACTCATATTCATCCATATCTAAACCGTGTAATTTCAGCGCGTGAAATGGCAAGATTACAGACATTTCCAGATTCATTTATTTTTGAAGGTTCTATGAAAAAAGCTATGTGGCAAATTGGAAATGCTGTACCACCACGTTTAGCAGAATGCATTGGCTACGCGCTTATTCCTTATCTAACTGATATTGCTATTAACACTAAAAATAAAGTTGATGCTTGCCAAAATGATATCCTCTGATATCCTTTTCATAAAATGCCATCTTTATAGTGAAAAGTAACATCTAGGTAAGATTTTGAGGCTTTACTATGCTTGCGCTTAATATCAACCTGAATATTTTCCAAATCTTTGTAATTCGTTATATAGCGGTTATCGGTTGAGTGAGGTACAAGAACCCCACCCCCAACCCCCTCCCCGCAAGCGAAGAGGGGGCTATGATGTACCTCATGTGATTAGGAAATGCTATATCTATCGGGAGCATCTCAGTTTTGCAAATATACCAGATGAGAAACAAGATTCTTGTTCCCTCTCCTTACCAAGAAGAGGGTTGGGGTGAGGTTTTACAAGGCTTTTTACACTCATTGAGATGCTCCCTATCCCACATTTCGCACTTCAAAATGTCATACCTTAATACTTCAATAAAACTTCTACTTCTAGTCTTACTTCTCTGCTAAACCCACTTGTCCTCCAATTAACCCCAGAAATCCTGTTCCAAAGTGCTGAATCTCCAAAAAACTGGCTTGCTCTGGTGAGGTTTTGTAAATCCGAAATGTCTTCATAATTCCCAAAGTAGCAGCACTTTCTAGAGGACCAACAAAGTTAACATCTCGGTTGAGAAAATAAGTTTGATTAGCCCAATGAGCCATCTGATTTGCATTCAAAAAGTAGCAGCCTGCGTGAGGATTGAGGGCACGACAAAAAGTAATTAGTGTATTCAGAATTGTACCTTTGAGTTCCTGTTGCTCTTGCACATTTTGAAAGTGAGCAGTTACTCGTAAAGCCAAATCCCCATCAATGTAAGCTTTGTGAACCAAACCCAAACCGTAGGGGGAGACTTCATAACGATTTGGCTGGAGCAAGTTTAAGTCACCAGCTTGTTGGGTAAACCAGTTTAATTTTATAAAAAACCAAGGGTCATAGATAATTAGGTCATCTTCAAGAAAGCAGTAGTAATCATACTGGCCGAGACAACTTTGCAGAACAGCTTGACACTCAAACCCTAAAAGTAGAGGTTCGATATCAGTAGAATGATGCTTATATAAATGAGATGGTAAGGGAAGCTGATTCAGAAGATGATTATCTTGGGTTGTGCAAATAACAATATCTAGTTCGTGAGACTGCGGCTGATTAGCAGGGAAAGCAAGTCGTTGAGCAATGTTGATGATAGTTTGAGATTTGCCAAATAATTGATGTAAGGCAATAAGGCTTTTAGTTAACGCCTCCAAGCGCGGTTGTGGGTCTTTGCGCTGCGAAGCATGACGACCCTCACTGCTAGGTTTGAAAAAATGGGCAATGGTAAAAATAATTCGCATTGGGGCTATAGATTTATTCTTTGTAAATATCCTTATTTTTTTAGTTTTTGCCAATCAAAAAAGTTCAGTAGATCACAATTAAACTTCGGTAAACTAAACCCCAACTATTGAGCTAATTTCTGGCAAATCCTTTAGAAGGTGAGCGCTTTTTCAAGCTATTAGAACTTTTACCAGCGAACATCCATTGTAAATGCTGTGGTAACAGTTTTGCCAAATCATAACGCTTGATAATTGTCTCTCGCGCATTCGCCCGAATTGCGTTCATCTCTTGAGGATTGTTCAGCGCCTCTTCAACCCTATTAGCAATATTCTGAGGAGAAAAGAAATCTACCAGCAGTCCATTTACCCCATCCTGTACGACTTCCAAGACTGGCGCAGTCTTAGAAGCTATTAATAAACATCCTGCTGCCATTACTTCTAACATTGACCAGGATAAAACAAAAGGACGGGTTAAATAAATATGAGCAGAAGAAGCTTGCAAAACCTGAAGGTATTCATTATAAGGAAGCCTATCTGTAAAGTGCAATCTCGATAAATCCAAAGATAATTTTTCTAGCATTAATTGTTTATAAGTCTGACCATCAGGGAGATTTTTACCATAAGCAACCCGATCTTCGCCCACAACTACCACATGGCACTTAGGTCTTCGCTGCTGAAGTAGGGCCACCGCTTCCATAAACTGCGGAAAACCTCTATAAGGTTCCATTCCCCGTCCCACATAAGTTACCAACTCTTCCACATGGGAAAGATCAAGATTTCTTCTTGGTAAAACTAACTTTGCGCCTGGTTTGGGAGCAAAAAATTTGGTATCAATACCATCATGAAGTACAGTGATTTTGTGATGATATTCTTTAGGAAACTGCTGCCGTTGCCAATTGGTCGGAGAAAGACCGCGATCGCAGCTATATAAATCAGTCAAAATCGGCGCATTTTTCACGCGGATGCGGCATTGATCATCAGCATTAAGTGGTTCATTGGGATCAAAATCTGCATCCGAACCGTAAGCATGGTAAAACCACTCGAAATAACACAATAATTCGGCTTTGGGGAAAACATCTTTCATAAATAAAGTTGGCCCCCAACCAGAATGACCATAAACTATATCTGGAAAGAAACCTTCGGCTTTTAATTTTTCTGCCACCCGATAGACAGCCTGCGCGGTGAGAACAGCATTTTCTAGGTTGCGAACATAGTGGTGCGTTTGGGGAGCAGCTTCACGAGAAGGAGTGTAAATAGCCTTATAAACGCCAGATATTTCCCCTTCACGACGATTTGTCCCAAAGACGACTTTGTGATTCTTATCCTTACCTAAAACTGTCGCTAGATTGCGAAATTGCGAGGGAAAATTGGGATGTAAAAATAAAATCTGCATCGGAATAATCTTGATTAACTTATTGCCAGATAAAATAAATTAAGACAAGCTTTTCCAGATTATAAGATTATTTCCCTGATTTTTGGCAAATAAATTTAGGTGAATTGTTGACGCGAAATGCCAAAATAATCGCAAATTCGTGTTATGACCATGAAATTTATTGGCATTGATTTAGGCTGGAAATCGCAACCAAGTGGATTATGCTGCTTAGAATGGATAGATGGACAACTACAACTACTTGATTTAGATCGCAAAGAAGCCATTGCAGACATCCTCACCTGGATCGATCTGAGGGTACAACCAGACGAACCAGCGATCATTGCCGTAGATGCACCTACACACCGTAGCCTTAGTAAGGAGAGGGAAGCCGGAGGCAGGGTGAGGTTTTATATTTAATTTGACCCACTTACTTATCAGTAAATACTTCTGATAATAGATGACTTTTTGTTCGGGAAAGGGATAATGCTGAAAGACCTAATTTTCTCTGATTAATTACTGACTAGGAGATTATTTTATGAAAACCAGAAAGCTAGGCAAACAAGGCTTGGAAGTTTCAAATATTGGACTTGGTTGCATGGGAATGTCTGAGTTTTATAGTGGTCGTGATGAAATTGAGGCGATCGCTACTATCCATCGGGCATTAGAACTTGGGCTAAATTTCCTTGATACTGCTGATATGTATGGGCCGTTTACCAATGAAGAACTATTAGGCAGAGCAATTAAAGATCGCCGAGATCAAGTAGTATTAGCAACCAAGTTTGGCAATGTCCGCACTGAAGACGGCGGTTGGAAAGGGATTAGTGGCAAACCAGAATATGTCCACACAGCTTGCGATGCCTCGCTAAAACGCCTGGGAGTTGAAGTGATTGATCTCTATTATCAACATCGTGTAGATTCAACCGTACCCATTGAAGATACTGTCGGGGCAATGGCAGAGTTAGTCAAGCTTGGAAAAGTGCGCTATCTAGGGCTTTCCGAAGCTGCTCCTGCCACGATTCGACGGGCTGTAGCAGTTCACCCCATTACTGCACTGCAAACAGAATACTCTCTTTGGACTCGCGACCCAGAGGATGAAATTTTACCTATTGTGCGGGAATTAGGAATTGGGTTTGTTTCCTATAGCCCATTAGGAAGAGGGTTTTTATCAGGCGCAATCACCAGCCCTGATGATCTTGCACCTGATGACTATCGAAGAAATTCTCCTCGCTTTCAAGGTGAGAATTTTTATAAGAACCTGCAATTAGTAGAGCAAGTCAAGGCAATTGCCGCCGAAAAAGGAGTAACTTCTAGTCAGCTTGCACTAGCATGGCTTTTGGCTCAAGGAGAAGATATTGTGCCAATTCCTGGTACAAAACGCCGTACTTATTTGGAGGAGAATATTGCAGCTACCGAAATCACCCTGACTGAACAAGAGTTGAATCGAATTGAAGCAGTTGCCCCAAAAGATATAGCAGCAGGTGAGCGCTACCCTGACATGAGTACTCTTAACCGTTGATCCATCTGAGTGCTGGAGTATTTTTTCTGATTCTGCTTTTGATGAGTGTAAACATTGCTCCCCTTTTCCTCTATAAAGGGCGGCATATTCGGGTGATTTGTCTTTTCGTCCTAGCTTAAAGGCTGGGGCGATCGCTCCTCTTTTCCTTTCACCGTGCCAATTTTAGATTTTATATTTTAAATTAACGCTGCGCTATCTGCTAGTTGGACTCTAATTCATGGCTTTATTCTGACTACTGACTCCTGAATACTGTTTTGATAACTATAGATGATACTTATGGCATAAATCTTCTGATAGAGAGACGATCACAAGATGAAATTGTATTCTATTAACAATGTCATTTTGAGAAAAATGCTTCTCATAAAAAGTAGTTTTCTATAAAGAATTGAAGTCAAGAGAATTACTCAATATTATTACTCAACAAAAACAGAATGGAGTAAACAAATGAAGTTTGTTCTAAGACGCCGCAGGTTCGGTAAATTGATGATTGTCAGCACAGTAGCAGCTACGATCGCTAATTTTGCAGAGAAAACTGTAGCACAAACTCAAGTCAAAAAAACTACTCCAATGCTGGAAACTTCGACACCTGAGACTATGAAGGTGACACTGCAAGTGAACGGAACAGCACATAGTTTGCAGATTGAACCGCGTGTTACCTTACTTGATGCACTGCGGGAATACATGGGATTAATTGGTACTAAAAAAGGTTGCGATCACGGTCAGTGCGGTGCTTGTACGGTGCTGGTTGATGGGCAACGGATTAATTCATGCCTGACATTTGCGATTATGCACACCGATGCCGCGATCGCAACTATTGAAGGGCTGGAGCAAGGAAACAATCTGCACCCGATGCAAGCCGCGTTTGTTGCCCACGATGCGTTTCAGTGCGGCTACTGCACACCGGGACAGATTTGTTCGGCGGTGGGTTTGGTGAATGAGGGACACGCTAAGTCAGATGCCGACATTCGTGAACTGATGAGCGGCAATATCTGCCGTTGTGGGGCTTATCCAAATATCGTGGCTGCTGTTCGCGATGTCTTAGAGGGGAAAAAAGATGCAGCCGTTTAGCTATCAGAAAATAGGAAAAGTAGACAATGCCGTGACATCGGTCGCTCCAGAGGTGGAAGCTGCTTACTTGGCAGGGGGTACAAGCTTAATTGATTTGATGAAGCTGAATGTACAGACCCCAAAACAGTTGGTTGATATCAACCCCCTACCGCTAACTCAAGTGGAAGTGCAGGGTAACAGTGTGCGGATTGGGGCAATGGCACGCAATAGCGACGTTGCTTATAATCCCATAATTCAGGAGCGTTATCCGGTGCTGTCGGAGGCGTTGCTATCTGGGGCATCACCGCAACTGCGAAACATGGCGACAGTAGGCGGAAATTTGCTGCAACGTACCCGTTGTTACTACTTCCGCGACACAGCTTTCCCCTGCAATAAGCGCGTTCCTGGTTCAGGTTGTCCGGCAATCGAGGGTTACAACCGCATTCACGCGATTTTCGGCGGTAGCGATCGCTGCATTGCCACACATCCTTCCGATATGGCGGTGGCAATGATCGCACTTGATGCAGTTGTGCAAACACGCTCTCCGAATGGAGAGCGCAGTATTCCCCTCGCCGATTTTCATCTTCTACCAGGCGATACACCCGAACGGGAGACAGTTTTACAACACGGAGAGTTAATAGTTGCCGTTGACTTACCTGCTTCAACCTTTGCCAAGCGATCGCACTATTTAAAAGTCCGCGATCGCGCCTCCTATGCCTTTGCGATGACATCGGTTGCGGCGGCATTAGATATTCAAAATGGGATTATTCGCTCGGCACGCATTGCCTTGGGTGGTGTGGGAACAAAGCCCTGGCGTGCCTATGAGGCGGAAAAAGCGCTTTTGAGCAAACCCGCAAATGAGGTAACATTTCTTGCAGCAGCATCAGTTGCGATCGCTGGAGCTAAACCTCAAAAATACAACGGGTTTAAGGTCGAACTGGCTAAACGCACAATTGTTAAGGCGCTGACAACCGTCGGAGGGATGGCATGAATACAGGGGATACAAATACAGTTGTCGGCAAACCGCTAAATCGAGTCGATGGACATCTAAAGGTGACGGGTGGCGCCCGCTATTCGGCGGAGTTTCCGATCGCAAAAATGACTTATGGAGTCACGATTCAAAGCACGATCGCTAAAGGTAAAATCGCCCAAATCGATACAAAGGCCGCAGAGCAAGTACCGGGTGTATTAGCAGTAATTACCCACCTGAACGCACCCAAGGCATCTGGTGAAAAGGGCGGCGGTCGCAAGCTGCAAGTGCTACAAGATAACGTTGTCCTATATAGTGGTCAGCACATTGGTGTCGTTGTTGCCGATACCTTTGAACGAGCTATGTATGCTGCTTCTCTGGTGCAAGTTCGCTATGACGAAGAGAAACCGACGATCAATATGCGGGACAATCTCGCTAAGGCATACTTGCCTAAAGGTAAAATCCCCAAAGACGAGCCGCCCGATTCAGCGCACGGCAATGTCAACCAGGGACTAGCGACTGCTGCTGTCCGCGTCGAGCAAACCTATACTACACCGATCGAAAATCACAATCCAATGGAGCCTCATGCCACAAGCGCAGTTTGGCAAGGCGATCAATTGCTGCTGTATGACGCAACTCAGGGAATCTTTTCCACTCAACAAAAAGTTGCAGGGGTATTAGGAATTGAGCCAGAGAAAGTCCGGATTATGTCTTACTTTATTGGCGGTGGCTTCGGTTGCAAAGGGTCGGCTTGGTCGCATGTGCCTCTAGCGGCGATCGCAGCCCGACAAGTTAATCGCCCAGTGAAATTAGTTCTGGGACGGATACAGATGTATGGGCCTGTCGGCTTCCGACCAGAGACAATTCAACAAGTTTCTCTCGGTGCAACCCGCGAGGGCAAATTGACCGCTCTGCGACACGCGGGGACTTCACAAACTTCAACTTTCGATGAATTTATCGAACCTGTTGCTAAAAGCGCCCGGATGATCTACGCTTGCCCGAATATCGAAACCAGCCACCGTCTGGTTAAACTCGATCAAGGAACACCAACCTTTATGCGTGCCCCAGGCGAAGCTTCTGGGTCCTTTGCCTTAGAATCGGCAATGGACGAACTGGCTTATGCGCTGAATATCGATCCGGTGGAACTGCGTCTGCGTAACCATGCTGATGTCGATCCCAGCAAAGGACTGCCCTGGTCGAGCAAGTCACTCATACAATGTTACAAATTAGGGGCAGAAAAGTTTGGCTGGCAGAAGCGCAATCCCAAGCCCCGTTCGATGCGAGACGGTAACTATTTGATCGGTTGGGGTATGGCGACAGCTACTTATCCGACCAACCGTTCTCCAGCATCGGCGATCGCTCAAATTATGGCAGACGGTACAGCCGTTGTGCAGAGCGGCTCACAAGATATTGGTACGGGAACTTATACTGTAATGACTCAAGTCGCAGCTGAAGCACTCGGTCTACCAGTTAACAAAGTTCGCTTTGAACTAGGCGATACTAAGATGCCAGAAACCCCCGTTTCCGGTGGTTCGCAAACTGCCGCCAGTGTCAGTTCGGCGGTGCATTTAGCAGGAAATCAAGCTCGCAGTCAGCTTTTGCAACTAGCACTTGCCGATCAAAAATCGCCGCTTTATAGTTCAAACGCTGAGGATGTGATTGCCCAAGATGGCAGCTTTTTCTTAAAAAACAAATCGTCAGCAAGCGAAACTTATGAGGCAATCTTGGCACGGCATGGAATGAAAATGATCGAAGCGCGTGCAGATGCCAAGCCGGGAGAGGAACAAAAGAAGTTCTCAATGCACGCATTTGGAGCGCAGTTTGCCGAAGTCCGCGTTGACCCTGACTTGGGCGAAGTGCGAGTAACGCGCTGGGTGGGAACTTTTGGCGTGGGACGCATACTCAATGCGAAAACAGCTAACAGTCAACTGATCGGTGGAATTATCTATGGTATTGGCATGGCGTTAATGGAACAGACGCTAACAGACCCTCATCGGGGACGCGTTGTCAATCATGATTTAGCTGAGTATCACGTACCAGTGAATGCAGACGTTCCTGATATTGAGGTGCTGTTCGTTGATGAACACGATCCACATATTAACCCGCTTGGTGTCAAAGGAATTGGTGAAATTGGGATTACTGGAAGTGCGGCGGCGATCGCTAACGCTGTTTATCATGCCACAGGTAAGCGCATCCGCGATTTGCCAATTACATTAGACAAACTTTTGTAGAGAGATTTGCGATCGCCAAAACGTTAACTAGCGATACCTGCGGTGGGCTACGCCTACGCAACTAGCTTTTTGCGGGAAGGACGCTTGCGGTCTGATTTTTTCTTCAGTCCCACAGCCTGAGCTTGATCGCTATCTGAACCATATTGCCCGCGCACGACTTCTTTCATTGCTAATACACCATTATGAAATTCCCATTCTGCTAATCGGGCAGCATCAGAAGCAGCACGGTATAAAGCTAGTTTCTCGGTTTCAGTTTGTTGAGAAATCAACATCAACTGATAAACTTCGTGTAACTTAGCATCTGAAGCATCAGCACGAGTCGTGTTGTAGGTGCTGACGGTTTGCAAACCGTGGAATGAGTCAATATCTTGACTAATGATTTGAGGGCGCAAACGGCGTGTTGTATCTTGGATAGTCATAAATGTATTTACTAATATAGGATACATACATTTAATGTACCCATTAAAACTAAAAATCTATCAGTAAGATAAAGTTTTAAATCGGGCAAGTCTAAACAAAAAGTAAGCATTGCCAATGCCTAAGCTTGCATTGGGAATACAGCAACTTGCATTGGGAATACAGCAACTTACATTGTGAATGCCTCAACTTGCATTGTGAATGCCTCAACTTGCATTGTGAATGCCTCAACTTGCATTGTGAATGCCTCAACTTGCATTGTGAATGCCTCTTACGAAGTATGTTTCAAAACATACCTTAGTTAGAGTCCCTGTGCCAGATTGTCGTGATACTATACAGCTCATTCCTGTTGTTACTTGTAGGAGACAATTATGGAGATCAGTAGACGCAGCTTGTTAAAAACTGCTTCTGCTTCGGGATTAGTAGCGGCAGGACTTGTAGTTTCGGAAGGATTTTTGCAGCCGCTTTTAGCCCAAACAGAACCTGTTGATGAAAATACTCAACTGCTAGCCCAAAGTTCACCTACTCCAACTCAACGCGGCGAAATGTTGTATCGCAGTCTTGGACGCACTGGAGAACAAGTATCTGTGATTGGCTTGGGTGGATCTCACATTGGACAAATTAAAGAAGAGCAAGAAAGTATCAAGCTGATCCGCACTGCCATTGATCGCGGCATCAACTTTATGGATAATTCTTGGGACTATCACAACGGCCGTAGTCATCGGTGGATGGGAAATGCTCTTAAAGATGGTTATCGTCAAAAGGTCTTCCTAATGACAAAAATCGACGGTCGCACCAAAGGCGCTGCCAAGATGCAGATTGATGAATCGCTCAAAGATTTGCAGGTCGATCACATCGATTTATTGCAGCATCATGAAATACTGCGCTTTGAAGACCCCGATCGCGTCTTTGCTCCTGGCGGCTCGATGGAGGCAGTCGTCGAGGCGCAGAAAGCGGGCAAAATTCGCTATATCGGTTTTACAGGACACAAGAATCCTCAGATTCACCTTCAGATGCTGGAAACTGCTGCACAAAATGGTTTCCGCTTTGACACTGTGCAGATGCCATTAAATGTGATGGATGCCCATTTTAGAAGTTTTGAACACCTGGTTTTACCTGAGCTAGTGAAAAACAACATTGGTGTACTGGGAATGAAATCCATCGGAGAGTCTTACATTCTTAGAAGCAACACCGTCAGTGCGATCGACTGCCTGCACTACGCCATGAATTTGCCAACCTCAGTTGTAATTACGGGCATTGACAGCATGAGAATTTTAAATCAGGCATTTGAAGCAGTCCGCACCTTTAAGCCAATGGATCAGGCACAAGTTACAGCACTGTTAGCGCGTACCCGTGAGGCCGCGGCTAAAGGGGAGTACGAACGATATAAGACCACAACCCAAAATGACACTACAGCCATGAATCCAGCTTTTATGGGGTAAAAATTAATCCTATTTTTAACCGTTTTTTTATGCAAACAGCGATGTCTACGACGGTCTTCTAATTCGTAATTTCAACTTGTCATCTTCAGCATTACTGATCGTACTCAACTGTGCGATCGCGCTTGTTTTTCATTCTGCAAGATATAGCTTTATTCAAGGAAAACATTGATTATGTTCAACTTCAAAATATTTTCTGGTGGTATAGTGGCGATCAGTTTATCTCTGGCGACTGGTTGCACACCAACTACTCCCCATGACCAGAATACATCTGAAGTTCCACCTGCTGTGCCTGTGCAAACCACTGAGACTCCATCATCAACTGCCTCACCAAGTGCTTCACCAACTGTTTCTGTTTCACCAACTCCATCAGGGCAAAATACCCTCAGTTCTTCAGACAGACTATTTATCACTCTAGCTGCTCAAAATGGTTTAGCAGAAGTCCAACTAGGGCAACTGGCATCACAGCGTGGAACTAAGAATGCAGTAAAACACTTTGGACAGCATATGGTTCACGATCATACCCAGGTGAACAATCAACTCAAACAGTTGGCAAGTCAAAAAGGTGTTACGCTGCCAACTAGTATCGGCAGCAAAAATCAGCAAGTGAAGCAACGCTTATCCAAACTTTATGGTGCTAACTTTGATCGCCAATATCTGAATCAGATGGTTCAAGCTCATGAACAGGATATTGCTGCATTTAAGAGGGAAGCTCAACAGGGACAAGATTCAGACGTGAAAGCATTTGTAACTCAAGCGCTACCAACACTCCAAGAACACCTGCAAGAGGTTCGGTCCATTGTTAATTCTGGAAGTTCAACTAGTACCCCAAGTTCAACTAGTACCCCAAGTTCAACAAGCACCCCAAGTTCAACAAGCACCCCAAGTTCAACAAGCACCCCGTAATCTGATGTCCGGCAAATCACACGTAATTAGTCAATTGCGAGTTAAATGACGCGATCGCAGGGTTTTTGGGATTGATTCCCTACCCCTGCGGCAACGCTAACTACAGTTTTGCGTAAAAGCATTTGCTCAAAGATGTCAATTTGATCGCTCGATTTGCCCAAGATTTCAATTCTCCAACGCCTGCTGCCGCAATTGTCAGGAGTGCTGAGTGCTGTTTCGGTCAGAGAAACCATTAAAACAGCAGTTAATCAAGGATGGGGGCAAGAAAATGCATCGGCATTGATCAAAGCTTTGGAGTTAGAAGCAGGAGTGACCGTTAAATGATAACTGCAAATTACTGAAATTAATTGGTTCTGTTTGTAATTCGTGATTTAATAAATTCGTCATCTTCAGCATTAGCGATCGCACTCAACTGTCCGATCGCGACAATTCTACGTTCTAAGATACAGCTTTATCTCAGGAGAAGATTAATTATGTCCAAGTTCAAAATATTCTCTACTGGTATAGTAGCGATCGCCTTATCTCTGGCGACTGGTTGCACACCAACTACTCAACAAGATCAAAATACATCGGAAACTCCACCTGCTAAGTCTGTGCAAGCAACTGAGAGTCCTGTTAGTCCTGGAACTCCAGACAGTACCCCAACTCCAGACAGTACCCCAACTTCAGACAGTACCCCAACTTCAGACAGTACCCCAACTCCAACCAGTACCCCAATTCCAACCAGTACCCCAACTCCAACCAGTACCCCAACTCCAGACAGTACCCCAACTCCAACCAGTACCCCGTAATCTGATGTCCGGCAAATCACACGTAATTAGTCAATTGCGAGTTAAATGACGCAATCGCAGAGTTTTTGGGATTGATTCCCTACCCTGCGGCAACGCTAAGTACAGTTATGCGTAAAAGCGTAGCGTTTTTAATACAGCCGACGCATTAACGAATAGCACTAAGGGACTGACAAATAAAAAAACATCCCAAATTTTCTTGTGGGACGGGTGAAGACACGCATCCCATGTTGTGGGGTGGGCATCCTGCCTGCCCCACAACATGGATAATTTATTTCTTGTCAGTCCTTAAGAAAAGCCCAAAGGCTTGTGTGGCCTGGTTAAGAGTCTTAAGACTGGGAATGTATTCCGAGAGGGCTGATGCCTCTGGTCAAGAGACAGGAGGCTTTGCCTCCCAGAATGGGTTAAGAGCCTTGAGGCTCTTAAGCAGTCAAGCAGTCAGGGGAAGGGGTTGTATCTTAACTTAGTGCTATTTGACGCATTGGTATTGTATCGGGATGCATTGCCATTGCAAGGGAACGCATTGGTATTGTATCGGGATACATTGCCATTGCAGGGAGACGCATTAACAATGTAGCCGACGCATTGATATTGTATTGGGAGGCATTAGCATTGCATTGGCAGGCATTAACATTGCAACCTATTGCCAAGCTTTGAAACCCCCATTCCCTTGTAAGGAAGGCGGGCTAGGGGGGGTTAGGTTCCTGATGCTTTTGATGTTACCAAAAATACTTGTTCATTCATCCTCTAACAGCAACGGTAACAATGACAGTTATAAGCTGACTTGATATAAATCCAAAATCTCATCATTAAAGAACCACGATGTCTGAATTGTTTAAAGGAAAATTTTCTCGTCGTCAGATTCTGACTACTGCGGGATTAGGAGCCATCTCAGCCACCGCACTTGGTAGTATAGGCGAAGAGGTTGCTGCTCAAGTGCCAACTGGGCAACCAACGCCACGCGGTGGACCCTTGCCGCCTCAAATACAATTTCCCCCCATCTCAGCACAGACGGAAGTGGATACGGGTGGGCCTCCGACTGCATTACCTCCAGAGCGACGCTTGGGATTTGCGATCGTCGGACTTGGCAGACTTTCACTAGAAGAAATCATGCCTGCATTTGCAGAATGTAAACTAGCAAAGCCAACTGCATTAGTTAGTGGCGATGCTGCTAAAGCCAATCAAGTTGCACAGCAGTATGGCATCAAACCGCAGAACGTTTACAACTATCAGAATTACGACAATCTCCGCAACAATCCAGACATTGATGTAATTTATATCGTACTGCCTAACAGTATGCACCGGGAATATACAGTGCGTGGTGCTAAAGCCGGAAAGCATATTCTATGTGAGAAGCCAATGGCAACCACAGTAGAAGATTGTCAGCAAATGATCGACGCGTGCAAAAGCGCGAATCGCAAGCTGATGATTGCTTATCGCTGCCAATATGAGCCGCACCATCGCGCCATGATTGAAATGATCCGCAGCAAAGAATTGGGAACCATCAAGGTGATTCAGGCAGACAACGGCCAAAACCAGGGGGGTGACTTAAACCAGTGGCGATTGAAACGTGCCTTAGCTGGAGGTGGCTGTTTACCGGATGTGGGAATTTATTGCTTGAATGCAACTCGCTATTTGACGGGAGAGGAACCGATCGCAATTAGCGCCCAAATCTTCAGCACTCCTGGCGATCCGCGCTTCCAAGAAGTAGAAGAAAGTGTTACCTTCCAGATGCGGTTTCCCAGTGGGATAGTAGCAATTTGCTCCAGCAGTTACGGCTTTCACGAAGCGCGGCGGTTTCGCGTCTTCGGCTCTGATGCTTGGGGACAAATCGATCCGGCGTTCTCTTACAACGGTTTGCGGATGATGATTTCGCGCAAATCACCAACCAACAGCATGGCAGAAAACGTCAGCGAAGTGCGGATGAGCGAGAAGAACCAGTTCGCCTTAGAAATTGATCACATGGCGGATTGTGTGATTCAGAATAAGCAACCCCATACGCCTGGTGAAGAAGGTTTGCAAGATCAAAAACTGATAGCGTTGATTTACGAAGCCGCACAAATAGGCAAAACGATCGCTCTACCTCATGTGTCAGGATTGGATGTCACTCGTGGCCCCGCTCCCAGAATGCTGAAGTAAATACGTGGATACCGCAGTCATGACAACCTCTGCTTAGAGTCCGCTCCGTAACTCTTTGTTTGGCGATCGATGGCAGCCATTACTTTAAATAGTGCTGGGTTTAGCATTGCACGAGCAGTTGAGCCAGCGATCGCCAGCTTGATTTTGGTAGCAGCAAATGCGGGAGTTGTCTTTTTGATTTTCATCCCTTAGCGTTGGCAGCACAAACCGTGACTCATGTTTGACACTAGCAGCGATGCACAATGGCACAGTAATCACATTGTTTTTATTGGGACTGCTTGCTGAAACTTACAAACTGCTAGAAACGGAAAAATAAGCAATCAAATGAACGAATTACAAGCAATTTTAGAAGGCTTCGAGTCAAGTCAAAAAAGTGGTGAAATCACTTTCCTGGCCACTGTAGTCAAAACTGAAGGTTCAACCTATCGCCGACCGGGTGCTAAAATGTTGATCACAAATACAGGTCGGATGATCGGAACAATCAGCGCTGGTTGCTTGGAGAACGACGTATTTCAGCATACTCAACAACGAATGTCAAGCGGCGAAGCAATTGTTGTTACTTACGATAACACCGCCTCTGAAGATATTCTTTGGGGCTTTGGTTTGGGGTGCAATGGGATAGTACAAGTTCTCATCGAACGTCTGGAGAGAGAAAGTACACCGAATGCGATCGCTTTTACCCAGGAGTGCTTAAATAAAAAACATTTGGGTATTATTGCCACAGTCTTTGCCATTGAAGGCGCAATCAATGTCAAACTGGGGTCGCGCTTGCTGCTATATCCTGATGGTAAAATTATCACTGACATCAAAGAGCAAAATTTAATTCAATCTCTGATTGCAGATGCTCAAGTAGCCTTTGCTAATCAAAAGTCAAGGGTAAACAACTATCATTTACCTTTAGGCAGTGTAGAAGTTTTTATTGAAGCCATCCAACCACCCACGCCTCTAGTAATATTTGGTGCAGGCTATGACGCTGTACCCGTAGCACAGTTTGCTCAAGCATTAGGTTGGGACCTTACTGTAGTCGATTGTCGAGCTAATGAGGCAACGAAAGAGCGATTTCCAATAGCTTGTGATGTCATTCTTAGTTGCCGAGAAGTTATACATAAACAGGTATTTATCGATGACTACACAGTTACTGTAGTGATGACGCATAATTACCTTGACGACCTGGAAATTTTAAAAATGTTGCTGCCATCTTCTGCACGCTACATAGGGGTTCTAGGGCCAAAGCTGCGTACTGAAAGATTCCTTGAAGATTTACGTCTGCAAGGAATAGTTTATAATACTCAACAATTAAAAAGATTGCATGGGCCGATTGGGATTGACATCGGAGCAGATACACCTGAAGGAATAGCGATCGCGATTATTGCCGAAATTCAAGCAGTGCTAACAAACCGCAATGGTAATTTTTTAAGAAATCGCAATCAACCAATTCACCAATCCTATGCAAGCAACTTAAACTTGCTACTTCCCACATAATTTTGAATTTTGAATTGTTAACTGTTATGGTATTTGACACTGAGCAAATAGACAATCAAAAATCAACCATAGCCATTATGATTCTTGCTGCTGGTGCATCGACTCGTATGGGTACACCAAAACAACTATTGCTTTACCAAGGACGTAGCTTTTTGGAATACATTACAGAAATGGCGATCGTTTCAGTTTGTCAACCTGTAGTAGTAGTACTTGGAGCAAATGCAGAACAGATTCATCCCCAAATTAAGCAACTTCCCGTTAGAGTAGTTAAGAATTTTGATTGGGCTTGTGGAATGAGTACTTCAATCAAGAGCGGTATTGAATTGTTAAATAATCTTCCTCAAAAAATAGAAGCAGTAGTTATTACACTTTGCGACCAGCCATTTGTTTCTCACCAAATTATTAATCAACTTGTTAATGCCTATTATTCGACAAAAAAACCGATCATTGCTTGTGAATATGCGAATACATTAGGTGTACCCGCTCTATTTAGTCAGAGATATTTTTCAGAACTTGCGGCTTTGAAAGAAACATCAGGAGCAAAAAAAGTTATTAATAATAACCTGAATGAAGTATTTTTCATTCCGTTTCCACTAGGGGATATCGATATTGATACACCAAAGGATTACGAACAATTGCTATCAATTACCAGAGCAGCTTCTGAAATATAGTAATATCAAGTTGGGATAATTAGTTATGATTCCCACAGTCATTGCACCCCACCCCCAACCCCTCCCCGCTCTTCGGGAGGGGAGACAAAGTGTAGCTTTGGCGGGGTGGGGTTCTTGGGGTTTTATAAGTAATCAAGCGGACATTATATAAGTGGTTATTTTGAGCGCTCAAGCGATCGCTACGAGCTTATTTTTCCTCAATGTATCTTTGCCACATCTGCTCATAAGCCTTTTCCATTTCACGGGTAAACTGTTTGCCATTCCACAATGGTGCTGTTTGCCGCGATGCTTTCAGTTTCAGAGCAACTTGCTGGCGTAAAACTTCATCCTTCCCCAAACGCACACCCCATTCTATATACTCTTCATCAGTCCAGCCAATGCCTTCTGTAATTCCTGCATTCATCATCATGGTGTAGCTGTTACGCGCTGCAAATTGTTCACCAACTCGCGTTACCAAAGGTATACCCATCCACAATGTTTCTAAAGTTGTTGTCGCTCCGTTGTAGGGAAATGTATCTAATACAATATCAGCAATGCCTAAATTAGCACGATGAACTGACTCTAAATGAACTTGTGGTAAAAATCGTAACCGCGAACAATCTACACCTTCTTCTTCGGCAATTTGGTAAAAGAAGCGTTTAATTGTTTCCTCCTCAGCAGGCCCCTTAATCAAAAAATAGCTGTTAGGTACTTGTTTGATAATTTGCATTTGCCACTTTATGGTTTCTGGATGGCGTTTATATCCTCTTTGGGCGCTGAGATATACAACGGCATCCATAGGAATATCCAAGCCATCGCGGCGGAGAGTTGGTACACCAACTTCAAAACCATCTACTGCTATATAAGTTTGAGGTAATCGCCAGATTTTCTCTGTATAGTAATTTTGTGCATCATCTGGCAGTACATAAGGATCTGCGATAAAGTAATCAATTGCAGGTATACCTGATGCATCCCACCCCAGCCAAGTAACTTGAATTGGGGCTGGCTTTAGTGCCATCACTTCACTGGTAATATCCAGAGTGATGCTATCGAGGTCAATTAAAATATCAATTTCATCTTGATATATCTGGTCAGCAATTTCCCAGCCATTCATACCTAATTTATGAGCATTTCCTGCCTTTTCTACATACCAATCCCCCAAGAAATCATCTACTAATTTATAGTTGACAAAATAGGTATGAATATCAAATTTCTCTCGACCATGATGCTCAAATAACCAGCGAGCTAGCCAACCAACAGAATGATTCCTTAAAGCGTAAGATATATAACCAATTTTTAATTTCTTGGGATGATGTGTTAAGGATTGATGATTAATAATTTGACGAGTATAGTTTTTTCCTTGTAATTGGGCAAGAGCTTGAATATAATTATTAAAAATCTCAGCTACCTGATTATGAATAGCTCGAAATTCCGCAGGAGCATCTTTAATGTGAGGTATCGCAAAAGATGGCGTAAGTAACCGTAATATTCTTGCTTCTTCTAAAGGAATTCGTTGAGCTTTAATAAACTGTTGAAACACAGTTTCCAATTCTTGACAAGTTGTGCATATCTCTTGCCAATATCCTCCTGCTGACATTAGACCTCTTAACAGCAAATGGAGTGCAAAAATTTTATCAGCCAAGCTTTCTGATAAGGAATAACACAACCTAGCTGTCTCTATGCCGTGAGAATAATTACGAGCATCTTGATAAAAAATCGCTAAGTGCCGCAAAATTTCTACATTATCTGGCTCCAATCTTAAATACAATTCTAGCAGAGATGCTGCTAGTAAAGGCTGCCGCAAAGTATGACTAATTTCCATAGCAGCAGGAAGCAGTATAGAGAAGCATTGATGAGTTTCAGAGAAATAAGGAAGACTAGCTTCTATTAAATTTAGATTGATTGGATGTAAGGGAACAGTATTTAAAAATTCTTTTAAAACTTGGATCAATAATTCGGGATTTATTTCTATATTTTCTTTTACATTTAAGCTTTCAATTAATCCCCAGTCATTCAAATTATCAATTTCTTCAAACTTTTGTAATTTTATAGAAAGTATAAGGATCTGAAGCAAATTATTTATATAACTAGGATTAATTTCCCGTATATGCTGGCGAATTAACCAAGCTAGAGAATATTCCGCCAGTGTTTCACGCCTTTCAGCTTCTATTTGCAAAACCTGAAATAGTTCATTTGTCCAAATTTGTAACTGTTCTTCATCTGCTTCTGTCATTGGCAGCATCCAAGTCATTTGAGCTTCTGCTTCTTGCCCTTGCAATAGCAATATTAATCCTAAATGCCAGTAATAAGGGATAGTATTTGGTTCTATCGCTATTGCTTGCTCGTATAACTTAGCTGCTTGTAAATAGTTCCCTTGAATGAAGTATTGTTCAGCTTGAACTTGCCAATTATATATATCAGTAACCATTTTAATTATCATAGAAAAAGGTATGAGAAACACCAATTGTGAATAAATCACAAAATTGAAATAAAGTGGATATAAAAAAATCTACACACTTGGGAAAATACGTAATTTAGCTTAATAAAAGCCGTCGTGACAAGTTAACTTTTATCTCAAGTGCTGTAGATGAGTAATATTTTGCTTATTAACTCACATATCTACTTAGCCAAAGTGGTGTAGCCGGTGGGACAAACAAGTGCTCCAGCGGTGTAAGCAAATTGAGAGGTAGTGGCACTTGCATTTACACCACCGTTAACCATAGCGGCGTTAGCTTCACACAACAAAGCTATAGTAGTAATTTCACTGGTAGCAGCTTGGGTTGTCACCTCTACACCACCAACATAGCTTTTGAGAGGCGCAGTGCTTAGATTTACTATTCCTTGGTTGGTTACTACACTATTGCCCGACAGCGTAACAACCTGGTATTTGTAATTTGCGGTTTGTGTTGCAATACCAAGACCTAAAGCGCCAATTGAAGCTGTAAATGAATTATTTTCTAAGTAATAAGCTTGTTGAGCACGGTTCATCGAACCTGTATAAGTTTTAGCTTCTGACTGCTTGGCTTTGTTAGCTTGGTTCAAGAAAGAAGGCAGTGCGATCGCAGACAAAATACCGATGATGATAATTACTACTAGTAATTCAATGAGTGTAAAACCCTCATCTCCTTTCTTATTGGCGAGGATGTGCTGGAGAAATTTGGCTTTTAGTTCGGTTTTCACAAGTGTTTTTGCGGAGGTCAGAAAATGCTTGGGTGTTATAAATGTAACTTACCCACTCCCATTTGCTTTGATATCAGCCCACCCCGAAAAAATTTTGACCATATTTATAGCCTTGGCGAATGGAATTCGCTTGTGAATAAATCACAAAATTGAAATAAAGTGGATAGAAGCATCTACCCACTTGCAAAAATATCTAGTTGAGAGACAGTTTATATACTGTTTGTCTTTGGTTGGTTACTTAGCCAAAGTGGTGTAGCCGGTGGGACAAACAGGTGCTCCAGCGGTGTAAGCAAATTGAGAGCCAGCGGCACCTGCATTTACACCACCGTTAACCATGGCAGCACTAGCTTCACACAAAATAGCTATCGTAGTAGCTTCACTGGTAGCAGCTTGGTTTGTCACCTCTACACCACCAACATAGCTTTTGAGAGGCGCAGTGGTTAGATTTACTATTGCCTGGTTGGTTACTACACTATTGCCCGACAGCGTGACAGCCACGTATTGGTAATTTACGGTTTGTGTTGCAATACCAAGACCTAAAGAACCAATTGAAGCTGTAAATGAATTATTTTCTAAGTAATAAGCTTGTTGCGCGCGGTTCATTGAACCTGTATAAGTTTTAGCTTCTGACTGCTTGGCTTTGTTGGCTTGGTTCAAGAAAGAAGGTAGTGCGATCGCAGATAAAATACCGATGATGATAATTACTACTAGTAATTCAATGAGTGTAAAACCTTCGTTTTCTTTCTTTTTGTTGAGGATGTGTTGAAGAAATTTGGCTTTTAGTTCGGTTTTCATAAGTGTTTTCCGTGGTGTTGGAAGTGCTTCTGTGTTCTAGATATAACTTACCCAACTGCGATCGCTTTCCTATCACCTTCAGAAAAAAAGTTTGGCGAGATGCGGTTACGCAATCCAAAATCCTTGCATTCAAAAGCCCCTAATGTACACCAGGGGCTTGATTCCCAATTTTGTTTGCGAGAGTGGCTTACTCAAATTCAGGTGGCCACAGTTCTGATACCGCCAGTTCCCAACCCGGTAACAAGTCCGGTAATATAAGTGTGTCTCCATTTTGCAACACCACTGGAGCTTGGTTTAATCGGTAAACCATCACTGTCAATTTATTAGGGTCAATAAGTAAGCCTACTACAGAGCCAAGCTGCAAAAATAGCTGAATTTTCTCTTCAAGCGGTTTAATTCTGTCGCTTTTAGATTTAATCTCAACCATTAGGTCTGGAACTAACTCTACAAAGTCGCGCTTGGTTTTCTTCAATCGATCAGCGCGAACAAAAGACACATTAGGGACACGCAAATTTCTTTTTTCCGAGTCGCCATCTTCTATACTCCGTATGATAAAGCCAGCGCTAGAACCAGTTATACGTCATAGTCTGCGCGACATGACCCAGTTATTCAAGAAGGTAATGAGACGAGCGCCAATTTCGTGTGACTCGTAATCTGATGGCCTCATAACTATGATTTTCCCCTCTACCAGCTCCATCTGCCATTCTGGATGCTCAGTTTGTGGCTGCTCTAAGTCTGTAATGGTGAAAGACATAATATTACAGAAAATACTTCTATAGATATCATAAGTACCGCACTCTAAAAGGTTGTTTTAAAAGTGGTTGGCTGTGATTTTAGGCACTTATTGATCGCACCTAGCTCCCCTTAAAAAGGCTACCGTGTACACACAAGTCTGTCTTGATGCAATTTACGGTTTATCGAATAGCCTAAAGAAACCTCACCCTGGTTCTGCTACGCAAAACCTGTCCCTCTCGTTACTAAGGAGAGGGATGTTTGTCAGGACAGGGTGAGGTTTTGTTTTAGCTAATTCGATGACTTGTGTGTACACCGTAGCTTAAAAAGAGGGGAACCGGAATCAAAGTCCTCCTTTTTAAGGGGGATTTAGGAGGATCTAGAACGTTTTGCTACCGATAATAGGACTTTTAAAACATACTCTACGAAAGCTACAATATATTGTATTCAAATAAAAGCGACTGTATAGTTTGCCATGAGTAGCATCAATGAAAATAGATGTAATTTTTTATTAACTTATCAATGAACTACCACAGATATTTTTTGAACTTATTGACAAACCTGATACTAATCCCAATATTTATACATTTATCGCACCGGAAATAAAACAACAATCATTTCGTTTAGACGGTTTATTTTCTACTGTCAAGGGATTTGAAAATGAACCTTTATACTTTGTAGAATTGCAAACCTACAAAGATGAGGAATTTTACGAACGACTTTTTGGGGAAATTTTTGTTTACTTCCGTCAATATAAACCCGCAAACTCAGACTGGTATGCAATTGTTATCTACGACAAACGCATTCATGAAACCCCACCTCACCCCCGCTATCAGGTTTTAGTAGAACAACATCTACGCTGTATTTATCTGAATGAACTTTCTAGTAGTACTGAAGATTCCTTGGGGATAGGAATTGCCAAACTATTTGTAGAAGCACTTACAAAAGCTACTTCCTTAGCCCAACAGCTAATCAATCAGGCACGAGAAGACTTTCCCGATGAAAATCTTCAAAAGAAAGTGATGCATTTATCCAAGCCATTATATTTTATAAGTTTCCCAATCTTGCTTTAGAGGAAATTGAAGCCATGCTCGATTTAGATGAATTCGTAAATACTCGATTGTACAAGAGCATCTTGGAAAAAAGTAGATTGAAATTAGCCCCAAAACTTAGTGATAAAGGTATGAGTATTCAAGAAATAGCAGAATTGCTAGAAATAGATGTTGAAGTTATCAGGAAATATCTGCAAGAACAGTCTTAACGGTCAGAGGATGTTTTAAAAGTATTATTGCTAACACCAAAAGCTCAGAAACCTAACCCCCCTAGCCCCCCTTCCCTATGAGGGAATGGGGGTTTCAAAGCCTCTCTCCGCTTCGGGGAGAGGAATGGAAGCGGGGTTTCTTAGCCCGCCTCAGAATGAATTCTGAGTCTAATAGCGAAAGTCCTCTGAAGACGACTGAGACAAGGTTATAGTCCAATACGCTTAGGTTAAGAAGAATAGTAGGTTGGGTTGAGCGTAAGCGTTACCCAACAAAGCCTTGATAATGTTGGGTTTCGTTCCTCAACCCAACCTACGCCAGTTTTAGTTTTTAGCCTTAACCCAAGCGTATTGGGTTATAGTCCGTTTTAACGGACTTTAGCTATTAGCCCGGAACTTTAGTTCTGGGCGGTTTATGTTTAGAACGAAATAGCCCTGCTTAACGGTTAAGAGGATATTTGATAAATGTTGAGCGCATAATAACCGTAGGCTTTTTGCGATCGCCTACCATCTGACGTAGCCAATCACAGTTTATTATGCTATATTAAGCGTAGTCGTTATGAGTTTATTTATTGCCATGACTAACCCCACAGTAGAAAACTTAGTAATTATCGGTTCTGGGCCAGCAGGGTACACAGCCGCCATTTATGCCGGACGCGCTAACCTGAAACCCGTTGTATTTGAAGGTTTCCAAGCCGGGGGATTGCCTGGTGGTCAACTAATGACAACAACGGAAGTCGAGAACTTTCCTGGGTTTCCCCAAGGAATTACCGGGCCGGAACTGATGGATCAGATGAAGGCGCAGGCGGAGCGCTGGGGGGCTGAACTATATACTGAAGATGTTATCTCAGTTGATTTGAGTCAGCGTCCCTTTATAGTGCGATCGCAAGAAAGGGAAATTAAAACCAACAGCATCGTCATTGCTACTGGTGCAACAGCAAAGCGTTTGGGTTTACCCAGCGAACATGAATTTTGGAGTCGGGGAATCTCTGCTTGTGCGATTTGCGATGGTGCTACACCAATTTTTCACGGTGCAGAATTGGCTGTGATTGGTGCTGGCGACTCGGCGGCGGAAGAGTCAATTTACCTCACTAAATACGGCTCTAAGGTGAATATGTTGGTACGCACTGATAAGATGCGGGCTTCTAAAGCCATGCAAGACCGGGTTTTGAGCAACCCAAAAATCCAGGTGCATTGGAATACAGAGGCTGTGGATATCTTCGGTAATGGTCGCATGGAAGGGGTGAAAGTCCGCAATACCAAAACTGGTGAAGAGAGCCAACTGCACGCTAAGGGTTTATTCTACGCCGTTGGTCACAGTCCCAATACGTCTCTATTTAAGGGGCAATTAGAACTAGATGAGGTGGGTTACGTTGTCACCAAGCACGGTACTGTAGAAACCAGTGTAGAGGGCGTTTTTGCTGCTGGCGACGTGCAAGATCATGAGTTTCGGCAAGCAATTACGGCTGCGGGTACTGGCTGTATGGCGGCGATGTTAGCAGAACGTTGGTTGTCGTCTACTGGCTTAATTCAAGAATTCCATCAACAGGCAGAAACAGCAGATAATGAATTAGAACATCAGCCAGCCAAAAAGACTGAAGCCGAGGAAGAAGCTGGATTTAATTTGAATGGGACCCGCCATCAGGGAGGTTATGCTTTACGAAAATTGTTCCATGAAAGCGATCGCTTACTCCTTGTTAAATACGTCTCTCCTGGTTGCGGCCCTTGTCATACCCTAAAGCCAATTTTAAATAAAGTGGTGGATGAATTTGACAGCAAAATTCACTTTGTGGAAATTGACATCGACAAAGACCGAGATATTGCTGAAAATGCTGGTGTGACAGGAACGCCAACAGTTCAATTGTTCAAAAATAAGGAACTGGTGAAGGAAGTTAAAGGTGTGAAGCAAAAGAGCGAATACCGTCAGTTGATTGAAAGCAGTTTGTAAGGAAGAGTTTCTGCTTTCGCTTGGGCGATCGCCTGTTGATTATCTGTTGCTAAAGCAATTCGAGTATTAATTCTAGGCAAAAGAGTTTTCCATTGTGCATCACTCATCTTGCCTAGCAGAGAAATTTCTGGACCCTCAGTTATATCTACATCACCCTCCATGAGCAAATTCATGGTCAAAGACGATAAAAGCATATCGGCTTCTTCCTCAGAAACGTTGTGAGTATCTATCAGGAGAGTTATGTGACTTTTATCTGGGTGAGTAGTGAGAGTAGAAATGACACTTGCTAAATCTTGATAGAGTAGGTCTTCTGGCTGTGACCAGTCTGGGAAAATAATTAGGTTAATATCTCCTAAGCGGAAATTTTGACTCAGAGTATCTGCAAGATATTTATTAAATAGTTCCTGGAAAAGACTACCTATTTTAGCTGAGTAAGAGCGGCTATCTAGAAAACTAGGATTACCTTGCATTTTTTCTTTGATTTGGGCGCTCTTTTGTTGACGTAATTCAGGATCAATTCCAAGTGCGATCGCTAACTGTATATAAGACTCTTCACTATCCGCAACTAAATCAGATACATCTAGTGCTTGCACTATTGCAGCCCCCATTGCAGAGCGAAAGCTAGTTCCCCGTCTAGCAATTACTGGTAAATTAACCTGTAGTGGCTCTATCAGAGAAGTTGTTCCCGCAAATGGATAAGAATCGAGATAGACATCCGCAATACCGAAGTATACTTTAACTTCTTGTCGATTTGGTACGGGTTGAGGATCTAAGACTATCAATCGTTCTGCTGGTATTCCATGCTTTGAAAACACTTGATTCAAGTAATTCACAAAAGCTTTTTTAGGATAAGCATTTGACCAATTTGGGCCAAATGGCAGAAGCACTAAAACGGAGTTGGGAACTGCAAAAATAATTTTTGCCCACGTATCAATCAGTTCAGGGATAACTTTGAAGTAGTTAGCACCAGAGATAAAAATAACTGTTTCTTCAGAGATACCCAAACTTTCTCGATCAACTTTGACAGTTGCATTTTCTTGTTCATTACCATAGCTAAAGCAATGAGCAGTTCCTTCAAGTTTCACCAACTTTTCTTGATATTGCTCTTCTGCCGTAACCAACGGATCGGTTAGTGTACCAGAGATGTAATAATCAATATGCCGCATTCCGGTAGTAACAACAGATCCGCCACTTGTGACTTGTATTCTAGCTAACCGATGCATTGATAAGAGGCAGATTTGATTTGTTACTGCCGTCACATTAGTAGCAATGAATAATATATCGAGATCATCAGCCCGAATAATATTTACCTGTTCTGCTAAATCTTGTGGTAGTAGTTTAAAGGAGTTTGCACAGCTTTGGCAATATTGCTCTAGTTGATAACCAGTTTGATTAAGAGAGTACAAGATTACTTCAAAATCTCTACTGATATACTCATAAACAGGAAGGTAAGCAAATGTTTCAGATCCAGGTAAAAAATATGCCGCCAGGGCACCCAACCTTATTTTTTTTCTGGTAGTAGGTTTATCAGCAAACTCGTAATCTACCTCATAGCCCTTAAGCTTTAGTAAAAACTCTATTATCTCTCCACGTTTAGCATAGATATCTTTAAGATTATGCTCATTAAAATATAGGGGAATAAAATTAGCAACGGGAGCAAAGTTATTAATTATTTCATGCCACAAGGAAGAATCAGGATTTTTAAGTATCGATGTGTGTAGGTAATCAATCCACCCCTGCATATAGTAATAGTAGTTATCTGCATCACCCAGTTGTTGAAAGTTGATTGGGGAAGAGAATAGGAATTGTAAATAGTCCTTAAGTAACCAACGAGGTATGCGAGAGAGATCATACTGTAATGGTAACTGGTCAGCACGGCGATACAGCATAGCTGCTAGTAAATACTGAATTGCTTTTGGCTGCTCAAAACCTTGAGATATATTTTTAACTATATCATTAGCGAAAATTCCTTCTTCATCAGTCAGACTTTCATATTTGATGCTACTATTCAGTAACATCTGATGTGTTTTACCTAGCAGACCCATGTACCTGTCTTTTATCTGTTCATCTGAAATATTTAGCCATTCTTCTGCTATTTGTTTTCGTAACTGACACAATTCAGTACTCTGATCACTCAAAGCTGCATATCTATAAAGAGCTTGTTGTCTCGTTGCTTGAGGATATCGCGGATCATTGTAAATTGTCTGAAAAAGTTTTTGGTAATCTAATAAGATAGCGTCCTTTAAAGCAACATTTCGACGAGTTTGTTGTTGTGAATGTATCCTAAAGTGAGATAAAACTTTGTCAACAAAACCAATTTTGTATTGGCTCATAATTCTAAGCCACATTTCCAAATCTACAAGTTGACAAAATTCAGAATTAAATAATCCTACTTTTTCAAATACGTCTTTTCTAATGAGGACTGTACTTGGTTCACCAATTTTATTAATTGGATTGTCAAGTATATTTGGATCTAACAAAAGTTGCTGTCCTAATTGAATCAGCTTTAATGTTGACCAAGCTTTGTGTACATCCTTGGCTTCGTGATGCATTAAAAAGTTTGAATCATAGTTACTATCGCCAGTATTGCTGAAAATTGTTCTAGGTGAAAAAATCAAACCTATCTGTTCATCTTGTTCAGCGAGATTGACCATTTCTTCAATAGCAGTTGGCTCTAACACATCATCTTGAAATAAAAATTTTATATATTTTCCTTTAGCTTGAGAAATACAAAAATTCCAATTATGAGCTAGTCCATACTGACTATGTTCGACAATTGAGAAATCAAAGGATGTTTTTTGTTTTAATGATTTAGCAATCTCAACTGTTCTGTCACTAGAATTATCATCAGATAAGATTATTTCTATATTAGAATAGGTCTGCCATAAGGCACTGGCAATTGCTTCTTTAACAAAATTTTCACCATTATAAGTAGGAATACAAATAGTAACTAGAGGTTGAGAGTGTTTAATCGATGTTATTTTATAAGTTACAATATCAGATAATTGAACCTGCTCTTTTTGATAATTTTTATCTTCTTTGTTTTCATCTACTTTAACTTCGAGTAAACCTTGCCTAAATAAAGATTTGAAGTGAGCTATTTCTACATCCTTAACTGAGATATTATATCTTAGTTGCTGTAATAAGACAAAATTAGTAGCATCTAAATCCTTAGTTAATTTATATAATTCAGTTAAGCCAAAATTATATTTTTGCTTGGCGGTATCTAGTATATCCTCATTTTGCAGTAATTCAAACAGTTTTTCTGCTCCGATACATTGGATGAAATGTAGATTATGTAACAGATAGAGAAAAGCTTTTTCTAATTTGTATTCGATTTCACTGCTAAAGTCTGGTTTTTTGATTTGATTGGCAAATGCATCTTTGAATATTTCAATAGGAACATCATTAAATATATTTTTAGATATTTGACAAAGTTCAAAATTTGAACGAGCTTGATTAGACACACTACTGAGGTTAGCATTAGTGGCTCGAATTCTATACTTAATAAGCTTCTCATTTAAAATAAATAATTCATGTTGTTTCAAGAGTTTAAGCCACATCTCAAAATCTTGTAGTTGAATAGTAGCTAAGTTAAATAGTCCAGCATCTAAAAGTAGTTCTCTACAGATAAAACCAGTTACAGCATTAATATAGTTTCCATTAAAAAAGAAATATCTTAGTATTTCAGTACTTGTTCTATTAGGATGATTAAATAAGCTTTTTACGAAATGACCATCAGTAATGATGTGGCTATTTTCATCGATAAAATTTACCCATGAAAAAACAACTTTCTTGTGAGATGTAGCTAAATAATTATATTGTGTTTCTAGTCTATGAGGATAACAAATATCATCTCCAGACATAAAAGCAACATACTTACCTCTAGAATCTAATATAGCTCGATTGATTGCACTACTTGTACCTTGATTCTCTTGATAAATATAAGTTATACGCTCATCTCTAAATTTTCTTATAATTCCATCAGTCTTATCATTAGAACCATCATTAACAATAATTAATTCAAAATTTTTATATGTTTGATCGAGAACACTTTCTATGGCTTCACCTATATATTTTTCATGGTTATAGGTAGTCATAGTTACGCTAATTAAAGGATTAGATAATGTCATATTTGAATACCTGTAATAAAATTAAAACAACTTTGATAGGCTGCATCGAGTTCTTCTTTTAATTGTAAAGGAGGAGCTTTTAAATCAAGAAATGGAACTTCCATTATCTATGCTCCTTACTGCCTTTATAAATTCATCGTAATCGCGATAGTAGTCAGATTCCTCATAGTAGGTCGATGCTAAAACCATACAAACAGAACCCGATGAGAAATTATCTAGTTCTCGCCAAACCATAGAACTAATATAAAGACCGTAGTAAGAGCGATTTAGAGGAAAACGCCATTTGCCATGTCCATCATCTAAAACCACATCAAAACTACCAGACATAGCAATGATTAGCTGCTGTAATTGTTTATGAGCGTGTCCACCTCTCTCTGCTCCTCCAGGAACATCATAGAGATAATAGACTCTTTTGAGATCGAAGGGAACATGTTTATTACCTTCTATAAATGTTAAATTTCCTCGCGGATCTTGTACCTTTGGTAGATGAATAATACGACACTGTTCAATACTCATGCTTGTAGTTAATCATTTGGAAAGCTTTCTAAATTGATATGTATCAGATTAGGATGAATTGTAGCAATATTAACTATTTTGGAATATTTTTTTGATACTGATATAATACATCTACTATTTTGAACGAATTTAAGAAACATTAAATAGATTACATCATAGGTCATGAATAAAAATAGCTTTGAGTTTTAACATACTATTCAAATAGGAATAGAGCTAACTAACTTCTTCGTTATTACTGATATCTCTAATCACTCGTGCTGGATTACCTGCGACCATTTTACTAGCAGGAACATCTTTGCTAACAACAGATGCGGCAACCACAACAGATTGTTCTCCAATACTAACTCCTGGTAAAATATTTGCTCCAGCACCAATAGCTACTCCATCACTAATCTTTGGACCTCTAACACGATCTTCGTCGTAATCTAGTTTTCCTATAGCCCGATCATTTGTAGTGCTAACTAGGACGCTAATAAATACATCATTACCAATCTCACAATTACCTGTAATATGTGTAAGATCCATGATTTTAGTATTATTGCCAATATTAGTATTGTAATTAATAGTTACATTTCTACTAATAATACAAAAATTGCCGATTGTAACCTTCTCTCTAATTGAAGTGTTCTCACAAATTAAGGTATTCTTACCAATACAAACATCATAATAGATTACTGTATTTGGTCCAATTACACAGTTATCGTCAATAATTGTCTTTTCTTCATAGTCTATTTTTCTAGAAACTGCACCAGTTCCTTTAGGTCGTTTCCCTAAATAAGCACCTGGAAAAATTTCAACATTGTCACCAATTATTACTCCCGCTTCTATAACAACATGAGGATGAATAATCACATTATTGCCTAAAATAACTCCAGCATAAATAACTGAGTAGTGCCCTATAGATACATTATTTCCAATTTTATTTGTTTCAATTATTGCAGTTTTTTTTTGTAACATATTCAACCTTTAATATTCAGTCTAGAGTTTAAATAAGCTCATCTCAGTGTTAATAAAGCGAACTAACTAACCACTTAGCGATCGCTCTTTCCTTCTTGTTTCTTAATTTGCTCTAATACAATTTTGTAATCTTGCCTTTTGGGGTGCAACTTCACCAGTTTCTCCAAAGGTTCCATCGCACCTTTAGCATCCTTCAATTGCAACCGCAGCACAGACAGTTTCTCTAAAGCTAGTTGGTTTTCTGGTTCCCGTTGTAAAACCAGCTCGTAGCCCCGCGCCTGTTGCTGTAATCCTGGCTCAGGAGAAGCAGACGCAATTGCTGGCTTAGGTTGGCTAGCCTGTTGGATTGCTGGAATGACTCTAAACACCATAGAACCAAAAAAGAAAAACATCGACACTATCGTGACAATCTTTTGTCGCCGCCCAATCTGCTTTTTATGAGCAATTAGGTATTCTGCCTCCGAACTAGCCATGCCTCACATACTTGCTGTGGTAAATACTTAGATATCAGCAAGGCTCCTATTGTAAGGATGCCCATCTGCTCAACAGAAACTAACATCTTGGCTAAAAATTTTTTACACAAAATTCAAATGCTGACTCTGAAGACGAGACAACTTTATGGTAAGCCCATGCTGTACCGACAATTTTGCCATGCGATCTGCTCCTATGCTTCAAAGCAAAACCCTCTCCTGCACCTAAACAGGGCAACCCTCCAAGTCTTATTCTCTAGGCGAAATATTAAAATTATATAAAGATTTGCAATTAATTTGCCTAATGGCAGATGTTTGCGATATTCTGAATAACGTTTAAAGAAACAGAAACAGTAGATATTTCTACTCAATTATAAATTTCCTAGTCAGTCAAAAACTTTCAAACTAACCCGTGTCCTATGGGTTCTTCAATAACCATACATATTTTTTGTGATTCAAACAAATAGAATTTTCCCAGTCGTCCTCATTAGTGCAACTTCCTAAAGGACTACTTCTTCTGCTCGGCGTCCACAATAGATATCTTACAAAAGGTACTGTCGCACTCTAGTGGAGAAAGGGTAAAGGTTATGTACAGCTTAATCTCACCCCCATAAAGCACAGCTCTATCTCCCCTCTCCTTACTAAGGAGAGGGGTTGCGGGTGGGATTTTGATATATTTTCATGCACCTGGGAACCCCTATAAGAGGACAAAGAAGACGGGGAAAATTTAAAGGGAAAAGGGGAAACATAAGCATCCCTTAACCCTTCGCCTTCAACCTTTGTCTGATTTCTGCAAAAAGTTTCAGGACTGCTTAGTGGAATTAGAGTTTTGTGGTGGTAATTACCGTACAAAACCGAATTGACCAGTAACTTAGTAGAGTTTGTTGTGGTATAGTTAGAAAGTTAAGACTAGCTTTACCGAATTACACCACTCTACGACCCGGCAACAATTGCAGAATGGGAAGCAGTTTTTATCAAGTATTTACCAACAAAACCTGAATTCAATCGAGAGTTATGACTCAGCAAGTGATTCACCCGATGGTGAAATTGCAGCGCAACGTGCAATCACTCATAGAATCGAATATTATCAAGCCAAGCGATAGCATCTGGAAAATCGCTTTGCTCTATGGTAATGAATGGCAGCACTGGAAACAGGAACTGCAAGACTTTGGCTTTAGTATGCAAGACCCAGTTAGTGAATTACTAGCTGTAGAAACTTGGGATGAGGAATAGGGAATAATATTATGTCCGCCAGATTATTCATAATAAAAGAACCCCACCCCCAACCCTCCCCGCAAGCGGGGAGGGGAGACAAAGCATAGCTTTGGCGGGGTGGGGTTCTTTGGGTTTAATAAGCAATCAAGCGGACATGATATAACGCCGTGTGCGACTTTCTCTCAAACTTAACCGCCAACCCCTTTTCTACTAGCGTTACCACGGTGTACACATAAGCCTTTGGTGAGGTTATTTAAGATTAATCGCGCAGCCCCTCAGATACCTCACCCTGGTTTTGCTATGCAAAACCTGTCCCTCTCCTTATTAAGGAGAGGGATGTCCGGTAGGACAGGGTGAGGTTTTTGTTTTGGGTAATTCGATGACTTTTGTGTACACGTAGACTAGCGTTGGGGAGTAAGAATCAAAGCCTCTCTCCTTGTGGAGAGAGGAATGGAAGCGGGGTTCCAAGAATAAGTTGCACATCGCGTGGAATAGTGATATTCAATATTCCCGACTCTCTAAACTTTGCAAGCAGCTAAAGCCGCAGCTAGCTCCTTTGCAGTTTGATAACGATCGCGTGGCAATGGTTCTGTAACCCGATCAATCACATCCCTTAATTGGGAACTAATGGTGGGAACTTTTGCCACATCAAACTTGAAGTTTCGCCCTCGTTGGTGGTAATACTTAAAGGGGTTTTCCCCTGTGAGCAGAAAAATCAGCGTTGGCCCAATTGCATACAAATCAGATTGAGTCAAAGGTTGTCCTCGTTCTTGTTCAGGAGCGCAATAACCTTCTGCACCAATTCGAGTACCGGGCGCTGTGCCAATTTCCTTAACTGCACCAAAATCCAGCACCACTATGCGATTTACTGAACTTCGCACCATCAAATTGGCGGGTTTAATATCGCGGTGAATCAGTGGAGGGCTTTGGCTATGAAGATAGTCTAAGATATCGCAGGTTTGGATCATCCAAGCGATCGCTTGGTTTGGGGTCACTGGCCCAGTGGTATAGACACGTTTCTCTAAATCTTGTCCGTGGATTAGTTCCATTGCCAAGTATTTTTTTCCGTCTTCTACAAAGAAGTCATAATACTTGGGAATTCCAGGATGGTTAAGGGATTTGAGAGTGTACGCCTCCCGCTCAAATAACTCTTGAGCCTTGGCAATTTTCACCATATCAGCATTCATTTGCTTCAACACCAGCAGTTGTGGCATACCCGCAATCAGACCAGCCGCATCCCACGCGAGATAAGTAGTACCCATACCTCCTTGTCCGAGAATTCGCAATACCTGATAATGGCGAATTTTCTGTTGCACAGAGAGGGGTTGACCGCAGTGGATGCAAAACAGATTATTCGGGGAGTTACCTTCGTGCGTGCAAGTGGAGGATGAATTTGCCGGATTTTTTTCTGAGTAAAGGATCTCGGCGGCGTTTGATTCAGTCCCTTGGATTTGTGGCGATCGCAAACCAGCTTCCACTACTGTTACCTCCTGAATTTGGAATTGCAGTATTGGGCCTCCCTGTGCCAATTGCAAAAGGGAATTATCTGGTAACGGACTCTGAATTACAAGGATACCGTTGAGAAAAGTCCCATTTGTACCCTGACTAATCAGCTGCCAAGCATCGCCATTGCTAGGGGAACCGACTTGTCTCAGTTCTAGATGATGTCGGGAAACTAAACTATCAGTTAAAACAACCTGATTATCTGCCGCTCGACCAATCCGAATTATCGAGGAGTTCTCAAAGCACCACTGCTGGAGGGGCGTTTTCTGTTGCGGTTCTAACAGAGTCAGACTAACCACAATACAACCTAAAAGCTAAGAGGAACAAGGAGTGGAAATTAGGTATTAACCCAAGTTGCGGGTTATAGATGAATAGCGATCGCTTTGCGGCATTGATTGCCGCCATTTTCTTTAATGGTAATTAGAGTCAGGCTTGTGCCTATATCAAAGACCATAATTTGATGCCAAGAATGTGAGAAAAATTACGATGTTACCACTATTACATAGACTTTCCATCTTAATCAACGATTTATCGAGGAAGACAGGAGGTAGAGGGCAGTTCTTCCAAGAGGATAAACTTGTGCCCGTACTCTAGAAATGCTGCGATGCCTACGGCGGGAAACTACGCTAGGGAGCCAAAACTAAAATTCTTGACCCACTCGTGAATCTGATTAAAGACCAAAGATTGTAACTTAACAATAATTATTTAATTTATATTACGATTGTGTGTTAGTTTATTACGTTTTGTTGCAAGTTGTGTGATGTGCTATTTCCATCATCTGAATCAAGCGATCGCTTGACACAAAATATTAAACTAGAAACTAAGATGCTCAAAATAGTCTATGGATGCCGCAACAACCACTTCACCTTCTACACTCAAGTTGAAAATTGACTTGACTGATGAGCAATTTTTCCAGATGTGTCAGAAAAACCGCGATTATCAATTTGAGCGTACAGCATCAGGGGAATTATTAATTATGCCACCTACAGGTAGTGATACTGGTAGACGTAATGTTAAAATTACCACTCAATTAGATATTTGGAACTCTGAGAGTAATTTAGGCGAAGTTTTTGACTCTTCAACTGGTTTCACCCTACCCAATGGTGCAGAACGTTCTCCTAATGCTTCTTGGGTGAAGATTGAGCGGTGGAATGCTTTAACCCTAGAACAACAAGAAAAATTTGCCCCGATTTGCCCTGATTTTGTAGTAGAGTTGCGTTCTCGTGATGATTCCTTGAAAGAATTGCAAGAGAAAATGCAGGAATATATCGAAAATGGCACTCAATTAGGCTGGTTAATTGACCGCAAAAACAAGCGAGTAGAAATTTATCGTCCAGGTAAAAATGTAGAGATATTAGACAATCCTACTAGTTTATCAGGAGAAAATGTCCTACCTGGATTTGTGCTAGATTTACGGCAGATTATGTAGCTTTATCGATTCGGATAGACATGGCGCATTTCAAAGCGACTTTATTAAAACAGAATTTAGGAGTCAGGAGTCAGAGTTTATGCTGAATTCTGACTCCTGAATTCTTCTTCAATCAGCCTCTAAAATTCCAAGTTTAGCGATACAATTATGGTTGAAATTAGAACATTAAAGAAGGCAAAAGGTAGAAAATTAGATGAGGCTTTGACAACTGAGCAAACCACTAATTAAGTAAAGGCAAATATTGGCGAATTAACCCAATTGTCACTGCTGGCAATTCCAACTGCGGTGTTAACCCCACATCTTCTAACTGTTGAAAAAATCGGATCGCTTGGGGATTAATTTCGGCAAGGCGGCGACCAATTGATGGCCCTGTAAATTCCGACCTTTGTCCCCAAATAATGGCGGTGGGAGTTGTTAGTTGTTGAATATAAAGAGATAAATCAAAGCACAAATCACCGCGTACAAAAGACAGCGCTGCATACTCAGCATTAGGCTGTTGGGCAGATTGTAAATAAGCATCAACAATTTCTTGGTACACTCGATTAGACTGGGCAAATTGCCGTTGCTCTAGGAAACTGCGAATACCCCCACTCGTAGCAATTCCAGTGCTGTAAAGTAAACGATCAACAAGGGGAACGCTGACTACCTGGGCAAAAAAACTACGGGAATAGTCTTCGCCAAAATCGGAAAGTCCGGCGGGGGTAGTCAGAATTAAAGACTTGAATAAATCAGGATGATTTGCTGCGACTCGAATTGTAAATGCTGCGGTTAAAGAAGAAGCGATCGCTGTTACTGGCCCAGTACAAGTCTGCTCGAAAAACTCCCGAATCGTGGTCAAATAATCCTCAATATTATAACTCCGCGCCGGATGCTCAGACCTACCCCAACCGATCAAATCTGGCGCAATGACCCGATATTCGGCCGCAAAAGCCGGATAAACTTTCGACCACTCATAAGCAGAAGATCCGCCACCAAAGCCGTGCAGGAATACCAAAGTTTCCCGATCATCTTTGGCAGTTACATTGTCCAGCCAAGGTGCCCCAGCAGCAGTATAGTATGCCATTCTACCTAGTGAGGTATTTATGGAGCGTTGTTCAAATCCTAGTGGTTGAAACATAAGTATTTTTTGTTGACTGTAGTAATTAGTTGGCGCAAGTGACAAAAGAAACCTGGGGATGCAAAGAGAAGTCTTAGCGTCGGCTTGCGGCTCTAGCGCAGCGTTACCGAGTCCGCGAGCGTCTGATTTTGCGACACAGAGAGAGTATTTGATAATTTCTCCGTGTCACCGCGTCTTCTTTAGTCATCCCAGAATACCTACCTGTTTAGTTCAAACTCCCCACTCATTGTTATTATCGGTGAACCAATCACTTTAGGACTTCTTACTACCGCTAGATTAAGTAGATATAAAATTACTGGATTACTTGTAAAGATTTGGTGATTATTTTTTCATAATAAAAAATAATTTAACGTTGTAATTACTGTTTTATAAGGGTTTTCCGTGGTAGCGAGTATCACCAAAGCCGGAATTAAACATAAGTTTTTATGGTAGTCTATCAAAAAACTCATAAATAATTTTGAGCGTCAATAATAGTTAAAACGCTCATTTTAATCAACTATTAATTCTACTTCTATATGTAGAAACAATAGCTTTTAATGTATAACTAATCTGATTTTATCTAAGTAATGGTAAGGACGAATGTCATGGTAAAGCAGGCTACTCTTCAATCAAATAAACTACCAACGATTGAAGACGCTAAATTTGCGCTTGACAACTTTGATATACAAAATGAAATTACAGCTTCAGCTTGGCGGGGTCAGGTCGAACCAGCTATTGACGTTGCCAGAGTGACTGTACCTACTTGTATTTGTTTAGACTTAGAAGACTTAAAGTGTTTTGAAACAGTAGAACGCCAGTATGAACGCTGGGGAGTAATTTTTCACAATTCTCTAGCAATACAGCCATCAAATCCAGCATTTCCAACCTATTCAGGGCTAACAGTCTTAATGGGGGCGCCTAAAAGCGGATTTTTAGAAGCTACTTTCTTGCGTCCGGTTAACTCGGTTAGCGCCTTTGTCACTAGTTCGCAACGGCTAATACTTTCCGCCTACGATCGCGATCGGCAATTGCTCGGTCAAACTGCACTACCAAGCGCTAATCTTGCCAATTCCGACTCGGCAATTTCCCCCAATACCTTATTATCTATAACTGTGAATAACATCTACAGCCTTACCTTCTGTGCCTTTGATGGTCAATTCACCCTTGATCACTTTCGTTTTTGTCTTTAAAAAGCCTTTATGCCTGACCAACTTGCTCCCGCACTCTGATCAGAGGACATGGAGGAAAGGAACTCTTTTTCTGGTAGAATTGTGCATCTTGACCATCAATGCCGTAAGGGGTATCTTGTGGTTTGGGTCTTCACCTACAATAGGTAATTTTGTAATCAAGTAGGTAAACACTGTGGCACAGGCTTCGTCTTATTGGCAGCAATTGATCAACCAGATCCCAAAATGGAACTGGCGGCTGACAAAATTCAAGGCAAAGGGAGCCACAAAGCAGCAAACATTTAAGCGCTTCTCTGGACCTGGGGGCTTTCTTGGGTTCTTGACAATCGTCGTTGCCATGTTCTTGTGGAACTGGATACTGCTATTGGCTCTCTTAATTGGCGTTGGGATAATGGTATTGGTTTACTCAATGCAGGAGTGGGACTGGCAATTGCACTGGTCTAAGATACGTAAGTTCTTAAACAGTTCAAATCGTCGGTTAGCCTTAGCAGTGGTCAGTGGTGGTCTAGCTACTGTTAGCACTTACATGGCAGTTGCAATTTGGGTTGACTCTTATAGTCCCTGGATTGGCGCTGGTGCTATTGTGCAAGGTCTGGGAACCCTGTTAACTTTAATTTTATTGGTATGGCAAATTGTCAACTTCTATGAAAATCGAGAAGAAGACCACCTCGATCAGTTGTTGGTCAATTTAACAGAAAAAGATCCATTGAAGCGGTTGATTGCCCTACGTCAACTAACTAAATTTATCAGCCATAAGCGAGTTGATTCTTCAGTGCAGCAAGATGTTGTCGAGTGCTTGCAACTCCTACTCAGTCGAGAGGAGGAAGTTGTGATCCGAGAGGCAGCTTTTAAGAGTTTACAAGCTTGCGATCGCCTACAACTGCTACCATCCAAAACAGCAGCAACTTTCGTACCCGTATCGACAAAAGTCAAGCACCACGTTTATTAATTACGGCTCAAAAGCAGTATGAAAGAGAGTTTCAGGTCAAGTCATACTGCTATGCTCCTTGAATTTTGTCAGTCAACCAGGCAAGATATGTGTAAATAAATGTGGTTATTCAATATATAGTATGCCAAGCTATAGCAATCCGATTTGATTCCTGAATTTACTTGCATGGTATAGAACAGGGAACAGGACAGAAAGGATTTCTATATTAGTTAAACATCAAAATCCAAATTTTATATCATGTCCGCATAATTAGTTGTGATTCCCACAGTCATTGCACCCCACCCCTTAATCCCCTCCCCGCTTGCGGGGAGGGGAGACAAAGCATAGCTTTGGCGGGGTGGGGTTCTTAGGGTTTAATAAGTAATCAAGCGGACATGATATTACTTAAAAATTAAGGATAGAACGCCCCAATTGCTACAAAATTTTCCCATGTTAGATAATAATGTTATTTTTTATTGTCTGGCAAAATTTCCATAATTTTGGCGAAGCAACTTCGCATAATTATTGAAAAGCCATCAACATTAAATTACTTTTGTGTAGCCAATGATAAATAGGATAGAAAAAACTCTAGACAAACAGCGAGATATTAGATTTGATATCTTAAAAACCATCGCCCTGGTTTGTATTATTTTTGCCCATGTAGGACCTGAAAATAATATTTTATTTGACATCAGACGTTTTGATGTACCTCTGATGGTTATTGCATCAGGAACATTATATTACTATTCAGCTAACAATAAAAATATCTCTTTTTGGAATTATTTGCAAAAAAGATTGCCTCGTCTGATTGCCCCGGTATGGTTATTTTTGACTTTTTTCTTCATTTCGGCTAATCTGATATTTTTTTTGCTGGCTAAACCTTATCCATTTTCGTCTTCAGAAATAATTGAAACATTTCTCTTCTTAAAAGGGATTGGATATGTCTGGATTATTCGTGTATTTACTCTCGTTGCTATTTTTGCGAATCCTTTATTGAAGTTATACAAATTATGTAAATCGGAAAATAAATTTTTAGCTTTGCTATTTTTAATATATCTGGGATACGAAATATTATTTCTTAAAATTGGTCATTTTCACTTAGACAATCAAATTATTATACAATTAATTAATGATTACTTATTTTATCTTATTCCCTACGGATGTTTATTTGGCTTGGGCATAGTGTTACTCCAACTTAGCTTCAAAAAAATATTATTTATTTCTGGAATCTTTTTAACTATCTTCTTATTCTTAACTGGTTTCTATTACCGAACTCTAGGACATTTTGCATCTACCGCAGATTTTAAATATCCACCCACAATGTACTTTGTTTCTTATGGTATTTTTATGTCTTTGTTTGCTTTTTGTGCAGTAGATAGAATTTGTTCTAAGTATAATTTATCTAATAATAATCATGTCTTGATCAGGGTAATTATTTTTATCAGTTCATCCTCTTTATGGATATATATGTGGCATATATTCTTTGTTTATTATTGGCAAACCCTGGTAGTATATTTACCAAAATTTGCTAGTCACTTTCTGATTGCCTTTTCAGTGGTAACTGTAGGAGCGATCGCAGTCACTTATCTACAGAAGAAAATCATTTCTGGAATAATTAGGAAAACCAGGTGTGGTCAGAATCACTCGAATTTGCTTTCTATGTTGTTGTTGAAATAATTTATACTCAGAGAAACAAGACAAAATAGGTTAGCGTTAGTCACGTCGCTTCTCTAACGAGACGCTGCGCGAACGCTGCGAATTCAAAATTCAAAATTCAAAATTAATAATCCCCATAAATAAATTTAGTTGCTCTGTATCATGAGTCTTTGTCGGTCAGGGGTAGCCGACGGCTGTTTCTGACTTCTTTTTTTGTAGTAAATTTAATAATCAATACTTGCTGTGCGCCCCTACTATTACTATATTTATCATTTGCAAATGACAAATGATAAATGACAAATGACCAATGCTTATTTTCAAGACAGCCGTCCATTGCGAACTTGCACTACCCGATGATTGCATCGCCGCACCAATTGTTCATCGTGAGTGGTAACAATTACCGTAGCTCCAAAGGAATTTAACTTCTGGAGAATCTGGATCACTTGCCAGGAATTATCTGGATCGAGATTTCCAGTAGGCTCATCCGCCAACAGCAGGGGTGGTGTACCAACGATCGCACGGGCAATACTCACACGCTGTTGCTCTCCCCCAGACAGTTGATCTGGAAAGCAGTCAGCTTTATTCAGCAAACCCACTAGCTTCAACGTTGGTTGTAGGCGTCGTTGAATTTCTTTACGGGTATAGCCTTGAGCTTGCAGCACAAAAGTCACATTTTCCGCTACTGTTCGTTGGCTAATCAGTTTGTAGTCTTGAAACACAATGCCAATCCGTCGCCGCAATAATGATAAGCGATCGCCCCGTAAACCCGCTACATTACATCCATCAACAATAACTTCTCCCTGTGTAGCCAACTCCTGTCCATACAGCAGTTTCAAGAGCGTTGATTTACCAGAACCGCTTGGCCCTGTGATAAACAGAAATTCTCCCTTTTTTACCTCAAGGTTCGCATTCAACAAGGCATGAGTGCCGTTAGTATAGGTTTTGGTTACAGATTGCAACTGTACCTTTGCAGTAGTATTACTACCGTGCTGTTGAGTTTCACCATCCTTTCTATGAACTGATTTGTCTGTCTTAACTTGAGTCCTTAATACTGGCATTGTTAAATTTTCCTCATACCCACAACCAAAAAGTTTGCCAACTTAGATGTGACATTCGTCTCACAAATAAGGATTCCCAGGTTTCGCCTGGGAATTTAAAATGCAACAAAGAAAATTTCAAATTTTTTGAAACCTTTAATAAAAACCAAGTAATAACACTTAGAGGTTGTTTGAAAAGTCTAATTTATTACTAGCCCTGGCGACTAGAAGTCGCGGCTATACAGACAAAACCCACCGACCTGGGTTAAAAACCCTAATTTTTCGTTAGTCCACGGAGGAAGACGAGAGTTTGTGTAGTAGCGAATTTTATTCGCCCAATACTTTTCAAACATCCTCTTAGAACTCCCCACTCCCCACTCTTAACTAATTGCACCTCTTGCTGTCAAACGATAAACAAACGCTTTCACAGCAAACGCTGGCAAAGCCAACATTCGCCGCCAACGCCAAGGTTCTTGATAAAGCCGATACAACCATTCCAAATTATTATTTCCCAACCAGGCGGGAGCGCGAGTTTTAGTTCCCGACCAAATATCAAAACTGCCACCAACGCCAATCCAAATTGCTTGAGGACACAAATGGCGGTTTTCAGCAATCCATAACTCTTGACGTGGCACTCCCAAACCGACAAAAATCACTTGTGGCTGCAATTGGACGAGAGTTTGTCGCAATTGTGCTTCTTCTTCTGGCGAATGGTAGCCTGAGTGAGTGCCTACTATATTCAAATCTGGAATTTGCTGTTGCCAAAAATTTGCCGCAATTGACGCCACTCCAGGCGCTCCTCCATAGAAAAATACCTTTGCCCCTGTCTTCTGTTGCCCAAGTTCTTGCAAAAGTTTTTCTGCTAATTCAATCCCCGGAAAACGCTGGACTTTTTGCCATAACAGCCACCGCAAATACAGAACAACCCCCGCTCCATCTGGAATCACTAGTTCAGCATTTTTAATCACCTGAGCTAAGAATTGATTTCGCTCTGCCTGCATAGTCATTTCTGCATTCAGGGTTACTACATGAGTTCCTTTGCCTGCGTCCAGGCATTCTAACAACCAGCCTGGATAGTTAGCCATCACATGAACTGGTATTCCCAACACTGAAAATGCTTGATTGCCGTTAGACATAGCCTATTCTTGATTAACCATCACACCAGATTTTTGAATGTTAAGTTTATCAAACGCCAGTGAATGCTTACGGGTGTATCCTCTGACGGCGACGGTAAAACCGTTGTTATTCGGTCGATTTTAGCACAAATTAAGTTAAATCAAGATGAGCATTCATTGAGCAATTGTTAGCTTATTGAATGCTGTTGATTAACAAATACTATACTACTTGCGCTTAGTGTGGGAGTATGTCACGAAACTCGACTTTATAGTTAAGGTAGTGTAACGGGCTGAAGTTGGCTATGAGTAAAATTCGTATCGCTCTGATTGAAGATCATGACCTAACTCGTGTAGGTATTCGGACAGCACTACAGCAAAAAGATGAAATTGAAGTTGTAGGTGAAGCTGCTAATGCTGCTGAGGGACTAAAAATGTTAAAAATGCTACAACCAGATATTGCGATTGTAGATATTGGTTTACCAGATAAGGATGGCATTGAACTGACACGGGAGGTAAAATCTACTACTAATGGGCAGCAGCTAGTCACAAAGGTGTTAATTTTGACGCTGCGGGATAACAAAGAAGCGGTGTTGGCAGCTTTTGCTGCTGGGGCAGACTCTTACTGTATGAAGGATATCAAATTCGATAATTTGCTGGAAGCAGTGCGAGTAACTTACAATGGCAACGCCTGGATCGATCCGGCGATCGCTCGGATTGTATTACAACAAGCGCAACAAAATCCCCAAAAGTTGGAATCGGCTTTTGTCGATATCAAGACTATTGCCTCTAACCCTGATTCTGTCGAGAATCTGGAAGGAATTCAACCTTACACCCTGACAGAAAGGGAATTAGAAGTGTTACAGTTGATTGTCGAAGGTTGTAGCAATGCACTAATTGCGGAAAGACTTTACATCACTGTTGGGACTGTTAAAACTCACGTTCGCAATATTTTGAATAAACTATGTGCCGATGACCGTACCCAAGCAGCAGTCCGCGCCTTGCGTTCTGGGTTAGTTGGATAAAGTTAATTTTGGCGTGGAGCAATTATTGAGGATGAACAAGAGAAACTCACAACTTTGAGAAAGTTATATTTTCAAAGTGAATGGCTTCTCTGATTTTTTGTTATTTATCAGGTGGGATAAACATTATGCTATCTCGCCATTCAAATATGTGAAAACTGAAGTTAAATATGTCTGAGATCGGGTTGGACAAACTTAAGCTCATGGTGGTAGATGATGAGCCAGATAACTTAGATCTACTCTACCGCACTTTCAGACGAGATTTTCAAGTATATAAAGCCAATCATGCCTTTGCTGCTCTGGAAATCTTGGAGAAATTTGGCGAAATGGCGGTGATTATTTCTGACCAAAGAATGCCAGAAATGAATGGCACTGAATTTTTGAGTCGTACTGTAGAGCGCTTTCCAGACACGATTCGGATTTTGTTAACTGGTTTTACTGATGTCGAAGATTTGGTGGATGCGATTAACTCCGGTCAAGTATTCAAGTACATTACCAAACCCTGGAATCCGGATCGGCTGAGAGGGTTAGTTGAGCAAGCCAGTGATACATATCGCCTAGTTAAGAAGCGCACGCAAGAATTACGTCGGTCCCTACGGCGAGAATCTTTGTTTAATGCGGTAACAACTGCAATTCGGGAATCTTTAGACTATGACAGTATGCTGCAAAAGATTGTAGCAACTATTGGACAAACATTTGAAGCTACCAGTTGCTTGCTCAGACCAGTGGAGGACGATCGCCTCACACAAGACCAGTTTTTTTACACCGATTCGGAATCTGATGTATCAGATTTCTTCTTCGATCCCAGTCTTTTAATTGAAAAGGTGCTGGAAACCCGTCATTATCAACTTGCTGAAGATGTATATAACGGTAATCCTTCTCACCACCTGGTTGTACCACTTAGCTACCAGCAGCATCTCTTGGCTGTGCTAGCCCTCCACCAATGGGGACGCGATCGCCCCTGGAAAGACGAAGACATCCAACTGATTGTAGATGTTGCCGAACAAGCAGCCTTAGCCCTCTCTCAAGCAAAATTCTACCAGCGCCTCCAAGAAAAGCAACAGCAGATTCACAATGAGTTGGAAGTGGCTCGCCAAATTCAATACAACTTGCTACGCCAAAGTTTACCTGACATCAAAGGTGTGAAAGTGCAAGCCTGCTGTTATCCAGCGCGGGAAGTAGGGGGCGATTTTTTTGAAGTTTTTGTTCATCCCAAAGGCGACTTGTGGCTAGCAGTGGGTGACGTTTCTGGCAAGGGCGTCCCCGCGGCTTTATTTATGGCTAGTATTATTTCAGTTTTGCGTCGGGAATTATCTCAAGAAGCACCAGCCGAGCCAAATGTGGTCATGCAGAACCTCAACCATGCTCTCAGTGAAGACTTGATTAGCAACAATTATTTTATCACCCTTGTGTTAGTCTGTTATACCCCTACCACTAAGGAACTCGTCTACACTAATGCTGGTCATATCTATCCACTATTATGGTCACGCCAAGGCGCTTTAGCCGACAATCCCAATTACCTCAAAGTCCGCAGCATTCCTTTGGGGATCTTGCCTAAGTGGCAGGCACAGTCTGGTCGTTTGGTTCTCGCTGCTGGAGACACATTGTTATTAGCCAGCGATGGAATTACAGAAGCAATGGTATCAACTAATTTTTATTCAGTAGTAAAAACCGAGTCTGACGTTGAGTCAGTTAACCGTTCTATGCTGAATCAAGATGGTCTTTGGCAACTCTTACAACAAGAGGAACAACCGCTTTCTCTTAAGCATTTACTAGCTCGCATCCAGGCAGATAACCAGGTTCAAGAAGATGATCAAACTATACTTTCACTGGAGATTTTGTAAGTCATGAAAAGTGAGCTTCATGTACCAAGTGACTTGAATTTTCTTAATATTGTCGAAAACTGGTTGCTCGGATGTTTGAAAATCCAGTTAGGAGACTCTGTAGATTGGTCACGGCAATCAAGTCGTTTGAGACTAGCTTTGGTAGAAGCCTACTCAAATGCAGTCCGTCATGCTCACAAGGAGAAACCAAATTTACCGATTTTACTGCGTTTGGAACTCAAAGGTCGGGAGCTTTCCCTAGAAGTTTGGGATTATGGCGAAGGCTTTGATATGTCTAGCTACTACGCTCCAGACCCTATGGAAAAACAAGAAGGTGGTTATGGTTGGATGATTATGAATCGTCTTATGGATAAGGTCGAGTATCAGTTGCAGATTAATGGTGCCAACTGTCTCAAGTTAGAAGCTACTTTACCTGAATTAGTCAAATAGACAAAAGTTCCTATTTTTCAAATTTTATTGAACAATTCAGAACTCAGGAGTCAGAATAAAGCCATTATATTTATTTCCTACTTTTCACGCTGTAAAGAAAGTAACTCTTGGGGAGAAGCTAAAAGTTTGATTCTAGTATAGGAAATTTGCCGTTGTTGGTTGAGAATAAATAGCCACAAGACATTTACACTACACCAGGAAGTTTGGGCTTTGCCTGTTACCTGGACTTGGAGATCACCGTTTTCTAAAGTCTCGGCTATTCCGGTGTTGGGGTAAGCTTTAATGTTTTGACCTTCTTGTTTTAAGTAGGCTGCGATCGCATCTGTCCCCACAATATCAGATTCAAATGGTGGACGCATTACACCATCTACCGCAAACAAGGCAGCAGTTGCCTCAAATTCTCCGGCATTTAAGGTTTCAAAATAACGCAGTATACTTGGTTCTGTAATTCCCTCAATCTGGAATTCTCCTTTCAACTGCCCTGGCGATCTAAATTCAGCAGAGGTCATAAAATTACCTGTGTCATGCTAGCTGAATATTAATTTCAATACAAAAATAGTTAAAAAGAAAGCTGCTGTTGAGATAGATTACCATATATTGGTAAATCTTCCTCACGATGGAAGTTTTACAGCAGAATTCAGTACGACGCAGTCCTAACCCTCCTTAAAAAGGCTACCGTGTACACACAAGTCTTTCTTGACGCAATTTACGGTTTATCGAATAGCCTAAGAAAACCACCTCACCCTGGTTCTGCTACGCAAAACCTTTCCCTCTCCTTGGTAAGGAGAGGGATGTCTGTCAGGACAGGGTGAGGTTTTTGTTTTGGGTAATTCGATGACTTGTGTGTATACCGTAGCCTTAAAAAGGAGGAAATTAAGCTCACTCAAGATGGGGCAGGCAACGCATTGGGCTATAAATAAAATTTATATGTATGGAAGTAACAAATCTTAATCAAAGGGATTGACTATGTAATATAAAATTAGATCGCCTTTATTTAGGCAAAATCCCAATAAAAAAATGAATCAGTATTCCGTAACAAGCAGCAGTGTAGTGAAAGAAAAAGCCAGGGAATTGGGCTTTCACAAAGTTGGAATTGCTGCTGTAGATAGGGTAGATGCCACAGAAGCGCAGAGGTTACAAGCATGGATTGAACTGGGTTATCACGCCGATATGGAATGGATGGCTAATCCCAAGCGTCAGGATATCAGCTTAGTGATGCCACAGGCGCGATCGCTAGTGTGTGTGGCGCTAAATTACTACACACCAGATCAACGTCCCGAAGGCGAGGAATATGCGAAAATTTCCCGTTATGGTTGGGGAAGGGATTATCACAAGGTGATAGATAAAAAACTCAAACAGCTATCTACATGGCTAGAATCACTTGATCAAGGCGTAGAAGCTCGCTATTATGCAGATACTGGCCCGGTGCAAGATAAAGTCTTAGCTCAACAAGCCGGAATTGGTTGGATTGCCAAAAATGGTAATGTGATTACACCAGAATATGGCTCTTGGGTATTTTTGGGAGAAGTGTTGACCAATTTGGAATTAGAGAGCGATCGCCCGCATACAGAACACTGCGGTAGCTGTACTCGTTGTCTTCAAGCTTGTCCTACGGGTGCAATTACTCAGCCTTTTGTAGTGGATGCTAATCGCTGCATTGCTTATCATACCATTGAAAATCGAGCCGAGGAATTACCAGAGACAATCATACCCCATTTGCAAGGCTGGGTTGCTGGTTGCGATATTTGCCAAGATGTTTGTCCTTGGAATCAACGTTTTGCCAGCACAACTGATATTGCAGAGTTTCAGCCTTATCCTGGGAATATTGCTCCCCAACTGCTAGAATTAGCCCAAATCTCAGATCAGGAGTGGGATAAACGATTTCCAGCATCTGCCTTGCGGCGGATTAAGCCAGAAATGTTACGACGCAACGCCCTAGCTAATCTTGACGCATCCAGGCGAAAGAATGACCCCGAAAGTAATTATTTTTGATTTTGATGGCACAATTGCTGATACAGTAGATGCCCTTGTAAGTATTGCTAATCGTCTAGCTGTAGACTTTGGTTATAGACAAATAAGCCCAGAGCAATTAGCCGTCCTTAAAAACTTCACATCTAGGGAAATTATTAAGTACTCAGGAGTTTCTCTATTTAAGATACCTTTTCTAGTTAAAAAAGTTAAAGGGGAATTAAAAAACAAAATCCCAGAGTTAAAGCCCATTCCGGGAATTAAAGAAGCATTAATAGAACTCCAAAATCAAGGATATAAGCTGGGCATTATCACTTCTAATTCTAAAGAAAATGTGACGCAATTCCTGACAATTAATGATTTAAATCACCTATTTGATTTTATCTACTCAGGAATTACAATTTTTGGCAAAACAACCATAATCAATAATGTATTAAGGCAAAATCAACTCAAACCTCAAGAAGTTATTTATGTCGGAGATGAAACCAGAGATATAGAAGCATCAAAAAAAGCAAATATCCAAGTAATTGCAGTGACTTGGGGCTTTAACTCATCAGAAGTATTAGCCAAGCAAAATCCAGATTATTTAATTCAGCAACCTAGCGAACTATTAGAAGTGATGAATGGTTGTTAATTAATCAATCAATCAATATTCAAAAGTAGATAGTGAAAATCTTAACTATTGACGATTTACTAAAACAGTAAGGTGGGCAATGTCTAGCAATGCCGATAACTTCAATTTTAATATTTGTGAGATTGCCCACCCTACAAAATAGTAAGATATCCGGAAAACTTAATTTTTCCGTTCGCCCTTTTCCAAAGCTTGTTGTACTAGATCATCACTGACATTAGTTACACCCTCATTCGGAGAATTCCCAACTTCCTTTGCTAACTCCATAAAATCATCAGGATTACCAGTTGACTGCGTTTGAGTTTTTGTGTCTTGTGGTTTAGAGGTTTGATTTTTAGGTGCAGTCGCTGCTTCGGCTGCTGCTGCACCTTTACCTGTGCGGTCAACTTCACTCACGCTAAATTTTTGTGCAGTTGCATAATCAGCATCAAAATTGACCGTTGGCGCTTTTTCTTCACCACTAGCTATGCTATCGGCAGCTAATTGTGCATCCTGGGTGGAAGCTTCATTTAAATTGGGCTTCACTTCTTCATCAGGCATAATTAAAACCTTAGGTAAATTTTTTATTGTTGTGGTAATTATAGCAAAGTAATATGCTGCTTTCTTGCTTCTTGGGGGAGACTTTTACCTCTATTAAAAGGTAGATTAAAGCTGCAATTTTAAATTAATTTAACTCTTTCTATGGGTAGTAGAATCTGATTATCAAACTCTGGTACCACTTAGTTTGGCGTGTAAAATTTCCTTGGAAACAAATTTATGACTGCAAGTTACGATAAAACTATTTCTCAAGCCCAGAGCAATGAAACTCAAAAATTGGTGGATGCGTTTAACGCCTTAGATACTGATGCAAAATTAGCCTGGTTCTATTTGGTTTATAAAAAAATGGGTGACTCGATCACCCCAGCTGCTCCAGCTGCTGCCGAACCAGAGTTAGCACCACTTCTGCTTGGAGATTATTTTGAATTATCAGATGAGCAGCAACTAGATATTATGCGGGATATTGTTAACCGCAAAGATACAGAATATTCCCGTGCTTATGGGGCGATAAAAGAAAACAACCAGCTGTTAGTTTGGTATGCTTGGGCGGTAGCTATGGGAGATACGGTGGTTGATTTGCCAAGCACCTACCAGCCAACTAAAGAAATTAAAGATTTGCTTTCGCAAATTGAAGGATTAGAATTTGAAGAACAAATGTCGGTGTTTCGGACAATAGCTGGTGAAGTGGGTTACACCGATGTTAAGCCAATCGCAACGCAAGCAGAAACTGGGAAAACGCCGAGTTTATAATCATATCAAAACCCCATTTATCAGCCCTGGCGACTAGAAATAGCGACTACATTAACGTTCGCCTAGCGTCTGGTAGAGAAGTTTACCTACCCTGCCAGAACGCCAAGGGCGAACGCGGACTTTAAACAGCAAGGTGATTCAAGTCGGCTGGGGTGAGGTTAGAATGTACTACTTCACCATCACGGAACCAAACGATGCGCTGGGTTTGACGAGCAACTTCTGGTTCATGTGTCACCATGACAACCGTGATTCCGCTGGAATTTAGTTCGCCAAAAATATCTAAGACTTCTTGGGTTGTGTGGGAATCAAGTGCGCCTGTGGGTTCATCAGCTAGGAGTACTACGGGACGATTAACGATCGCACGAGCGATCGCTACTCGTTGTTGTTGTCCACCAGATAGTTGAGTTGGTTTGTTGTTGAGGCGATTTGCTAAACCGACTCGCGTCAGTGCAACTATTGCGCGATCGCTTCTTTCTTTTGGATTTAGGCCAGCATACACCATCGGCAGCATCACATTTTCTAATGCTGTTAGTTGGGGCAATAGGTGGAATTGTTGGAACACAAACCCCAGCTTTTTATTACGGATGTGTGCCAATGAGCGATCGTCCATTTGGGCTACATCAAGATTATCTAAGTAATAATGTCCAGAAGTAGGACGATCTAGACAACCAATAATATTCATGGCTGTGGATTTACCAGAACCTGAAGGTCCCATGATTGCACAATATTCGCCCTGTTCCACAATTAGGTTGACATCATTCAGCGCTCGGATTTCTGTTTCGCCACTACCATAAATCTTGAAAATGTTTTCTAGTCGAATGATTACTGGTTTCGGTACAGGATTTTCAACCAGGGAATCGGTAATTAAAATAGTATTTGCCATAAAGATATAAAGCCACAAACCTAATACCAGTCAGAGTTTTAAAATTTGCCTTTGATTTTTGTTTTCGGAGAGTGATACAAAAAGGATATTTTGGTAATCTTCTAAATTTTGCAGCAGACGGGTATATATTAGTGCTAGCTGTGGTAAAGCTTTTAACTGGTTTTTTTTAGTTAGTTAAATTCGCTGCAACCATAGATTCTTACTCGCCTAATTTAGGCATTTTATCAATCTTTGCTTCTATTTGAAGATAAGCTGCATCTAATTTTTTATAAATTTCTCTACTGTCTTTATAAGCTTTGACAACTTTAGTACGAAAGAAAAGTAAATCCAGAGTTAGCGCGTCTCAAACCCTATTTATAGGTGGATTCTAGCAGAGTGTTGAGTTTGGGATTTGCTGTTGCTTTTCTTGCTTTTCTTGTTCTCAAATCCTGTTGGCATTATTTTGATCTTGCGGCTAGATGGTAAGAGTTCTACCCTAACTCGGATAGTGCCACTTTCAAACCGATCTTGCAGATCAAATAAGTCCGCTTGTCAATAGGTTTTGAAATGCGCTAACCCTGATTTGGTATTAGAGATAGAGCTGCTTGCAAGAAAAGGCAACTTGCCTATTTTTTAATCAACAGCAACTATCACATCTGATGATTTAATCACGGCATGAGCCTGCTTACCTTCTACAAGTCCCAGCGTTTCCGCAGATGATTTTGTGATGATTGACACTAACTCTATTCCTGGTGCCAATTCTAAAGTTATCTCAGTATTAACTCCACCATGCACAACTTTTTTGACAGTACCTTTGAGAGAATTGCGAGCGCTAATTTCCATTTTTTGTCTCTGATTTACTTAATACTTAAATAAACTAGCATACTTTAAAGCACATTTTTGTAAAGAAAATGAACTAATTTATATTTCTTAATAAGTGTCACTGACATAAAGTAAATCTCAGTGTAATATTTCTGTTTGATTAAACATAATATTCAATGAAAATATTACATCAAATTTGAGCATTTTCAGGTATTGATCATGGGTAGGCGTTTCACATTTTAGATATCGCTAGTATTTAGTAGCACAGCCCTGGCGAAGGTCATTCGCGGCTACACAAACAAGAGCCACACCGACCTGGGTTTTGCCTCATCTAGTTACGTTTTATAACCGCCCTTTCAACGTTAAGTTGAGACTATCTGCTATTAGTCTAGATGATGAAATAAAATTGTAAAAAATGCTGCATTTTCAGTGTTTCTCAAGATTTTTTCTTTACAAATGATTCAGAATTTAAAATTATTAGAGTGATAATATATAACTAAGTTCAATTGTTGCTAGTCAACTTATTACTAGTTGGTTTATTCAAGTAATAGACTTTAGCTACTCGTATAGCATTTTCAAATAATGGTGGGTAATGCCCACCATTAAGTTTTCCAAGCAAGTTTATGCTGAGAAATAACTTAGGTTTGTGACATTTAAGGAACAATTATGAGCCAAGTAAACAGGCAAGATTTGAGTGAAGCAACAACCCAATGGCTAATAGCAAAAGGCTATAATCCTGGGAATTTAAATCAGCCAGGTGAAAATGGCGATACAGCTTTGATGAAAGCTACAAGAGAGGGAGTTTATGCAGTCGTTAAGGAACTGATTGATGCAGGTGCGGATATCAATGCTCGAAATAGCGATCGCAATAATGCTTTGTGGTTTGCTTGTTTTGGTAATCACTACGATTTAATTAATTTACTACTGGCTGTCAATATTAATATTGACAATCAAAATGATAACGGTGCAACTGTTTTAATGTATGCAGCATCAGCCGGAAAGACAGAAGTCGTTAAGTTACTTTTACCGCATCATCCTAACTTAAATTTGAAAAACTTAGACGACTATAAAGCTATGGATTTTGCAAGCAATGTAGAAGTTTTAAGAATACTTAAAAATGCCACAAAGTCAAATATCGGGCAAAGCTTATCATGAAGCTACCAAGCATTCTTACTTATCGGTACAAATTGATCCAAATTATGTAGATGCTTCAACGCAGCCATCTCCATTTAAAGTTTATCCAAAATTTTATCGGAGAGTAAAATTAAATCTCAATAATCCTGTTCATTCTTTTATCTCCTTAACCAGTGCAATAACCCTGGAGAAAGTGTATAAAGATGGCCCTTATAAACTGCGAGTGAATCCATCAGCAGGCGCTCTGTACCCCACAGAAGTTTACGTACAGGTTCGCGGTATCGAGGGAATAGTAGATGGTATATATCATCTAGAAGTTGAGAATAATTGTCTAACTCTTATCTATGAATTAATTGATGATGGGTTAGAGAGTTATATTATACCGGGGAAAAGTATCAACGGATTCATCTTTTTAATTAGTTGTGTTTATTATAGGTCTAGCTGGAAATATCAAAATAGAAGCATAAGATATTGCTTATTAGATAGCGGGCATCATTTAGGTGCGTTAGCAGCTTCAGCTTTTCTCCACAACCGAGATATACAATTAATTTTCGACTTTGATAAACTTGCGCTCAATTCAGATTTGGGATTTGAGAATAAGGAGTTTATTACTGCTTGTGCGGTGTCAGGAGAAGTACAAGACAAGAAAATCAGACACTTAAGGCTGAAAGTTCCTTTTGTCTGCGGTACTGATTATTTTGAATCTAATCAATTTATTGAAGATGCCTATAAAGCAACTACTCTACAAAAGAGCCGTCAGCAGAAATTAGAGTATCCTCAATTTGACTTTGACAAGGATAAATTTTATCAAACAGTTTGGGATAGACGTTCTATTAGACGTTTCCGGAAAGAGTCTATTTCTCAAGAAGATTATTTATATATAATGCAGCAACTTCAGCAGCCAATACCGACAGAAAATTATGAGGAAATAGAAATTTACTCAGTGGTGCATCGAGTAGAGGGAATGACACCTGGGTTATATAAAGGTACGTATCTGGTTAAGACGGGTAATTTTAGTGAAAAGACGGGTTACTTATGTATTAATCAGGCTATTGCTAAAGATAGCGCTGTAACTTTATTTTTTGTGTCAGATTATTTAAATTATCAAACTGCTATGCAAATAGCTGGTTTTCTAGCACAGAGACTTTATTTAACTAGTAATTATTTGGGAATTCAATGTAGTGGAATAGGTGCTTATTATGATGATGAAACCCAGGAATTATTAGAAACAAATAAAGATGTACTTTATGGAATGGTAATTGGAATATAAGCAGGAAGCTAAAGAGAGATGGCTAGAAAGATGTATTACTTTAATGGTGATGACTCACATCCTATGCAACCGACATCGGCAGATATTATACTGCGGCAGCAACTAGAGTATTCTATTAGTAGATACTTTTATGATGCTTGCGATCGCATCATTCAAAATCTTCTATCTAATTGTCGGTGGTATGTCACAACCCATGCCAATGCTCTAACATTGGTAATTGAATGTCCCGATCAAGTTACTAATTGGCGTATTTTGCAAAAAATAGTGCCAATGGGGACATTACTCTACGGAGTTGTCAGCAGTGCTAAAATCCGTGTTTGTCCGCCAGAGAGTCAAGGCGTACCTTTTGAAATGAGGGTAGATGAACTTTCTGTTTATCGGGATTGGGCATAAGAGAATAGTTAGGAGTTAGGAGTTAGGAGTTTGGAGAGACGCGATTAATCGCGTCTGTACAGGAGTTTGAAATTGAAAAGTACTACTCATGGTTTTGGCTGATAAGTGCAGCTACCTCTTCAAAAACCAAATCAGCAGAATGTTTGATAGCAGGACTTAACTCCAGTCCAAAAGCAAGATTTGCCGCCTCAATTAAATAAACTGTCACCTCTTCGGGAAAGTCATTTTTAAAGATTTTCCGTCCGGCGGCTAAAGCATTATCCCAACGAAAATCATGCAAGTTATAACTAGGTTCTGGCAAAGCTTCCAGTTCTTTTCCTGGAACTTTAAACACAGCACCCGGTTCTGAACCAGTTGAACTTGCATCAATAATTACTAATTGTTTACTACCTCTAGCTTGAAACATTACTTCCATCCCTGCGGTGCCACAGTCATAAACTCGCACATTAGGATGAGGGTTTTCAGCTAGATATTTTTGTAAGCGCTGGGCGATGATTACGCCTACTGCGTCGTCACTGCGATTGAGATTTCCACAACCAATAATAGTTAGCATGGAATAAGGTTTAATAGCTTAAGCAGTTGCAAATTCAGTTAAAGCGCGATCGCTTGGAGGATGAAAAGCTAACACAATATCACTTTGGGGAACCCCTGCGTTTAATAATTCGGTGGCGATACCTTCTTCAGTCCAATCTTCTTCGATCCAAATTTTGTTATTTTTAATGCGAATATGTACAGTAATGCCTTTAATTCGGCGATTTTTTTGCTAGCCAAGCTGAAACCATAGATATTGATCGCGTTCATCATCGAGTGCTAAAGGCTCTCTACGTCGTCATCAGGTGAGCTATTGCAGAGGCGGTCATATTCTATGAGAATATTTTTAATAATATTTCTATAATGACTTAGTTTATCCATTGAACTATCACAGGAAACTATAACTCTACACCATGTTTATTGGCAATTTAAGTAAGTTTATCAGACTGATGTTGTGATGCTATCTAGTAAGAATCTCATGCTCAAATAGATACTAAGTGAATGTCTTCAGCTGCCACCAGCGCGATCGCGTATCGTAAGCAGGCACGAATATCCTCAATTTGTAGCTCTGGATAGTAGTCTCGGATAATTTCTTCAAAAGAAAGCCCATCATTGAGTAGTTCAAGAATGCTTTGTACAGTAATGCGTGTTCCTGCTATGCAAGGTTTACCAAAATGAATTTGCGAGTTAACTACAATTTTGTCCATTAACTATAAAGTTAAATGTGTTTCCTCAATTTTAAGATAAAGAGTCGCCTTGCTTAACCACTAAGGCGTGTTTTCAAACTTTCTTTTTGCTTCAGCTAATTTGGCAAAGCTGGAGGCGGATATTCAGGTAGGGATGCTGAAATAATTTAGGCTATTCATATGCCAGCAAACTGCTAGCATAAAGGTAATAATCCGCTAGTCGAATAGCACTAGCAAAGGAGGCAGTATGGCAACAATTACCATTCGCAATATATCTGATGAGTTAGTCGATCGCATTAAACGCTTGGCGGGACAAAAGGGGATTTCGATGGAGCAAGAAGTCCGCGATTTGTTGCAAAAACGCTATGGCCAACGTGATGAAGTGCTTGCTCGTATTCGTCAACGGGCGGAAGCGTTACCGATGGAATCAGAAAGTCGGGTACAGACTTGGAAATCAGAAGGACGACCCTGATGGTGATTGATACAATGATATTTGCCTATGCGCTCTTACACGTAGAGGACAGGTGTGAAGAGGCGATCGCTGCTTTAGAAACTGTAGATCAGATTGTGGTGCCTGATTCGTTGTTTGCCGAGTTGGGCAATGTGATTTGGCAATGGATACAATTCCGGCAACTACCGTTGCAAATAGGTTTAGATGCGCTGCAAGATGCTGAGGCATTGGTTGATGTAATTATTTCTAGTTCTCAAATTCGGGATGTTGCTCTAAAACTGGCAGTCGAGGCAAGTCATTCGTTCTACGATACGTTATTCGTGGCAGCAGCAATTCAAGCTGATACTCAAGTGCTGACTTGTGATCGTAAACTGGCGGTTAAGTTTGGCGATCGCGTTGTATTACTAGAATCAGGTAATTTATGATGGCCAGAAGCTTTGTTTGCAAATGACATTCGCAAACAAAGCTTTTTGTCTAAAGTCCAAAATACAGACAAAGCCTCTGAAAAATAATTTATCAGCAGGAAACTATAACTCTACACCATGTTTCTTGGCAATTTCAGTAAGTTTCTCAGACTGATGTTGTGATGCTTTAGTCAAGAGTTCTTCAGCCTCTTCTCTAGTACTTCCCTCTTTAGGGATTAAGTACTTGACATAAAGGGATACAAAATCGGCAGCGATCGCTAAACCTGATAAAGCGTGTTTGTCAGCTTCTTTACCTGCGATCGCTGCTACTAAACCTGCTCTAATTGGGTCTGGTTTAACTTTCATGAACTGATCGACAAGTTTAGGGATGTAGTCTGCTGGCGGCAAATTATCTAACTTACTTGTATCTGGAGTAAAGTTACATTCTGCGGCTTTTGCCTGCTCTAAAACACACCATTCTATGTATTCTTGCAATCCTGCATCGGGAACGCGAGGGAGATATTCGTGTAGCGCTAAATCAGACACAAGCTTACCTTGTAAATTTCTGTTTTGTTGAAGTGAATTAAGCCAAGCCTAACGCACTGTTTCTATCAGTTTTAGTGTGTTACGCTACGAGTTTTGAATAAAAGGGCATTGGGCATTGGGAATTGGGCATGAAGCAATGAGCAATTGATGCAAGAACCCAAAGCGGTTAAAAAGTTTATTGCGACATTTTTACCAGGTTAAAAGAGTTGATGGAGCGATCGCCGAAGTAGCAAATGCGTAGGCGTAGCCAGCTGTAGGCATCACCGAAATAGCAAATGCGATCACCGAAGTAGCAAATGTAGTCGGCGAAATAGCAAATGCGTAGGCGTAGCCAGCTGTAGGCATTACCGAAATAGCAAATGCGATCGCCGAAATAGCAAATGCGAACTCCGAAATAGCAAATGCGTAGCTGGCCGTAGGCATCGCCAAAATAGGAAGCACTCGGTATCTAGCAGGAGTTTTACTTCTCACCGCCCTCAAATGTTGCCAAAATTTATTCTGGCAAAGGAGTATTGAAGTCATTCGGCACAACAAAACGCCCTTGATCCTGCCCTAAACTATTGAGTCGATTTGATGAGGAGCGAAACGGAACTAACTTGGCGATCGGAATGCCTCGGTTGGAAATAATGATTTCTTCTCCAAGTTCTACGCGTGATAACAGCTTTGAGAGATTCGTTTTAGCTTGATCAATATTTACGGTTTCCATAAGATTAAACTAAGTCTATAAAGACCTCGCCCTTAAGGGCGGGGTTTATTTAGTGAAGTCGCTGAAAAAATGAATTTCAAAGTACAGGAATTCAATCGGGAGGTGGATGACATCCACGTATTAATTGAATATCCTCCCAAGTTGTCTATCTCTGAAATAGTGAATGCACTTAAGGGTGTTTCGAGCCGTCGATATGGGCAGGAGGGATTTAAAAAGCCACTGGGGAAAGAGGCTTTATGGAGTCCTAGCTATTTTGCATCCTCTGTGGGAGGCGCACCCCTAGAAGTGCTAAAAAAATATATACAGAATCAATTAAAGCCGTCCTAGAAGGACGGGGCTTTTACCCATTTTTTTAGTAAAGTGTCTCATTAGTTTTTCCTTGGCTTTAAGGAGGACAAACTCCAGGGCAAACGCATCTAAATTATACTTGCTTATAACCGAATGGCACGCTCGTTAACTGCAAACCTAAGAATGAACGTGACACTTTTTTCAAGTCGAAGCGCAGTTTTTCTCCGCTTTTCAATGGTCGAGTGAGGCGATCGCAATACCTATGAGTGAAAGCCCAAAAGCAGCGCTAAAATCACTAAGGAAAGAAAAATTTTTCACAATCCCGAACAGGGCGATCGCTTTGCTTTCATTAAAGTTTTTGCCTAAGCATCTCACTTGACAAGCTAATTATGCGAGAATAGAAGTGTCGGAACAGTTGTACTACTTTAAGCAGTAAACAGTATGCCAAGCGCCCTTGATGTTGCCAAATACTTTATTTGTCGGATTGACAGAGAAGCTGGTGACACAATATCAGCATTAAAGCTTCAAAAGCTTGTGTATTATGCTCAAGCTTGGAGTTTAGTATTGCAAGACCTGCCTCTGTTTCCTGAACAAATTCAAGCATGGCCTCATGGCCCTGTAGTATACGATGTCTGGAATAGTTATAGGGATTATAAACATACTGCTATCCCTGAACCAGAGACATATGACCTAGATTTTTCTGAAGACGAGATTGAAGTACTAGAAGAAGTTTGGAATGCCTACGGTGAGTTAGGTGCTAGGCAACTTGAAAAATTAACTCACGACGAACATCCTTGGGTACAAGCTCGTAAAGGCTTAGACCCTGGTGAAAAGTCCCAAGAAGTTATTTCTCATGAGACAATGAAATCTTACTACGAGAAATACCTAGTTGAAGATTGATGCCCAAAAAGCGTCTACCAAAACAAAAGATTGAAAAGAAATCCAAGAAAATCTCTGAAGAAGCTACAGCCAAAGCAACACAAGGAGAAACAACCGATCATCTAAATCCAAGCTTTAGGTTCACACACGCAGATCAAAATCGATGGTGTTTGTCAAATTGGGAAGCAGACGAAATAGACGATTTAATCCGAGCGCTACAAAAAATTGAAAGGCATACTTGGCTCCAAATAAAATCTCAGGGGTCTAGAGCTAAAAGTGAATCAGTCGGTTGTGGATTTAAAGTCATCAAACAGCATCCAACTGTTCCAACCAGCGTCAGTGATGATGCTACTATTTCAGAAATGCGTGTTTGCCAAAAGAAACGTATCTTCGGCTTTAGGATAGATTCTATTTACTATATTGTTTGGTTTGACCGTGACCATAGTGTTTGCCCAGAGTGACTTTCGCCGCATCATCCACAGGCTGAAGACTCGAAACCGTGAGACTACGCGGTGTGTTAGCCAATATAATAATCGCACCTCTAAAAGCATCTATTGGATATAGGGATTTTAGCTCTCTACTTAGAACTCCCAAAAGCAGCACCAAAATTACTAAGGAAAGAAAAAATTTTCATAATCCTGAACAGGGCGATCGCCCTCCAGTTCTCAATTCAAAATAAGTATTTTTCAAGCACTGCAAAAATAGATGCTCTTGGGTAGGAGCGATCGCTCAAGGCTTTACCTACTTTATTGGACACCTAGATATCCAATCAATAAAGATGCTCTTGGTGAGAGCGATCGCATAAGGGGTAAAGTAACTGAAATCGTTACCATTTATCCCTGCTACATCACACGCTGCGAGCGCAAGTGCAGCAGAGATAAAAACTCTGCCAACTCAACCAGCCCTTCTGCTTCTCGTCATTCTGCTTGGGTAATCACTTCGCCTGTATCTTGGCGATCTAGCAGAAATTGCAGACGCTCTTGGACAGCTTCAGGAAGTTGAAAATGAGTCAACTCAACAGGTATCTCAATAATTTCAGCCATACAAAGTATGTCTAGCAAAATTGCAACCACTTGTAGAGCCAGTGTAACTCAATATGCATTGTGCTAGACAATCTGAATATTTGAGAATTAAGCTGTCCGAAAACGCGCCAACTCTTCACCAGTCTTAGCATCATGGGCGTGAACTGTACACACTAAACATGAATCAAACGATCGCGCCACATGACCAACTTCCACCGGGTCGCTAGAATCGTAAATGGGTGTCCCAATTAAAGCTTCTTCAATTGGGCCGCGGATACCTTCACCGTCACGAGGGCCAATATTCCAAGTACCTGGGGCAATCACCTGGTAATTCTTAATCTTACCGCCCTCCACTTCTACCCAGTGAGATAAGGAACCTCGCGCTGCTTCCGTTGCACCCCAACCGCGACCATCTTTTTCTTTGGGTTTGATATACCAGGGGTCGTTTAATTTGAATTCGCGCAAACAGTGTTCGGCTTGCCGATATAACTTGACAAGTTCGTGAAGTCGTGCTAACTGACGCACATGAATACTAGCACCACCCATCTTTTTGAAGACATCAAGGATCAAGCCGTCGTAGTGTTGCCAAGATTCGCCATGTTTACCACCCGCAACTAACTGACGGGCTAAGGGTCCAGTTTCCAAACGTCCGAAGTCTTTGTGAAGGACTGCACTCGACCAAGAGTAGGCGTTATCAAAGTCTTTTGTATTGATTGCGGTCGGTTTAGTGGTGCGATCGCTAGGGTGAATGTCTGCTGTCCCTTCATCGTACCAGGAGTGAGTTGTATTCTCGCGGGTAAATGACTGATCCATTAAGGTGTGAGTGTGTGTGAAGCTGTCATACACTCCACTTTTCATGATCATCGCCGCATTTCGTCCTTCAATAGTCGGCTTTTGGTATTTATCTTCATGGGCTAAATATCCCCAAGTGACATATTTACCAACACCAGCGCCATATCTATCTAAACCGATGTCTAAACCCATGCGCCAATAAAAACCTAAGTCAGAATCTCGATGATTTCGGTCTTCATCTAACCAGTCTCTGAAGTCGTCATAAGTCTCGATTTGTTCGTAACGTTCTAAAGAACAACCTAACCACACTGGTTCTAACCAATTGGTGCGGAAGTATTCGAGAATTGCCCAAGCGCGGGTAATGTCTGTAAGGGTTGGGGCGCACATCACGCCACCAGGCACCATATAACTGCTGTGGGGCCATTGTCCGCCCAGTAGTGCATAAATTTCTACAGGTTTCGCGGAAATTGTGATGCCTAGTTCGTAAGATTTGCCTGTGAAGGCGGCAAAGCGTCTCACAGCTTCGTCATAAAAGCGACTATTACGGTATTTCTTATTAGTTAAATCAATGGCAAACAAACCATAAAAATAACGGGGTATACTTTGGATTGTTTCAACAATTTGACCTAAATTTCTGGCCAAAATTGCATTACGAGGAACTTCTGTTTCCCAAGCTGTATCTAATGCCCAAGATGCACAAGTTAGATGAGAACCGCCGCAAATACCGCAAATACGAGGCGTGACAATTAATCCGGCTTGGGGATCTTTACCGCGCAAGATTACTTCAAATCCTCGGAAAAGTTCGGCATGTGTCCAAGCGTTGACTACCCGCCCGTTCTCAATATCAACTCGGACATCTAAATCGCCTTCAACTCTACCAACTGGCGATATATCTAATGATTGAATTCCCATTCTCTTCTCCTAATTTTTTATAAGCATTAAAGTTTTGTAGTTTTGTAGGGTGCGTTATGGACTTTAGTCCTAACGCACCTAAAATTTGAGGTGGTGCGTTACGCTACGCGATAACACACCCTACAAAATTTAATGACTAATGACTAATGACCAATGACTAAACTGTAAAAAAGTCTTCTTCTGCCCAAGGTGGTGCTGCCTCTTTGGCGACCATTGTGAGTAAGGCGTAGTCTTTTTTGTTCACTCCTGGCGGTAATTCTTTGGGAACTCCCATGACTGTTTGGGTTTTAAATACAGTTCCAGGTTTGAGGTCAAAAAAGGGAAATTCTGGTTCGGTGCAACCTAAACAAGGCATCCCAGCGCGGGTTTTGGAAGAGACGCGATTCCATAAGATGCGGTTGCAGGAGGAATGAGTCATAGGGCCGCGACAACCCAAGTCATAAAATAGGCAGCCTTTACGCTGACCAAATTCGGCGGTTGAGGCTTTGTAGGCAAAGTGGACGTTGCGGGTACAACCTGTTTGGGTATAGGTGTTGAAGAAAGTTTGGGGACGATTTAGTTCATCGAAAGCAATGTCTGCTATGCGTCCAGTAGCGATCGCAACTAATATCTGTGTAATCCAGTCGGGATGGGCGGGACATCCAGGTATATTAATTACAGGTAATCCGGCTTGCGATACGAAATCTTTCCCTAAAAAGCCGCCTTCTTGACGTTTGAGAAATTGCAAACCTTCTGATTCGCTGGGGTTGGGTGACATAGCGGGAATTCCTCCCCATGTGGCACAATCTCCCACCGCTACGATAAATTTAGCAACTTGGGCCAGGTCTGCTAACCAATCTTTCATGGCGCGATCGGCAAAACGATTCCATTCGCCGGTGCCGTTGGGGGCGTTGACAACACTGCCTTCAAATACCAAGATATCTAGGGGAATTGTGCCAGAAATGCAATTTCGTAGCAGTGTTTGTAAGTTGTTACCTAGTTCCAATCCCAAGGAAGGATGCCAAAGTAAATTGATACCAAAATCGGCAATCAAATCGCAGACAGTCGGTTCTTCAGCGTTGAGAAATGACATGGTGTTGCCTGAACAAGCACCACCCTGTAGCCATAGTACGTTAATCATCGGCTATGCGTTTTTCTATTGTTTCCCAGGCATGATGTAGGTGATTATGCTTGTAAAGTTTCACCTGTTTATCAATATTTATTTTTCAATTGTAAGATATTTTTTTGTTTAATTCACTTTCATTAAAGAAGAATTAATCATTAACAATAACTGAAATCCCATCAAGATTAAGTTACTTACTTTTCACGTCATGTGGAAAAGCTTGCGTTAAACCTAACCCCCTAACCCCCTTCCCGCATCGGGAAGGGGGAAAATTCAAAGTCTCTCTCCTTCTAGGAGAGAGAAATAGAAGTGAGGTTTTCCAGATCCCGTGAAAAGTCAGATTAAGTTAAAGGGTTATGTCTGTTATATAGCAATCTGAAATCAAATATAAGTTCTATATGTGTAATATAGGACTCCTACTTGATTTTTGAACAAAATTAGGTATTGTAGGGTGTGTTAGAACGAAGTTCGTAACGCACCATTATCAAGGGTTTGGTGCGTTACGCTGTCGCTAACACACCCTACATATCTTTTCATAAATCAAACCGGATTCCTATATCATCTCCGCTAAATTAGTCAGATTGAGCATTGGTCAATAATCAATAATTCTTCTTCCCCTGCCTCCCCTGCCCCTTTTGCTTACGATATGGCAATATATAAAGTTGTAGCTGATCGCCTACGTAGAGGTTTAACGTGGATACCATTGCAATACCTGCTTTAAATCGGCCAGTAGATGCCACGGTAGAAATTCCCGGTTCTAAAAGTCTTACCAATCGGGCGTTGCTTGTCGCAGCTTTGGCGCAAGGTGACTCCATTTTAGAAAATGCCTTATTTAGTGAAGACAGCGAGTATTTTGCCAAATGCGTAGAGCAATTAGGCATTCCCATTACTTTGAATCCTGATTTGGCTCAGATTCAGGTTACAGGAAGGGGAGGCGACATTCCAGCTAAACGGGCAGATTTATTTGTGGGTTTATCAGGTACTACAGCACGGTTTATTTCGGCGCTAGTGGCACTGGGTAACGGCGAATATCGGCTAGATGGCGTGACTCGGATGCGAGAACGACCGATGGGCGACTTGTTGACGGTGCTGCAAATTGGTGGAGCAACTGTTAACTTTGAGGGAAATTCCGGGTTTATGCCCTACACCCTCTATAGTCGGCAATTCGCTGGCGGAAATTTTCGCCTGAAAGCCAACCAAACAAGTCAGCAACTTTCGGCATTGCTGATGATTGCGCCTTATGCTCAAAAGGATACGATTTTTGAGGTTGAGGGTACACTGGTTTCTCAGTCTTACATCAAAATGACCTGTCGCCTAATGACGGATTTTGGCGTGGAGGTGATTGAAATCGGCGAGAACCAATTTCAGATTAAAGCTGGTCAACCTTATCAAGCTCGACATTACACAATAGAACCTGATGCGTCAAATGCTTCTTACTTTTTTGCCGCCGCCGCCGTCACGGGTGGACGGGTGCGCGTCAAACATTTGACTAAACAATCCTGTCAGGGTGATATTCTGTGGCTGAATGTTTTAGAACAGATGGGTTGCGAAATTAAGGATTCGGATGATTACACTGAAGTGACGGGGCCAAAGCAATTGCAAGGCATCGACATTGATATGAATGATATATCAGATTTGGTGCAAACATTAGCAGCGATCGCGCCTTTTGCCAGTTCACCGATTACCATTCGCAACGTGGAACATATTCGATATAAAGAAACCGAACGCATTCGCGCCGTTGTTACCGAGTTGCGTCGCCTGGGAGTCAAAGTTGAAGAATTTGCAGATGGACTTTATATTGAACCTAGCCCCATTACCCCGGCGGCGATTGAAACCTATCACGATCATCGAATGGCGATGGCTTTTGCTGTCACTGGCTTGAAGGTTCCAGGAATTGTAATTAAAGATCCTGGTTGTACAGCGAAAACTTTTCCAGATTATTTTACCCGATTCTTCCAAATGTTAGAACAATAGGAGATTAGCAGTATTATCGTAGGGTGTGTTATGCCGGAGGCTAACGCACCAACTCTTTTTACCTTTCGGATCAGCGCTAGCAACCTTTAAAGATAGGGCTGAAACTCCTGAAACTGTGTGCATAATAATCACTCCAAAACTTTTAATATAAATATCTTAGTTATCAGCTAAGGAATAAGAATTAAATAACATACAATTTATGCCCCTGGCTTACCTCACCCTCAATCCCTCTCCTTATAAAGGAGAGGGAAGCTAGAGACAGGATGAAGTTTTGCGTAAGTCCTATCCACGTTCCTAAGTCTTTCATTAGCAAATTTAATTTAGATTTTATTTTTACCTCTAATTAAAGTTTGCTTAAACTGATCATTCTAAAATATAGTGACTCCAATGACTTGGAGACTTCTCTCTTTATCTTAAAAAAGGAAAAATCACTGTTTTCATTAGTGATGAATACCAATTTTGGAAATAAGTAAGTTAGAAACTAACTATTTCTATACTTTGCAGTGTGGATTGCTTAGAAAAGTTTATCGTGAGGAAAGCTGAGATGAAATTAGTTCCAAAATTAGTGCTTGCTGCTGCTACTTTGACTTTAGGTTTTGCTACTGTAGATGCAAAATCTGCATCTGCTGCAATTATTAATTACGCTTTCACAGTCGATAGCCCCGTAACTAAGGGAAATGGCTTTTTTAGCTTTGATGACTCAACTTTTAGTAATGACTATAATCCCGAAGCTCCTATTAAGTCACTCTCTTTAAAACTTGACGGTGATTCTACCATTTACACAGAACAAGATGATGCCAACTACCCAGACTTTCCTGTTGTCTTTCCAAGCACATCCTTAACGAGACAAACATCTTTGGCATTAGATTATCAGTTCAACGATAAAGCTAATCCTTCCAGTTCTATCAGTTACGAAATCATCGGTAAAGATTTTACAATTTTCTCTAGAACCTCTCCAAATGCTGAACTTATATCAGGTAGAGTTTCGTATACACAAGTACCTGAACCTACACCTTTAGTTGGCGCTCTCTTTGCTTGTAGCCTTGGCTGGATGATGAAAATAAAAGGAGCATCAATGAAAAAGGTTAAAGCCTCACCTTGGTTAAGTTGATATTAACGCTTTCTTTGCCAAGGATTAATCTCTTATTAGTAGGCTTTTACGTAGCAATATAACATCTATAGGAATCATATTTGATTTTTGAACAAAATTAGGTATTGTAGGGTGTGTTAGAACGCAATTCGTAACGCACCAAACCGTTGATGATGGTGCGTTACGCTGTCGCTAACACACCCTACGTATCTTTTCAGAAATCAAATACTAGTCCTATAACACATTGATACTAAGATAAAAATTGGGAATTAAAACCTGATTTTGCTAAGGGAATTAATTACGAAGTATGCCTACGATTACCCTGGCTTCTTTGTGTTAGCTGTTGCTGTGGTTTAACTTACCTGTTAGTCAGGAGTAGAGAATGGTAGATTACCGGAATTTTGAGCAGTTCCTGCATAATCGAATCAAACGACGCAACTTAATTGTCGGGGCAGGAGCATTGTCTGGGTTAGCGATCGCTAACCAATTTTCTCATCAAACAGCGATCGCTAAAAGCAGATTTTCCAATTATCCTTTCACTTTGGGTGTAGCGTCGGGTGATCCTTATCCCACCAGCGTAGTGATTTGGACTCGTCTAGCTCCCGAACCCTTAAACGGAGGTGGAATGCCATCTGCTAATGTGCCAATTCGCTGGGAAGTAGCAGCTGATCCCGACATGAGGCGCATTGTCTCCAAAGGTACGGTACTGGCAACTCCACAACTAGCTCACTCAGTTCGGGTTGTGGTAGAGGGACTGCAATCTGATACTTGGTACTGGTATCGGTTTCTTGTCGGCCAAGACGCTAGCCCCATTGGTCGCACTCGTACAGCTCCGCTAGCAGGTGGCTACTTAAATAAATTAAACTTTGCCCTTGTCTCCTGTCAGCACTATGAGCAGGGGTACTATACTGCTTACAAATATATTGCCCAAGACGACCTCGACTTGGTAGTCCATGTTGGCGACTACATCTATGAAGGAGGAATCTCAAATAATCGCCCCAGACAGCATAACAGTGCAGAAATTGTGACTTTGGAAGATTATCGCAACCGTCACGCCCTCTATAAAACTGATACCAATCTGCAAGCAGCTCATGCAGCGTTTCCCTGGATTGTTACCTGGGATGACCATGAGGTGGAAAACAACTACGCCAACGACATCTCAGAAATTGATACTGAACCAGATCAGAATCGGGCAATCTTCTTAAAACAGCGGGCTGCTGCCTATCAAGCTTACTACGAACACATGCCACTGCGCCCCTTCTCGCGTCCCGTTGGCCCCGATATGCAACTTTTTCGGCGGCTCTCCTTTGGTAACTTAGCCACCTTCCATGTCTTAGATACTCGCCAATATCGCACCGATCAGCCCTGTGGTGATGGTACCAAAGAACGTTGCCCACAAAATTTAGATCCGAATGCAACAATTACTGGCAAGCGTCAGGAAAATTGGCTATATGATGGTCTAAATAGCTCACAGGCTAAGTGGAACGTTTTGGCCCAGCAAGTTGTAGTTGCTCAGATAGACATGAAACCAGGGAAAGGCGGAACCTACAGCATGGATAAGTGGGATGGTTATGTGGCTTCCCGCGATCGACTGATGCATTTCTTAGAACAGCGCAAACCATCTAATCCAGTAGTTTTATCAGGCGATATCCATTCCAACTGGGCAATGAATTTAAAGGCTGACTTTAATAACCCAGAATCTACTACAGTTGGGAGTGAATTTGTCTGTACCTCAATAACCTCCGGTGGAGATGGGGCAGATACCACCCCAAATGTTGAAGCTTACTTACCCGATAACCCCCACATTAAGTTCTTCAACGGTCAACGGGGATATGTTCGCTGTGCGCTGACTCCCACAAGCTGCAAGACAGATTATCTAGTTTTATCAAACGTCACAACTCCATTTGGCACGATTAGTAAGCGGGCTTCATTTGTGGTTGAAGATGGTCGTCCCGGAATACAGCAAGTCTAATCGTTTAATTCCCAGGTATTGAAACCAGACAAACACAGATGGATACAGATAAATACTAATGATTTATCTGTGTCCATCTGTGTTTTCATTTTCAGAAAATTGACTTTTGCAAGTCGATGCTTTCTAGCGTCAACCCAATCGACAAGATTAGCGATCACACTTACAGCCGCCATATTTTTCTCAGGCTTTGCAAAGAATCTTCTTGTCGCTGCTCAATAACTGCTGGAGTCCATTCAGATTTTTGTAAAACTTGGGTTGTCAGAACAAAAGGAGAAATCCCTTTTTTGCCAACAAAATACTTTTCTTTCTTTTTGTCAAAATCGTAGTTTTGAGCCTCGGCATTCTTGTTTCGAGAAAGTAACGCCAAGTTACCTATGCGATGCACATACTGGATGCGTTCTTCTTCATTCGGAAACCACTGAAGCCAGGTACTGCCAACACTTGGGTTCTGAGGAAGTACGTGTTCAACTGTAATAACTGAATAGTCGTACCTCGCTTCACCTTGGGAAAGCGTAGAGTCAAGGCGCAGGAGAACATATTGCCTAATTCGCTTAATAAGATATAAATCTCCATCAAGCGTTTTAATGATTCGATTAATTTCTTGAGGAGTTAGCTGTAAGGGTGACTCAAGTGCGTATAGATCGACATTTTTTTCAATAGCAGCAAGAAGTTTTGCATACCGTCCGATCCGGTCGTTAATATCTGCCCGCAAAATGAATAAGCCTGCTGCTAATCGCTCAAGATCAGTGAAAAACTGGTTTAATTTACCAGGATTATGGCTATTTATAGAAAAATAGAGAATTGCTGGGGGAATCCAATCAAAGTTGTCTATTTGATTCAACCATCGAAGCAAAGAATTAATCGTTTCTGCATCTTTATCGCTTCGGTAATTTGCCGTATTGATAATTTCTAAAGCATCAGAATAAGGCTTTAATACTTCCTCAATAAATTTCTGTGGCTCTATCTTAGGCAATATATCTTCGCGAAATTCCTTGAGAGTTGTCTTACGCGGTTTAGCCTTACGCTCAATCATGCGGATATGGGCAAATAGTTCTTGAAACCTCTCTCGACCTAAATCTTCTTCTTCAGATTCCCAGATTTTTGTGTATTTCTCTTGTTGAGATTGAGGAATTGCTCCAATAACCTCTGATTTAAGGAAATCACTGAGTGTTAGGTTTAAACCACGCGCATTTAGAATAGAAAATATACGATAAGCTGAGTCAAGATCAGGTGTGGAAACAACTACTAAGAAACAGCAGGTCATTAAATAATGAACAAAGCGCTCTCGCTGCTGTTCAGAGAGTTGACTTAGTTCTTTAAAGAAATAGGTTACATTTCCTTGAATATTTTTTTGACTATCTGTCAATTGTGAAGTATCAAGTTTGAAGAGTTCATCTAATCCTTTCTCATTTTGTATATAGCAACGGAAGAAATCTTCATTTCTTTCTTGTACTTTGAGGCGATAGTGATCGTCAGGTACACCTACAAGTTTATTACCTTTTTGATAAATGAATTCTGTAATTTGTGATGCGCTATTTGTATTTACCAAACTTCGTAGAACAGATAGAAGAATTGTGAGAGTCGTCAGTCGTTGCTGTCCATCAACTACATCAGCCTCACGTTTATCACCTTTAATCAGAACTATACTCCCCAAAAAATAAGGGTTGGCATCAGTTACAGCTTCTGAACCATCCCCTAAAAAAGACAATAAATCAGTTAACAACTCACTTGCTTGGTCTTTTGTCCATGCATAGGGACGCTGATAAGCCGGTATGGAAAACGCGAAGTCGTTACTAAAAACCTTGAATAGTGCTTTCTCTGTGGCGTGAATGGCTACTGGCATAAAATTTCAAGTACTCCCTGAGTATAATCTGATGCAAATTTCCCTAATTAAACGCAGTTTAACTCACTGATTACTGCGATCGCCACACTGATATCAGGAGTAGTGTTATCGCTATTTGACGACAAGGGAATGCCACAAAATGGCTTTTTGCGATCGCACCATGTTTTCAACCTCAACCTGCAAGCAGAACTATTAGTACTCGTTGCATTTTTTTAAACATCTGTTACATTACTTTACAGACGGTTGTAACTGCTACAACACTTAAACTTTGGAGTTTTACTTATGTCAGGTTTTAAGAATCCTGCGCCTATTATTTCAGAAGATCCTAATGCTGTGCGTTTTGGCTTCACTCCTCAGAGTGAAAATTGGAACGGTCGTCTTGCAATGATTGGTTTTCTATCTGCAATTTTGATTGAAGCTTTTTCTGGTCAAGGCTTACTCCATTTCTGGGGCATCCTCTAAATTGATGATAGTTAACATGAAATAGGCGGTTAGAAACCGCGTCTACAGGAGACTTTACCTGCCTTTGCAGGTTTCTAACAAGGGGCTTAAGCCCCTTGTTCCTCTTAGCTAACAGAGGGTGAGCTTCTGTTAGTGTGGCCGTAAACTGAGCGAATTCCATTCGTCATTGCTCAAGTTGACACACATAACGGGTATACCTTATTGTCTATATTCCACACAAGTCATTCGTTTCTAACCTATGGCGGTTAATGGAATTGGTGCAAAATATCAGATTTTTCCGGTTGAGCCGAAATATAAGTGAATAATTACTTTACATTGAATATGTATAGCTAAAACTCATGGAAATACCCCAACGCGTATCAGTCCGCTACAAAGACGCGTCCTTCAATAGTAATGAAATCCGCTTGAGAACCTTGCGGCTTGGGTTGCAAATATGGGATGAACAAACCAAACCTAGAAAAACAGAGCTTTATCAGTTTATATTGTCTTGCTTGAAACAAGTTGACCGCCAAGATCGTTTTATGTTTTCGCTGTTGTTCATAGAATTAACAGACCTCATACGCAATTCTTCGCTGGAAAGGGGAACAAAAGAGGTTCTGATTAAAACAGCTTTTAGAGAATTTGCTTGTGCGATAACAGACTTTGAAGACGTTCCCAAATAAAGTTGGTGATGGAGGTGCTGGTATTGCGTAGGTGTAGCCCAACCCAAGCATCCTCCTGAAGTCAGCTAACCTAGTCGAGTAGGATATCTATAGCAGCTTTCCAATCAGATTAGTTTTTTTTTGCTGAATGCGCGGATGGGTAGGTCTTGGGGAAGGGATGACTAGAAAAATAGCTGAATTGCACTATATGCAAGAACTTGAGAGCTTTAGCATTTGTAAACCATCCGCGCACCTTATTAGGACTAGTTTTCAGCCATTTACCTCTAGCCAAATCACGACTCCTGATGTTATGATTTCTGCATTCGCGCAACCAAACCTTGAAAATCAAATAAGGCAGGGTTTTCAGAAGCCAGCGATCGCAATTACCTAAAATCCCTATTAGGGATTGAAACAATGGGTAGAAAGAGAGCGATCGCAATCATCAAATCGTAATTACATAAAATCCCTATTAGGGATTGAAACAACTTTATGTAACTAAAATTTTTATTTCACTTTCATCGCAATTACCTAAAATCCCTATTAGGATTGAAACGGTCAGCGCGGGTTAATTGGTAGTTTTAGGCACATTACATTTACCTAAAATATTTATTAGCTTAGTAATTAAAACACCATTATACGTATTCCTAAAGAAGTGTAACAGAAGAATTAGATGTGTAGACCAATGCTCTATCACATCACCGCTTGGCGATGGTTTTTAATATAGGAATCCGACTTGAGTTTTATTAGGCTGCCCTGAGAGTATAACCCATATCAGGTAAGGTTTCTACCATTACACGATTTCAAAAATCAAATATAAATCCTAGTAAGTAAGTCGGCGTTAAAAAATCAACCTATGTGATGAAATGTAACCTCAGCGAACAGCTTATAAATGACTAATTCCACAGTTTTTACAAAACTAAACATACAGATGTTTTATCGTGCCGACTTACTTATTTGTGACAAAAGTAACGATTTAAACATGACTTTTGTCACAGGCGTGTACCTGATTATTCCGATTAGATTGAGAGTATACAAATCAAGTAATGCAAGGCAGATAGAGGATATATGAACCGCTTTAAATCTCTTATTCTTGGAGGCTTATTAGCAGCTGCTTCAATTGCTGCTTTTTCCCAAAATGCTAATGCTGCTGAATTTAAATCTGAGCATGATTATTTGAATCGCAATACTGTAGCTTTTAATAATGGTAGAGTCCAACACGAACGTCAAGTTCGTGAACGACATATTCGTGAATTGCGTGAACGTCAAGCTCGTGAACGACACGTTCGTGAATTGCGTGAACGTCAAGCCCGTGAACGACATATTCGTGAATTGCATGAACGTCAAGCTCGCTTTCGTCACTAAGAAAACGTGAATTCGACGGCTCATATAGTCTTTGCCTAATTAGCTAAATTAAAAGACCTCTAAGAGGTTTTACTAGGCAAAAACGTCCCTATCCGACTCGGAGAGAGACAGACTTGAACTAAAGTTCAAGGTAGTGAAAGGTTCGTTGAACTGCTGTTAAGAATGCAAATTTCTTTGCATTTAATTGATTTGAAAATTGGCTCTTAATGCAGTTCACTACAATTACTATAGTTTTCGTTTTGAAATTTTTGAATAAGTCTAACATTGAATATGGTAATGCGTCTTCCCATAGTTGCTGCCACCTTCATGGTTGCCAGCGTTAGTATAGGTACAGTTTTGGGCGTTGCAGCTCCCGCTTCAGCTCAGGAGGTAATCACTTGTTCAAGCCAGAATAATCAAAGGAATACTTGTTCAATATCTACTAGAGGCAGAGTGAGGCTTGTTAGGCAATTGTCTGATGCCAGTTGTAGAGGAAATTGGGGCTATAGGAATAATCGTATTTGGGTGAAAAATGGTTGCCGAGCTGAGTTCTTAGTTGGCGATCGCAGAAACGACAGATATGACAGATATGACAGATAGGAAATTGGGTATTTGGGGTCGCCGTATCCAAACGGTCTAACGGGCGAATCGCGGCTGTTGCTCTTGGTGTCAGCCATGCTATATCTACCCCAAGATAAATTGGTGAGAAAAACAGGTGGTAGTTAAAAATTGTCCACACTACCACCATGCGAAATAGAATCTTAACCTGTCACTAGCGATCGCTAATAAATAGATGCCAACACCTTATCTGCTGCTGCCCGGAATGCAGTTGCTGCACCAGCGCTCATATCCCGTGGCGCACAGATCCGATTTCTGACATAGGCGAGTGTGATGGCTCCAATCGCAGACACAATCGGATCAGCATTGTCTTTGCCACCCACGCGCCCCCACGGTAATGCTCCGCCATTAGCATTAATCAGATAGTCAGCCAGCAGTCTGAGGTGAAAATCAACCGCTTCTTTAACAGCTGTTGTGTCGTCATTAACCGCCAATGCTTGCACCCCGGAGTTTTTCAGGATGTCTCCTAAAGCAACTTCTCGGTTGTCAGTCAACCTCTCAGCCGCTTCTGCCCGAAATTGGATTTCCTGGCTAATTGCTGGGTCTGGGGGTAAGGGATTGCCGATTGGTGTCAAGCCCCATCGGCGACGCATGAGTAAATTGTTGGTGGTTTCATCCGATTTGACACGGTGATAGGCGGGACGCTGTTTGAGTGCTTCAAACCAAGCGTTGATGCGAGGATACCGGGGATTTCCCTTGAGGTGATATCCTCGATAAACGGGTAAGTTAGCTGCCAATCTGTCTAAATGGGGGCTATAGGTAATATCTACGATGCTAAATGTTGACAAAAAGTAAGGACCAGGATACTTTCCGAGAAGTTGCTCCAACTCGTCTAATTTGGCTTCAAAAGCTGCCTGTAAGCTTGCTAATTCATGAGGATCTTCAGGGGCTTGTATGAGGAATTTGTAGGCGATATATACACCATTGATTTCAGCATCCTCAAGCCACTGTCTAGCAACGGCGTTTTCCTCTGGATCTTCAGGGAGCAAGGTAGGCCCAAATTGTTCTTCTAATGCTAACAGAATGTTTTTGGATTCATAGACTAACTTTCCCTCAATTTTGGCAGCCGGGACAAGAGCTGTGGGAACTAAATCTGTATACCATTTAGGTTTATTAGTCAAGTCGATAAACTCTGTCGCAAAGGGAATTTCTTTTTCTTCGAGAGCAAACCAAACCCGTTCGCAAAATGGACACCAAGAGTTAGTATCACGGTAGAGCAGTACTGGCGGTTCTGTATCTGGTGGCAGTTTATGAAGACTACTAGGGATGGGAGCGGTAGAAGGGGATTGCCCTGGTCTACGCACCCGTCTAGCAGGGGTATTTTTTTGGGCAATTTCTAACAGTTGTTCCCAATTAGTTACTGTGTCTTGAATTGACATATTTCACCTTAATTTAAGTTAACTTTTATAGGTTGGTAATGTTCGAGAGTATATTAAGATAAAAACCTTTTTACTATTACAGATACCTATAGTTTAAAAGCTGAAAGTTCAAAAATAATTAAATAGTTTTCAACTCAAAGATTTTGAACTGCTCGAATTTGGAATTAAGAGTTTAAATTTTAGCCACGATTTCAGAGTAACTAATTTTAGTTTTGTGCTTTTTCATTAAAGTAAAGTAGCAATCTTTTTATAGATAGCAGCACTCAAGCTATAGACTGGTATGTTTATTACCATATTTATAGTTTTCAAACAGATAAAAAGCTTAATTATTGAACTTTATTTGCAAAATACGGTAATTTAATTTATTTACCGGAGTTGATGGTAATTATTGCATAAAAATAGTTTAGAAGCAAGATTTAATATATCTATTTTTTGACTTGTTTAAGTCGGCAAAATCAGAAAAATCTCTATAAATGCTAGAATATACAATACTTGCAATTTTATCGAGTCTAGCCCAAGAGTGAAGCACCCCATCCAATTAAAGCGCTACCAAAGACTAGCCATCCAGCATTGAGGTGGAAGCGAATGGCTAAAATGGCTGATACGATCGCGATCGCAAAACCGAGAAAATCTACAAATGGGGCTTGTGGTAATGTTAAAGTCGCTGCCCCTAGTTGCAGAGTAGTAATAACCATTAGCGCTACAGCACTAACATTCACAGCATCCAAAAAGGCTCTAGTCCAAGAAGAAGCCCGTAAGCGTGGGATTAGGGGATTCAGGGCAGCAACGAAAATAAAAGAAGATAGAAAAATTCCGATTGTGGCAACAATTGCGCCAGGTATACCGGCAATGATATAACCAATAAATGTAGCAGTGGAAAGTACTGGGCCTGGAGTAAATTGACCAATTGCGATCGCATCTAATAACTGTTGTTGTGTCAGCCAGCCGTATTTTTCAACTAATCCTCCTTGGAGAAAAGCCACCAAAAGGTAGCCACTGCCAAACAAGATACTACCGACTTTGAGAAAAAACCAGCCCAACTGCCATAAAGAAACGTTGCTTACAGTAGATGCAGTAGCTACCGATGCCGCAACAGCCGCCGATGCCTTTAAAGTCGCACCTGTGCCGAGACTAGCAATCAGAAAGTTGGCTTTATCTTCTGGTTTGTCGTTTTTATCGCCAGAATGTAACCAAAGCATACCCAGCAATCCCCCAATTAATAGGGCAATTACTTCATTTAATTTGAATAATAATATCAGTAATACCATAGCCAAAGCAATCACTAGTAATTGGCGAGTTTTCACAGCCTTTTTTGCCAAGCCCCAGAGGGCATTAATGATGATTGCTAAAACAGCCGGTTTAATGCCATAAAGTAAGGGAGCGACTTGAGGTAGAGAACCATAGGTAACATAAATCCAAGCAAACCCACCAGTAATTAGAACCGCAGGTAAGATAAAACAAACGCCTGACACAATCAGCCCCAGCCATCCTGCATAGATGTATCCTATATGGATAGCCATTTCTGTGGAATTTGGGCCAGGAATTAGGTTAGTTGCGCCTAGCAAATCTAAAAAATCCTCCCTTGTCAACCACTGACGCTGCTTAACTACTTCATCTTCAATCATGGCAATATGAGCAACCGGGCCCCCAAAGCCGATGACACCGAGTTGAAAAAACAGGTTGGCGAGTTCTCCCAAACGACTTGGTGCTGAGTTAGTCACGTCGCTTTGCTCCAAATTCAAAATTCAAAATTCAAAATTAATAATCCCCGTGGCGAAGGGAATTAGCGACAACCAAAATCTCTGTACTTTATCGTACTAAGTGGTCGCCGTTGATAAAGATTGTCAGCGCTGTGATCCTTGATATGCTATGGTTTCACTTTTCTTTAAGCTACTCCATACCCCGTATACGGGCGGTTATACGGTGGATGTAAACCTAGAATAATATCCTCCTTTAGCACACCAATTTCTACTAATTCCCGCGCAATATCTACATCAGTCATATTGCGCTGAATCCAAATTTTCCCATCTTTAAATGTCCAAATGGATGATACAGTTGTAAACTCGCTTAAGTCCCTGCCAGCCAACTTCTAAAAGCTGGTAGTGGTCATGTTCTGTATCAAACACAAGTTGCGACTCAATCTCTGAATTGCTACTCTCAAAAGTAGTGTGAGACGTTAATATTTGGCGGATACATTGGCGGTACTGTTCTATTCTTTCCACTTGTCCTCAGATTGCAGCGATCGCAATCGCAAAATATTTAATTCTCACTCGCCAATTTCCGCCGTAATTCTCGAATAGCAGCGCTAGTATTACGTTCGTAGGCAATTTTTAAACACTCTGTGACTACTTCTGAGACATTGATGTTAGGGAAATAACGGCTACTGTTTTCAATAGTGTAGCGATCGCCTTGCAATCTGTAAATCACAAGCTGGTTCTTCCTGAACAACCAAACTTCTGGTACTCGATAAGGCAGGTAGTCATTCACATCGGTGTAGCTGGTGATGTCTATCTCCACCACTAAATCGGGTGATGGATCAACGCCCCAATTGATGAGGTTTTTACCTGTGATTGCCTCCCAGTTATCAATATAAAAACAGTAGTCTGGTTCAATACCACTTTCCTGTGGCAATTCCATTGTGATTGGGGTAAATGCCTCGTATTCTCGTCCCAGATGGTCGAGCAAAACTTTGACTACATCTGCAATTACACTTACTTTACGTCCATGTTCTGGTAGCGGTGCCATCAAGAGAATTTCTCCATCTCGATACTTAATACGAGGAGAGGAGCGATCGCCTAGTTGTTCATTCAGTGCTTGATAATCTTGCCAACTTCCGGGTAGGCGTATTACCGCGCCTGGAGGCAAATGGATTGTATCGGGTGTGACAACAGCGAACATACAACTGAACCTTCACTGTAATACTTAAATATCAACTGCTGCGGCTGAAAAATACAGCAGCGACAATAATTAAACCTAAAAGCGCTAGAGGAACCCAGAGATTAGGGATATCTGACAAACTCATATTTAATTACGAATTACGAATTACGAATTATCTTAAGCCAATGCCTTCTTTAGCGAATTCTTCAACAGTTTTTTGTGATAATTCATGAGTAGCGATCGCCTGCAACATTGCCAGTGGTAGAGTCAAATGATCCGCCCCGGCTTGCAACGACGCGGCTGCTTCTTCGGGAGATTTGATACTAGCTGCCAAGATTTCAGTATCACTGCCTTTGAGGACGCTAGCCATATCCCGCACTAACGCAATACCGTCACCTAACAACCGCGTAGCGCGATTTACATAAGCTATAGCAATTTTAGCACCTGCTTCCCGTGCTACTGCTGCCTGTGCTGCACTGTAAATCGCTGTCACCGAACAGGTAATTTCTGAGGATAGACTCGCCACCACTTCAAAACCTATCGGTGTTGCGGGAATCTTCAAAATTGTTTGTGAACCAATAATCTTGAAAGCTTTTCTACCTTCAGCTAGCATCCCAGCTTTATCAGATGCCACGATTTGATAGTATAACGGGCCATTCGTCAAGGCTACCAATTTTTTGAGCGTGATTTCTGGTGGGGTATCGCTTTGAGACAACAGCGTGGGATTTGTTGTAATGCCTTTCACCCATCCCCAAAGCTTAACAACTTCGGCTTCAGATGCGATCGCTGAGTCTAGATAAATTGCCATAATTCGTCCCCTTAATAGTCTTGCTATAACTCTGCATTCATATCTCGTGCGCTATGAAGCACACGAAGCACTACAACGGTTTCATCTTAAATGGTAAAAACAATGCGGTATACTTCCTTTCCCTTTCTATAAAGGAGTTGCCGTATTTCTTCTTCAAAGGCATCATCAATAGCAGCCAAGGCACATCTCGCCGTGAAGGTATTAAGGGATGCAACAGCGTCATTGATTTCATTTACCCACACTTTTGCCTTCTGTTGTGAGTCGTTCTGACGAATCCACTTTGCTGCTGCGTTGATATCAGCCTTTGCCACTGGAAGAATAATAACTCGGTACTTCATTCCTCATCCAGCGATTTGATTATCTCCTGAAATACCTCATGAGCAGGCTCGCCTTTTCCTGCTTTCATCTCTTCGAGTGCCATCTTAACCGCCTCAATCGTCTCAAGCCTTTCAACAAGCTCTAGGAGTTTCTGGTACGACTCTACATCCTGCACAACAAGTTCGGCTTTACCGTTAACGGTCAGCACTATCGCCTGTCCAGTCTCCCGTAGCTGCTCCATAAATTCTGTGGTGTTCCGCTTAAAGTTTGAGAGGGAATTACAGCAGAATTCAAGTATTTGAACCACATCTGTCGTCAGGGCACAGCATTGCTGTGCCCCTACCGCGTGGTCTATTTACCTGAAAATAGCTGTAATACCTTTACTGATATTCAACATCAAACCTCCTATGCACAAAATTTAGTAAAGTTCACTAAATTTGCATCAAATTTAATTTAGGCTTAATACGAGTGTAATGCAAAGATTTTTAGCTTAGGAATAAGAATTAAATAACATTTATGTCCCTGGCTTACCTCACCCTCAATCCCTCTCCTTATAAAGGAGAGGGATCGTGAGACAGGATGAAGTTTTGCATTTTATTTAATCCACGTTCCTTAATAGCAAGAACAAAGATTGCAGATTGTATATTAATGCACAACAACTGAACACAAATCTTTTGACCGTACCAATTTCGGATTTTAGATTATTTCGGTTCATGCCCCGTCGCTTGTAGTCGGGTTCAATCCCTCCGGGTGACGCTCCTACGGACGCTCGATTACTCCCTCTAAGCGTTCGCATAGCGTCTCGTAGAGAAGCCATGCCGTTGGCGCAGCCTCTCGTAGAGAAGGCTTTACACTGCGCTAAAGCGTCTCCCCTTCTCCCAAAGCTACGGTGTACACACAAGTTATCAGATTACCCAAAAATCCTCTAAAACCTCACCCTGCCCTATCTTTAATCCCTCTCCTTAATAAGGAGAGGGACAGGTTTTACGTAGTAAAATCAGAGTGAGGTATCTGAGGAGCCATGAGACTTAACCGTAAATTGCGTTCAGAAAGACTTGTATGTACACCGTAGTTTCTCACATTGGCAGAGGTTAGCGTCAAGGGAGAAGACCGCGCTACTTCACCAAAATCCAAAATTTAAAATCCAAAATCGTTTGACATACCCTTTCAGGGATAATTCTTGTTATACAGCAGCCTACACGGAGAACTTAAGATGATATCTCCAAAAACGGTTACATGGCTACAAGAACGGACGACTTTAGGAATTCTCTCGCCTGAAGTGTTAAATGCGATCGCTCAAGTAATTGAAGAACAAGTTGTGCCACCCGAAACTGACTTAGTTAGCGAAGGCACTCCTCCAGAAGCCCTTTATATTCTTGTAGAAGGTCAACTCGAAAGCAATAGCACCAATGAAACCAACCCAGCCTTAGCTTGTGGATTCCTCCCCGGAGCAGTGATTCAACTTCAAGAATTGCTGTTGGATGAATTAACTCCATTCACAATTACTACGGTAACAGAATGTCACTTGTGGGTTGTGCCTGTTGCTAAATTTCGTGAATTAGTCAGCCAATACCCTGAAATTGCTCAGGCTTTTTCCCGCCAATTGGTTCAAGAATTAGCTCAGGTGACATCTGCACTTGGCTACGAACAAGAACGTTCCCTCGCCTTGCGACCATATTTAGTCACCAAAGCGCAACGCGGAATTATCGGTACAAGTCGCTATGCTGTGCGGCTGCGGGAGCAAATTCGAGAAGCAGCTGCTGACCGTAAATCTGTGGATATTTTTGGAGAACCAGGGTTAGAAAAAGACAATATAGCAGCCCTAATCCACTTTGGTTCTCCAAAACGGCGAGAACCAATTATTAAAGTAAATTGTGGTATTCTCCAAACGAGCGGTGCAGACTTATTTGGTCGCGCTGGCGGTAAATCAGGGCTGTTGGAATGGTTGGGGGAAGGTACTCTAGTTCTCAACAACATCCAAGAATTGCCCGAAGAATTATTACCGCCCGTGACGCAGTTGCTCAAAACTGGCACATATACCCCCGTGGCTCGTTCTGGAGAACCAGCACCCCAAGCTCGCCCCAGTAAAGCCAGAATTCTGATTGTTTCAGAAAAAACTCAGCCGACAATTGAACGCTCTGTTGGTCACATTATTAAAGTACCACCGCTACGAGTGCGGAAAACCGATATTCAGGCACAGGTTGAATATTATACTAGTCTCTACATCCGGGCTAGAGGCGTTCCCAAACCGCACATCACCCCAGAAGCTTTACGTCGCCTCCAGTCCTATGATTTTCCTGGCAACCTCAAAGAATTGAAAAATCTGGTAGAAAGGGCGATCGTGCAAGCGGAGGGCGCCAATGAATTAACAGAAGAAATTTTCTGGCCAGCCGAAACTAAGAAAAAACGATTTCGGGTGAATCTGTTAAATGCCTATCCTCCTTTACGGCGGTTTTTACGTAGTCCCTGGTGGCCCGATCGCATTAATTATGGTTTTACTGCAACGGCTTTTGCCATCATTGTTGCAGTGTTATTTATTGGTCCTCAAACCCGCGATCGCAATTTCGTATTAAATTTCTTTTGGGCTTGGTGGTGGACTTTCTTCCTATTTCTTTTTCCCTTTTTGGGACGTGTGTGGTGTTCTGTTTGTCCCTTCATGATTTACGGGGAAATTACCCAAAAGTTATCTCTCTGGCTGTGGCCGCGAAAACTCAAGCGCTGGCCGAGAGAAGAAGCTGAAAAATGGGGCGGATGGTTCATGTTTGGTTTGTTCTCCCTAATTTTCTTATGGGAAGAACTCTGGCATTTAGAAAATACTGCTTACCTCAGCGCTTGTTTGCTGCTGTTAATTACCGCCGGGGCGATGATTTTCTCTGCCATTTTTGAGCGACGGTTTTGGTGTCGCTATCTCTGCCCTATCGGCGGGATGAATGGTTTGTTTGCCAAACTCTCAATGACGGAACTCCGGGCACAGCAAGGTATTTGTTCTGCCAGTTGCACCACGTATCAGTGCTATAAAGGTGGACCGCAAAAGGGCGAAGGGATGGAAACCAATGGATGTCCTTTATACTCGCATCCAGCGCAGTTAGAAGATAACAGAGATTGCGTACTGTGCATGACTTGCCTCAAAGCCTGTCCCCATCGTTCCGTTGAGTTCAACTTGCGTCCCCCTGGAATTGAACTGTGGACAACTCATGTACCCCGCAACTATGAAGTAGCATTATTGTTTTTGCTGTTGGGTGGGATATATTTGCATCGCTTGCCAGAGTTGCTATCTTGGTTGGGCTTTCAACTAGATTTAACTCAGTTTTGGCAGCACTTCGGATTATCGCTGCTAGTGTTAATTATCCCAGCGATATTTACCTTTGCGGCTTATGGCTTGCTCCAAGTGTTCAACTTTAACCGTAAGTCTCGCTCATTTGTAGAACTTGCCTATGGCTACCTACCATTGGTGTTGGGGGGAAACTTGGCTCACTATCTGCGCTTGGGCTTAGGCGAAGGTGGGCGGATTTTACCCGTAACTTTTGCTACTTTTGGTCTGAGTGGTGAACAACTGCCAATATTGGTTGCTCACCCGGCTGTGATTGCCTTTTTGCAAGGTGCAACCATAATTTTCTCCGTGTTGCTGACTATGTTATTAACGCAAAAGATTGCAAAACAACCAGTGCGATCGCTCATGCCGCAACACCTAGCAGCGATCGCTTTGGGAGTTAGTATGTGGGCAATTATCGTGTTTTGAGCTTCACATCTAGCGATCGCTCCTTATCTCGTTTATCTCCTTTTATCTCGTTTCCAGGTTCTACCTGGAAATGCACCTTATTGCGGCTCTGCCGCTTTTGTGGGAGGCAGAGCCTCATTTTAGGCATTCCTAGTCTCTGACTAGGAACGAGGAATTTATAAATCGCCTGGGCTAGTTGCAAAATGTGATTTAAAAACATTCTTCCCTACGAACGTGATACAAAATACTCATATGATTTATGATTTTTTGCTCATAGTGTAAGGATTACAGATAATGCACGTTCTAAAAAGATCGATCAAACCAGCAACCTATATATCGTTCCTGCACATCTACCAAACGACTTGGGGGACTGCTGGTGATATTTGTTTAATCCGTGAATCTGTCGCTGATGAAAGTACAGCGAAGTTTGTCGGTCATAAAATCGAGTTAGCAATTCCAAAAGGGCTGGAGCGCGATCGCATCGCCAATTGTCCGATAATCAAAGTTGCAGGTAATGTCGGCGACGGACATCCTAAAGAGCATCCCTTGGAATGGGAGGCTTATGAAGGTGTAGATCCAGAAATAGCTCTAGCGGCTCTCAAACCTTGGGGCTTCAAGTTAATTGAACTCTAATGTAGCGAGTTGATCAGCTTAACTCGCTGGCACGTAGCTGATTACGTTAGCGCAGTGTTAGCGAGTATTCGAGGCTGATTACGAATTGGCCTCAACCATGCCTAAGCATCTACACCAAATTACAAAGCGATGTCTACGACGGGCTACGCCTACGCCTTTTTTCATTTTTTCCTTTATCCTGCTGTTGACTCTCCTCCTCGCCCTGCCTGGGGTGAGTATCCAAAAAAGGCGATCGCGCAATCTAAAAAAACCGTTCTAATTCTTCTACTAGTGCCTGACTGTCTTTCCATAAAGCAATGCTTGCATCACGATAGATTTTCGCAATGAATGGAGCAGGATGTTTCCGAACAAATTCTTGCATCGGCACAATTGCTTTTAGAAAAATTGCGGCCATATCTGCCCCTGATACACTTTGGGAAGCAAATATAAACATCTTGACCTGAGCGCGCGCAACAGCAATCCTTTCTAATAAGTTGTTGCTAATCTTGCCATCTTTGGTCAAAACAACCCAGCCCATTTTGCCGACCTCTGGCAACCAGTCCACATCTTGAGCGCCTTTGTCAAAAAAGTGTTCATCATGGATTTTGATAGTGACACCTGCGGCCCGAAGCGTTTCTACAATGCGTCTGTTACCTAGACATCTATCTATAAAAAAAGTAATGGACTGGGGTTGAATCATGCAACAGCAGGTAGTTCACACCGGATAGCTTCTTCAATCTTGAAGCGATCGCTGTCATAATCATAAGCGAGATCGTCAATTGAATCACCTGCTTTATAGCGTTCTGCTAACACGCTGGTGGTAATTCCTGTTCCAGCAATAACAAGGCGACCAAAGGCGATTCGGGAATCAATGACGACAACACGAGGACTATCTTCCTCGTGAGAGCGAGTAAAGGGATACAGTTTAATTGCAAGCCCAGTGTCGTCGGGTTCAATTCGCTCAAGATGAGCATTAAAAGCGTCTTTCATCTGCGTTTGTACGCTTTTCGATGCATTAATGAGAGAGCCATAGCGCTCAATGAACAGGTCAACACCATCGGTAAGAAAACTTTCACCAGCAAGCGGGTGGGATGTTTGAAACCGCTCATCAATGAAATCAAGAGCGGTTCGTACATTGCCTAAATCAATTTTGTGATTTTTGCGAATTGCTCTTAAAACATGAACTTCAACTAGGTTGTTAAATGAGAGGAGTCGTGGTTTAAGATCACGAATTGGGATAAGGGGTTTGAAGAAGTTGGAACCTTTTGAAATCCGGTAGTGTCGCCCAACTGTCCAAGAACGAATTGTGCCTGCTGGAATGCGTAAATAACGAGCGGCATCGCTAATGGAGTAGGCGGGAATGTCTCTTGGATCGGTTCCTCCGTAAAGCTCGTTCATTTGCGTGCCTGCCAGAGATGCTTAATTTTATTATCTTCGATATCGATAATATATTAAAACAAGCAAAGTCTTAGCTTTATGAAAAATTATTCTTAGTGAGGTGATCGCTTTCTCTCGAAGGCTCGGCTTGATTGGATAGCTAGCTATCCAGTTATAAAACAAGCGATCGCACTTTGATTATTGCTTTGACATATTTACTGGCTGGTGGCAGTGATTATGTGAAAAGACTGCTTACATGGCTGGGCTTTCCTGAAACTAAAACGATTCCTGCTTCATTAAGCCATGATCAAGGTGTTAAAACTCTCAAAATATCTGCCCAAGTCTGGTAACCTAGTCGAGATTTTGCACGATTACACCAAGAATTAGCAAAGCAAATTGCTATAGTTGCGACAAAAGTCTCTTAGCGATCGCATCGGCTGATTGACCAGATGGGCGACTCCCGTTTTCGGGGTGTGTACTTTTTGCTAGTCAACTTACTGCCTTTAGATGCTGCTAAAGAACTGAAGGAAAAATTAGTTCAATACGCTGCCGATACCAAAGACCATACTGTGAGTGATACCTTTGTGCAACTGTTGCGCCCCAGGTCGTGATATTAATTCGTAATTAATAAAGAGACTTTTAGGCTGAAGGCAAATTCTTGATTTAATTAAACGTGAGTTCGGCGAACCTCTCCCTGTCTTGAACTAAAGTTCAAGTCTGTCCCTCTCGCCCGTCGGAGAGGGACAGGTTTTGCGTAGTAAAACCAGGGAGAGGTCTTTTGATTCGTGTGACCCGTTGAACTGACATTGATTTAATTACAATGAGTCTTTTAGCTCCGTCAACGAGTCTTTGATACTCGTGAATGAGTCTTTGAACTCCATTAATGAGTCTTTGATACTCGTGAATGATATCATGTCCGCTTGATTGCTTATTAAACCCGAAGAACCCCACCCCGCCAGAGCTATGCTTTGTCTCCCCTAAGAGCCGGCTCTTAGGGGATTAAGGTGTGGGGTGCAATGACTATGGGAATCACAACGAACGAATTACCCGGACATGATATGAGCCTTTGAACTCCATTAATGAGTCTTTGAACTCCATTAATGAGTCTTTGAACTCCGTTAATGAGCCTTTGATATTAAATACGTTACGATCGCACTTTTGCCAAAACCTACCAGCTAGCCTCAGTGCCCTACTAGACAAAACGCACACCAATTGTGATTAGTGTGCGTCTGCGGTTAGATTTTAGAAATTCTCGAACTTAGCGATCGCATCTTTCATCTTATCTACCACCTCATCTACAGCTATAACTCCCAATTCCCCAGAGGCGCGGGTACGGATACTCAAGGTGTTGGTTTCCACTTCCTTCGCTCCCACCACAGCCATCACGGGTATTTTTTCTTTCTCTGCATTCCGAATCTGTTTACCCAAGCGATCGCCACTGGTATCAACTTCTGCACGAATACCCAACGCTCTCATCTTCGCCACCACATCTTTAGCAAAATCTAACTGTGTATCACCCACTGGCAGTAATCTAGCTTGCACAGGCGCTAACCATAAAGGGAAATCGCCCGCATATTCTTCAATTAAGATCCCAATCAACCTTTCCAGTGAACCAAAAGGCGCACGGTGAATCATTACCGGACGTTTGCGAACCCCATCTTCGGCGACATACTCCAACTCAAAGCGTTCTGGCAAATTGTAATCTACCTGCACAGTTCCTAATTGCCACTCCCGATCTAAAGCATCACTAAAGATAAAGTCGAGTTTCGGCCCATAAAATGCCGCTTCTCCAATACCTTCAAAGTGTTCCATCCCCAAGGTTTCAACTGCACGGCGAATTGCACCTTCGGCTTTGTCCCAAACTTCATCATCACCGATGTACTTATCACTAGCAGGATCGCGGAAACTGAGTCTAGCTTTAAAGTTCTTCAGTTGCAGACTATTGAACACCGACAAAATCAAATCCACCACACTGAGGAATTCACTATCTAGCTGTTCTGGAGTGACGAACAAGTGAGAATCATCCACAGTAAAACCGCGCACCCGCGTTAAACCGCCCAATTCCCCTGATTGTTCGTAGCGGTAAACAGTACCAAATTCTGCTAGTCGCATCGGTAGTTCCCGATAGGAGCGTAACTCACTTTGATATATTTGGATATGGAAGGGACAGTTCATCGGCTTGAGGACAAAGCCCTCTTCTTTGGCAGCAGCTTCCTCGTCATCCGCCATCAAAGGGAACATATCTTCTTTATATTTCTGCCAGTGTCCAGATTTTTTAAATAAATCGACTTTAGCAAGATGGGGAGTCACCACAGGCAGATAACCCCGTTTTAGTTGTTCTTGCTTGAGGAAGTCTTCTAAAGTACTCCGCAACAGAGTACCCTTTGGCGTCCACAAAGGTAAACCCGGCCCGACTAGATCAGAAAATATAAATAATCCCAGTTCCTTACCCAGCTTCCGGTGATCTCGCCGCAGTGCTTCTTCTTTGCGTCGCTTATATTCAGTGAGTTGTTCTGGGCTTTCCCAAGCGGTGGCGTAGATGCGTTGTAGTTGGGCTTTTGTTTCATCCCCACGCCAATAAGCGCCAGCAACGCTTTCTAGTTCAATTGCTTTCGGGTTTAATTCACTGGTATTTTCCACATGAGGTCCCGCACACAAATCCCACCATTCGTTCCCCAGGTGGTAAATCGTGATTGGTTCCTTTTTGATATCTGCCAGGATTTCTAACTTGTAAGATTCTTTAATTTCCTGAATCCGACGTTGGGCTTCTTCGCGACTGACTTCTTCCCGAATTACTGCCAGTTTGCGATTGATAATCTTCACCATCTCTTTCTTGATGGCTTTGAGATCATTTTCGCTAAATGGTTCTGGGTTGTCAAAGTCATAGTAAAAACCGTTTTCAATCCAAGGTCCGATTGTAACTTGTGCCTTGGGAAACAGCTTTTGTACTGCCATTGCCATTACATGGGAAGCAGTGTGGCGAATCTTTTTTAAGTTCTCCGATTCGCTGGTACGCGGTAAATAAATTTTTTCAACTTGTTCTGGCTGTTCTGATTGATTAGATGATTTTAGCGACATTGGCTGCTGAACCATTGGCGAAGTGATTACAAAAGGTGATTTATCTGAATCTGTAGGCTTATTCAACTATAACGACTTTGATTTTGGCCAGCTCGGCTTCATGTTCCCACTACTGGATTAATTTTTAATTGGGGATAAAGATAAATTTTTGATTGCTTACCTGAGTGTCAAATTCAGGATTCCACGCGATCGCAAAATTATCTTATGAATTGCAACTCGGTGTCAGTTATACCTATAGACGCCTCTCCAAAGGAACTATACAAACCCGATATCAAGACTATATAATACATTTTGTGTTCCTTGTTACATATTTTTACATCCTCGGAATTATGAGAAAAATAAGAAAAATGTTAAGAAACATAAATAACGTTAATATTAGTAAGCAAGTTGAAAATATGCTTCTCATTTATGTCAGACTCAAATTTACCAGGGACTGAATTGCTGAAAACGGTCTTAGAACCCCTGCTTGAAGATTTTCAGCATTGGTTTACGCGATCGCGCCATTTACTCGAAACTGAGCAAATATCATTTATGAGTGAGCAAGAGCAATCAGACTTGCTCTCGCGGGTTAAGCAAGCGCAGGATGAACTAAACACAGTGAAGATGCTGTTTAATGCTACTGATAAACAAGTCGGGATTGAGATGGCAACGTTAATGCCTTGGCATCAATTAGTAACAGAATGTTGGAATGTCGCAATGCGCTTTCGTCAAGGGCGTGAAGTCTAAGCAGCAGTTGAGAGCATCTGCTTAATTTCGGCAGACTACTTAGTAATGTCTAACGACAAGACGCTAGCTCAGTCGTCAAAGAGATAGTAGAAAATTCTTAACAACTTCTTAACGTTATTTGGATTAACAAAATAATGTATCCTATGCTACCGTAAGTTGAATAACGGTTGACAAATAGCTTCATATAAAGGTAATCGCACAAACAGTGCGTCAAATACTCGTCTTAACTGTGAGTCACAGTGTTGGCGAAGCAAAGCGTTACAAAATAAAGTTTTAAAAATTACTGCCCTGGAGGAAAATCCAATGTTACATCTGCTTTACATTCTTGCTTTTACAATCCTTGCATTTATAGCTGTTGGCAACTTAATTCGTAACCTGATCATGTTCAGTTTTGATCGGGAGCGAACTTACCCGACGAATTCCTCGTCAATGAATAATCAAGGCAACTATGGTTATTATTCATCAAAGAAACAGTTTGCACCCCATCCAGAGTTATTAGATAGCGCGGGCAACTTAATTAAAGAGCCACTTTTAGTAATGCGCTCGATTAACGTTGAAGATGCGCGTCAACATCTTGATGCACTTTACGAAGCATCTCCAGGACATAAAAGAGAAAATTCTGAGGAAGCGTAAAAGAGACGCGATTAATCGCGTCTGTACAGGAGTTAGGAGACGCGATTAATCGCGTCTCTTTGGGTGTAAATTATGATTCAGCCTTGAATTGTAATTGTAAACTTTTACAACAAAGCGTATTGACAACGTAAATACATCTTGCCTAGATTATGAGGTATGGATGTTTTTTCGTGGTTAATGGTGTCACCTTCCTTTGGAACGAGTAGAAAGCTGGGATTAATCCAAGCAATCATGACGGCATAACATTTCAGCAAGCCGTAGAAGCTTTCTTCGATCCTTTTCTAGTGGTTGTTGATGCAAGCCGCAATAATGAGTAGCGGGAGTTATCTGCTTGTGTTCAGGGTTACTAGCATATAATAACCTGTGATCTATTATTTAGAAGTGTATTGACCAGATTTGAGTTCATAGTAGATGGTTCACCAGTATCACAACAGGCTCGTAAGCGCGGTAAGAGTAATCCCCTTGAAGCTTGGAAAAAGACAGTGCGACAAGAGGCTGAAAAATACTGGTCTTCGGAACAAAAAACAGCTACTGGGTGGGTTATGCTCCAGATAACCTATTTCTATCATTCTGATCAAATGGATGTAGACAATATAGTGAAGCCTATTCAAGATGCAATTAAAGGATTAGCCTACATCGATGATAAGCAAGTAAGCGACCTCCTAGTTAGAAAGAGGAATTTATTCGGTGACTTTACACAAAACATGACTTCGACATTGACGGAAGGCTTTGACCGTGGCAAAGAGTTCTTACATATTGTCGTAATTGATGCTCCTGATCAGGGGGTAATTACTTGATGGCAAATTCAACTGCAAACTTAGAAAGAGAGCGATTACTGAAACTAGCAGAAGAGTATCGTGAGAAGGGTTACGAAGTTTTTTTTCATCCAAATCTAGAAGACTTGCCTGACTTCCTTAAAACCTATCGCCCCGACATGATAGTACGTCGTGGAGAAGAAAATGTAGTTATTGAAGTCAAGTCACGCTCCTCACTTAACTCTTCTTCTAATCAATACTTAGGTAATTTAGCTCAAGCGGTAGAAAAACATCCTGGTTGGAGATTTGAATTAGTAATGACCAACCCGGAGGATATAATGTATTCTCTGAAAGCAGAGGGTTCTCTTGAGGAACATGAAATAGAATCACAGTTGCAAGTAGCAAGGCAACTTACAACGCAACATCCAGAATCAGCTATTCTATATTCTTGGTCTTTGGTAGAAGCAACTTTGAGACTTCTTACGGAAAAGGAAGAGCTAAGTTTAGAAGGATTTGATCCACTCTACTTAGTAAAGCAATTAGCAACTGAAGGTGTAATTTCAAAAGCTGAGTATCAGTTACTAATGAATGCACTCTTATTACGTAATGCGATCGCTCATGGCTTCAAAACTACAGAACTTACGCAAAATTTTGTATATGAATTGATTGAGCTTACAGAGCAACTCTTGAAAACTCTACACACTGGCGATGAAGCAGACTAACACTGGGTTGGTTGGAGTGGATGATAGGACAAGCCCTAGTACTGAATTTCAGGTTATGCTGCTGATCGCTCGCACTTAGCATAAAATAGGGAGTGGTAAATTCCCTCCTCCCTACTCCCTACTCCCTTTCTAAGCTTCGATAACTACCCGCAAATTACCCCGTTTTTTCGCAACGCGACAAGCTGTGGTAGTTCCAGAACGCTCGAATTCCAAATCGAGGATGGTGGGGCCAACTCGCAAATTATGAAATGACAGGCGATTAATCGATTCTGGCAAAGCGGGGTCGATTATTCGCAAGCAGTTATTTTGAGCATCAGGTACCAAGTTGACCATCATTTGTAGTAGTTGGAAGATACTACCAGTAGCCCAAGCTTGGGGAGTACAGGCAACTGGATACTGCACAGGGGCATTATCACCATTCCGTTCGTAGCCGCAGAAAAGTTCTGGAGGACGTTGATAAGGCTGCCGATTTGTCATATCGAATAAACCTTGGAAAAGTTCCAGGGCTTGATCTATAAGACCGAGCGATCGCAATCCCATTGCAATCAGAGCGTTATCATGAGGCCAAACCGAACCAATGTGATAGCCCATCGGATTATAAGCGGGTGACAAGCTACTTAGGGTACGAATGCCCCAACCATTAAACATATCTGGTGCCCGCAACCGTTCTGCTACACTATAGGCTTTTTCGGGTGTGAAGAGGCCCAAATGTAGACAATGACCAGGATTTGAGGTAATACTGTCTACTGGCTTGCCATCTCCATCCAAAGCCAAAGCGCAGAAACCCTGGTCTTCCACCCAAAAATCTCGATTAAAACGAACCTTTAGACTTCTGGCCTCTTCTTGCCAACGATCTGCCAAATCAAGCCGCTTTTTCATCCTAGCTATTTCTGCTAGGCGCATTTTTGCAGCATAGACGTAAGCTTGCACCTCACACAGAGCAATTGGGCCGTTGGCTAATTCTCCCTTGTGGTCTACGATACAGTCGCCAGAGTCTTTCCAACCTTGGTTAACAAGACCGCGTTTGGATTTACGGAAGTAACTGAGGTAGCTGGTTTGTTGGCTATTGCGATCAATCCATTCCATTGCTGCTATAGCATTCGGCCAAAGTTGCTCTAGGAGTTCTTGATCGTGAGTCCAAGCATAATGTTCGGCATAGAGCATCAGCCACAGGGGAGTGGCATCAACTGTACCGTAATAAGGTGTATGGGGAATTTCTTGACAACGAGCCATTTCTCCCAAACGTAACTCGTGCAAAATCTTACCCGGTTCTTCTTCGCGCCATTCGTCGTCGATTTTACCTTGGTATGTCGCAAGTAGTATCAGGGTTTCCTTGGCGATTTGCGGGTTTAACATCACGGTTTGAGAAGCTGTAATCAGCGAATCTCGCCCAAACAGTGTCGAAAACCACGGCACTCCCGCAGAAACAGTCTTATGCTTACCAAAAGATTGGCGCAACAAATACATATCTTGTTCAGCCCGCTCAATCACTCGATTGAAGGTGTTCTTATCTGAGCTAATGCGTGTAATTTGCTGTACCCAATTTTGCTCTTCCATCAACTCAGCAGCTTTCGCCTGTCCTAAGGTGAAGGCGGCACTCACAGTTGAACTGGACTGGTTGTTTCTCAACATATTCACTCGGTAGCCCAGCTTTTGAGTTTCGTGAGAAGCCAACTCTAGCTGCCAAACAGCAGTGTAACCCTTGAAATAGTCTGGTTGCCGATGTTGGAATAGAAGACGGGATTCCATCACGGAGCCATCCAGACCTTGATAGGCAAGTGTCAAGGATTCTTCCCTAGAGGCAGATGGCTCTTTGGGTAGAGACGCAACGCCATCGACGAGAGAAAATGTTCCTTCCTCAGCCGTCAGTTCCGCTAGGCGTAAAAGCCGACCTCGTTTTTCTCTGTCATAGCCCCGGACTTCAAATAAATCAACAAAATCCGCATCAAAGCTGATGCTTAGTTCAAAATTGACAGTTGTTGTGCTGTAGTTAGATATCTCAATTTCTTCAAATAATGCCCCATTCAGCACTATTTCTCGACGAATTCCCACAGTTTCCGCTCTTAGGCGTTCATCAATTCTGGGGTTGGTACACAAAACTGAAAGTGAAAACCCTTTCTCGGCAGTACTACTCAGGAGTACAGGCGATCGCCCTTCAATTTGCAACTCCAAGCGATTGAGAAATCTCGTATCGCAACAAAACAGTCCCATGCTGGGATTGCCATCGTTGAGGGAACAGCCAGAAATGTTCCCGATAGTATCTGTCACAAAAAATAAATCATCATCTTTGACCGTTAGTGTCGGTTGTGGCCTTTGACTCACAACACAAGGCCACTCCGGAATCGGTAATTGTTCGGCAGGAATAAAAGTTTTTCCATCCAGGAAAATTTTTTCCGGGGTCATTAGCGTATCCGGTGTCATTAGCCAAAGTTCCGTGTACAGGTCGTAGATATTTATGGTATTCGCAGTAGAGGTCTTGAAGCCTCACAAATTGCAGAAAAAAGACCCTCTATAAAACTTGTTTGAGCCATTCTAGCCAAAAAAATTTTTACGTACTGCTGACAAAATAGCAGCGCTCAAATCAATATAAGTAAATTTTGATAATATTTATATTGTATAAGTCTAAACTCAAGACTGAAAACTGAGAATTTTGAGATAATTCCTTAGTCGTTGAACTTTCTCAAGATACAAGACATATAGTATACTCAGCAAAAATGCGAAATTCCTAGTTTTTATCGGGTACAGGTAGCACTTGTTCCCGAAACTATTATACGATTTTGTTTTAAATATCTATGATGTTTGATTATACAAATTTATGATAATTAATTGATTGATTAAAATTAATCAATCATTACGGATTAAATTATATGGTATATGGCAGTAATGGTTTTTGGGTAAGAAAATTTATTGAGTAGGTGTAAATATTAAGTAAGCGATGTCTATCACAGGCTACGCCAATGCGTGGGCTATCAATCATCAGTAGTTATTGGAAATAAAAGAGTTAAAGAATACAATAATTATTTATGTTGTACTTATCATTGAAAGATTTTAGGTGTGCAAGCATATTTCAAAGTTAGTCAAGAATGTATATTGGGCGTAGTAAGTTGTCAATCAACAAATCAATTTGGTAACAAAATGTTGCGCCTGCTTTGGCGGAAAGTGCTTTTTAGCGTTCTTTACATATTGCAACTCTCTATTTAACTTGAGAGTCCCTTGGAATTTGTACAATGCAGCTGTGACGTGGATCTTATCGAGGTTGAGCGTTTAACAATAATTCATGAGCATTTCGACTTCTGTGCTGAGTGATCTGCTAAAGTCCCTACCATACTTGCGGCCCCAGCTATATTTTAAGGCTTCACTAACGGCGCTCTCCCACGCGATGGAAGATCAAGTTTTGGCTGCGACTTTAGCCCAACCCCTTGTAATTGCTAGTTTTCAGCGAGAGCGATTCTACCGCCAAGAAGCTCATCGCTACCAGCGACTTGCCTTGCGAAGTAATCAAGTATACGTATTATCTGCTCCAGAAACGGATTTCACCAACAGTTCGGAACACTATGAAAAGGTGGCTTTTGACCCAAAGGATGGCTTAAGTCAAGAGTGGCATTTGGTAGTTATTGCTGACAATTATGCAACTTGTCTGGTTTGCCGGGAAAGCCTTGCTTCTATTGCTAAAAACAAGCAACTACCAGAACTAAGCCCTAATCTGGATATCGACACAGCGCGAAGATTTGAGGGAATTTGGACATCGGAAAGGGGAGTTAGCCTCAAAGCAGCCGAATTGCTGTTAGACAGGATTTTGGTTTACAGACCAGAACTGGCAAGTAAAATTGAGGAGGCACGTCAGAGGTTTGGCATCGGGGAGCCGAGAAGCTACTCTGGAACAGAACAAGTAAACGAATATGCTTGTGACATCGATACAGATCCCTTTGTGCAGCGCTTAGTAACTTATTTGCAAGCTAGCCAGTACAAATTGCACAAAGCCTATCGTTCAATTGCTGCCCAAGCACGAAAAGAACGATTAGTCAACTCCATTAGCACTGCCATTCGGCGATCGCTCGATCCTCACGAAGTTCTCCAGGTGGCGGCGCAAGAATTAGGACAACACCTAGAAGCTTGTCGCTGTTTAATTTACCGCGCTCAAGCCGCAGATAGCCAAGCCATAATTGAACACGAGTTTTTGACTCCGGGTATTTTATCTGTTTGTGGGCAAACCTGGGAGTTAGAGAAAAATTCCCTATTTCGGGACATAGTAGAACAAGGCGAAGGGGTTTGTGTAAGCGATACGCTGAGTGACCCTCGCGTTACCAATTCGCCAGGACTTTCATTGATCGCCAAAAAGTTTGCGATTCGTTCTTGGCTGATGGAACCAGTGTTCTATCAAGGGCGATTGTTAGGCATTGTGGAGTTGCACTATTGCCGGATGCCACCTCACGAGTGCCAAGTTGGGGAATTGGATCTGGTAGAAGCGATCGCTACCCAAGTGGGAGCAGCTCTCATCCAAGCGGAAGCTTACGCCAACCTAGAAGAACTTAACCAGCAACTAGAAGCCCTAGACCGCACCCGCAGCAACCTCATAGCCATTACTGGACACGAACTACGTACCCCACTATCTACAATTCAAGTCTGCCTAGAAAGTCTCGCTAGTGAGCCGGATATGCCCTTGGAGTTGCAGCAGATCATGCTCAACACTGCTCTTTCCGACTCAGAGCGGATGCGAAAATTGGTACAAGATTTCCTGACGCTTTCAAATTTGGAAAGCGGTCGGGTGGAATGGCATCCAGAATCCCTTACCTTACAAGAGTGTGTGGATTTAGCACTCAGCCGAAATCGCACACGCTCCTCAACGGAAAAGCCGCCCCAAATCAAAACTCAAATTGCTCAAAACCTACCTCTGGTGAGAGCTGACGGTGATTGGCTAGTAGAGGTACTGGCAAAACTCATGGACAATGCTTATAAATTTACGCCACCCGAAGGAGAAATCACTATTAAAGCGATTCACAACAGCCGTCAAATGGTCGTCGAGGTGACTGTGGCTGACACTGGACGCGGTATTGAACCGAATCGTTTAGAAGTAGTTTTTGACCGCTTCTATCAAGAAGAGGGAGCGCTACGCCGCACCACTGGCGGGACTGGACTTGGTTTAGCAATTTGCCGTCAAATTGTTAATGGCTGGGGTGGGGAAATTTGGGCAGAGTCAACTGGCAAAGACCAGGGTAGTCAGTTTCACTTCACTATACCGATTGTTCACAATAGCTATGAGGAAAAGCGGACAAAAGTCAAGAGTAAATAGGTCATTAGTCATTGGGCATTGGGCATTGGGCATTGGGCATTGGGTACTAATTTTTAACAAAGGACAAAGGACAAAGGATAAATGACTAAAAACTATTACAGTCTATGACGCGATCGCAATATGATCCTGGTTACGGTGTTAGGATTCCCTAAAAACGTTGAGAGAAATCACTTATGGCAGAAACACTCTCTGGAAAAACCCCGCTATTTGCTGGCAGCACTGGTGGCTTGCTAAACAAAGCAGAAGTGGAAGAAAAGTACGCTATCACTTGGACTAGCCCGAAAGAGCAAGTATTTGAATTGCCTACAGGTGGTGCTGCTACTATGCAAAAAGGTGAAAACCTGCTGTATATAGCTCGTAAAGAATATGGCATCGCTTTGGGCGGTCAGCAACTCCGGAAACTCAAAATTACAGATTACAAAGTTTACCGGATTTTACCCAACGGAGAAACTACTTTACTTCACCCAGCTGATGGTGTCTTCCCTGAGAAGGTGAATGAAGGTCGTGGAAAAGTCGGTTATGTCCCACGCGGCATTGGGCAAAACCCCAATCAATCACAACTCAAGTTCAGTGGTAAAGCTACCTACGAGCCATAGGGACTAGGGACTGGGGAGGAAGCAAGGGCGCAGGGAGCAGGGAGCAAGGGAGAAGAGTTTTCCCCTCTGCCCCCTGCTCCCCGCCCCTCTGCCTCTTTTCAATACCCTATGCCCTATGCCCCATGCCCTATCCCTAAGCAATTTATGGTATTCCCCGATTTCTCCGAATTTTCTCAGCTAGCTCTACAAGGTAACTTCGTCCCGGTATATCAAGAATGGGTAGCGGACTTAGATACGCCCGTATCTGCTTGGTATAAAGTTTGTGCAGGTCAGCCCTATAGCTTTTTGTTGGAATCGATAGAAGGTGGGGAAAAACTAGGACGCTATAGTTTAGTGGGCTGTGATCCGGTGTGGGTTTTGGAAGCAAGGGGCGATCGCACCACCCAGAAAAACCGCGATGGTTCGCAAGTCGTTTTCGCAGGCGACCCTTTTTCAGCTTTAGCCGAATGTTTAGCATCTTATCACCCAGTCAAGTTACCACAGCTACCGCCAGGAATTGGCGGTTTGTTTGGGTTTTGGGGCTATGAATTGATTCGCTGGATTGAGCCGCGCGTGCCAATTTATCCACCAGATGAGCGAAATATCCCTGATGGGTTGTGGATGCAGGTAGACCACCTATTGATTTTTGACCAGGTGAAGCGCAAAATTTGGGCGATCGCTTATGCTGATTTACGTGAAGAGAAAGTAGATTTCAAAGCAGCATATCAACAAGCGTGCGATCGCGTCACCCAAATGCTTGAAAAGCTATCTCTACCACTATCTTCAGAAAAAACCAGATTGGAATGGAAACCGCCAGGAAGTCGCGTATCTGGAGGAGCAGAGGAATACACTAGCAACTTCACCCGTCCTGATTTTTGTGCCAGTGTCCAAAAAGCAAAAGCTCACATCAAAGCAGGCGATATTTTTCAAGTAGTAATTTCCCAGCGACTATCAACACCATACACAGGCGACCCATTTGCCCTTTACCGCTCCCTACGTCAGATAAATCCTTCGCCTTACATGGCTTACTTTAACTTCCAAGATTGGCAAATTATCGGTTCCAGTCCCGAAGTGATGGTGAAAGCCGAAACCGATAGAGATGGTGGAGTGATAGCAACGGTACGCCCAATTGCCGGGACGCGTCCACGGGGTAAAACTAGCCAGGAAGATGCAGCCTTCGCTCAAGATTTACTCGAAGATCCCAAGGAAATTGCCGAACATGTGATGCTTGTAGATTTAGGGCGGAATGATTTGGGGCGTGTTTGTCAAAATGGTAGCGTCAAAGTTGATGAATTAATGGTAGTTGAGCGCTACTCCCACGTGATGCACATTGTCAGCAATGTTGTGGGTAAATTAGCGCTTGATAAAACAGCGTGGGATTTATTGAAAGCTTGCTTCCCAGCAGGTACAGTAAGTGGCGCACCCAAGATTCGGGCGATGGAAATTATCCACGAGTTAGAGTCTAGCCGTCGCGGAGTTTATTCCGGTGTGTATGGATATTACGATTTTGAAGGACAATTAAATACTGCGATCGCAATTCGCACAATGGTAGTGCATGATAATACGGTCAGCGTACAAGCTGGCGCAGGTTTGGTGGCTGATTCTGAGCCAGAGAAAGAATACGAAGAGACGCTGAATAAAGCTAGAGGTCTATTAGAGGCGATTCGTTGTTTGCGTTGAACTAGGGACTGCCGCGATACGTTTAAAATTCAAAATTCAAAATTAACTCCTACCTTTTAACTCAGCACTCTTTAAAGGTAGGTCTAATATCGTTATCAATGCCTATTGTATAGTTACTTTCGCCTATAATTCAATACACTTGGTTAAAGATAATTGTAGGTTGGGTTGAACGTAGTGAAACCCAACAAAGTCCAGAAAATGTTGGGTTTCGTCCCTCAACCCAACCTACGCCTAAAGTCCTTATACCAATTCTATATAAGGCTGCGCTTTATTCACGTAGGGGCAATTCATGAATTACCCTTACAGTCTGTAGTTTTGTATCAGTCGTATGGGCGCATCTTCAAACAGAAATGGTATTACTAGGAACTTGCTCACCCATCAATTTAAACTGAAAAAAGTCCTGGTATCCAAATCCAAGACCTCCATTGAAGTTACTACACACTAGAAATGAACAAAATTGCTCATCCCAATTGGCTGAAGTAAATCGCCCAAAGAATTCCAGTTGCTCCAATGGCAATTAAAAAGTTAGTGAAAAATCTGCCGAATTCAATTTCTTGTCCCAGTCCCTTGTCGTCTTGACCGACTGTGAAAAACAATGACCAGGCTTGATTTGCATTGATAATCTCAAAGTTGTTGAAATCAGGTCTAAAAACAACAGGCCCAATTAAATCTTTTTTGGGGTAATCAAAATCAGTTTTCATAGTTTCTCTCTAAATTGTTTTATTTGTCAAGTAAGGAAAAGTTGTAAATCTGAAGTGTCTTATCTAAAGGCTGGTTAGCCATCCAATCAAACCATGTCCGGTGAGAACTTCCAAAGCGATGAGTGAGACAAAACCAATCATTGCCAAACGGCTATTGAGTTTTTCGGCATATTCGGTGAAGCCTGTCCGTGAGGTTTCATCAACATAAACCTTGGGTTCAATCGCAAATCTGTTGAGTTGACCGCGTTCGTTAATGGTAAAACCTCTATTTGTCATCTTTTACTCCTTATTTTTGTTATCTGTAAATTAATATAAACTATTGTAAATATTTTTTGCAAGTCCTTGACATAAAGACAAAGGTAGTAAAATCCGTACTAAGCAACTAGGTATTTTGGATTTGTGCGAGAAGGTAGGCATCGCAATATAACGATTTTTACCTGAATTCTGGCTTCTGACTTCCCAATAAGCGGGCGTATTGCACCCAACACAGAGCCGCTATAGGTTCAATTAAGGATTGTTTACGGAAATTTGATGCGTGTAGAGATGTGCGATGTCTACGACGGGCTATTCGGTGTCGCTCTTATATCATGTCCGCTTGATTGCTTATTAAACCCGAAGAACCCCACCCTGCCAAAGCTATGCTTTGTCTCCCCTAAGAGCCGGCTCTTAGGGGATTAAGGGGAGCCAGTGCGGTCTTGGGGTCTCCCCAAGTGGAGCATCTGGCGTGTGGGGTGTAATGACTATGGGAATCACAACGAATTACCCGGACATGATATTAGAAGTGAATACACACAAAGGCATCAATTGCCTTTAATCTAACTTCAGTAAAACTTATTATTTATATAAGCAGAAACTATCAAGGTATAACCGAGAAAGTCTTGCTTATTTGTAACAGAATTGTTATATTTCTTTACATTAAGAAACATAACAAAACAAATGCGTTAAACCACAGATAACTAAGGCTTTCTAAATAAATATGCAGTTGAGCCTGCAATCTGATTTGCCGAGTATCAAAACTCAACGGCAACGCAATTGTCATGCCTTTGGTAAAGCAATCGCAAAGACTGCTGAGTGCCTTTGTTAATAGCTAAACGCATTTCTCCTTCGTCTTTGCACACTTAATTTTTCAGATTCGATAGAACTGTAATTTTCTTTTGGGAATTTCTGCTATGCCTTTTACCATCCAGTCGGCTCAAAGTATTTTTCCCGGCACCTTAGTTGCTGACGTTGTTCCAACTATTGTCGAATCATTCTCTCAGCTCAATGCTGAAGATCAACTAGCATTACTCTGGTTTGCCTATACCGAGATGGGTAAAAGTATTACGGTTGCTGCTCCTGGGGCAGCCAACATGATCCTCGCACAAGGCTTACTCGAAGAAATTAAGCAGATGTCTTTTGAGGCTCAAACGCAAGTCATGTACGATTTGGCTAACCGTGCTGACACTCCCCTCTGCCGTTCCTATGCATCCTTCACCGTGAATATCAAGTTGGGCTTCTGGTATCAGTTAGGAGAATGGATGGCCCAGGGAACCGTTGCTCCTATCCCAGAAGGCTACAAGCTTTCTCCGAAAGTTGCCGATGTGTTGCAAGCCATCCGCAATGCTGATTCCGGTCAACAAATTACCATCCTACGCAATACCGTAGTCAGCATGGGATTTGACCCGAACGCTCCCGGCAGTTACAAAAAAGTCTCAGAGCCGGTATCTCCTCCCACTGCACAAGCATTTCGGACTAAAGTCACCATTGAGGGCATCAACAATCCTACGGTGCTGGGCTATATCAACAACATGAATGCCAATGACTTTGATGCTGCGGTTGCTCTGTTTCGTTCTGAAGGTGCCTTGCAACCTCCCTTTGAAAGACCGATTGTTGGTCAGGACGGAATCCGGGTCTATATGCGTGAAGAATGCCAGGGATTGAAGATGATCCCAGAGCGCGGTGTCTCTGAGCCAGTGGAAGATGGCTATACCCAGATTAAAGTCACAGGTAAAGTTCAAAGCCCTTGGTTCGGTGCCAGCGTGGGGATGAATATTGCATGGCGGTTTTTGCTCGATCCTCAAGGCAAAATCTTCTTTGTAGCGATTGACTTGCTTGCTTCTCCTAAAGAACTGCTCAACCTAGCACGTAAATAGAGGGCTAGATTAGTTGCCGCTTCAGCGTGGATGAGTGAACGAGCGATCGCCACTCTACCACGCTTCTTTGATATCTTCGTCCTGCGATCGCCAAAAGATAGTTGAAAAATCTAGCTAAAAGCCTTGAAATGTTTTCATGGGGTTTATTCATTTGCTGGGAATCTTAGTTTTACCGTACTGCGGTGTCATGCAGTTTCTCTCAACGGGGCTAATTATGACTGTTAGTTTACTGTTACTAGCGGAATTACAGTGGGATATGCAATCTTCAAGTGATTACAACCAATTAACACCACAACAAAAGCAGTTCAACCAAGCACAATCCCAACGGCGTCAAATGAGCAGGTAACAATTCAAAAATAAAGAATTAAAATCTTACTTTAGATAGGCTTGTATAACCAATATAGCTCTTTCCCTTGGTTACTTAGTATCCTACCCTAGAGTCTGGGTTTTTCACCCAGCTGTTAGCTATTCTTGTAAATGAAAACAAAGAATACTGTCTGGGTGTTATGCCGCTGTGACCCATTATCAGACATCGAAGGAGAGCGCTCGCAGATGTTTGAACAGTATTAATCAATCAAAGGCATTGACGGTGTGGAGTTTTTGTCGCTTCCTCCATTTTATTATCACTAAGGGAAGATTAAACTCTTCATCAGAGCGGTCTGAGGTGGTAAACGTCTTGTGTCTTTGTAAATTATAACTTAGTTCTGATAGTCAAATCTCCTTAATTAATTTTGAACTAAGGAGACTTGACTACCACGGCTAGTGCAACTAGCTGTTAGCTGACGTTTGTGTATCAAAATATTCACGCCAACGACTAATTTGACCATCCTTGAAATCTACGACAATTACATCATCAGCTTTATTACGACGACCTGTCGCCTTTTCCGTATCTTCGTAGTACCATTCTACTGCTGCCTGATTTGCTCCAACGATAATCCTCTGGATGTCTATTTTGACATCTGAATATTGTTGTTTAAAATGGGTAACTTCTTCTCGAATTCTTTCTTGCCCCCGCCAGCATTCACCAGGCACGATTAGTTCCCCATCAACCGTAAACAGCTGTGCAAGAGCATCGACATCTTGAGCAACCCAGGCATCTTTAGCCTTTTCTATTAATATCTGGATATCTTTTTGGTTCATAGATTGACTGGCAAATAAAGGTCTGCTAAAAGTTAAGCTAACAAGTATAGTTCCTAACACTAGCCATCGAGACAACCAAAACATCTAGATTTTTCTACCCTCTAAAATATCATACAAGTATTTATTTTTTCTTTTACGTAACTGAATTCTCAATCAAGTCTAAGGGGCGGTGGCGTCACTTTGTTGTAAGGGTAGGCGTAGACCAATACGCTTGGGTTAGTGCCAAAAGCCTTAATCTGCGTAGGTTGGGTTGAGGAACGAAACCCAACAATTAACGTTTAATGTTGGGTAACACGAATGTTCAACCCAACCTACAATTATCCTTAACCCAAGCGTATTGAGGCGTTGCCCAACCCAGGCATCGCATGAATTGAGAGGTATAAGGACACATCAGTCGATAACCCGCAACTTGGATTATTAACTTTCCAGATTTGGGCGTACTTTTGCCCGAATAAGTATAGCAGTAATGTTGTCGTGACCATTGTGTTGGTTCGCCAAATCAATTAAGTCTATAACACCCCGTTCTAAGTTAACGCCAGAACTAAGTAAGGGTTCTAAGTGAGTCTGCCAATGGGTTTCTAGTAAATCATTATCTGATAGACCGTCCGATGCCAACAGCAGAAGAGTATCTTCATTGATCTCGAAAAAGCCGACATCAGGATTAATCGAGTTTTCATCACGAGGTCCCAAGGCTTGAGTGAGTTGGTAGGCATCCGGGCGGGCATAAGCTATGCTTGCTTCCACTCCGCGCGTAATTTCCCGTTGCCCAACTTCGTGATCTACTGTGACTTGTTCTAGTCTTTGCTTGCGCGTCAAGCGATAGAGACGGCTATCTCCCACATGAGCAACTGCTACTTGAGTATCTTGAATTAAGAGCATTACCAAAGTTGTACCCATGCGCCCCACTCCAGAACGGGCATCTTGTTGATTGAGCTTGTAAATCGCGTCATTAGCTAAATACACTGCCTCACGAATGCTATCTTCTGTTGGTAGTTGGTTGGCAATCCAGTGTTCTTGAAAGTATTGCCGTAGGGTGTTGACTGCTAACTCACTGGCTATCTCGCCGCCAGCGTGTCCACCCATACCATCACAGAGAATATATAAACCATGCCCTTGCAGAACTTGACTTTTAGGCAACTCTAGTTTATTTATTTTGGTTTCAATGCCAAAGTAGTCTTCGTTATGATGACGTTGACGCCCCACATCTGTGCGTCCTGCATCTTCTAAGCTACTTAACTGCATCGCCAGCACAACAGTTGGCATATCATCAATTTTGCTAATGATATCTTCTGGCTCATCTGATTGTGGGATAGTGGTCACAGCAGTATTTTTCTCCTTTATTGGGGGTAAAGTTGCGGTTCCTAGTGTTTCCAGTTCAATAGAGATTTCCTCCAAACGCGATCGCAACTGTGCGATCGTCTGAATCTTACCTACATCTAAATCCCCCAACATCTGGACTACAGAGCCAAATTGAGTGCGTTGAGACTGCTTAAATAGCGCTTGCCAAACCCGCCCCAAAGCTTGGATAGTTAACGGTTGCTCTAGAATAGCAGATGTTTGGGCTTGGGGATCTTCTGATGACTCTGTGGTGGGCTGAGAATTCGATGATTCGACATACAACCTTTGCAGCGCCAGTGTTTGGTCTTCATCCAATCGCAAATTCGACAAATCTAAAAGGCTTTGACGACAATTTACTGGTTCCAATAATGCCCAAAGTTGGGTCATTTGATAACACCAGTGTAAAATTTTTAACGAACTTGTTGTTTCTTCTTGCCAGAGGTCGAGTAAAAGCTGCCAATGCGAGCGGTCTTCGATTATGACTATCTGCATATCCCCCTGCTGCCATCCATCGTGAATCGGCGGTATCCCTCGCTGATCTTGGGATTGTAAGGCAATATAAAGTTTAGCAAGGCGAGGAATTCCACTTGCTTCCACTGATGGCGTGACTAAATCTGATTGCTGACTTGCTAGTATCGCCCCAATGGGTGATATTTCATACGGCTGGCAGTCTAGAACTCTTACGCCTACATCAGTAATGGTGGCAGTTTCCGTTTGGGCAGGTAGCGAATCTAACAATTGATAGCGCTCTTGGGAGTCTAAATAGGAGCCTAATGCAATTTGAGAACTAGGGGATAGAGGAGATGAGGAAGAGATTGCTCCCTCATCTCCCATATCTCCCTTATCCCCCTCTACTACCAAAGTTTCCCCAGTCGTTTCCTTAGCAATAATTGCCCAAAACACTGTTCCACAGTCCGTGCCACATTTATGACAACGTAGTGCATTCACAGCTACATCATCGGTACTGCATTCAGGACAGACTTTGTGAGTCAGAGACGTGCCACAGTTTTGACAGAATTTGTTGCTATTGGGGTTTTCAAATTTACACTGAGGGCAAATCAGCATAGTGGAAGTTCCTTAATTCCCGTTCCAAGGTGCTTCTAGCCACTAAGATCCAAGGTGCCACAATTGGCTGTCCCTGACTACAGTAGACCTACAAGAAATTGTAGTTTATCAATGAATTTTGGTGGCAGTATTAATTGTGACGCATATTAGATAAATATTTAATATATTGGCAGTCAATTGCTTATAAATAGGGAATGGGGCATTGGGCATGGGGCATGGGGCATGGGTAATAAGAAGAAAGAACAATCACCAATTTCCAATAGAGATATCCGCGAATTAACCTCAAAGCCTTATAAATCAGGGGTTAAAATCTAATTTACGATAAGTTTAATGACCAATTCCCAATGCCCAATGCCCCATGCCCCATGCTCAAGAGTCTGGCAATTGCGGAGGTTCAGCGTTAAACCATTTTTGATAAATTTGCTTGTAAGTGCCATTGGATAACAAAGTTTCTATACCTTTGTTAATTGCATCTAAATGGGGAGAGTTTTTAGGCGTAGCAATCCCGTAGTATTCTTGGGTGAGCAGATCGGCAACAACTTTGATGCCTTTGAGTTTGCCATTTTTAATCGCATACAAAGTAGCGAAAGCATCGCTAACCACAGCATCAACGTTGCCATTGAGCAAGTCTTGGAAAAATTCTGGCCCAGAATTAAAAGTACTAATTTTGGCATTGGGGATGGTTTTGGCAAAATCTGCCCCAGTTGAACCAATTTGTACAGCAATTTTTTTTCCCTGGAGACTTTTGAAGTCTTTAATATTTTGGTTGTCTTCGCGGACAGCGATCGCTAGTCCGGCTTTAAAATAAGGTCGTGAAAAAGCAATTGTTTTTAGGCGTTCGGGCGTAATCGTAATCCCACTGATTGCGGCATCGACTCTTTTCGCTTGCAAAGTCGAGATCATCCCATCAAACGGTAGACTTTCAAACTGGACTGCAAAACCTGCTACTTTAGCGAGCACATTCATCAAATCAATATCAAAACCTTCTAAGTTCCCGCTAGCTGTTTGGATTTCAAAAGGGACAAAGGTGGGGTCTGTCGCCACCTTGAGAAGTTTAGCATCTGAGTTAGTAGTGGGATAGAAACTTTTACAGGCAATCATTAGTAGCAGACAGCCTAAGCCTAGAATTAGCTGCTGCCACTTCAAGTTAATTGATTTCACTCTAGTAATTTCATTCTATCAGTCAATATTCACGATACTTGTCATGATGTTATAAAAAAGAATACATTCGTCAGGAGTCAGAATCCACCATAAATTCTGAGCGCCTAAGGAAAGTTTAAGACCCCCACTCTCTTGAAAAGTTTAGATCAGGGGAAGCTTCCGATCTGACTTTTCGCCAATTGCCTTTTTGTGTGTTCTGTATTCTGACTTCCAATTTTGAACTACTTATGGCTCCCACTACTTCTGCTTACCGAATTACTGATTTGTTCGCCAAAAGAGCTAGAAATCTGACACCACCAACCTATGGTACAGAGTTAACCAAAATTATCACTGTTAGCTTTGACTACGGTCTAGCTGACCCAATTCTTTTTCCTCACGCTGACTTGGCTGCTGCAAGTGCGGTTGTGCTGGCAGAAGAGGCTCCGATCGCCCTCAATTACGGGCCACCTTCAGCCCAATTGTATGAGCAAATTATCCTCCGCTTGCAGGCTAAAGGAATTACTGCCGATCGCGATCGCCTGCTCATTGGCTACGGTTCTAGTCAGATTCTCGGCTTGCTGCCAGATGTGTTTGTGGAACCTGGTGATGTAGTAATTGTGGAAAATCCAACTTTCTTGGGAGTAGTTGCCAGATTTGTCCACGCTGGCGCACGCATAATTACCATTCCCGTGGATGAGTTGGGGATGGATGTCGATGCATTAGAAGTAACATTGAGCGACTTGAAGAAACAGGGCATTCGATCCCGGTTTATTTACACCATCCCCACTTTCCATAATCCCACAGGCACGACTATGCCGTTATTTCGCCGCCAAAAACTGGTAGCGTTAGCGGCTGAGTATGGCGTGCTAGTAGTAGAAGATGATGCTTATAGCGATTTGCGCTTCCAAGGGGAAACTGTGCCACCCTTGGCAACTCTCGACAAGGAGGGGTGGGTATTATATGTGAGTACCTTCTCGAAAATTATTGCGCCTGGTATCCGGCTAGGCTGGGCTTGTGGCGATCCAACAATTATTGAGCGGTTGGCAATGTTCAAAAGTGAGGGACCTGTGGGGCCATTTGTCAGCCATGTGGTTGCTCGCTACTGTGCTACAGGCAAACTAGATCATCACATTCAGGAGCTAATCGCCTGCTATAAGCATAAGTGTAATTTGTTGTTAGAAGCGATCGCTCACGAGTTTCCCAGTGATATAGTTGCCTTACGACCAGGCGGGGGCTTCTTCGTTTGGTGTAAATTGCCGCCAGACATCAGCGCCAAAGCACTCCTAACTGCGGCCAGTGAACACGGCATCAGTTTTCTGCCAGGGACTCGCTGCTACGCCAATGGGCAGGGGGATGATGCCATCAGATTAGCTTTTAGCTTTCAGCCAACACAGAAGATTGTTGAGGGAATTGCTACATTAGGATCAGTGTTGCGCGGATTGCGGTAATTCGTAATTCGTAATTTGTAATTTACCTCGTCATCTCGTTCCCAGTCTCAGACCATTGGTGACAACTTAAGACATAATTACTTTTGTCAATTCGTAATTATCCTTGAACAGTAGTGGAAAATAAGGTATTAAATTCACTTCCATACTGACTTTTCAGCGCAAAAACATCATGATAGATTTAAAGGCTAGCGATCGCCGAGCTAAAAATTATGTTTTTTACCCCAGATTTGAGCAATATTTTAAGTATGATTACTTGTTGACAAATTAACCGTAACTTTAAGTTGTCACGAATAGTCTCAGACTGGGAATGCTCTTTGGAGGCTCCCGCCTCCCGTCTCAGCAGCAGTCCAATGAAGACCATTTCCTTGTTAGAACTTGGAAACAAGATTTTGATTTTCAATCTAGCGCTTCTGGGTTGAGTCCAATACAGACCTAACAAGAACTGCCCTTCCCTACAAGGGAAGGGCAGGGTGGTTTCATACAAATAGAGAAAAACTGTAACTAGCTTTCAAAGCCTCTTTCCGCTTCGGGGAGAGGTTTGGAGAGGGGTCAAAATCTATGGTTATATACGAGAAATAAAGACTTCCATATTTTTATTTTTTCGTATGAAACCACCCTGCTTCCCTTGTAGGGAAGGGGGTAAGATTCAAAGCCTCTCTCCTTTTAGGCTACGGTGTAAATACAAGTCTTTGGTGAGGCCATTTACGGTTTATCGAATAGCCCAAAGAAACCTCACCCTGGTTTTGCTTGTGCAAAACCTGTCCCTCTCCTTAGTAAGGAGAGGGATTAAAGTCAGGATAGGGTGAGGTTTTGGAGGGCTTTTGGGTAATCGGATAACTTGTGTGTACACTGTACGCTTTTAGGAGAGAGGTCAAAGCGTATTGCATACAAACCAGAAGTGCTATAAATTTTGTAAATCTTTAAAAAATTTGTTCTAAACGTTGGAAATCGCGCTGCACTTCATACCAAAGACTCTTGTTATGGGGGTCTGTCTTCAGAGCTTTTTTGAGATAAATCCTGGCTTTGAGTAGCTGATTTTCGGTAATTAGTGCCCGTCCCCAAATTTGATAGGCGATCGCTAGCCATTGGCGGACTTCTGCATCTGTTGACAAACGATCTGCTAAAGCTTCCGCCAGGGCGATCGCTTGAGGAAATCGTCTTTCTTGCAAAAATCGCTGCAATTGCTCATAAGTCTTCCACTTCAGCCGTTCTTCTATTTCCAACAGATTAGGCGGCTTTAGTTTTCCTGATTGTTGGCTTGTCACCGTTGTTACTGGTGTTTTCTGCCACTGCGTTGCCTTGGCATCATCACGCCCAGTTGACACCTGACTTGAATGTGCAGCTGTTTCCTCTGGCAGTACTACCGTCAGCAGGAGTTTATAAGCCTCTGTCAAGGCAATAAACTTATCTTTGGCTTTGTTGTCATCTGGGTTGATATCGGGATGATATTGCTGGGCCAGTCGTCGATAAGACGCTTTGATGTCAGCAAAAGAAGCTCCCGACCTTAAACCCAATAAACGGTAGCAATCTCCAAGATCCATCTTGAGCTATCGAATATCCAGCTTGGGGCTATCAGCTATCTGCTGTCAGCCTAAACTATTAATAATAAGGGCTAATTTGCGATTTTAAAGTTCAATGTTGACAGTTTGTTTAAGGAAGGGGAGTACAGACGCGATTAATCGCGTCTGTACAGGAGTTAGGAGTTAGAATTCTTCCCCTGCTCCCTCATCCCCCCTACTCCCTACTCCCTACTCCCTACTCCCTACTCCCTACTCCCCTAATACTACAGAGGTTCTTTCTTCAATCACACGGTCAATTAAACCGTATTCTTTTGCCTCTTCGGCAGACATGAAAAAGTCACGATCCATATCCTTTTCAATCTTTGCTATGGTCTGACCCGTTTTATCGGCATAAATCCCATTGAGCTGGTGACGAATCCGCAGAATCTCTCTAGCTTCAATTTCGATATCACTCGCTTGTCCACGGGTGCCACCTGAAGGCTGGTGAATCATAATCCGTGAGTGAGGTAATGCTAGCCGTTTGCCTTTGGTGCCAGCAGCCAGCAGGAAAGACCCCATTGAAGCCGCTAGACCCACGCAAATAGTCACTACATCTGATTTGATATGTTGCATGGTGTCAAAAATAGCCATGCCAGATGTAACCATCCCACCAGGGGAATTGATGTATATATAAATATCTTTACCTGGATCATCTGAGTCCAGATACAGCATTACAGCGATAATTTGATTGGCAATTTCATCATCAATATCTCGCCCCAAGAATATAATCCGTTCCCGGTAAAGGCGATCGTAGATGCTAATCCAATCTGTATATTGTCCTCCGGGCATCCGGTAAGGAACTTTAGGAACGCCTATAGGCATAATTTACTCCGTTTTTAATAATTTTGGGGCGGTAGGAGAGTGAAGAGTTAGGAGTAGAGACGCGATTAATCGCGTCTCTACAGGAGTGAGGAGTTTTGAATAACTCATAACTTATAACTCATAACTCATAACTAAATTAAAGGACACCGGCAGGAAGTGGGGGATTGGCGAGTTCTTCTTTCTCAAAAACTCGGTCAATCAGTCCGTATTCTTTCGCTTGGTAAGGTGTTAGATATAACAGCCGATCCATATCTTTAATAATTTTTTCTGGAGGCTGTCCGGTGGTGCGATGCAAGATATCAACTAACGCCCCTTTGTTTACCAAAACTTCCCTAGCGCGAATTTGAATATCCGTTGCTTGACCTTGGGCGTAGCTCTTGGGCTGATGCAGAATAATCGAGGAGTGAGGCAAACTAGCGCGACAACCTTTTGTACCAGCACTGAGGAGCATTGCTGCCATCCCCATCGCGGAACCGACGCAGATGGTGTGGATAGGAGGTTTGATATATTTCATGGTGTCAAAGATGGCGAAGGCTTCGGTTTCAAAGCCAATGGGTTCGCCACTGTAACCGGAAGTGCCGGTGGAGTTGATATAGATTTTAATCGGCTTTTCGGGGTCGTCGGACTGCAAAAACAGCAATTCAGCCACTATTAATTCGGTGACAGCAGGCACCAGTGGCATCCCAATATAGACAATTCGCTCCTTCAACAAGAGGGAAGGTAAATCTGGCGGCGGTGTCCGGTAGAAGTTATCGCCGTAATAAGGGGCTTGAACAGCCTTGATTGGGGAAATGTCCATAGCAACTGATCGCCTGAAACTATGCCGTTAACTGTAATACATCCTAGCGCGATGCTAGCTTGACTCAAGGTGCGGATTTCTCCCTAATGCTTGAGGCGGCTTAACATCTGCCAATGCTTGGCTTCTAAGATATTCTGATTATATTAGTGTATTTGTGTTGGATAGGTTTTCCGTAGAGCGAAAGTACTGCTTTGAAGTTATTTATTAATATGTATATCCTGAATAGGGACTTTGAGTTATGAAGGTTAGTTTGCAGCCTGCCTTGAATGATGGTAATTTGGACGCGAATCAACTGAATAGTCAACGTCAGTTGGGAATTTCGATTTCAGCGATCGCAGAGACTCAAGACCGCAATGTACCACTGAATTTATGTTTAATTCTCGATCATAGTGGTTCGATGAATGGGCGATCGCTAGAAACGGTCAAAAAAGCAGCGAATCGTCTGGTAGATAGACTTAATCCTGGCGATCGCCTCAGTGTTGTAGTTTTCGATCACCGTGCCAAAGTCTTAGTACCTAGTCAAAGTGTCGAAGATCCAGAGAAAATCAAACAGCAAATTAACCGCTTATCTGCCGATGGTGGGACTGCGATTGATGAAGGACTGCGCTTGGGGATTGAGGAGTTGGCGAAGGGCAAAAAAGATACTGTTTCCCAAGCCTTCCTGTTAACCGATGGGGAAAATGAACACGGTGATAACAATCGCTGTTTGAAATTCGCCCAATTGGCTGCTAGCTATAATTTGACTTTGAACACTTTGGGATTTGGTGACAATTGGAACCAAGATGTTTTAGAAAAAATTGCTGATGCTGGTTTGGGTACTTTATCTTACATTCAAAAACCAGAAGAGGCAGTAGATGAGTTTAATCGCCTGTTCAGCCGCATTCAAACGGTGGGATTGACTAATGCTTATTTGCTATTCTCCCTGATGCCCAATGTCCGGCTAGCGGAACTCAAACCCATTGCTCAAGTTTCCCCAGACACAATTGAGTTACCACTGCAACAAGAAGCTGATGGACGTTTTGCTGTGCGGTTGGGAGATTTAATGAAAGATGCAGAACGGGTAATCTTAGCTAATATTTATTTGGGACAATTGCCAACCGGTGAACAAGCGATCGCTAATGTGCAAGTCCGCTACGATGATCCAGCCGCCAACAAGGTAGGTTTATTTACATCAAATATCCCAGTTTATGCCCATGTAGTCAAAAATTATCAAGCAGACCCCAATCCCCAAGTGCAACACTCTATTTTGGCATTAGCTAAGTATCGCCAAACCCAGCTAGCCGAGACGAAATTGCAACAGGGCGATCGCTCTGGTGCAGCGACGATGTTACAAACGGCTGCTAAAACTGCCCTGCAAATGGGAGATAAAAGTGCGGCGACGGTGTTACAAACTTCTGCTACCCAGTTGCAAGCTGGACAAGATTTATCCGAAAGCGATCGCAAGAAAACTAGAATGGTTTCCAAAACAGTTTTGCAAGATACCCCTCCTCAATGAAAGTTAAATTGCTATCGGCGTTAAATGACAATAATGTTGATGTGGCTCAAACAAGTAGCCAACGTCAATTGGCAATGACGATTTTTGCAATCGCTGGTGAGTTTGAGCAAAATCTGCCCCTTAACCTCTGCTTGATTCTGGATAAAAGTGGTTCCATGCATGGACAACCAATTAAAACCGTGATTCAGGCAGTGGAAGGATTAATAGATCGGTTGAAAGTAGGCGATCGCATCTCAGTTGTGGCTTTTTCCGGTTCTGCGGAAGTCATTATCCCCAACCAAGTCATCCAAGACCCCGAAAGCATCAAATCTCAAATAAAAAGCAAACTCAGCGCTAGCGGCGGTACAGTCATCGCTGAGGGTTTGGAATTGGGAATTACTGAACTGATGAAGGGTACAAGAGGCGCTGTTTCTCAGGCGTTTCTGCTTACAGATGGGCATGGTGATAGCGGTTTGCGGATTTGGAAGTGGGATATTGGGCGAGATGACAACAAGCGCTGTCTTCAACTCGCGCAAAAGGCTGCCAAGCTGAACTTAACTATCAACACTTTCGGATTTGGCAATAGCTGGAATCAGGATTTGCTGGAAAAAATCGCTGATGTCGGTGGTGGTACTTTAGCCCATATTGAGCGTCCTGAACAAGCTGTGGAGCAGTTTAGCCGACTCTTTGGAAGGATTCAGTCGATTGGGTTAACTAATGCCTACTTGCTGTTATCTTTAGTCCCCAATGTCCGATTAGCAGAATTGAAACCCATTGCCCAAGTTGCCCCAGACACAATCGAGTTATCAGTGGAACCAGAAGCTGATGCTAGCTTTGCTGTACGTTTAGGAGATTTGATGCAGGATGTAGAACGGGTAGTTTTGGCGAACATTTATCTGGGACAATTGCCAGAAGGTAAACAAGCGATCGGGCATTTACAAATCCGTTACGATGACCCGTTGGTTAATGAACAAGGTTTACTTTCGCCTCTGGTGTCAGTGTATGCAGATGTCGTGCGGGCATATCAACCAGCGTCCAATCCACAAGTACAGCAGTCTATTTTAGCATTAGCGAAGTATCGCCAAACCCAATTAGCTGAGGTGAAATTGCAACAAGGCGATCGCACTGGTGCAGCTACAATGTTGCAAACAGCAGCTAAAACCGCTTTACAAATAGGAGATAAAGGGGCAGCGACAGTGTTGCAAACCTCAGCCACTCGCCTGCAAGCTGGAGAAGAACTTTCCGAAGCAGACCTCAAGAAAACTAGGATTGTATCAAAGACCGTTTTACAGCAATAGTAAAAATCCAGCCTTGCTGATTAATGGTATGAAAGTTTCGCGCCAAGGCGCAAAGCGAGAAAAAATATTTGATTCCTCAATTGAGCAACAAAGTAAGAAAGCCTACGTATAAAAAACCGTAAAACCAATGTCTACGACGGCCTATTCGGCGTCGCAATTGGGGGAAAATCAACTACCTCACAACACTTTTGCTCAGTTGTGATTTTTTCTCTTGGGACATAATGAACGAAGCTGAAACCCTCGCCGAACTTATTGATTAACAACCACCGAAGAGTTTGACTTATGCTGATCCAAAAGATTGTCCAAGAATTGCAAGACATCCCTGAAGACAAACTAGCAGAACTTTATGACCCAATTCACTACTTTCGACTAGGTTTAAGTCAAGAACGTACACAACCCCGCACCCCTGGTTTATTGAAAGGACAACTCGGCGATGCTTTCTTTGAACCACTACCAGAAGAGGAACTCCAGCAATGGGAATGAGCTACCTCATCGACACTGCTGTGGTGGCTCTTTGACGATCCAAAACTGCACACTGACTGCCGAGACATCATTCGTAACCCAGAGCCTTTTTAATACCAGCCTAGCGGCGACGATAGGCAAGCGATAATTAAATTAATGGAAAAGATTGCTCAAGTAATTTCCGGCTGGACAATTGTGTAAATACAGAGGTAAAAATGACAATTAAAGAACAGATTACCCAAGAGCTAGAAAAATTACCCGAACCGCTATTACAGGAAATTTTAGACTTTGTTCAGTTGTTACAAACCAAACATCAACAAATCGGCATATCTGCAAATAACCAACCAGAGCAACCACTTATAGCAGAGCATACTTTAACAGGTTCCACTGCCGAAGATTTATTAGAGTTTGTGGGAAGTTGGTCAGGTTCGGACATTAAAGAATGCCTGCAACTGGTTCATTCTAGTCGTATGCCACTAGAATTTTAATCATGTATCTAGTTGATACTAATCACTGTAAAGATGTGATGCCTGGGTTGGGCATAGCGATCGCCATCACTTCTATCTGTTAGCCTACAACACAGGTGTTTGATGAAATCAGAGCCATAAAATCCTCAAACGTATTACTCTGCATATCATGCTGTCATTTGTCAAGTTAACTGTAGTTTAAGAGGATATTTAAAAAGTATTGGGTGAATAGAATAGAGCCTCCGGCACGCTGACGCGAACGCTACTACACAAACAAAATCCACCTCCAATACGCTTGGGTTAAGGTTATTTGATGAAAATAATAGATCCCAAAGACGCGATAAATCGCCGTCAGGACGAAGGACTGATTATTGTAAAGATGGCGATTTATCGCGTCTCTTGCCTTAACCGAACCGAATAGTATTGAGTTCACCTCTACCCCCTTCTTTCCTGTTCCCTGTTTCCTGCCTAGGCAAGTAATTTCAGGAATCAAATCGGATTGCCATATCAAACAAGCCTGTTAAGCTACCCCTTCACCAACTTGCTAACTTGTTAATTAAAGTAAAATAAGAAGTCTTTGACTATTAGGAGCAGCCATGTACGTACTAATTGGTGGAGCAGGCTTAGTGGGGCTTACTTTGGCTCAAAAATTGGTAGAACTAGGGCATACGGTTGCCGTCATTGATATTGACCCTACCGCTTGCCGATATGCCCGTGAACAAGTTGGAGCAATAGCTTTTGAAGGCAGTGCTGTCAGTACAGATGTATTATTAGAAGCTGGGATTCGTAAAGCCAACGCTCTAGCAGCTGTCCTCAGGAGTGATGCCCTTAACTTAGCAATGGTAACTCTCGCTAAACACTACGGTGTTTCCCATACTCTGAGTCGAATGCGCCACCCCGATTTTGCCGAGCCACTTCGTCTAGCTGGAGCCAACCATATCATCAGTACTGTTGAGCTAGCGGTTTCAACGATGGTGAATGCCATTGAGTATCCACAGGTAGAATCAATGATGCATTTTGAGCAGGGACAGATTGAGGTGCTAAAACTTTCTATTCCCAACAGTTGTTATGTAGCCAATCGTAGCGTTGCCGAAATTGCCCAAGATTCTCGGTTTCCCACTGGTTCTCTGATTATCGGCTATCAACCTCACCCTCACGAGGATTTAATGATTCCTAATGGCAGTACAGTACTAAAACCGGGTTCGACTCTACTGATTGTCACCAAACGAGGGTCTTTACATCAAGTTATTGATTTTATTGAAGGTTGTAAATAGTTTTGATGAAGCTGTATCCACATATTTATTTAGTAATTGCAGTTATTCTGCTTACGTCTTGTAAACCAACTCAAATTTCACCAAAGTCACAACTAGTTACTAGTCAGACAACCCCACCTAACAAGATAGTGACTTTAAATAATAACTTCAAGATAGCAATGGGTCAAACCATTTATGTACCTGTCTATTCTCATATTTATCATTACAATCGACAGCAGATTTTTAATTTAGCGGTTACGCTCAGTATTCGGAATACAGATTTAGTAAATCCGCTCATTATTAGTTCTGTGCGCTACTATGACTCGGCTGGGAAATTAGTTAAGCAGTATTTAGAGCGTCCTATTCAACTTGATGCGCTAGCTTCCACAGATTTTTTTATTGATACAAATGACATCAGTGGTGGCTTAGGCGCAAACTTTATTGTAGAGTGGGTATCTCAAACAGAAATAGCTGAACCAATAGTAGAGACAGTGATGATTGGTACTGACTTTCAGCAAGGAATTTCTTTTACCAGTCGTGGTAAGGTGATTAAAAGTCAAAACAATTACAAGGGTTCATTGCCGAAACAAGGGTCTTGAACAGCTATTAATCATCATCAAGTCGCAGCAACTGTTCATCAATGATTTGTATCCGCCCTCGCGCAATATCTTCGGAGAGAATTCGTTTACGCATTGCTTCGTTGAGCGCTCCTTTCTCGGCTAACAGTAAACGACGGCGAATAGGATCAAGTTTAATGCGCTCACCACTTTTAGCTTCAAACTCATCAGGACGACGATTATAAAATTCTCGTAGCGCCTTTTCTGCCCCTGCTATTCGCACCTGATAAGTTGAGCGCATTTCTTCATAGATAGCTCTTGGTAATACCCCTGACTTCAACAAGCTATCTAATTCATCTTGTGCTGCTTTACCTGTCATCAGTTGAGCTTGCAATCCTTCAACCTGCTGCTGAGTCTCTGAAAATTGAGATAATTTTAAACGTTTTACCAACCAAGGCAAGCTTAAACCTTGTCCTACTAATGACACCAGCACACTGCCGAAGACTAAAGTAATGAGGAATTCTCGCCCTGGCAATGTGGTGGGTAAACTCAAAGCCAAAGCCATTGAGAGTGAACCCTTGATGTTACCTAAAAAAAGTAAATGTTGCCAGCGTAGCGGAATTGGGCGGTCAAACCAACGAACCACTGCCAGCAGTGGATAGACCGTAAGAATTCGCCCTGCTTGATAAGCTAAAACTGCAAGGAGAACAGCAAGTAAAGTTCTCCAGAGCGTCACTGGGTTTATTTCTGCACCAATCAGCAGAAAAATAAAGGTGTTGACAGTAAAACTGGCATATTCCCAGAAACTCAACAAGGTGATGCGACTAGAAGCAGAAGTATTGCGAGACAGCCCAAAATTCCCAAAAATTAATCCCGCTACAACTACAGCTACAGCGCCTGATACATCTAGAAATTCCCCAACCTGAAAAGTTGCTAATGCAACTGCGACCGTCAGTAAGAGACTGCTAAGGGGATCATCTAAACGGGCGAATACAGGTATGCTCAAGTAACCCAAGACTAACCCCACGAGGCAGCCTCCTAGAGCTATCAATAGCAGTTGTTCAATTCCATCTAGTAACGTCAGCGAACCTGTCGAATATACTTGCAAAATCAGGTTGAATGCAACTAGGGCAGCGCCATCGTTGAATAGGGTTTCTCCTTCAACGATGGTAGAAAGCCGCGAGGGCACTGGTATTTCCTTAAATAGGGCAATTATTGAAACTGTATCAGTATTTGCCAACATTACTCCTACAAATAAAGCAGGTATCCAAGTCAGCCCCAGCAAAAATTTCAACAGAACGGCAATAATAGCACTGGAAAGTACAGCTCCAGGGCCAGCCAAGAGAGCAATTGGTTTAAACGTGCTGCGTAGGCGGCTGACATCTGTATTGATGCCAGCTTCAAAGAGTAGAATTGGCAGGAAAAGATTCAAAACCAGGGATGGGTCTAAACCAATGCGACGAGACAATAACTCAGTGATTGGCAGACCAGCCAACACTAAACCCGTGACATAAGGGACGCGTAACCGACGGGATAGCAGGGCTACACCAGTGGCAACGAGCAGGAGAATAATTGAAATCTTGATTAATTCGGTAACATTCACTTATAAGATACTGAAAATTTATTTTAGTTTGATTAATAAATGTTGCCCAAAAGGTAATACAAATGTCAAATTTCTGTAATGCCTCTATAGAAATACTTAGTTTCATCGCACCAGAAGGAAAGAGGTTTGTACCTTTCCTGCTCCCGCAAGAACTGCCCTCTGCCTCCTGCTTTTCTTCTAATCAATAGACCTCTTGCATAAATCAAAAACAAGAACCCACCCCGCCAAAGCTACGCTTTGTCTCCCCTCCCCGCTTGCGGGGCTACAGTGTAGATACAAGTTTTTCTGAACATAATTTCCGGTTAAGTCTTATAGCCCCTGAGATACCTCACCCTGGTTTTACGTAACCCAAGTTGCTAGTTATTGATTCAGGCGATCGCTTTGTGCAATAAAATTCCCTCCAGAGATGAAAAACGGAGGGGAATATGTTAAACGAAAT
>NZ_JBALCS010000105.1:0-8603 GCF_036919555.1 Nostoc sp.
TAGGGGTAGCCCTACGCAAAAATAGCTCGATGCCAGGTTTAATTTTACAAACTAAAGCCCTCTAGCTCACGTCATTGCTAGGGGGCTTTAGTTTATCCGGAATTTAGTATTGGATAAGGGGCTTCCAAAAAATAAATCATATCATGTCCGCTTGATTACTTATAATAAAATTTATTAATGTAGGTTGGGTTAAACGGCAGTGAAACTCGACATGAATAACGATCAAATGTTGGGTTTCGTTCCTCAACCCAACCTAATGATATTATAAGTGTTTAACCGGACATGATATTAATCAACAAAAACCAAAAATCCACGCTCCAATAATAATGATAATCATTAATAATTCAATTTGAGGCGAATTGTTTCTTAGCTAGCGAAGAAGAAACAGATTCTTGGTTTGTGATCTCTCATTTGAAAGGGTACGGTTTATGAAAGAATTGATAGTTGGCGATCGGATCACTCCATCAAACACGATCGCCCTTAAATCCCTTATGATTGAAGAAATGCGAAATGTAAATCTGCGCTCGCCTAGTCTTGCACTACCTAAAATATAAACAACATAAAAAGCGATCGCTCGTCCAGCCTGGAAAACTAATAGAGCGATCGCTACTTTCGGTTTTGAAGCCAAGCATGAGAGCCATCTCCCATGCTTAGGTTAAAGGTTTATCGCCGGCTTCTCCCTGTCGTCCCCTGTCTCCCTCTCCTTGTGGTGCAGACATGATTTGCTTTTGCTGTTCTTGTAGCCAGGTTTCAAAGAGTTCATTCAGCAGGCGCACTTTCATGAATTCATCCAGTTGTGCTGGGATAAATTTTTCCAGCCGTAAAATCACAAACCAGTCAGCTATGCGGGTAGGAGGCAATATCTGACCTGGTTGACTACTAGAGAGCATTTGCACCATTACCGGATGTAGTGCGTTCAGTTCAATCGGGCCAACTAAGCCACCAGTTTGGGCTTCTGGACCGAGTGAGTATTCCCGCGCCAAGCCAGCAAAAGAGTTTTCTTTTGCCTGAATCCGGAAGTAAAGTTCTTGGGCAATTCCCACATCCTGGGTTCGCAGCAGGGAATAAATTACTTTGTCTAGTTTTGCCTTGGACTGAAAAAAGTAGGATTCGAGTTTATTACCCCAAGTGGCTTGCTTGAATTTTTCAATTTTCAGCTTACGAGTGGTAATAACTTCTAGTTGTTCGGGAGTCAGCCCTTGATGTGCCATCCAAGCCTGGATGTCTTCTTCATTTTTGAACTGTTTTTCAGCGTAAAACTGCTGTTTAGCTTGGGCTACTTCCTCAAGTGTACACTCTATTGCTACCTTCGCGGAGCGTGAGTTTTGCTCTATCGCCTCATCGATGATCAATTCGCGCTGCAACTGTGGCAGCATTTGGTAATTTGCCAGTAAGGAAATCAGTTCACTAGCTGTGATTGTACGATTACCGATTTGGATCGCTTCAGTCATTAGCTTTCGGGCATCTCAAGAATATCTAGTTTGTTAAAGAAGCTATACCGTAGCCCATTTACTGGGAGCTTTTGTCTTAATCCTACCGAGTGAGGTTAGCATACCTCACTTTCGTAATAATTAAATAGTGACTTGCTAACATACTTTAAAATATACATTATTTGAGTTTTTATCAAAGATTCTACGTAAATACGACCAAATGTGAAGACAAGAACAAAGGAAAATGACTAATGACTGTTCTCTCCACTGCAACTTAGAAGACGAAGTTATTAGACTGAGCTAGGGTGCTTTGAGATAGTCCTCTCCTAAGAAAGGTGTTTTTAGTTAGGTAGAAATACTTGCTATAACTCTAGCTTTGTTTCATTCTGAAGGTGGGCTTTGCACATGGACTGTTAGTAACAAGGCGCGCTTATTTTGAACATTTACAAATTCTCGTGGTCTATTAAGAGTTATCAGAGATGGAAAAAGGCAGCACATCCAATGCTGCCTTTTTCTATGAGCCATCTATGTATCCCACAACCAAAAATTCTAACGTCTATAATGACTCTAAATAGTTCAAAAGATCCGCCATTTCTTGGGCACTAGGTTGGAATTTTGGCATTGGCGGTGTTTCGCCACTAATCACTTGGTGAATCAGCCCATACCGAGACTTGTGCTTTGAAACAGCTTGCAAACTGGGTCCCACTCGCCCATCTGCTTCCAAACCATGACAACCAGCACAGTTAATTTGAAAGATCGCGTGTCCTTGAACTGGGTTTCCTGTTAGAGATAGAACACTCTTGACGTATGGATCGGAGGCTTGAACAAACTGAACACCAAAAAAGCCCAAAGGGACTGCTAGCAGTATGGCTAGCGTCAATAAAACGATTCGCTGAATCAAAATTTCAGGTTTGGTAATCTGGTTATCCAAAAGGTTTGCTGTGAAAGTCTAGGTGTGCTAAAAAGTTTTCATTTCCTACACATAGCTTAAAAGTTCTTGATTGTGTCTGCAAGCACAGAAGACTATTTTCTTGTGGGCAGCCACCCTCTAAAAAGGCTGTAGGGCGCAGGATTCATACCAAATTTGGTAAAATAAAAAACAGGCAACGAATATTTAATAATTACAAAGAGGAGATTTACAGTGGTTGAACCCCTGCTATCAGGTATTGTCCTTGGTCTAGTTTTCGTCACACTCGCCGGACTGTTTTACGCTGCCTATAAGCAATACAAGCGCCCGAATCAGTTGGGGGGATAAGGAGTGCTGTTAGCGCGTTAGCGGGGCGTTTAGCCCGTGCTGAGTGCTGAGGCAGGAGGCAGGAGTCAGAGTTATTTTTCCCCTGCTTCTCCTGCTTTTCTCATTCCCCAATTCTGTAGAAAGTAAGTGATGTGTTGCCGTAAACTTTCTGGCGGCAAATTTCCCAAGTAGGAATCTCTGGCGGTGTCCAACCTTGTGAGGCGTGTTCCACTGCGATTTCGCCGCTAGGATCTAAAAGTTGATAGTGAGCGATCGCTTCTAATACTGGCTGGTACAATCCACTGGCATAAGGTGGATCAAAATAGATTCTATCAAATTGCTTGCCTGATAAAGTCTTTAACTGCTGGGTAATATCTCCCCGTAATACCCGAAATTCTTGGTTGGCATTAGTTACCTGCTGCCAATTTTCTTTGATGGTGGCACAGGCTCGGCTCGATTGTTCAATTCCGACTACTAAGTTAGCTCCTCTACACAAAGCCTCTGCGCCCATTGAACCAGTGCCGGCGCACAAATCTAGCCAGTGACAACCTACAATTTGTCCCTGCCAAATATTAAAGACTGCCTCTCTTACCCGCGCACTGGTGGGTCTAGTTTCTTTTCCTGGTAAAGTTTTTAGCTGGCGATTGCCGTAAATTCTTAGACTCATTGGTCATTGGGGATTGGGCACTTGTACTGAGGGTTGCCGTTGGCGCAGCCTCTCGTAGAAAAGTATTAGTCAATGGCCATTTTCACGTATTAACAAAGGACAAATGAGAAATCACAAATGACAAAAAGAATATTAGGCAGGAATTTTTTCGCGGACTTGAGCAACGAAATTAGACAGGATTTGCAATCCGATATTAGAGGATTTCTCGGGGTGAAATTGGACTGCCATCAGGTTTTTATGGGCGATCGCAGCTGTGACGGTTTGAGTACCGTGGGTGACGGTTGCTGCACGGATTAGCGGGTCTATTGGGTCAACATAGTAGGAATGGACAAAATACACCCAAGGATCGGACGGTAAATGCTCCCATAAAATACTTTTTGGCTGAGTCACTTCTAGTTGATTCCAACCCATGTGAGGAATAGTGATGTCAGGTTCTGAACGAAACCGCCGCACTTTTCCTTTGATAATTCCCAGTCCTGGTTGAGTACCTTCTGCACTTGATTCAAAAAGAATTTGCAATCCTAAACAAATTCCTAAGAAAGGTTTACCAGATGCGATCGCTTCTTTAATTGGTTGTTCCAAACCACGCGCTCGCAGGTGTTGCACTGCTGGATCAAATGCTCCCACTCCCGGTAAGACTATTGCATCTGCTTGCTCTAATTCCTTTGGAGAATAAGTAACATTAGGAGTTGCCCCAGCTTTTTCCAAGCCTTTGCAGACTGAGTGCAAATTTCCCATCTCGTAGTCTACGACCGCAATAAGTGGCATTTACCTGCTCCTTGTAAATTTATTATGGAGGGTTTTTCTATTCTAAATAATATTTGTTATGAAGAAAAGAATTCTATTAACTTCTTTTGATATTTGGCTAAAGGATCAACAGTCGAATTCTTTTGATGATTTATTATTTGAAGTGACCAAACTTGATCTGATACCGCATGACTTAAGTTTTTTACGCCAGTTACCCGTAGATGTGCAACTTGCCAGTACTCAGGTAATTGAACAAATCAATGCAATCCAAGTTGGACTACTTAACCCAAAAAACTCAGGACACGTTGTATCTTTGTCCACGTTCCGGTTCTCAATCGTATTAATTATTAACAAACTGGCACTTTCATAAATTTGTCGGTGCCTGTATGGTGGAGAAAATATTTAAATTTATGTTGTCATTGTTACTAAATTTTCTGCTTGGCCAAACAACTCCTGCCACGCTACCACCTGAAGAAGTGTTGCAACCACAAGAAATGCGTGCTTTACCAGGACAACTGGATACAGTGCCAACGTTTAACAGTAATAGTCCAGAGTTGGTCTTGAAAGAAGGGATTTTACTTTCGACTTTTCCACCAGATGGTAAAAGAGTACCAACGGCACATTTGAATTTTCCCTTTCGGGGGCGATTTGATATTTTTGCCCACCACATTACTAAGGCGGAACCACCAGAAAATTTGCGTAGGCGTAGCCCGTCGAAGACATCGCTCTATCTGGGGATAATTCTGCATAACCCTGGTTCTGAAGCAGTGAAGGTAAACATTTGGCAGGCGGCGAGTTATTTGAGTCAACCGGATGCACCATTTATTCAGTTACCATCTTTGAGTCAAAATCTTTTAGGTAAAGTTTTTGCCGGGCCTGGCGATCGCGTCATGTCTGATGTGCTTAGGGGACAGCGACAAGAGATTTTCCCTGCCCAAATTGATATTCCACCAGGGCAAAGTCGGATGTTATTAAATTTGCCCATTCCTGTCCAGGGATTAACACCACCCTTAAATGGTCGGTCTACGTTAATGCGACTGCAAAGTAATGGCACTGTCTATGCAGCTAGCCTAGCGATGTTTGCACGGGTGAATCCTGATGGTAGTGAGCGATCGCCTACTTTAGAAGAGTGGCAGAATTTACTAGATAATGGTGATTTGGCTGGGCCACGGGATAAAGCGCCCACTCCCCTAGAGCAAACTGGCAAACCTATAACTTATGGGCGTGTTGCTGGAGTGGCTAGTGGTTCACTATGGAGAGCCTTATTAGTAGATAATCCTCAAGTAAGATATCTAACTATTCCCCAGCCTAGTCAAGTGTTTTCCTACGCTCTGAGTACCCTGCATGGCCGTACATTAGGAACTGGTCAAATTCAAAGTGCGCCTATGCTGGTGCGCTATCCTGACACGGCATATCGCGCTCATGGCAATTATGGAATTCAATATAATCTGAAGTTGCCGCTATACAATAATACTCAAAGTCCTCAAATTGTTAGTGTGTCCATACAAACGCCACTCAAAGAGGATCAGTTGGGAAAACTGGGGTTACGCTTTTTGAGTACACCAGCCCCTCAAGTATTCTTCCGAGGAACGGTGCGGGTACGTTACAAAGATGACCAAGGTCAGCCAAAAACAGAGTTTGTGCATTTAGTGCAAAGGAGAGGTCAACCAGGGGAACCGTTAGTTTTATTAAAGATGAAACCAGGCGATCGCTCCTTAGTAGAAGTAGACTTTCTCTATCCGCCGGATGCCACACCACCGCAAGTATTAACAGTGTCAACTCAAGCCGAACCTCGGTAATGAGTCATGGGTAATGGGTAATAGTTTTTCTCCAATTACCTATTACCAAAAAATATTAGTCAGCTGATTCATAACGTTACTAATTATACGCTGTTATAGCAGTCACAGCACTCGAAAAGTTAGAAGCTGTATTTCCGAAGTCGGAAGCAAGGTTTGACCAATGGTTATTAAAGCCTGTGGACATAGATGAGTTGATCGGTGAATTAACTTCTTCATATTGATAAAGCTTTTCACCCCAAGTTTGTGTATTTAGGGTGAATACTTATTCCGCTCCATGCATTGCAATAGAAATAGCAGACTATAGCAGGCAATAAAAGGACGGCATGGCAACCGAGCAAAAAATCAATCAAGAAACTGAGTTAAATTCGCTCCAGCACCTTATTGGAACCCTGATCTTACTGGTAGAGGATGAGCCAGATATTGCAGATTTGCTCATCTTCATTTTGGAAGCAGCAGGTGCAGAGGTCATGGCTTTAACGGATGCAGAAGCAGCCCTTGATTTGGTCGAATCGCTTCATCCCGATATTCTGCTGTGCAATGTGAAGTTGCCCGATCATGATGGAAATTGGTTAATTAAGCAAATTCGGGTGCATTCTTGCCCATCTATAAGACAGTTGCCCGCGATCGCTATCACTTCTTATACACGCGAGGTTTCAAGTCATAAGGCTTTGAATGCTGGTTTTAATCGATTTCTAGTCAAGCTTGACAGTCCAGAGGAAATCGTAAGTGAGATTGTTCACCTGCTATCTACTGATATTTAGTTAAATATAAATGCTCGGTCTTCATGTCGTTTTTGACACTGATTTCACCCAATAGCGGGTGAGTGCGTACAGCTAGCTGTACGCTCCTACAAACGACTCTACCTTGGAAACCATATAACCCTAAGTGGGTAGGGTGAGATTTTAGATATATTTGTTAACCTTATTGAAAACCCTTTGCTGGTTTTTTTTGCCCTTTACCCTTGGGCTTAGATTTATTAACTTCTCCTAAAGCTTCCTGAAATAAGTTATGCAAATGTATGGGTACACTAGCAATTTCTGGCAACTCTGGCTCAATAGGTTTGTGAAATTCTTGCAAAAGTACATCCAAGTCACTTTCAAGGTGAAACTCTGGACGTTGCAAAAGTGTTTGTAACACATTTTCTAATTGAGTTGGATACTGTTGTGCTAATCGATGCCAGATAAAAGCATTAATACTTTTATCTTCCAAGTAGTAGCGAACTAGTTTTTCAGATCCTTGAACACTTTGCCAGTCCTCTGCCGATAAAATTGCTTGTACCTTACTATATGTTGGTAAAAACATTTGTCCCCAACGGGGATGAGAAAGAACCGTTACCTGTTCTGCTTTCCTGAGTTCGGCAGGTAAATCAACCTTTGGCATAACCATTTTGCTATTGCCGCTTTTGCTGTTAAACATCTGAGAGACTACGTTTGAATCAGCACCAAATTCTTGTGCTACTGCTTTGATTTCATCATCTCCAATACCAGCTGCTTCTGCCACTTCCGCTAAGGATTTAGAAGTATCAATTCCTGCTGCTAAAAAGGTTTTTTCAGTAATTACTTCTTGAAATTCCGCTATTTTTTTATTAAGTTGGTATCCAGATAGTGTGATTTCATCAGTGCCAAAAAAGTCCACAAACTGCTGATGATATTGTACTACTGACTGCCAAGCTTCCTCTAGCAAGTCGGGAGCATCGCTGTAAAGATTAGTTTTATAGTTTTCTTTGAAATTACCAATTGCTACAGCAAGTTTTGGTTTACCTAATTTACCCATTATTGTGTAGGGGCCAGAAAACATCCAGTAGCTATCGGTAACAGGAGAAATGCGAGTTAGTAAGATTTCTCCTGGTTTCAACCGAGATATTGCCTGTAATGTTTGAGTATTGTTTGGCTTGACGATGTAGCGTTTATCTGTCAACCAGTTCGTCAATTCAAAACCATCAGGTAGAATATTAGTTATGGCAAATAAGCCAATAAAACTATGATGCCAACTGTTGATCAGGCTGCGATCGCTTTCTTCTAAATCTGGATAGCTTTCGATAAATAACTCTAATGGTGACTTATCACCGACTTTCCCGGCTGTCAAAAAGCTATCGATGATTAAGTCCTGCTGCGTACTATCCCCACTTCCACGGCGCGACTGTGCGGCGGCATAAGTTTCCAGTGCTTGTGCCAGTACGCCTTCAGCATCAAGGACAAAATCAACTAAAGCTTGTTTTAATTGGTGCGATCGTTCTAATATGACATCCACAAGTTAATCTCTCGGTGCAACAGATGTAAATTATAGCTTTTGAGAGAATTTCAGCATCTAGCAATAGCTAGATTTATGGAGATACACACCTAGCGGATTTAGCCGTCAAGCTTCTCTTAAATTAGATACAAGGCATCACACAAGGTCATTACAGATGGTTGCAACTCCAAATTCTAGCTATATTTCTCCAGAAGACTATCTCAAAGGAGAAGAAAGCAGTCCTATCAAGCATGAATATAGACAAGGACAGGTTTACGCAATGGCAGGAGCAAGTAATACCCATGTAATTATTAGCGGAAATCTATTTGCTATGTTGAGAAATCATTTGCGCGGGAGTGGTTGTCAGGCTTATATTTCAGACACCAAAGCACATATTGAGTCGATTACAGCAATTTGATATCAAACCAGCCACAAAGATTGTAAACTTGAAAGATGTAAAAAAACAGATTATTTAGAGATGGCAGCATATTCGATTG
>NZ_JBALCS010000106.1:0-3268 GCF_036919555.1 Nostoc sp.
TAATTTCTGCAACTCATTCTAGATATGCCACTTTTAATATAGTACATAAATACTATAAAATAGCGATCGCCCTGTGCCAGTTGCGTAAGTCCTAAATGTGTCGGCTTGCCTTGTTAATGCTTCGGCTTGCCTTGTTAATGCTTCGGCTTGCCTTGTTAATGAGTCTTAATGCAATGCCAATGCATTCCCTTAAAATGTTAATGCGTTCCCCTGCATTAAAAACGCTACGCTTTTACGCAAAACTGTACTTAGTCAGCTTAAGCTGACTTGGCTTAAGAGAAAAAATAGGCCGTTTGGCACAGCCAAGTGCAATAGCAGCAGATAGCCAGTCGGTAAAAACGATTGAAAAAAGAGAGCCAGCGCGTTGCGGGGGTTCCCCCGTTGTAGCGACTGGCGTGGGATGTGTACGGCTTTGATGGTGGCAAGCGCGAGTCTTGGGAAGAAAACACCAAACGATAGCACTGTCCAGTTACATTGGTGCGGTCGGAAACATTTCGAGGAGTTCGGGCATAATAGGTCCATTGGAACCATTAACATAGCTTGCCGTAAGCACCGTTGGCAGATTGTGAACTTTCCTGATCGAGGCTAGTGCGAGAACATTGGAGCAGAACTAGATCCAGTCGGATGTCCTGCACACCCAGCATTGTACCTGTATGATAGTCATTCATCAGCAGGGCACAGTCTTCGGCGCTGAGTTGAGGTAGCGTTGTTGGTCATAGTTACTTTCCTGAAGTTATTTATACTGATTCAATCAACTTGCAGTTGGTGAAAACCATCGACCGAGCCATTCTGTCAGTGCTGGTAAAGCATTCTGATTGCCAACAAAGCCGAGATACGAGTCGGGTCTCACGAGGAAAAGGCTCTGACTACTGCCAAAGGCACTGTCAAATTGCATCTTTGCTTCCGGTTGAGTAGAGGCAGGCGCGATACGTTGCAGTTTCAGAAACCCATGCCAAGGTCCGAGCTGCTCTTTCCAGGTAGCAGGGAGGTCGGTTGTACTTTCACCCCCTGCTACCAGCAGAGTAAAGCACGATGGATCAATGATTTCATAAAGGCGCATTTTGCGAGGCTGGGTATCACTCAATGAATCTAGATTCCACCTCAGTACATCCATGTCTGGCATCCGATCGCCCGCCTGGAGGTTGCCATGAATATGATAGGTTTGGGAAAGTGAGCTTTTGCGATAATTCACAGCGACCTCGCTGAGCATTCCAGTGCTCAACTGCTGCACTAAATGAGTGTTGAGGAAAACTGGTGTGAGGAGCGTGATCAGTTGATGCACAATCATGCTGTCGGAGTTGAGCGCATCTGTGGCGGCTTCTGTTCTCGACACAATACTACGGATGATCGGCAGTCTCTCTTCCTCGTAAGTGTTTAGCAACTCTGGAGCCGCTTTGCAGTGCCAAACCATAGCTAGCTTCCAACTCAGGTCGATCATGTCCTGAATGCCTGTGTTCATCCCCTGTCCACCTGCCGGGCTATGAATGTGAGCCGCATCGCCGCCAAAGAAGATGCGGCGCTCCCGTAGGGTGTGCAGCATCCGGCTGTTGATCCGAAACCGAGAACTCCAGGTCATATCTCGCAGTCGGGCAGGAATGTGCGAGTTCTGGTCATAGAGATTTTGCAGCTTTTCCAATGTTGGCTCGTCGTTCGCGTGATGATCTGGATCGGTAGCCATAAACCGGAAGTGGCGATCGCCCATTGGAAAAACAGCCATGAAGCCATGTGCAGAGGTGAATAACAAGAGTTCATCATCGGGAAGATCGCCGTCAAGATGTAGGTCTGCCAGGGCATAATTCTGGTCGATGGATTTACCCTGAAATTGCAAATTCAGGGTACGGCGAACCAGGCTGTGTGAACCTTCAGCGCTAATCAGATAAGCCGCTTCCAGTTCTTCAAGTTCTCCTTCACGGTTGCGGAGTACAGCCTTCACACCACCCTGTCCAGGCTGAGCGGACGACTCTGATTGAGCAAACGCGATCATCTCTGTACCGTGTTCGATCTCAACATCCTGGCGAACCAGTTGCTCCCGCAGAATGCGTTCTGTTTCCGACTGAGGGATGAGGATGATGAAGTTGTAACGGCTCTTGATCTCTTCAAGGTGTACTTTACCCAAGCGCTTGCCATCTCCATAGATGGTAACTGCGGTGCCTTTGTTGCCAATTCGGAGTATCTCTTGGATCAGCCCGCGCTGCTCGAAGAGTTCCAAAGTGCGCGTCTGCACAGCAAGAGCGCGAGATGTAGTGGAAGGTGACAGCAGCTTATCTACAATGCGGACAGGAACGCCGAGGCGAGAGAGTTCCATCGCCGCTGTCATTCCCGTTGGTCCTGCGCCGACAATCAGCACTGGACGAAGACTGCTTGTTGTCCGTTTGTCTTGTTCGTTCATAAAGAGTTCTGTTCTTGGTAGCTAGTACTGCAAATGAGCGATCGCTTTTTGAAGCCAAGCTTTGGCTGATTCGACCTTCAGCATTGTTAATTTCAAAAGCTTGTGGCTTGTTTTGTGAGTTCATAAATGCAGTGTTGATAGATTGAAAGGCCTGTCACCGACACCCATGTTTGTATGTACTTGAGTTTCAATAAGACCGGGTGTGCTGGAGAAGACCACACAGTTTCATCGCGGCATCGGTGGTAGTGGCTTTTTTATTAATTATTCAGTTTGGGAATCAGTGAAAGATTTTAAGCGAGCGTTCAGTAGTCCAAAATTCAAAGCCAAGTTGAGCCAATATCCATCCAGCGCAAAGACATCGCCGCACCTTTTTGAAAAGGTCGCTTTCATAGAGCCTGAGCGAATTTTCCAATCGATTGGATTGATTCCGGCAGCCTGAACTCGAATCAGCACCTCATTGGGCTGGGGTTCAGGGGGTGCTATTGTTTCCAGTGTCAGTACGTCTAACGCTCCATAGTCATGAACGCGAATTGCTTGCATCGTGTTACTCCTTCAAATTTGAGGGTTGTGTCGCAAATGCTTTTGCATTAGTTAAAGTGTGTCAAAGATGATCCAATCTTGAACACCTTGCGTCTTCAGAACCGTTTCTGCCTGGTGAATTTCATTGTTCGTTCCCTTAATCACGATGAGATATTCTCCTTGCGCTAACCGCTCCCGGTAGCGCTTTATTTGTTTGTCTGAGATGTTTGTTCCGATCGCACCTCCAAGGATTGCACCTGCCACAGCTCCATAAAAGGTTCCGGTCGCAAGTCCCACAGAAGCGGCTTCTGTGGCTAAGACAAGTGAGCCAACTCCTGGAACTGCCAGGGTTACGAGTTC
>NZ_JBALCS010000107.1:0-30456 GCF_036919555.1 Nostoc sp.
CTGATTCCTTGATATGCTCTGCGAAACTGGTTTTAACCTGATTATTTATTCTCCCACTAATATGGTCTGTTTATTTACGCCGTACTGTACTAGTAATGTCGAAGTCTGTGCTGTGGAATATCCGGGACGGGGAAGACAGATTCAATCAGCACCCTTGACGCGATTAGAACCTCTTGTTGAAGCGATCGCTCCAGTTATCATCCCATATTTAGACAAACCATTCGCCTTCTTCGGTCACAGTATGGGCGGATTAGTTAGCTTCGAGTTGACCCGTTTACTTCACTCTCAGTATAGTCTTGCTCCCTTTTACCTCTTCATATCTGCTCGTCGCGCCCCGCAAATTCCGTTGACAAAAGCACCCCTACACGTCTTATCAGACCCTGATTTGCAGGGCGAGGTACACAGTCTTAACGGTACACCCAAAGCAGTACTAGAAAGCCCGGAACTGATGCAGATGTTCCTCCCGATTTTGCGGGCAGATTTTGCCGTTCTGGAAACTTATATTTACACTCAAAAACAGCCACTGAAGTGTCCTATTACTGTTTTTGGTGGTTTACAAGACCAAGAAGTTAGTCATGAGGATCTGCAAGCATGGCGAGAGCAGACGATCGCTACTTTCTCATTAAAAATGTTTGACGGCGACCACTTTTTTATCCATTTACACCAAAATTCACTACTTAAACTTATATCTCAACAATTACAGATGTGTAACCATAGTTGGTAGTAGTCATTAGAGAAGAAAAAGTTAGGAGTCAGAATATAGAATTTTCCTGACTCTCTGAACTTCTTATGCACAATATTTCTATTTATTGTCTTTGGGTAGCGATCGCTAACCTTGCTCCCTTCACCTGACGTACTTGATCCATTATTCCCACTATCTCACCGTGCAAGACTTTTTGATCAGCATTAATAATCACCAATGCATCTGGGTTAGAACCAACTAAAGTCCGCACTCGCGCTGCTAAATCATTAACTGCTATTGGATCGCGGTTTAGGCTTATCTGACCTTTTTCATCTACCGTGATGGTAACTTTAGTGGGAATTTGCTGTTCTTTCGCCGTGGCTGCCTTCGGTAGATTTACTGGCAACCCTTCTGAGCGTGTTAAAAACAGCGTTGACATGATGAAAAATGTTAAAAGGGCAAACATTACATCAATCAGAGGTACTACATTTATAAATGGTGCTAAATCTGGTTCATTATCATCTAGATCCATAGGTCTTCTCCTGTTTTCCGTAGTGCTCAAGTTGTTCATAGCGATCGAGGAACAGTATTTCTAGCTGTCCGCCGTACTCTTGAATCATTGTTATCTGCCGTTGGTATAGTCCCCGGAAGATGCTGGCTCCTAAAAGCACAAAGATAGCCACAATCAATCCTGAGGCGGTAGCAACTAAAGCTTCACTAATACCAGCAGTAACTACACCAGTTTTAGTAGCTCCGACATCACCAACATTCAGTCCAGCAAATGAGCGAATTAATCCTAAAATTGTGCCGAGAAGTCCCAACAGAGGCGCTAAACCGATAATGGTGTCAAATACAGGTTGAAACCGCTTGAGTATAGGGATTTCTGCTTGCGCCTCGCTTTTCAAAGCCAAACGAAATTTTTCTGGAGTCGGTCTTTCTAGCTGTAGTCCAGCCAGAAAAATACGTGCTATAGGTAAATCTACATTTTTTTGCAGCTTATCCACAGCACCAACGACATTATCAACTCGATAAAGATTTAAAACATCTCGCACCACCCGGTTTTGACGCTTACCAATCTGTAGCCAAAACTTTGCCCGCTCAATCATTAGTGCCCCTGCCAACACCGAAAACGCCAGCAGAGGTAACATAACCACACCGCCTGCTACAAACAAATTCTGAATTCCCATGTAGTGCCTCTAAACGTTATCAACAATACAAAATCAGACTACCAGAATCAAGCTAAAAAATGAAACTTTTTCTCAATAGAGTTTAAGATATAATGATAAATTTTTCAAATATGAATATCATTATTTTTGTTTAATCTTTTTTTATTTTACATAAATTAATTTAATTAATTGATAACACAAAAATTCATTTTATCTAGAAATCTTCATAATCAATAGTATCTTTAAAAGATACTATTGATTATTTAAGTATTTTGTTCGGTAACACTGCCCGAAATAATTTTAATTTTTTACTTGATATTTGCAACTATACATTCTAAGATAACTAGGTTAGTGAGAATAGGTAGCAATAGCTATGAGCTTTTCCGGCACTACTGTCGAGCAACGTTCCAAAGAAGTTGAGGCTCTCAAGTCTTTTCTGACTTATAGTCTAATAGGTTCACTGGCGCTGCATATCGGCGTACTGTCCTCAGGCATAGGTAATTATTTGACGATAGTGCCCACGAGAGAAGAAGAACCAATAGAGGTGGCGATCATAGATTCTCCGGCTGCGGAACCAGAAAAACCACTTGAAAAAATTCCAGAAGAACCCAAAAAATCACCAGAAATTGTTCAAAAACAGTCTAGAGAAACTCCACCAGTACAAAAACCAGTACAAGAATTAATTGAAAGACCAAAAATTCAGCCAGTTCAACAACAACCAAAACAAACTACTCAAATTCAGCCAGTTCAACAACAACCAAAACAAACTACTCAAAACCCACAACCAACAAATAGGGAAATTGCTCCCAAGCCAGAAGTCCCTGTGAAAACTGTTCCACCTGTGAGCGGCGGTGGCGGTGGTGGCGGTGGTAGTCCAGTCCTGACAGATAACTCTGGTAGCTCTGGCTCTGGCGTTGCTTTAAGTACAGGTTCAGGTTCAGGTACAGGTTCAGGAATTGGTTCAGGAATTGGCAGTGGTAGAGGTACAGGGATTGGCTCAGGAATTGGCAGTGGTAGAGGTACAGGGATTGGCTCAGGAATTGGCAGTGGTATAGGCAATGGAGTAGGAAACCGTCCGACAGTAGCAACAGCGCCAATAGTGCCAACACCTCCACAAATTAACAGTTCAGGTAATGTTAATGGTCGTGCAGCCTGCCGCGAATGTAATGCCAAGTATCCTGATGCAGCAAGACGGCGAGGAGTCGAAGGCAGAGTCGAAGTAGCTGTCGATACTGATGCACAAGGCAATGTGACAAATGTGCGGATTGCTCACTCCAGTGGAAACCGCGACTTAGATGAAGAAACTGCCAGACAAGCGCGTGAGTGGAAATTAAAACCCGCAGAAGGAGGCAGACAAGGAGTATCTATAGCAACTGAATTTGCCATAAAAGGTTCACGGCGATCGCGCGAAGTTCAAGAACGGCAAGCACAAAGACAAGCAGAAGAAAGAACCCAGCAGGCAGCAGCAGCTGCTGCTAACTCCACACAAGAACATCCAGGACGTAGACGCAGAGATTTGACACCCTCATCTAATGAAGCTACAGCCACAAGACCAGCAGAATCTCGATCGAGTCAACGGCTGCAACCTCAAAGACGAGAAATTATTACCTCAGGCTCATCATCTGAAGCGAGGATAACTCGCCCTCAAGGAAGTGCAAGAGAGTCCCTACGGCGTATCCAGCGTGAACGAGGTGGTAACAATTCATCACAAAAGCCACAAGCAAGCACAAATCCGCGGCAGGGAGGAGAAAACACCAGCCAGAACAAGTTGCGGGACTCTTTGCGCGGTTTACGCCAACAACGTCAATCGAAACCTGCTGCACCGCCTGCTACTCCCAGTCAGCAGTAAAGCGACAAAACTTACTCGAATCATACTTTAGATTAGCGATCGCACACCGCCTTCTGTTTTCAGGAGGCGGTTGTTCTTTATACAGGGATGGCTTCATTAAGCATCACCCCTCTTCCTGATGGTAGAGGGGTTAAGAGTGCAGTAATTTTATGATAGGCAATTAGACACACTAGCGATCGCGCCTTTTGCCAATCAGTGGAAGTGAATAATTCCGTACTTACCCATCCCCAATTTCTCTGAGCGGGGCGATGAAAATCGCCTGCGACTAAAAGTAGTGTTTGCTCATCACTAATTATATGCTGAGAGGATAGTCAATGGCTAACTCTCAAGTCGCTCATCTGGACTTTATGCTAGGCGTCAAATTCACTGATTTGAATAAAACTTCTACATAAACACACACTGATGCAGTTTGATTTGCTTGAATAGCTATATTGATAGGACATTGATCCGACGGCAATTCATAATTCTGATTATGGCAAGTAAATCCATTGATGTTAGAGAATATACTGTCAGGGCGCACAAAAGACAGATTCATAGTCGTATTTTCCAGTTTGTCTGTAAAGAGTGTAACAATCTGACAAAGCGCGAAACTTTCGGACCTCGACCCTTATATTGTGAGACATGTCGCCCTCCCCAACCGCCTAAGAAATCCCAAACAACAACTCACAAAGCAAAACCCAGAGCAATGTCTTACAAAAGTGATGTCGATTTAAATTGATTGAACCCTTATGACTCAAAATGGACAATTAGAACCACCTCCGGGCACCTTTGTCTCACCACTGTTGGAATTACGAGACTATTATGCTTGCCTTACAGAAGAGTATGAACGCCTCTTTGTGCAGGCGCGAAAGCAGCTGGATCATGTAGAAGCGTTGTTGTCTAACTGGTCTTTTTCTGATGCCAACAAACAGATATCAAGACTGACGGTGGCTGATGAAACCTCAAATCTTTCCCAAGAAGGCTTTCTGCGGTTTTTATCACCTCTTGATGATATTGACAAAATCAACGTGATGAAGTCTGTACAGTCAGAACGAAAAGACTTAAATCAGGTTGAGATAGATAATTCTTTTTCTGCTGCTGTTGATACAAAAGAGAGTCAACTTCTAACGACATCGCCAGATCCAAAGGTACCTACGGATAACAACGATAATTCAACGAAGGTGGCGGAAATCCCCATGCTACCTCAATATCAGCACGCCCTCTCGCGCATGGAAGCCATAAAACAGCTATTGCAAGAGCAAAGAGGCACTGTCTGTCATATTGATTTTATCGTGCGATCGCTTTATGGAGAGTTAGATTCCAATCTATTCAAAGTAGTTAAAGGTAGGGTTCAATCTTCCCTCACCCAAGGCAGAGAAAGGAATTACTGGGTAACTATTCCCGATGAACCAGGTTGTTATACTCTGGATTTAAGTTTGGTAGTCCCAAGTAATGGCAATAATGCTTATCAAAGCATCAAAAACAAAAAGAAGAAACCTTTCGTACCCCTGACAAAAACAGTACCAATGCTCAAAGACTTTGAGGGTCTATTCTTAATTGATGCCCTCACCTCTCTGTTAGAACAAAATCCAGGTAAAGTTTTCAGCGTCGCTGAAGTCATCGCCGGAATTTATGGAGAAATAGATTCTCAGCAAGTTAGAGAGATCAAAAATAAGGTGCTGAATGAATTATCTAGAGGCTATCGGACAGGCAGATTCTCTAGGGTTCCTAACCAAATCGGCTTCTATACTTGGGACTCCAATCTGATATTGAAGCGCTAAATTGGCATTGGGCAATTCAATTTTGGATTTTGGATTTGAAATTTTGGATTAAATTTCAATCTAAAATCCAAAATCTAAAATCTAAAATTCTTGCTCCCCCTGCTTCCCCTGCTCCCCTGCCTCTTCCTCAGTCCCCACCTATCCCAAAAACAACTTGTATGCCGGATTCTTGTTTTCATCCCAATAGCGATAGCCCAGGTGATCGAGAAAAGCTTGCCACTCTTTCATCTCGTGGGGAGGAACCTGGATACCGACAACGATTCGCCCGTAGTCTGCGCCGTTATTGCGGTAATGAAAAAGACTGATATTCCAGGCGGGATTCATGGAAGTAACAAACTTCATCAATGCGCCGGGACGTTCGGGAAACTCAAAACGGTAGAGCAATTCATTGTGAGCCAGGGGAGAGTGCCCACCCACCATGTGTCGCAAATGTAATTTAGTTAGTTCGTCGTCCGTTAAATCAAGTGTTTCAAATCCTTGAGCTTCAAAGGTTTCTACCATCTTTGCAGCATCGGCACGATTTTGAATTTGTACTCCTACAAAAATATGGGCTGTTTTTTCATCGGCAATCCGATAATTAAACTCGGTAAGATTACGGTTGCCAATACATTCACAAAATTGGCGAATACTTCCCCGTTCTTCAGGAATTGTGACTGCAAAGATCGCTTCGCGGCGTTCGCCGAACTCTGCTCGTTCTGCCACAAAGCGGAGGCGATCAAAATTCATGTTTGCACCGCAGGCGACAGCAATTAAGGTTTGTCCGTCGATTTGTTCCCGTTCTACGTAGGCTTTGGCAGCTGCGATCGCTAATGCACCGGCTGGTTCTAGAATGGATCGCGTATCTTCAAACACGTCTTTAATCGCAGCACAAGTAGCGTCTGTATCCACCAGAATGATTTCATCTACATACTGCTGACATAAACGGAAGGTTTCTTCACCTACTTCCCGCACTGCTACACCATCAGCAAATAACCCCACTTGGGACAAGCGCACCCGATGTCCGGCTTTCAGCGATTGAGACATCGCATCAGCATCTACTGGTTCAACGCCAATAATCTTGATTTCGGGACGCAACCGTTTCACATAAGCTCCAATTCCAGAAATTAATCCACCCCCTCCAATTGCAATAAAAATCGCATGGATGGGTTGCTGATATTGCCGTAAAATTTCCATCCCGATTGTTCCCTGTCCAGCAATCACATGAGGATCATCAAAGGGATGAATAAAAGTCAATCCTTTTTCTACTTCTAATTCACGGGCATAACTATAAGCATCGTCGTAGGTGTTTCCATATAACACGACTGCTCCGCCTCTCATTCTCACCGCGTCTACCTTGACTTGGGGTGTGGTTATTGGCATGACGATAATCGCTTTAGTTCCTAAGCGTTGGGCTGCAAGGGCGACTCCCTGAGCATGGTTCCCCGCAGACGCTGCGATTACACCCTTTGCCAATATCTGTAAAGGCAGTTGCACCATCTTGTTGTAAGCACCCCGCAGTTTAAAGGAAAATACTGACTGCATATCCTCACGTTTCAGCAGGAGTTGATTATTCAGCCGCGCAGACAAATTTGGGGCATACTCCAATGGTGTTTCCTGGGCAACATCATACACACGGGCAGTCAGGATTTGGATCAGGTAGTCGCAAAACATGGGCGTCAAGGTGTTAGCAAATCTGGATGGAAATTAATTTTACGTTACAAGCGATCGCACTGGTTTTATTTAATTGCACTCTCTCGAATTTTTGAGTGAATAAAACTTAAAAATTACTAATACTATCTGAAGAGAAAATATCCAGTAATTGAATTTTTTGGTGACTTCAAATTTAATGCGATCGCTAGTAGATTGATTTTAAACGAGTTTTGCCAACTGTTCGAGTATTTCGATCAATAGATAAGTATAGTGTTGCTGATAAATATAACTTCTAAATTTATGTTAAGGTAGGTATGAAAGATTGAATTCGGCTGTGTAGTTTGTTTTTATATATACTTGTATTACAGACCTCTCCGGATGTAAATCTCTACACCCCCTGATTCTGGAGACATTCTATGTCAATTTACGTTGGTAATCTATCTTATGAGGTTAAAGAAGATGACCTCCGGCACGTCTTTGCAGAATACGGAACTGTCAAAAATGTTCAATTGCCTATCGACCGAGAAACAGATCGGTTGAGAGGTTTCGGCTTTGTAGAAATGGAATCAGATGCTCAAGAAGCAGCAGCAATTGAGGCCCTTAATAATGCTGAGTGGATGGGTCGGAGCTTAAAAGTTAATAAAGCAAAGCCGAAGATAGACGGAAGTTCCTCTGGTGGTAGACGAGGAAACTATAGTGGTAGTGGTGGTGGTGACTCCTCTCGCCGCTATTAACTTTAAGGTCTTGAGGGCAGACAAGGAGTCTGCCTTTTTTTGTTTTTCTAGATATCAGAAAGTATCGTGACTTTGAAACGCCCCTGCAAAAGTGCAAACGCAAAGCAATTGCCAAGCACAAACAGCGTCAGAGAAGTTTCCGCAATTGATTATAAGTCTCTCTTATGAAGCCATAGGTTAGCGTAGCTTACCCTAGGTATCGTTTTTATAACAGGTGTAGCAACCATGAACCCAGAAGTAAAACATATTGTTAGCGAACTAAGACATCAGTTCTACTCTAACTTTGCTGCTGCTATGAATATGCCGGTGATCATAACTGGTACATCTTATAGTAGTAATTCACCGATCGCATCTTGGATGGATCATAGGCAAAGACTAAACTATGTAAATGTATACGCTTATACAGCACCTGATGAATTTGTCCCATTTCGCCCGTTCATTCTTCGACTGGCTATAAACAAAAGTGCTGGTAGAGTCACAATGTTAAGAAAAGGACAAGTCTGCCGAGGTCTTAATTTGCTGTGGGACTTTGAGTTAACTGTACTACCAAAAGAAATCTTAGACTTTCTTCCCTGGATAGTTAACTTAGTTGAGGCTCATGACAAAGGTTCGCCTTTATTGCTACAATCACCACCTCATTCATTTGAATTCAAAGCGCCAGAGGTTGGGTTCTTTAATAACGCCTGGACTCAGAAAGCTTGGCTCCTTGCAAATCCGACAATATTCTAATGGTTGCTGCTTAAGCTGCTTTTAGCAACCGACTAAAAATCAATTTTGGATTTTAGATCTTAAATTTTAGATTTTAGATTGAAAAGAGCAATCAAGTCAGGGGCAAGTCATTTAATTTTATATTTTGGATAATAGAATTATTCTCGCGTTTAAATTCTGGGGCTTCATATCATTTCAGGAAAACCTTGATACACATAGATTTCTCGTAGGGGCATAGCATTGCCATGCCCTTACCAACGTATTTGTATCATTATTAAAGTGAAATTGTATCAGACCTTTTTAAATTTACGATGTTTGAATCTTCAATTCCATTTTCCAAAATTTAAACATCGTAAATTCGGTGATCATTGGAGAGCAAAAGCCAAGTCACTTTCAATTATCTTGGCACCTGTTAGATTAGCCCCACTCAAATTGCACAAGTGAAAATTTCCCCCTCTTAGGTCTGCTAATGTTAAATTAGCTCCTGTTAAATCTGCATCAGTAAGGTTAACTTCACTTAAATTAGCACTACTTAGGTTAGCCCCCCTCATATCAGCTAGTTGCAGGTCTGCCTTGGTTAAGTTTGCCCTCATTAGGTATGCCTTACTCAGGTCAGTTCCACTTAAATTAGCTTCACTTAGGTCTGCTGCTGTTAAATCAGCTTTACTTAGATTGGCTTGACTTAAGTCTGCCCAACTCAACTTTGCATAACTTAGGTTAATTTCACTGAGTTTCGCTGACGCAAGTACTGCACACCTCAAATTAGCATTAATAAAATTTCTTTCTCCCATTGCATAACGGCGTAAAATTTCATCAGTTGCTACTCTGTCTAAAACAGCTTTTGATGCGCCTTGATAACACCATGTAGCTTCTAATAGTTTGGTAGCAGTGTCAACAGCTACCTCATCACATTTAGCCATTATCACACCATTGCAGCCATCCCACTGACCGTTAAGCATAATAGCAATCTCACTAGCGGCAGCAATTGAGTCAAATAATAAAATAGATTCTTTGTGCCGTTTTAACCAGCTATTCCAACCAATCGAGATAATATTTTTCATTTCTATAAGTTTTGGCGCATTAAGTGATAATTACGGCTCTAACTTCAAGATATTAATAAACTCTGCTTACTCTACCTCTGCCTTCAATTATTTATTCAAGTAGGACTTAGGCAATAAGTCTCTGAAACTCTTATCTCTTATTCCTTTGTGTCCTTTGCGGTAGCCTGCGGTAAGCCGCTTTGCGTCTATGTTTTTTGATTATTGTGCGTAAGTCCTGTCAAGGTTAGTTCCACCAACCACCAGTACAAAAGACTGGGCTTCGTTTTTCAAGACTACCTCTTTTGTACCCCAGTTAATAACAGAGCGCTGCACAAACACCTACAACATTGATGCAGCCCATTTACAGCGCGCATTGAAGAAGGCAGAAGGCAGTTGTTGCTGAGAGCAGAAGCGAGTATTCAGACGGGGATTCAGACTCCACCTGAATACACGCCACTGAACAGGAGTTCAGTGGGGGCTTGATACCCTTACTCCCTTTAGTCGTGAGCAGAGGGCGAAGCCATTCCTTCTGCCTCCTGCCTTCTGCCCTCTGCCTTTCTTGGTTACAAAGGAGTTACAATCGGGTTAAGTACAAAGTTTGCAAGAAGTAATTTCTAAGCAGCTGAGTCTGAGCGTTCTATTTGCTGCCTAATGGTATCAATAGAAGCATTAATGCCAGCAAGCTTGGACTCTAAATCATCTCGCATCCAAATCAAGAATTTTAATTTCCGCTCTAAGCTAGCTTTGTGCGAAATGGGTTCGCTTCCATAACAGGCATTACCCCAAAAAGGAAACATAGTTTACCTCTGTATTTAGCTTTTGTAACAGCGCAATATATTGCACTACTACACTACATTATGACTAATCACAATCAGATTGGTGTGTGTGACAACCGACCTAAATTGTACGTGCTTAACGAACTTTGCTAAAAGTTATCTATTGAACTGGCAGAGTTTCCCATACTGCCATCAACTCTTTCCATTCCTCTTTTAAGAAAAAGTTGAAGTGAAGGCGGCACTTCAATTAAAGACAGAAAGATTCTGCCAATTTGGCATTACAAGCCTCTGAATTACCGTTTAACAGTAAGCAAAAAGACATATTGCTTTCTCAAAATGCTTGATTGCTTCCTCATTCCGGTAGATTTAGCAAGCAAAAAGACATATTGTTTTCTCATTTCTGTATATCGCGCATTCATGACAACGATCGCTATGTAACAAAAACCATTGCAGAATTGCCGGAATTTTCTCAAGCGGATCAATACAGATATTTCTTAAAGTAAGCAGGCTGACCAGTATTTTTTATAATTTTAGGACTTACGCACAAGTGACGAAAAAATCAAACCACAGAGGCACAGAGAAGCCAGTGCGTTGCATATTTTCCCACGGCAGTCGCTCATGGGGGAAACCCCCAAGACTGCGCTGCCTCCCCGTTGTAGCAACTGGGGCGACAAGGAGGAATGAGAATTTGAGAAATATTTTGCGTAAGTTCTGAATTTTTTCAAGCCGTCGAACTCATGTTAAACTAATTAGCGATCTCACCGCTTGCAAGATACTGTCTATGCAGCTACTTAAAACTACCGACAAAGATTTTTCTAGTAGATTCAAAACCCTTGTCAGCGATCGCCGGGAAGCTACAGTTGATGTTAGTGGGACAGTACGCGAGATTCTAGCTGATGTCAAAGTGCGTGGTGATGCCGCAGTCAAGGACTATACTAGCCGCTTTGATCGCTACAATCCCCAGTCTTTGCATCTAAGCGAAACCTTTATTGCCCAACAAGCAGCACAATGTCCTGCTGATGTCAAGGCGGCGCTGGAATTTGCTGCTGAGAGGATTGTGGCTTTCCATGAAAAACAACTACCGCAGGATATTGGTTACACCGATAAAGCCGGCGTAAAACTGGGATTAAATTGGATATCGCTGTCTCAAGTGGGAATTTATGTACCTGGAGGACGTGCCAGCTATCCTAGTTCTTTACTGATGAACGCCCTACCAGCCAAAATTGTCGGCGTGGAACGAATCGTTATGACAGTACCGATGCCTGGCGGTGAGATTAATTCCGCCGTACTCGCAGCTGCCCAAGTTGCTGGTGTCACGGAAATTTACGGCATTGGTGGGGCGCAAGCGATCGCAGCATTAGCCTATGGTACAGAAAGCATTGCCCCTGTAGATAAAATTGTCGGCCCTGGTAATGCTTATGTTGCTGAAGCTAAACGTCAAGTATTTGGCACTGTTGGCATTGACAGCATCGCCGGTCCTTCAGAAATTCTGGTGGTAGCCGACAGCCAAAATAACCCAGACTGGATTGCCTGGGATTTGCTATCGCAAGCAGAACACGATCCTAGCGCCCAGTCAATTTTGATTACTGATTCGGAAATTTTTGCTCAACAAGTGATAGCGGCGGTTGAGCAAATTCTCGCCAACCTGCCCACCAAAGAAGTCGCCAATGCCAGTTGGCAAAATTATGCAGCCGTGATTATTGTCAGCGATTTAACAGAAAGTATACCACTGCTAAATCAACTAGCTCCAGAACATGTGGAATTGTGCACAGACAACCCACAATTGTTTGCCAATCAAATTAAGTGTGCTGGTAGCGTGTTTCTAGGACGTTATACCCCAGAAGCAGTTGGCGATTACATAGGAGGGCCCAACCATGTACTGCCTACTGCACGTTCTGCCCGATTTGCCTCTGGCTTGAGTGTCTACGACTTTCTCAAACGGATTACTTATTTGGAATGCAATCAACAAGCATTACAGACAATAGGCAAAGCAGCCGTGACGTTAGCAGAAGCAGAAGGTTTACCTGCCCATGCAGGTAGTATATCTGTGCGTCTAAATAACTTTTAGAGAGCTAAATTTAGAGTTGCTGCTAACTGCCTAGACCTAGTAGTACCCCTTATGGTAATTTATTTAAAAAAAAAGTGGCTCTGCAATCAGCAGAACCACTAAAGCTTTCGCAAACCTGTTATAACTTAACGAACTGCCCCTTGAGCAGAAACAGTGTCTCAAAAATGTTGGGTTTCGTTCCTCAAACGCCACTTGCTTCAAGTCGGGAAACCGCAAGGGCGCAGTGGCTCCCCACTGGAGTTTAGACTAAAAGCAGGCGATCGCTAAAAAAGTGTGCGTGGGTGTTTAGTATACATTTTAACTCTAATTTAGACGAAAATAGCTTGAGTGCTCGCACTCAAGCTAAGAAGTAGAAAGGGTGGTGTCACCAACAAACGGGGCGATCGCCCCCGACCATCTTCTTAAAAAGGCTTATAGTATGGTGTAGGCTACAAGTTCTACTTTTGTTCGTGCTGTAGCAGATTTATGGACTCGGCTAACTGGGAAGGAATATCTTTGGGAGCCAGCATCACCTCAATGAACACACATCTTCCCTCAGTCTGAGCCTGTGCCGCCTTGGTGAAAGCCGTCTCTAACTCTTCCTCAGTAGTGACCCTCAGACCCAATGGCTTCTGCATCTGTGCGAAGACCATCGCCAGCTGATGATAGTTCCAGGACTGAAGTTCGTTATAGTGCATCTCCCTGAAACCACCTTCTTGAATCGCGTTCTCAACTTCATAGTGGCTATTATGGAGCAAGAAGATGATGGGGGCTAGTCCCTGGCGTAAGATGGTCGAGAGTTCCTGTGCAGTCATCTGGAAGGCACCATCTCCAAGCACAAGCAGGTGGCGGCGGCTCCGATCTGCCAGGTGCGCCCCAAGGACAGCCGGCAATGTATAGCCAATCGCACTCCATGTCAACTGACTCACGACCTTGGTGCGTGCTGGCATCGGAACCGTCGTAGCCACATTACACGTACCCAGATCGACGATGAGGACATCATCTTCTTGAAGGAAATGACCGAAGCACTGCCACAAGCGATCTTGCTTGATTGGGGTATCCTGTTGTGGCTCAAATGGCACAGAGTTGGTGCGAGCCTGTTGGGAACGAAAGGCGAACTGGCGGTGGGGAACCTGTTCACTTAGCTGCATCAGCACGTCACGCAGGGTCACATTCGGATAGTCAGACGCTCCGATCGCAGCGCTTTTTATCTGGATATCTACAACGTGAGGCAATTGCAAATCGAAGGCGGCACATCCATTATTCGTTTCGTCGTGCTGAATACCCAGGCGCAGCAGCAGATCGGCTGATTCGATCAGTTGATTGACAGCACTACCTTCGATCCCTGCCTGGTACGTCCCAAGATACTGCGGGTGGGTTTCGTCCAGGAAAGCCGACTTGCCTGTAAAGGTTGCCGCGAAAGGAATGCCACTCTTGTTGGCGAAGGACTCAACCAGTTCTGCCAAATGATAAGAACCTACCGGAGAATCAATGAGCATCGCAGGGCGGTGTGCAGCACTTAGCAGTGGCAGCAAGCGCTCCAGGAAGGCCGCGAGTTGCGTTTGATCGCTCACAGGCTCAGACAATGCCAGCTTTTCTGTGGGAGGTTGAGCGGGCAGACCTCCCACATCGTTGGGAAGCTGAATATAAACTGGAAGCTTCTCGGACCAACATGCCTCAAGGACGCGATCGATTTCTTGACAAGCATTCTCCGGTGTGAGGAGTGCCTGAGCTACCGTGAATTCTTTGTAGATTTTGGGAAAGACACTAAAATCCCCGTGCAGGCTGTGGTGTGTAGACAGTCCGTTCTTCAATGCCTGTGTGGTAGGATGACCAGCGATCGCCACCACCGGAACCCCTTCGGCATAGGCACCCCCGACACCGCAAGCGGCACTCAATTCTCCGACTCCACAAGTCACCACAAACGCACCAATACCCTGAATGCGTGCGTAACCATCGGCAGCGTAGGCTCCGTTGAGTTCATTACAGGTACCTACCCACGAGATATCCTCAGTCATCTCAATGCAATCCAGCAAAGGGAAAGCATAATCTCCCGGTACGCCGAAGATGTGACGCAGACCCAATTCCTTGAGACGATCCAACAAATACGAGTTTACTGTGTACTCTGTAGACATGTTCATGTTCCTTTTTTTCTTTCAAAGTTATGTGGTCGATGTGACTCCCAATGCGCCATCAAATTTTGTAGGCGTTTCAACGCCAACGGCACAAACCGGGGGTCGGTCTACTGAAACTATCTCCCCACTTTCAGAGCAGTGCTGATTCGTTTTCTATAACAAAACACTCAAGCTTTCCAGTCCATGTACCCTGCTGTTGGGAATTGGTTTAAGAGACTCTTTTGAGTCAACGCGAAGGTTAGGAAATTCTGAGAGTAAAGCTTTAAGCCCAATCTTGGCCTCTAGTCGAGTTAAAGGTGCGCCCAAACAGAAATGAATTCCATTCCCAAAAGCAAAATGTTTATTCGGTTCTCGATCAATGATGAAGCGATCGGCATTTTCAAAGTGAAGTTCATCTCGATTGGCACCAGCTAGCCAGGGGTGCACCGTTTGCCCTTGAGGAATTGTCTGGTCTCCAATTTGGGTTTCGACTTGCGTGAATCGATTCAGATAAGTGATCGGGGAATAGTAACGCAGAACTTCCTCAATTGCACTCGGTAAGAGAGACAAATTATTTTGTAACCGTTGGTTTTCATCGGGATGCTCATGCAGACACCAAATTGTATTGGTAATTAAGTTAGTTGTAGTCTCATTCCCTGCTGTCAACAGTAGGATGCAAAAATCCACAACTTCCTGTCCGGTCAACTTTTCTCCCTCTTCATAAGCCGCAATTAAATCGCTGATCAGGTCTTGGCCTGGATGGGATTGCCGCTTTTCCAGTAATTGGCGGAAATAGTCAGCCATGTTTTTTATCGCTGTTGGATCGGTAGCTAATACCCCGTCTGACCAGCGCTTGAAGTCTTCCCGCTCATCAAGGGGTACACCGAGAATTTCTCCAATCACGATGATCGGCAAAGGTGAGGAGAAAGCTTGGATTAAATCGACCTGTTTGTGTTGCTTCATTTGATCCAGCAACTCGTGAGTCAGTTCGGTAATCCGAGATGCCATAGCTTCGACTCGATGCGGAGTAAACACCTTTTGTACGATTGCGCGTAGTGACTGATGTTTCGGCGGATCGGTCTGGGGCAAACTCTGAGTAAAATCTTCTCGGCCGAGAGGTTGGGGCGATTTAGATGAAAAGGTTTTCCATTCGCTTAATACTCGTTCCACATCGTCATAGCGAAACACCATCCAAGCTTGTTGCTCTGCGTCATAGAAAGCAGGCGCTTCTTGACGCATTTTAGCCAGCCAGGGATAAGGATTGAGTAGGAATTGTGGATCGGTGGGTCGGAATTGTAAATCGCTAGTCATGATAAATCTCCTTGTGTCAAAAATTGCAGGTCAAACTGAGTCAGATGCTGGCACTATCTGACGTATCATCTACGAGAGAGAAATCTGTTGTGGAATTACCGAATCAGCGGTAAAGCGATGTCTGCCACAAAACGAAGCGTCTACGCACTGAATCCAGATTTCATCAACACAGGTATGACAAAAATCTCTAGACGCAAACATCAAATTAGGAAAGCGTCCAAATTAAGCCTTTTTAAGACCGTCTCAATTAAGAATTACTCTCGTGCTAATTTCAGCAGAGTTTCAATTACCTGCTCGTGCAAAGATTCCTCTGGGACTCCTAAACCAAAGAGGTAGGCGAAGGATAGACCATTGATCGCTAGACGAATCACAGTTGCCATCGCCGGATCGAGTCCACTTGCTTCAATTTGCCGTTGCCAATCAGCAAAGTTTTCTTGCCAGGGCTTAAGTAATTCTGGATTTTCCGCAACCGCTGCTAGTAAAGCGGATTGCATTGGACTAGAGTGAGTATTATGATTTTCAAATGACCGGATATAGGCTCTAAGCCAATGTCCTGGTGTATTCGGTGCATCATCTTGCTCTAATTCATGCTTTACTGATGCTGTCTTTTGATCGATTAGCTGTTGCAACATCCCAGCAATCAAGGCTTCTTTGTTGGGAAAGTGGTAAAGTAATCCACCTTTACTGACACCTGCTTCGCGGGCAACTGCCTCCAACGTCAATGCCTTTGAACCATGAGCTACCATCACTCGCGCCGCTGCTTCTAGCAATGCATTATAGGTGACAGACGTAGATTTTGTTTTTTTGCTAGTAGTCATAGAGCTTGAATGATGGAACTAGATAAATTGTCCGGTGAACACAGTTTATCTGGCAACGAGATTGTTAATATCTTCTCTCATTGCTTCATCTGTGGGGCAGCAAGGCTAGCATTAGATTTATTGGGAAACTTGCTCTCTTTGAAAATCGGTGGGATGTAATCATACAGCGTAAAGTTTCATCCAACAAATCCGTAGCATGTCGAACCTGCGGATTTTGAGACAGCAGCGAATTGCTATAGGAACCCAAAGCAATTTGATGAAAAAAGGGGTTTGCAATGGTAAACATAACATTCTCAATCCAAGATTGATATAGATTGGATTCAAGTATCTACTATTGGTATACCGTCTGGACGGCTCATAAATTAATGGTACCGTCCAGACGGTAAAGTATCAACTAGGTAGTTTGAGATTTTGGTTGACATCCTCCCCAGCCTTTTAAGCTGAGGATTCCTATGTTTGACTCTTTTTGCGTAATGATTAACGCTTTTGGCGCTAACTAAACTGTATTGACTTATGAACAGGTCATGAGTGTTAGAGACTGGTACTTATTTGGGAATACTTTTATAGGAGTGATCAGGAAGGCGATCGCGGTAATACTTTCAATTTAAATCTACTATAGTAATCCGATTTGATTTTTGAAAAAATCTAAGTATATGTAGGGTGTGTTACGGCTTCCGTAACGCACCGAAACCATCGGGTGGTGCGTTAGCCTACGGCATAACACACCCTACGTGTATTTCAAAAATCAAATATGAGTCCTATATATCACCTTGCAATCACTTCTATTTTACAAAAAATATGTATCAAAAATAACTAATTTACCAGGAGTAAGCAAGATGGGATTCACTGAAGATATTATCAAGCTGTCTGAACAAGTGCGTAAGCGATTTGACCAAGTTGTTGGCGAAGAAGCTACTAAGATGGCACTGATTGTTCCTTTTTTGACTGCTCTTGGCTATGATGTCCATGATCCTAGTGAAGTCATGCCGGAATATGTAGCAGACTTTGCTACTAGAAGAGCAGGACAGTTTGAAAAGGTAGATTACGCCTTAGCTATTAACGGTACTAAAGTTATGCTCGTAGAAGCAAAAGCCCGTGGTCAAAAAGCTGAAGCACATGATGGACAATTGAGCAAATATTTTAATGCACTTTTGACAACAAAAGTAGCTATCGTCACTAATGGCGTTGAGTACCGTTTCTTTACAGACTTGCGTGATAAAAATATCATGGACAAGGAGCCATTTTTTACTTTTAACATCCTCGAATATGATACTAAAGATATTGATAACCTAAAATTTTTTCACCGTGATAATTTTGAGGTTACAGCTATTACCAACCATGCTGAGGAAATGGTTTATGTAAAAGGCATGACTCAGCTTCTAGGAAATCTTTTACGTTCTCCTTCTGAAGAATTTGTTCGCTTCTTAGTGGCTGAACTCGGTACAGTTGCTCCTAGTTATGAAATTCAAGGTCGAATTACTGGTAAAGTTATTGATAAATTCAAACCAATTGTTAAAAAGTCGATTCAGGGAAGTTTAGTAGAGTTAATGACTCGCTCACTTAGCCAAGAAATAACTCAGCCTATTGAACTTGAAGTAGAACAAGAGATTGAAGAAGAGGAAAAACAACAAGAATCTCAAGAATCAAAAGTAGTAACAACTGCTGAAGAAATCGCAGCTTTTGAAAAAATTAAAGCAATTACGCAAACTTCAATGAGTTTCAATTTTGAACTTCAATATAAGGATACTGTTTCCTACTTTGGGATCAATCTTGGCAAAAGTACTTGGTGGTTTCTGCGGCTGTATCTATCTTCGCAGAAAAAAAGTTTTATTACTCGGCTAAGTGTAGATGAAGTAAAGTCTCTAGCTTTAAATTTTGAAGTGCAGGAAGTAACAGCTTCTCTAGGGGATACCGCATCAAAAGTAATTATTTCTTCTGTCAGTGATTTTGATAAGCTTACATCACTAATTCTCAGATGTTATGAGGCAGAAGCAGCCAAGCATCAAACATTCACCCTAGATGTAATCAGAATGGAAAAATCAGCTTAACTCAAGGTATTTACTGCAAAACTCTACGCCTACCCAACTTTGACAAAAAAAGTGGCTCTGCAATTAGCAGAACCACTAAAGCTTTCGCAAACCTGTTATAACTTAGCGAACTGCCCCTTGAGCAGAAACAGTATCAATCGGTTTCATCAGGTACAGCCACAATAACTGCCAGCCATTGGAGATGTAAAGCGGCAGTTTTTGGAAGAATTGCAGGAATTTGGGAGTGTTGGAGTTAGCGATCGCACTCAGCTTCTGATTATTGCTTATACAAGTATCCAAGCGCTGATAAAACTCTGGATTCTCCACATCCAGCATGAGCGGGAATACCCTACCTGCATTTTCATTAGTCTTCTGAATAACATGGATGTCGTATTCTCGCGCATCCAGTCCAAGGGTGGCATAAAAATCCTTCCGTTGGATGTCATTAAGATACATTGTCGCAAACACAGATAACAAGAAGAACCGACTCCACAGCCGTGCTTTCCAATCATTCAATATTTGCGGCTGAGATTTCATGATCGCATCAAAGAAATCGCCGTGACGGTTTTCATCTTGACACCAGTTTTCAAAGAATCGGAAGATTGGATAAATCCGGTCTTCGGGATGTGCTTCTAAATGGCGATAAATAGTGATATAACGCCAATAACCAATTTTCTCTGAAAGATAGGTGGCGTAGAAGATGAATTTTGGCTTAAAAAAGGTATAATTGCGGCTCTTAGTCAAAAACCCTAAATCTAGGGACAGATTAAAGTCCGACATAGCTTTGTTTAAAAAGCCAGCGTGACGCGCTTCATCCCGTGACATCAGGTTAAAGCACTCTGCCAAGACGGGGCTTTTGCCTTTCAAGCGACGACCAAGTTCTTTATACAGCAAAAAGCCAGAAAACTCTGCCGTACAGGAACGTTCTAGAAACTCAACGAACAAGCGGCGAGTTTCCCCATCAATATGATCCCAGGATTGTTCAAACTCGGCATCCCGAACAAAGTGATGGCGGTTGTAGTCAGTGCGGAACTCTTCGAGAATGGCTTTTAACTCATCTTCATTGACGGAGATATCCATCCGCGCCATTTCATCAAAATCGGTAGTATAAAACCGAGGTGTTAACAGGGTTTCTTTTGCCGGGACTTTAATTCCTGGCCGGATTTCTTCAAAGCCTGGTTTTTTAAGGGAATCTACCATGTCTTGATTGCTCTTTCGTCTTTATCTTGAATACACCCTTCGCGTTCGGCAGTTCTTCATGGGGGAAAACCCCTTTAAGCGACTGCCTCACCAAAAACCCAAGGGTAATGCTCTGGCAAGGCGCAACAGCCGACAATAATCCATTTGTATAAAGTTTAGTCTACCAAGGTGTGGGTTACAAATTAGAAGCAAAACATTAAGAGTTGCAACAATGATTCAATGTTTGCGAAATCTCAAATCGGACAGGACTTATGCAACTGGCACAATGCGATCGCCCTTTTGTAGTACATAAGTATTGTTTAACCGTTGCGTAAGTCCTGCCAGAGAAAAATTCTAGTAGTGAAGAAGAATAGTTTCTGTACCTGAGGGGGCGCATGTCGCCCCTTTAGAATTTTTTCTTTAACTTACACAGAGTTACGAGGATCATCATGTATTACTTTACCAACTAATTACGTACGTATAAATTTACAATATAAAGTTACGAAATATACTAACTTTACAGTATTTTCTACATTAGCTGAGTAGTATATAGGCATAAGTATTTGACAGCTTAATTTTTCCGAGTCGCAAATATTTAACTTTCAACCTTTGAAATTGCAAAGGCTGTCTGATTCGTTTTGCCAAAATACCTAGCTTTAAATGGAGTAATCTATGTTTTCTACCGAAAATAATCTCATCAATACAGATAGTGTTCTCGGAAATAATCCAAATATCAATTTATCTAGCACCGAGAATAGCTATGGGTTGAATGTAAATCACAATAGCTATCATTCTTCAGGTTTAGGAACTTCCTCCCTGTACCAAGATGACATCAATGGCATCCGAGATATTTCCGGCACAAGTATTAGTTTAGTAATCACACTTTCTTCTGGTGATAGTCAACCAGACTTAATAGTTCAAAATGTCTCTGCACCAAGTACCACAACAGTTGATAGCACCATCCAACTTAACTATCAAATCAAAAACCAAGGTAATGCTAGTGCAGATTCTAGCGACAGCAAGTTCTATCTTTCCAAAGATGCCACTCTCAGCAGTGATGATGTGTTTTTGAAATCTGATTCTGTTACCAAAATTGGTGCTGGTGGTGTTAATTCTGAATCAGTCGCACTCACCATTGCGAATGGCACTGCTGCTGGTAAATATTATCTGCTTTCTCAAGCCGATGGTTATGGTTACGTAGCTGAAAGCAATGAAATCAATAATGTTTTTGCTAATGCTATTACAGTGCAAGGGACTAATGCTAATACAGTGCAAGGGACTAATGCTAATACAGTGCAAGGGACTAATAATGACTGGTATAGTCAAAATCTGAAAGACGCAGGATTGATTAGTTTAACTCGCTCTCTGGCAGCAGACGGGAATTTAAGTAGAAATGATATGATTTCTCTGTTCCATAAAGCTGAAGATCATAGCGTAATTGATGCGACTGAATTGGTTGATCTTCGCACCATTGTTAGTAATTCCAGCCGCTTTACCATGCTAGATAATGTTCGTGTTCTCTCAAACGATGTAGTGAATGGGAATACAGCGAACCAATGGTGGACGGGAGGTAGCACAAGTAAGACAACACTAGGAAACCTTTTTGCTGGTAGTAGTACTGCACAAATGGAAAAATTGATTGGCAAGTGGTTCTTAGGAACCGATCGCCCCACAGCATTCGACAATACCCCATATCAAGCAATCAGTGGGTCTTTATTCCAAAATGGTATTAGTGCAAATGATATTAAGCAAGGTGCTTTGGGAGATTGTTATTATCTGGCTACCCTATCTTCCATAGCTCAGAAAAAGCCTAACGACATCAAAAATATGTTTATTGACAATGGTGATAATACTTTCACCGTTCGTTTCTTTAATAGTGGTGTAGCCAACTACGTCACAGTTGATCGATATTTACCCACTAATGCTGGACAGTTAGTCTACGCTAGTCCAGGTAGTTCCTACAATAATTCTAACAATGAATTATGGGTAGCCTTGGCAGAAAAAGCCTATGCTCAATTGGGTGAGTTAGGTTGGAGTCGTCCTGGTTCTACCACGAATGCTTACCCTTCTATTGAGGGTGGCTGGATGGATTATGTAACTCGTCAAGTAACTGGCTTGGATGCCACTAGCCAACAAGTTAATAACATGACTAAAACTCAGCTAATTGATTTAGTCAGTTCCAACAAAGTATTAACTGCTGGGTTTATTAATGGTGCAAATTACGGCGTAGTTAATGATCATTCCTATAGCGTTACTAGTTACAATGCAGCAAATGGAACATTTAAACTCAGAAATCCTTGGGGACATCAAGACGCTGACGTAACATGGAATCAATTGCTCAATCTCAATGCATATTTTGCTTGGTCAAACACTTAACTCTGATCAAGGGATGATATTTTCTCTAATTTTCGGTGGGGATGACTAGCTTTATCCTTACCGGATTTTCCTCAAGACCATTTTCTAGTAATTATGATGAAAATATCTTTGATAACTTTTATTGCTTTACTGGTTGTAGCGGGGTCAATTAACGCTTGTGCTATTCCTGCCACCCATGCTCAAAGTCAAACTCATTCTGCATCTAAACATAAAACAGCTATGACAAATAACAATAGTTTGATTAAAAAAGTAACTCTGATTGCTAGACAAGAAAATTTACCGCCTTTGGGTATTCCTCATAATCCACAACGGAATATTGGACTTGCTTCTGTCTTTATCCGCTTGGAGAATCCTGAAACTAACAGTGTCACTGTAAAAATTTCTCAAGTTGAAATCCATAATCTCTTAGACGGCAAATTACAAAATTTTCAGTCTCAATACAAAGAAATTGAGTTAAAACCTCTAGAAAATTCTGAGCTTGTTGTGGAATTGACTAACAAAAGCGGCTATACAGGACATGATCGAGTCAAAGCAGTAGTTACCTATCATATAGAAAATCAAAGTAAGACTATAGAATCAGAAGCTGTTGCAGTTAATCTTTAAAATGATTGATTTGGCTAAAACCAGTCAAAATTTTCCCTCCGCCCTCTGACAACGATTTGCATTTATAGCAATTCTCGCTTAAGTCAAATATAAAGGAAATTTGCCTATCTTTACAAGGAGCTGAGAGCAGCTTATCTGGTTAATTGAGATGGTAGCTGGATTTATGCCATGCTGTACTAGGATCTCAGTGATTTTCTGTAGTTTTTGCTACAATACATTTATGGGTCTGATCATAAGTTGATCATCTTAAAATTAACAATCTATGACTGGCACGATTACTTAAAACTTCTAATTACTCTCGCTATCCATGCTGATATCAAACAAAACAGTATGGAAAAACTATCTTAGACAACAAGAGCAAATCCAAAGGGTTGAAAACAAGATGAATCTTGAAAACAATCAGCAGCAGAAAGACCGACTTCTTATCTCTTACATCTTGTGTGCAGTCGGATTTTTCGGCGTAGGAGGGCTGCACCGCTTGTATAATGGCAAGATCGGGACGGGTTTGTTGTGGCTGTGTACTTTTGGTTTATTTTCTGTAGGGCAGATCGTGGATCTGCTTCTCATCCCCAACATAGTTGACGAATACGAACGCAACCTGAGACTAAAAGCAGGTGTATCTCCCCTCGGTGTGCCTTTAAATCAAGCAGTGATTGCCTCTCAAGTCCACCGCCCAACTGGTAACGAACTCATGATTAAACTGATCGAAGCCGCGGAAAGCAAGGGTGGTATTTTAACTGTCACTCAAGGAGTGAAGTTCACCGGAGCCAGCTTTGCTGAAGTCGAAGCTACTCTCAAAGAGATGTACAAATCAGGTTATGTGAAAATAGATAACGACCCCAATACTGGAGCCGTTACCTACCATTTCCATGAACTTTAAGGGGAGTGGGGAGTAGGGAGTGGGGAATCTCACTTCTTTACTCGGAACTCGGAACTCGGAACTGTTTTGCTCCATGCCCAATGACTAATGACTAATGACTAATGACTAATGACTAATAACTAATGACTAATTTATCCCTAGCCATTTTTGACCGTCTAAGCGCTGAACTAAGCCAAATACCAACAAATCGAGTGTAATTCTGCGCTCATCAATTAAGAATGACTCAAGAGTGCTAGGTTTTTTGCCTTCATTACAGGAAAATCCCTTTTTCCCTTGAATATCTTCTTCGGGGAAATACAGGTTAAACTGACGCAGACCTATTTCCGACCAACTGCCGATAATTTGCCAGCATTCTTCGGCGGATTCAAAGCCAGTGATTGGCACCTTCTGCTTGGCAAAAGACACATGTAAATCTTGCACGCCTTTTTGAGCGATCGCTTTTTGTAAAGCTGGTAAGTAGTCTTGCTCAATGAACTCTACAAATGGCTTATCTTCAACAGCTGGGGCTTTTTCCTTTTTGGCGGCTTTAGCTGCGGCTGCGGGTTTTTCTTCTGTTGCGGTGGCGGGTTTTTCGCCTACTGCGGCTTTAGCTGCGGCGGCGGGTTTTTCTCGCTTGGGTGGTACAGCAGCTGGTTTAGCAGCATTGGCCTTATCTTCGGGGTTTGCGGCTTTCGGATCTGGCGCGTTGGCAGTAGGAATGTCTGTGGCTTCGGGTGAATCTGTACTAGGAGCGTGTTCTTCGGCCACACTGGGAGGTTGCTTGTCAACAGTGCTGGGAGCTACTTCTCCCGCTTGATTGTGATTGGTTTGGTCTGCCATTGCTCAGGTCAATCCTTTAATCTAGCAATGTGAGCGATCGCTCACCTTGAGGTATCGGGTATTTTTATTTTGACATACTAATGCAGCAGGGCAAAAATAACTGTCCAGTTAGAAATAACCCAAAAAAAGATAAATTATACTACTGCTTAACAATAAGCTGTTACGCTTTGAGTCTGCACACCATCACCAGCCAGAAAGCTGACTGTAATTTTGTTTCTTAATTTTTAATTTTGAATTGCTTACCGAAAAACTGGGTTTAAAGCCCCGCCCTTCTAGGGTGGCTTTTGTTTAGCTTCCTAATTAACTCTCTGAGGACATCATTTTGAGTCCGATCTGTTTCTTGGCAATGCTCCAGAAGTATCTCGTATTCTCCGTCAGAACATCGTACTGTTAATCTTTTCATGCTGTCATATTGCTGTCATTCTGTGGTATGATATTAGCATGAAAACACTGAAGTTCAAGCTTTATCAACACAAGCGCAATAGATTTCTCAAGCGGTCAATTAATGCTGCGGGGGTAATCTACAACAGATGTATTGCCATTCACAAACGATATTATCGGATGTTTGGCAAGCACTTGAACTGTGCAAGGCTTCAGGCTCATATTGCCAAGGTGCGAAAACGCAATCCATTCTGGCAATTAGTTGGTTCTCAAGCCGTGCAGGATATCTGCCAGCGTATTGATAAAGCTTACCAGTTGTTTTTTAAACACAATAAAAAGGGAGTTCGACCACCAAATTTTCAGAAGGTTCGCAAATACAAGTCATTTACACTCAAGCAGGCAGGATATAAGTTTCTGGGTGGTAATAGAGTAAAGATTGGCAGTAGAGTTTATCAGTTTTGTCAGTCTAGGGAAATTGAGGGGACAGTTAAGACATTAACCATTAAACGCACACCGCTAGGTGAATTGTTTTTGGTTGTGGTGGTTGATAATATAAACCAGCCAGTAATCAAGTTCGAGACAAGTATAATCGCTGGGTTTGATTTTGGTTTGAAGACATTCCTCACCTCCTCAGATGGCTCTAAAATAGAGTCACCTGAGTTCTTTAGGCAGTCGCTCAATGCTATAAAACTTGCAAATTCTCAACACTCCAAAAAGTCAAAAGGTTCTAGCAATCGTGAGCGTGCTAGAAAGCATCTAATTCGTAAGCATGAAGATATTTGTAATCGGCGTTCTGACTGGTTTTGGAAGCTTGCACATGAACTAACAGATAGATTTGATGTACTGTGTTTTGAAACATTAAACCTCAAGGGGATGCATCGTCTCTGGGGTCGCAAAATATCAGATTTGGCTTTTGGAGAGTTTCTGCAAATATTAGAATGGGTTGCCAAAAAGAAGATCAAACTGGTTGTATTTATAGATCAATGGTATACATCCAGTAAGACTTGTAATCATTGCGGATACATTCTTAAAGAGTTGGATTTGTCAGCCAGAGAGTGGCGTTGTCCGTCTTGCCAGTCAGTGAATGGGAGAGACGACAACGCAGCTAAGAATATTTGTGCAGTTGGGGCATCAACTGTTGGGTTAGACGATGTAAGGCGGTATGAAACTGCAATCGTTGTTTGAGCCTAGAATCCCTGCCCTTATAGGGCGGGGAGTATGTCAATATGATTTCCCTTTGGGAATTGACCCTTCAATTCCCTCAACATACCAATCCATCGCCAGTTGTCCCCGATCATCTAATACTTTACCCGTTGGCACTCGCACCACCCCTTTTTGGTCTTTCACCGGGCCATCAAAAGGATGGGCAGTACCCTGAATAAACTCATCGCGCTTCGCATTCACCAGTTGTTGCACATCAGCCGGAATTGCCTGATTCATCGGGGAAATATCCACCATTCCTTCACCAATGCCATCCCAAACCTCTTGAGACTTCCAAGTATTACTCATTACAGCCAAAGCTGTATGTGTATAGAATTTGCCCCATTTGTTAATAGCTGATGTCAGATGGGCTTTTTGACCAAACTTACTCATATCACTGTTGTAGCCAAAAGCATAAATCCCTTTTTCCTCAGCCAATTGAACCACAGCACCAGAGTTGGTATGCTGCGTTAGTATATCCGCACCTAAATTGACCAAAGCTTGAGCCGCTTCTCTTTCTTTAGCTGGATCGTACCAACTTTGTACCCAAAGTACCTTAACTTTTGCTTGGGGATTTGTTAGCCGCACTCCTTGAGTGAATGCACTGATTCCCCGAATTACTTCTGGAATTGGATATGCGCCAATAAAACCAACTACATTTGATTTTGTCATCTTGCCAGCAATCATGCCGGTTAAGTAACGCGGTTCTTCAAAGCGTCCCAGATAAGTGCCGACATTGGCAGCACGTTTGTATCCTGTACAGTGTTCAAAGACAACATCACCAAACTCCTTGGCAACTTTAATTGTTGGGTTCATGTACCCGCAGGAAGTTGTAAAAATCAACTTGTTACCATCTAATGCGAGTTGGCGAATCACCTTTTGGGCATCAGCACCTTCGTTGACATTTTCGACAAAGGTAGTTTTTACCTGATCTTGAAGATTGGCTTCCATATCTCTGCGGCCTAAATCATGGGCATAAGTCCAGCCAAAATCACCCACAAGACCGACATAAACAAATCCCACCTTGAGAGGTTCATTTACCGCCACAGGTGACGCTGAGGCAGACACCTCACCCTGCGATTTGGAATTTTTACCTTGAACACAACTAGTTAAAGCAAAACTAGATCCTGCTAAAGTGACATACTTTAGAAAATTCCGACGATCCATATTTTCTCGATGGGGTTTAGTTGCTGAAAAAGATTTTTCTGATTTCCAGTAGCGATAAACACACTATTGACTTAATTTTAGCTTTAGTTTTTTGGCGTCAACTTACTTACAAAAGAAACCAAATAATGTTGAATTGGGAGTGGGAGAGACGCGATTAATCACGTCTGTACGGGAGTGGGGAGTGGGGATGAAGGAGAAGAATTAATAATCAATGCCCAATTTTACGAATCTGGAGGTTTTTAATGAACTTATTTGAGCTTTTAGCAGGGGAAGACAATCATCCAGCCTTAGTTAGGCCTGGGGGGCGATCGCTAACCTATAAGCAATTGCGCGAGAATGTTGTGGGACTGGTATCCCAACTCAACAGCCTTGGATTGAAACCGGGCGATCGCATTGCCATTGCCATGACTAACGGTTCACCAATGGCTATTACCTTTTTGGCTGCCTCCCTATATGGCACTGCTGCACCCTTAAATCCCAAATACAAACAAGAGGAATTTGCCTTCTACTACGAAGATACCCAAGCAAAAGCACTGATTACGTTGTCCGAAATTCCAGAAGCAGCCATTGCCGCCGTCACACTCGACATGATGCTGATTAATGCCAAGGTAAACACTGACGGCACATTAAGCTTTGAATTAGTCAAAACAGGCTCAGAACCAACAGAATCCTCGAATCCTGCAACCCCCAACGCCGATGATCTGGCGATGATTCTCCACACTAGCGGCACCACCAGCCGTCCCAAGCGTGTACCGATTCGTCATCGCAACTTAATTGCCTCAGCTAACAACATCATTGATGCTTACTCACTCACAGCAGCTGACACTACACTTTGCTTAATGCCCCTGTTCCACGTTCACGGATTGGTGGGCTGTTTGCTGGCAACTCTGGCATCGGGCGGCACACTAATTTGTCCCAATGGTTTTAATGCCTTGGAGTTTTGGAAACTGGTAGATACCTATAAACCCACCTGGTACTCCGCAGCGCCAACCATGCACCAGACAATTTTGGCACGCGCTAGCCGCAATAGAGAAATTGTCAAAGCTAATCGCTTTCGTTTTATTCGCTCTAGTAGCGCTTCCTTGCCCCCGATTATCATTGAACAGCTAGAGGCAACTCTCAATGCTCCCGTGGTGGAATCTTACAGCATGACTGAAGCTTCTCACTTAATGACCACCAACCCCCTACCGCCAAAAGTCCGAAAACCAGGTACTGTAGGTTATGGCTTCGGTGTGGAAGTCGGCATTATGGACTCCGAAGGCAACCTATTATCTCTCTTAAGCTTGGGCGAGGTGGTGGTAAAAGCACCCAATGTCATCGATGGCTACGAAAACAATCCCCAAGCTAACGCCACAGCTTTTGTAAATGGTTGGTTCCGCACAGGAGATCAGGGTACAGTGGATGCAGACGGCTACCTCCGCTTAACTGGACGCATTAAAGAATTGATTAACCGGGGTGGGGAAAAAATTTCTCCCTTAGAAGTGGATGATGTTTTGCTGCGCCATCCCGCCGTCGCTGAAGCCTTGGCGTTTGCCGTCCCCCACAAATCTTTAGGAGAAGATATCCACGCGGCTGTTGTCCTCAAGGCAGAAGCTGGCGAAAAAGAACTTTTAACCCACTGTTCAACCATGCTGGCAGACTTCAAAGTTCCTAAGCAAGTTCACATTTTGGAGCAACTACCTCGTGGTGCTACCGGGAAACTTCAACGGTTGGCTATGGCGAAATTGCTGAATATAGGGCAGTAGGGAGATGGGAGAAATGGTTTAATTTTTACTGTTAAAAATAATAAAGTAACAGAAATTCTCTGCTTTTATGTTATGACATAAGCAATTTTGCCAAGAGTAAGCGATACACTAAGGGAAATTCCTTGAGGAAGCTTTGATGGCACGGTCAAACGCGGTTAAAAATGAAACGTCTGCACAGGAATTGCCGACAATTTCAGATAAAGATACAGTGAAAATTGAAGATTTGCCTGCACAGGAATTGTCTACAATTTTAGATAAAGATACAGTGAAAATTAAAGATTCGCCTGCACAGGAATTGCCGACAATTTCAGATAAAGATACAGTGAAAATTGAAGATTCTCCCGAGCCAGTGGAGGATGTCCAGGATATTGACGACATCTTAAACTCACTCAAAAGCTTACTGAGTAACCTAGAAAAGCTCCAAAAAGTCCGGCTGGAGGTGGGGGACATCAAACCGTTGATTGGGCGGATGCTTGATGGAGATCTGGTTGCTGGTGAAGAACTTGAGCAACTTAAGGCAGGTGTGAGCAGTCTTTCTCGCCTGGTTCGGGCTTATAATGACCATCAAGTAGCGTTGGCTAAAGCACAACCTGCGAGAAATTTGCTAGATCAAGTCCTCAAAGAGCGTAAAGCTAATTGACACAAGAAGCGATGTCTACGACGGGCTAGTCCTACGCCTTTTTTGAGAAAATGCGATCGCACCCCCAATTACTCAAATGCGATCGCCTCTCCATCACTTCAAAGTTTTGGATCATGAATATGTATCCTCAATTACGACTGTTCCTCGCCTGAATCTCCCCAGAACAGCTTGACAAACTCCTCAGCCGCAGCAGGCTCAATTTCCTGTAGTGCCCTGCGAATTTTCACTACTGTATCACCTGGCGGATCTGCAACCTCATTCACCCACCCAAAAACACTAGAACGATTGACTTCCATAACTACAGCCAATCGATTTTGGGTGATGCCATAAATTTCTAATACCCGTTTGAGGGCTTTTCCTGCTTTTGCCATGCCTCCGATTTTGTCAGAGGCTTATAACCAAGTAAATGTTTGTAATTACGAACAAGATGGTAAACTACTTATGTTCGTGATTACGAACATAAGTTTTAGTAACAATTTAGGTCAACTCTAATGAACAAAAGCTCTGTACCTTCCATGCAACTAGATTCAGACCGAGAACCTGTTAGCTTCCTAGTTATTGGTTCGCGCCAGACTGTGACTAATACTATTAACACACTATATAGAATTGGTTTTGCACAGATTAGTGAGTGGAGTCCACTTTTACCGGCTTCTGAACCAGGGAAAGTGATGAAGATTTTAACCCGAAGCATTCCAACAGACTGATAATTGTATAGGACTCCTATTTGATTTTTGAACAAATTCCGTACATCTGAAGAGTGGCAAAATCAAAGGTAGTGTGTCGAATAAACCACTCAAACATCCAC
>NZ_JBALCS010000108.1:0-41343 GCF_036919555.1 Nostoc sp.
ATCGAAAAAATCGATAGATCCTTCCTATTTTAATTGCCAAAACTCAAATTAAAATAACCCAAGATTATACCACAAAATATTTATGCAAGAGTTCTATTGAATAATAATAATTATGTCTCCTTCTGGTATTTCACCAGTTCTTCGATAAAAGCAAGCGGATCTATTTTAAGGACTTGGGCAATTTGTAAAAATTCAATCACGTCAAGACGACGCTCTCCACGTTCATACTTTGATACATAGGATTGCGGAAGCTCTAGCTTTGCGGACAATTCTGCTTGAGTGAGTTTGGCAGCTTTGCGGGCTTCGATAAGTAGCTGGCGAAACCGATTGTACTCTTCGCTGAAAACTGATTTAGGCACTTTAGCTTGCCTTTTTCTGCCGATGGTTTATTCGATCTCGATGAGAGTTAGTAGATATTACTGAACTCAGTTAAATTCTAAAACCTAATATAGGATAAACCCAAAGTAGGTTTTAAAAAGCTACTACGAAGATATCATACGCGTAGCCTCTCGTAGAGAAGACCATCGTAGACATTGCACTCTGAATTCCCCAACCTCGTAAAGGGGAAGTCTCTTCATGTCTAAATCTGTGGTTTCATTTGAAGGATATCAGATTTTGCAAGATATCTACTTATGATCATGAATGTTGCACCCGCCATTGTAGTACTAGGTCAAAATAGCGTGACAGTAGCACGCAAAATAATCAGCGTCCTACCAGGGGCGACGCTATACGGTCTAGCGGGTCGCACGTCTGGAGTTGATGTCAGCTTTACTAATTTTGGCGAGACGTTGCGCGAGTTATTTGTCCAGGGAACGCCGCTAATTGGCATTTGTGCCGCCGGTATTTTAATTAGGACGTTAGCTCCTGTACTCTCAAAGAAACAACAGGAACCACCAGTGCTAGCTGTGGCTGAGGATGGTAGCGCTGTTGTCCCACTTTTGGGCGGACTTGGTGGGGTAAATGATTTGGCCCGCCGCATTGCCGAAGCCCTTGATGTCAAGCCTGCAATTACGACCACAGGCGATTTACGTTTAGGCACAACGTTGTTGTCTCCTCCCCCCGGATACCATTTAGCAAACCCAGACGATGCTAAGAAATTTATCTCAGATTTGCTAGCCGGGGCAGAAGTCAAACTTGAAGGCATAGCACCTTGGTTGAGCGATAGTAAACTGCCCATAGATCCAAAAGGAGATTTGACTATCCAAGTTACTGAACGTTTGGTGACTCCTACAGCCAACTGCCTTGTCTACCACCCCGCAACGATCGCGATCGCAATTAGTGGCACAATTGATGATGCAGTAGCTTTAGTACAGCAGTTACTAGCTGATGCCAAACTAGAAAGAGCATCAGTCGCCGGCATATTTGCACCCATCACTGCTGCTGCCGATCCAGCAATCCACGCCGTAGCTAGCGCCTTGGGAGTGCCTGCCCGCTTTTTTACCCTAAATCAGCTAGAAAGCCTACTTTCACAAGGTTATAGCCCCGCCCAAGCCGCAGCGATCGCCGCTACAGGCACATCCCCCATTACTCCCGCATCTGCCCAGATTGCGATCGCCATTGCCCCTCAACCAATTGACCTCAACATCACAGGTCAGCCACGCGGACGGTTAGCGATTATTGGCACGGGACCTGGTGGATTGCAATGGATGTCAAAAGAAGTGAAGGAGATAATCAAGTCGGCAACTGACCTAGTGGGTTACAAAACTTATTTAGATTTAGTTGGTTCTCTGGCTGATGGCAAGCAACGGCATGAGTCCGACAACCGCGAAGAAGAAGCACGGGCAAAAATGGCTCTTGATTTGGCAGCATCTGGGCGATATGTAGCTGTAGTTTCATCTGGCGACCCCGGTATATATGCAATGGCAACAGCAGTTTTTGAAGTGTGCGATCGCTATGCCAAACCTGAATGGGACAATATCGACATTCATGTAGCACCAGGCATCTCCGCCATGCAGGCAGCCGCCGCCGCCATTGGTGCGCCCCTTGGACATGACTTCTGTGCTATTTCCCTCTCTGACATCTTGAAACCTTGGTCTACGATCGCACAACGAATTACTGCTGCTGCTGAGGCTGATTTCGTCATCGCTTTCTACAATCCTGTTTCCAAAGAGCGTACCTGGCAACTAGCAGAAGCAAGAAATATTTTGCTGCGACATAGAACACCGGATACACCAGTAGTATTGGCACGGAATCTCGGTAGACCAGGACAGACGGTGAAAGCGATCGCACTTGATGAATTAGCACCAGCAAGCGCTGATATGCGAACAATTATTCTCGTTGGTTCCACAAAAACCCGAACCATCAAGCGCCGCGATGGTAATATCTGGGTTTATACCCCCCGTCGGTATACCGAACAGCAGGTATAGCAACCGCCAAGGCGGTTAGGACGCAAAACGCAATACGTCCTCAATGGCATCTCGTAAACAATCAAAAGACATCTCCGAAAAAGAAGATAAAAGCCTTGTGCAGTCAGGGTCGATACCTCATTTCTGGAGATGTCTAAACTGCCTCAGTTTTTTACGGATTCGACTCTTTAACCAAGACCAACATTTTTCAATCAAGTTTATAGCGTTTCCTAATCACATGAGGTACATCAGCTTACTTAACAATTAATGCTACTTTTTGAGTAGAGGTGTAATTTGGCAACACTTGATTCAATTTTGCTTCATTGAGATGTAGATGATCTGACAACACCGCAGAGATAACATCCCGAAAATCAGTGGTAATAGCCAAGTCTCTACCTTGGTAAAGTTCGGCTGTAGATAGACCTGGCCATTCACCGTAAACTTTACCACCGCGAATTTTACCGCCCAAAACCCACATGACATTCCCATGACCATGGTCAGTACCACCGTTATCATTTTGCTTGACTGTACGACCAAACTCGGACATTACAACAATTGTCGTATTCTGGTAAACGTTCCCCAAACCGTTGACCAAAGTTGCTAAACCTGAACCCAATTTTTTTAAGTTCCGAGCTAATTGTCCTTGAGTGCTACCTTGATTTACATGGGTATCCCAACCCCCCAAAGCCATAAACCCTAACTCAATTCTGGGGTCTTTGACCATTAGTTGCGCCAATCGTTGGGCATCGCTGGCGAAGCCATCAGGTAAAGGCGCACCATTATTCGCCATTTTCATTTCACTATCCAGGTCATTCAGGATGGCCTGATGCGCTATTCGTCCTTGGCGATAGGTCTGACTTAGGGCATCATCACCGCCATAAAGTTGGTCAAATGCTGCTGCTAATTGAGGACGATCTATTGGCAGAGGTCTGCTAGCATTTCTCCCTGATGCGATGTTAGCTACAGACATCCGACCAGAAAAAATCCAGGGTGTTGTTTCTCCGACACTTACTGCTTGGATGGGTGTTTTTTGAGAAATTACCCCTAGTAAACGATTCATCCAACCATCCTGAGTATGTTTGTCACCAGGAGTAGCGTTTTCCATATATTCTTGAGCATCAAAGTGAGAACGAGTGGGATCGGGGGAACCACAAGCATGAACCAATGCCAGACTACTCTGCTGCCAGAAGGGCATCAGAGGAGCTAATGCTGGATGTAACCCAAAGCGCCCATCTAAATCTAAGACTCCCCCTTCCTTCCCTGGTTGGGGAATAGCAATTTGCGGTCGGGCTTGATAGTAAGCTGTTTGTGAGTAAGGAACTACGACGTTTAAACCGTCTACCGCCCCCCGGAGGAAGATTACAATCAAGCGCTGGCGATCGCTGTTAGGAATAGCCGATCTAGCTACCCAAGTATTGCTACCGATGGCTGTGATTGCCGCAGCTGAAAAAATTCCACTTTGGATGAGAAAATTACGTCTTTTCATCTTTAAAAGTACTTAATTATGACTGTTTTAAATTCGGTAGAATACAATTTGTGGGAGCGCCGATTTGGGCGATCAAAGGGCATATTGCATCAAGGCAAAACTGTTAGTGAGGTACAAATTCCCCACCTCTAACCCCCTAAGAGCAAGCCAGGAGGCGACTATGATCTAATATGATTAGGAAAAGAAAACGCTATATATGAGTTATGAGTTGAGTTTTGTAACTGACAACTAACGACGCATAAATTCTGGACTGCCCAAGATTAAAGCACTACGGATTTGAGAGTCACTAGAAGCGATCGCCATCTGGGTTTTCACTGAAAAAGAATTGCCCAATGTATTGGTTAGTTGCCAAGCATCTACAGGAATCCTGGGAGACTTTTGTGCAGGTATTTGCTCAGTGCCGATTTTTCCTTGTTCCAGTGTCCTGTCACCCTGTTCCATATTTGTGGGGATGGTTGATAAGGGTAAATTTCCATTGGCGATCGCTGTCGCAAAGCTGAGGCGGCGATTCATCGCATCAGGATTTAACCACACATCTGCTGTGTTTTTGTAACCGTCTGGAGTTTGACAACGGTATAGAGGCATTGCCAACTGTTGCAGCAGGTTGGAGATTGGTCTTGTGTTATTCACTTCGATGCCTGTGGCTCGCACCGCAGAAATAGCGTATTGATAGGGTGTTTTAAATTTGGCATTAAAGTTTTTTGCATCCCAGAATTCCCGGCTGTGGAATAGGGTGTTGAGAACCTCACGAATATTGCCATCAGTGGTAAGATAACGTTGTGTAAGATTGTTTACCAGAGAAGTGGGGGGGCGATCGCTGACAAAATATTGAGCTATCTGATAGCTGATATGACGTGCAGTCGCCGGACTGTGAGCCAAAATATCTAGAGCTTCCTCCCCTTCGGTTTCACCACCGCTTTTAATTGTGTGTCCCAGGAAAACTTTGTCGCTAAAATCATGGCGCTTTGGGTTAAAGTAAAATCCGAAATTATTATCTGTCTGCTGACCGGGACGACTGAAACCCCAACCACTCAAAATCCGCGCCAGAGCAATCACATCTTGCTGAGTATAACCTCCATCCACGCCGAGAGTGTGTAACTCCATCAGTTCACGGGCATAGTTCTCATTCAAACCTCGGACATTACCCTGAGCATCGGGGCGGCTATCAGCCCGATTTTGGAAGTTGTCCAGATAATACTGCATGGCTGGATGATGAGCTGTTGCCCCTAATAGGTCACGAAAGCGACCCAAAGCGTAAGGTCGAATTGCCTCTTGTTCATAAGCTCCCACCCAGAGGCGATCGCGTCCTTTTCCAGCATCCACATTAAAATGGTTATACCAAAAGTCCACCATCACTTCCTGGAGTTGTCGAGGACTGCTAGTTGCCTGTAATAACCGCGCCTGGACTGCCTCATCTACCACCTGTTTACCCCGCTTGTTGGCAGTTTTTATTTCTTCAAGGCTTGGTTTTTGTCCTGGGAGATGAGTTGTACCATATTCTGAGAGTTCCACTGGATTCAAGTGGAGAGTATCTAGCTGCTTTAGTTGGCTAGTCAGACTTTGCGGTTCGGGAATAGAATCGGGTGAGAGTTGCTCTTGAATGTATCGCTCTACACCCATAGATTCCACTCTTTGCACATCTCCAGGGCGAGGGCCAAAGCTGAGGCGATTAATTATATGTAATACTTTTGGCTCAACAGGTATGGAGGCTGCATGACTGGGGTCAATTCCTCCCAGTAAGATAAACAGCAACAACACCCAATATTTAGGCTTGACAGTCATAGAGTTAATTGTGTTGTGCTGCGGGTGGAGGATTTGGGCGAAGATTTTTCTTATACATGCGATCGGCAAATTTCTGCCGTTGCTCTGGGTTTAAGATTTCCCGAATCGCAAGCGTATTTTCAAACTGGACCTCAGCAAGTTGCTGCTTTACAAGCTTGATTTGGTTATATTTATGACGCACTTGCTCTTTAGTAGCTGTCCCGGCTATCAGGTCATATAATTCCTGTTGCCCTTGACGTATCACTTGTGATTTTTGGGCTATCTGCGGTTTGGATTGATTACGAATTTGCTTAATCTGTTGCAGTTGCTCGGATGTCAAATTCAAATCCTGGAGCCATCCCCCTGATTTCCCACCATTTGGATGAGGTACACTTGTGGGGGTTTGGGCAATGACTTGGCGTGAAAGTAAAGTTGGCTTGGCCAGAGCAATAGTGCTACTAAGGGTAAGCATCGTCACCGCCAAAATGGAAACACGACGTATTAACATCAAAGCGATCTCCTATTCAGTATCTAAATCTGTAAAATGCCATACATCACTTTCCAGATGTTCACTACTGGCTGTAGCTTGCCAATTGCTTTCAATAAAAGTTTCCAATCTGGCAAGTTCAGCCGGACTCGGTTGAGCAGGTATCAAGGCACGGTAGCCAACTATCGCAGCTACTAATCCAGCTGCAAGAGCAGGCAGAACTAACCTCAGCCTTGAATAGTGGCGTAAGGGTGCTTGAGGCGAAGTTTTCACCTGTTGTAAAATTTGTTGTTCCAAATCAGGCGAGGCTGGCGGAACTTCTGGACAATGTTGGCAGAGAAAATTAATTAGGTCAGAATCATCATTGGGGAGCTGAGTCATAGCTGTACTCCTTGGTTTTGGAGAAATTGACGCATGGCAGCACGAGCATGGAATAGGCGTGACTTGACTGTTCCCAGAGGAATGTCCAGGATTTGTGCTACCTCTTTTTGAGGTACTTCTTCCAAATCATGCAAAACCAATATCGTACGATGGTCAAAACTTAGGTTTGCCAGTCCCCGTTGCACAAGGTCTTGATAATGCAGATTCATTAACTCTGGGGCTTCCTGTTGGGTAGGAGTTTTTTCACTCAGAATCTGTAATTGAGTTCGCCTTTTAACATCTGCCTGTCGCTGGTCATAAGCCAGGTTCCAAGCGATTCGGTACAGCCAAGTGGAGAATTTTGCTGTTTGGCGAAACTTGGGCAATCCTTTCCACGCTTGCAGAAACACTTCCTGCACTACATCGTCGAGAGAGGCTGGAGTGCATAGTTTGTAAAGGATTGACCTCACTCTTTGCTGATGGCGTCGGTAAAGCTGACCGTAACTTTGGGTATCACCCCGCAAGCACTGCTGTACTAGATAACTGTCAGATTCGCTTTCTGATTCGTTAATGGATTGATTTGGTTTATTAACCTTGGCTGACACAACTAACACCTGAGGCGTTCTCCTCTATCCGTTTCGTTGCTTGTATTTATTAGACCGGATGAATGGGAAAAAGGTTCAAATGGGTTAGAAGTTTGGGCATAGGCAACACCTGTCCAAGGTAATTACGGCTCTCAATACGTAGCAATTCATTTACTAGTACCTAGTTTTACTAAGTTTAGGCAAGTATTTTAGAGCAGCCAAAACGTGTAATTTCTGACTATATATATATTAAGTACGATCCAGATCCACGCCACACAACGAGCAATTAAGAACACGGCTGGTATTGATTTAAAGCTGCTATTTTGAGCAAAAAACAGAATTCTAACACTCGTGAGAGAAATTAAACTGGTGTTAGGGACTTCAAAAAAAAATAAAATCAGCAATAAATAGAATAATTATCATTATTATTTAAGCAGGTATTCTTGACTTTTATTGATTAATTTATTCTTTGGAAGTCCCTTATAAGTAAGAATTTGGTAGGGAATAACTAGTTTATCAAGTAGTCGAGCGGCATTGGTTTTCATCAACTTTTTGTTATTCTAAGTTCCTGACCGTCCTGGCAGAGTAGTTCAGTGGCTCTTTAAATTATCCTAATATTAGGCAAGTAGTGTAAATTTAACCATGATCACAAGCATAGCCATTGCAGAAAAAATTACCACCCTTCGCCAAGTCGAGGAGAAACTGGGGTTAACACTAAGTGGTGATATAGGAATCATATTTGATTTTTGAACAAAATTAGGTATTGTAGGGTGTGTTAGAACGCAGTTCGTAACGCACCATCATCAACGGTTTGGTGCGTTACGAACTGCGTTCTAACACACCCTACGTATCTTTTCAGAAATCAAATACTAGTCCTATATAGGACTCATATCTGATTTTTGAACAAGATTTCGGATAAAACCCTGATCAAACGGGATTTTCAGTCTCAGTATGTTTTCAGAAATCAAATCGGATTCCTATAGTCAATTTTTTACCGAATGGATGGTGGATTTACCTCTACTAAGTGAAGCAGAACAGGCAAGATTAGAACAAGTTCGACAAAATTATCTTTATCAAATTTCAGATGGAAGCCTCTTAGAAGAAACTGTCAAAATGGTCATGTTGTCACCATTACTGGAACTTGCAGGATTCTATCAAGCACCCTACAGGTTTAAAACCGAAGTATCCGTTGAGATTGAAGCACAAGGAGATAGTGAAGAGATTTTAAGGGGAAGAATTGACGCTTTAGTTTTGCAAGCTAAATTATGGATTGTGTTAATTGAGTCAAAAAAGACGACCTTTGATTTAGAATTAGCGATTCCCCAGACATTAGTTTACATGGCGATTCATCCCAAACCAGAACAACCTCTGTATGGCATGATCGCCAATGGTAGCAGCTATTTGTTTGTCAAAACCTTGGGTAAACAGTACGGTATTTCCGATCTATTTGCAACGCGATCGCAATATCGTAACAATTTATTTGAAGTTTTAAGAATCATAATGTATTTGGGTAGAATTATTACAGAATCTTAAGTTACTAACAGCACTGTTAGATTGTTTCAAAATTGGATTAATCTCTGATTTCCAACTCCAAAACACTCAACACTTTTTCTTCCAAAACAGTAAGATAAGCGCGATTCAGCTTCCCCAAAATCTCCAAAAACTTCTGCACCGACTCCTCCAACGCGCCTGAATACACCCGGCTGAGGCGATCGTCTGTGAGGGAGCGATCGCTTGGGTTTTCTTCTAAGAATAGAGTGCGATCGCTTACTAACGAATCTACAGCCTACATTTCGCACCCTCAACTGTCACAATCGGCTTTTACTGGTTGTTAGAAGGAAGTAGAGCTAATTTATATACTTAATTTCCTTATTTTAACTGAGACAAAAATTTTTATTAGCATAATTTGTCGCTGGCAACCTAGAGAAAATAAGTGATTATACTTAATGATATCTTAGGGTGCGGAATGTGGGCTACAGTACTTCATGCACGACGGCGTGAACATTCTCGCAAGCCTGAAATCTTCTATGACTAGTAGAAAAGCTCTGTCCAAACATGACGAAGAACCGAGATGTTTGCCTGTAAATCTTGTCCTGCTTGGGATTGTTGGGGGAATGAGGCAAAAAAGTTTAATATACAAACAAAGAAAGAAAGTAATTCATGGAATTATGCAATGAGAATTACTAACGCTCGATTTTTTTGGTTTCCGAACCATTCCTCAAGCTCAACGTGCCTTATCAAATCAACTCGATAAAGTTTTTTCTCTGCTTGTATGAAACCGCCCTGCTCTCGAAGAGCGGGGAGGGGGTTGGGGGTGGGGTTCTTGTACATCACTCAAGTGAGAACCGCTATATTAATCTTTCTAATTCGCTTGCAACGGGGCGTTTAAGACTTTCTCGATGCGATCGCGCGTTTCTAATAAGTGCGCTTTCGTGTATTCATCATCGGAATTAACCTGCTTAAGTTGATCATCCAATTGTTTGAGTTTATACCACGCCATCGTGCGAGCATCTTCTGGAACAGATTCTTTCCGTAACACCATAGCCGTCAAAATGTTCAGGTATTCACGCTGCAAGCCTCGCCGCAAACTGGAAATCTTCGTTAATTTACCTTTTGGTTTGATTACTTCTGTCCAGATATCTGACTGCAAAGTGTCAAATAATTCTGGAAGAGTCAGTGCTTTTCCGGGCTTTGTTTTGAGTTCGATATCCTTAAGGCGAGAGAGGCGATCGCCTGAGAGTAAATCCCGCAACACAGAACCCTGCATGAGTAGCACCAAGTCATGAATTGGAAAATCCAAACGGCCAACTTGCGGATAACTACCCCAATGTCGCCAACGGGAAGGTGCTAATTTATTCAGTAGTTCTGGTGAAAAGCTCAGGGCATCTTCTGCAAACACATACTTTTGCAGCGTCTGTAAAGCTTGGCGTTGTTGTTCAACTGGTACTGGTTCAAATGGTAATCGGTGTTGGCTGACTCCAGAGACGTTATCGGCAGGTATCTCGCTAGGGTGAATGCGATAGAAAGACTGTCCACCGATGTATTTTGTGGTGTAATAGATTTGCTGGAAATAGTTACCCAATACTGTGCTAAAACGTTCGCTCACATCGGTGTAACTATCACCAGCCAGTGGGTAACGCTTATCCAGACGTTTCCACATCACCCGTGAATTATTCAACTGCCACTGAGAATAAAGCAGGACATTGCTGCTGTTATCCCAAGCATCGGCTGTGGGGTCAAGGTCATACACATCTTCATCTGTAGAATAACTCAACTCTGGCTTGTAGGATTGTGCAGCAATTTTCTCCAAAATTGGCTTTTCTGCTATGGGAGTTGATGTCTGAATTGGTATGTAGCCGTATTTAATCGCCCATTCATCATAAGGCCCCACCATGCTAGGAAAATAATCTCCCTGTTTTGTACCTTGAGGAGCAATATTTGGGGGAATGTAGTCCATTACGGAACTTGTCAGACCTTTAGTTTTGGTAATTTCCGTATTATTCATCTCCTGTGGTGCTAGCAGTGTACTACCACGGAAGTTATGGCGTAAACCAAGAGTATGTCCAACTTCGTGAGCGATAATTAAACGTATATATTGATTGATATATTTTTTCATCTGATCAGGAGTGGTCATGCTATCAGGTAGCAGTGACATCGCCAATGAACCAAAGGCAAACTGGTTAGCAGCTTCCATCCCATAGCATAAATCGTACTCGCCTGCCATTTTCGATAAACGACTCAATAACAGAGGTTGTTCTTGCATCTGCTGAGGGACACCATTGTTTTTCGCATCTAAACCATTGGCGCAAAGTAGACGATTTTGCATCAAAGCTGATAAAGTAGTGCGATTTTGTGTTTGGCTGGGTTGGACGATTTTGCGATAATCATTCTTGAGTGCCCGGATAAAACTGGCATCTACGAGAATGTCTGCATCCAAAATTTCCCCAGTCAATGGGTTAACGCGAGATGGCCCCATTGCAAAATAACCATCAACTGTATTAATCCAGCGAATCGTGTTGTAACGAATATCTGCTGGGTCCCATGTGGCGTCATCGGGCATTTGGCGGACTTCAATTGCATCCTTGAATCCAGCTTTCAGAAAGGCTTTGTTCCACATCAGGACGCCTTCTTTCATCGGATCGCGGTACTCTAAGGGCACAGCGTTATCAATCCAGAAGACAATCGGTTTTTTGGGGGGAGAAATTACTGCTTTTGGGTCTTGTTTTTCTAAATGCCAGCGATTGATGTAGCGGACAAAAGAATCGCCGCCATCGTCTTTGGATAAATCTTGGTAGGCGGTGATGAAATAGCCGATGCGATCGTCAGCAAGGCGCGGTCGATAATCTTGATTGGGTAGTTGAGAGAGACTGTAGTGGACACGCAGGGTAAAGCCACGCTTGTCAGCTAGCGACGCAAAGTTTGGTATTTCACTTTCGTGGTCAGCGCCACCAAAGAAATTCAAAACTGACTCAATTTCTAAGTTTTGGGGAAAAGCTTTAGCAGTACCAAAATAGGATTGGTCTGTGCTTCCTGAGACTCCTAAACTTACAGATAATCCAGCTAAGTCTGTCAGCAACAAATCGCCTAAGTCGATGAGAATAGTTTTGCGTTGTGGATGAATGCTTTTAATGGAAATGGTGTAGAGAACGGAGTCACTAAAAGACCGGGCTAGCGATCGCACCTGGGGATCTCCCTCACGAGTGCGAAAATTCACATTGCGAATCACAAAGTTTAGTTTATCATCCACCCGTTGGAAATAAAACAAAAAATCTTGCAAAGGCATACCACTGTAAATACCCCGTTCGCCAATGCCCGATTCCAAGGTTGTTGTCGCTAGGTAATTTTTATTAAGTTGCTCTGGCTTAATTTCTAGATAAATTTTATTCTTTTCTTTATTACGATAAAGGGTGAACAATCCCCCTAACTTTTGGGTGTCTTTGATTACTTCGTCAAACGGCTGTAAAACATCCTTTGCTGGCGGTTTAGCACTAGAATTAGGCTTTGAATTCGGTTTTTGTGGTGATTTTATAGCTAGTAAAAATGGTTGCTGTCCTGCTTTTCTCAGGTCTTTTACTACCCAAATAAACGGTTGAGCTTGTGCGTATTTATTTTGATTAATTACCCAAACTTGCCCTGACGGTAGCCTCTGTTTCGGGGGAATATTTATACCCTTTGCCGATAACGCTGAAATTTTAGTTGCAGAAGTTTCTGTCGTTAACTGACTATATGATTTTTCTCTAGTTCTGTCCGTAACCACAGCTTCTACAACCCGTACAGCCTGATGCTTGGTTGACAAATCTGGATCAACTCTGTTAATAGATGGTGACTTGGCGCTAGCCGTTGCTATTCCTAAAAATAAACTATGTAACAAAATCATATAAAAGGTTAATCTATTCTTCATCCCATCTATACCCGATAATTATTCCGTAGTTAATTTTTAACTTTTCTAAAGCTATATAGCCTGCTTTTTGCCGATTCTTTTAGCTGTTTTAGATTAAACAGCAAACTTTAGACTTCAATTTTAGTTGCCATTTTCAGCTTTATCGGAAATTAAAGGGTTTAAGACCAAACACACGTAGCTCGGAGTCGGAGTCACTCCGCCTCCCGCAGTCGCCACAACTTTGCCGAGGCAGTCCGTTGGGCAGGTAATGCCCGACTTCCCTGCAATACAAGCAAGCTACGCGCAAGCGTCTTTGACAGGAGAAGGAACTGCCGTGAGGAAAATACGCAAGGAGCTGCTCTTTTGATGTAACTCTCTTGAATTTTTGTTTTACTATAAGATTTTTCCTAACAATTGCCTCTACAACAAACAGCAAGTATTATTCTTACATTCAGACTCATAAATTTCTGGAAAAAAAAGCATAACAAATTAGCCAAAACCGGAAAATTACTTGATTTTGGAAACAATTTTTAAGCTAACACTTTATTTAGATCACCAGAAGAAGCTTGAAGCTACTACAGATTAGTGAAGAGTCGCCCTCCACGAACGCCGTTGTTATAGCCCACACTTCTCTACGAGACGCTCTTGCTAGCAAGATCCCCGTAGGGGTACGACAAAGCTCTGTTACCGTCGCAGACATCACCAACAGATGAGGTTTTTCGTGTAGTATTTATTGATACTATTAATTTTTGGCAGTGAGAAGCAAACTAGCATAGAAAAATTTTTAATTTCAGAATTATCAAAACAATAATTAAAATGTAACAACGGACACAAAAATGTCAACATATTTATCTCAAGTCTGGTTGCTGCTGAGAAGTTATGCCAGAGGTACAAGGTTACAAGAGATGCCAAAGACGACATCGCCAGAAACCGAAGCAGTTTTACCTCTAGGAAAAAGTATTAAAGAACCAAACAAAAGTCTTAAATTTGCTCAAGATAATTTGCCAGAAGATTTATGCTCTTTAAGACTGCAAGAAAGCTTAGAAAAATGGACAATATCAAAGAGCGGTTTGACTTCTAAGATCGAGGATCGCACATTGGGCATTCTACCCTCTGGGTTTTATTTTAGAGTGTGCGATCGCCAGATGCATAAAGAGATTTACGATTTACTGGGCAATGGAGCACTGAAACCAGAAATAGTCAACCAACTAATGGAATTGGTTGTGACTGGTAAAAAAGTTCACCTAGAACAGCTTTTCTGGCGGCTAGAAGATTTTTATCGTCGCTGGTGTCAGGGAGAATTTATCGATGGGACACCAAATGAAAACCTACCTCAGCAAACAAAGTTAAAGCTAGCGGCACAAAATATTGCAATCGGGCTGAGACAGGTAGACATATATACAGGGCTGAACGTACTGATTTTACTGTTAGAGTTACACCGCTACGCCCAAGAGCGAGATGAACTCAAACAAAAAATCACCTTCTATCCATCTTCTCAACCGGACACAGATAATTTTTTCACATCCCAACTGCTGCGGATCATCAACTATAGCGACGCCTTAGAAATTGGCAACTTTAGCAGTATAGTCGGGCAATTCCTTAAAGGCGGCAACTTTCGGGGTGCATACCTGGGCGATGCCAACCTCACCGGGGCAGACTTTAGCGGTGCCGACCTCAGCCGTGCATACCTCGGCGATGCCAACTTAACTGGCGTAAACTTTAGCGGTGCTAACCTTAGCAGTGCCAACCTCGGCGATGCCAACCTTAGCGGTGCCAACCTTAGCGGTGCCAACCTCAGTGGTGCTGACCTCAGCAGCACCAACCTCATCGGTGCTAACCTTAGCTGTGCCAACCTTAGCCGCGCCGACCTCAACCGCGCCGACCTTAGTAGTGCCGACCTCAACCGCGCCGACCTTACCAGTGCCGACCTCAACCGCGCCGACCTCAGCAACACCAACCTTAGCCATGCTGACCTTAGCAACGCCATCCTTTTCGGTGCGAATCTAAGTGAAGCCAACCTCCGCAGCGTCAGCCTTAACCATGCCGACCTCTGCCGCGCCGACCTCAGTGGTGCTGATTTGAGTCACGCCATCCTCAATGGTACTAATCTCAGTGACACAATTCTTTTCAGTACCAACCTCAGTGATGCTATCCTTATCGCCGCCGACCTCAGCTACGCCAAACTTAATGGTGCCAAGCTTAACAATGCCAGACTTAACGGCGCAATGTTCTTAGGTGCTGACCTCAGCGGCGTAGACCTGAGTCGGGTGATTCTTAACGAAGCCGACCTCAGTGGGGTGATTCTTAGCGAAGCCGATCTCAGTGGTGCCGACATCACCGACGCTATCCTGTTCGGTACAGACCTCAGCTATGCCAACCTTAACAGTGCTAACCTCAGTGGCAGTAACCTCAGTGGTGCTATCTTCAATGGCGCGGATCTCAGTCACAGTAATCTCAGCTATGCCATTTTGGGTGGTGCTGACCTCAGCGATGCCAATATGGAAAAAATGACTTGGGGTAAAAAGCAGCAGTGGGAAGATGTGCGGGGATTAGAGACAGCAGTTAATGTGCCGGAGGGGTTGAAAGAAGAACTGGGACTGAATTGAGATCAGGGGAAGGGGAAAAGCCAAGTTCCGAACACCAACTTCCGAGTTCCAATCTCAAAAGATGAGGATCTGGGCTTGAGTAATGAGCAATACTACCTCAAAGCCAGTTGTGAGTTTGCTAACTCTACATCAGAGGGTTATATCCTGCTTGCTAGAGTGTGAGTCGTTCACGTAAAATATAGTGCCATTGTTGCAGCAGTTCTCATGACCTCATCTGCGTCGTTTGACACATTAGAGTCTTTACAGGCGGATATCGCTGAATTGATCGCTCGTTTACCGACATTAAAAAATCGGCAATTTATTCAGCAAGCACTTGCTACTATTGTTCGTCTAGCTGATACCGAAATTGAGCGTCTCGATTGGAAAATATTGTCGGCTGCATTAGCAGATATGGAGCGCGGTTTCCAGCTTTTTTATGATTATCGACACGTTCGGAAAATCACCATCTTCGGTTCTGCTCGTCTAGCTACAGATACACCAGAATACCAAATGGCGCTTGAGTTTGCTCGCGCTGTTTCTGAATTAGGATTTATGGTGATGACCGGCGGTGGCGGTGGAATCATGCAGGCGGGTCACGAAGGTGCTGGGCGAGAAAATTCCTTTGGATTAAACATTCAGTTACCCTTTGAACAGCAAGCAAACCCGTTTATAGAGGGTGATACCAAGCTAATTAACTTCAAATATTTCTTTACCCGCAAGCTGTTTCTCCTCAAAGAAAGTGATGCTGTAGCCTTGTTTCCGGGAGGTTTTGGCACTCAAGATGAAGCTTTTGAATGTATGACATTAACCCAAAATGGTAAATTTGGCCCAGTACCTCTAGTTTTAATCGATCGTCCTGGTGGTGATTACTGGCGGTCTTGGAGCGAATATATTGATAAGCAACTCGTGCAAAATGGTCTTGTAAGTCCTGAAGACCCCAGCCTTTACACGGTGACAGACAACTTGGATGTGGCTTGCAACGCTATCACCCGTTTTTACCAGGTTTATCATTCCTGTCGATATGTAAGCAATAAGTTAGTCATCCGCCTGAAGACAGATATATCAGACGCTCTTGTAGAGAAACTCAATGTTGATTTCAGCGACATTATTATTCAAGGAAGGATTGAAAAAAGTCAGGCATTACCTCAAGAAGCACAAGATGAAACTGTTGGACTACCCCGCCTGATTTTGTACTTCAATCAACGCGACTTGGGGCGCTTGTATCAGATGATTGCCAAAATTAACCAGATGGGTACTCCTTCACCAGAGGATGCAGCACATCCAGAAAGAAAGTAGGTTTAACAATTCAAAAATAAAAAAGGGAAGGGGAAAAATTTTGAATCACTTTCCCTTTCCTTGCTTCAAGGTTATAAAACAATACGCTTGGGTTAAGGCTTAGGAATAAGAATTAAATAACATACAATTTATGTCCCTGGCTTACCTCACCCTCAATCCCTCTCCTTATAAAGCAATACGCTTGGGTTAAGAATAATTGTAGGTTGGGTTGAACGTAGTGAAACCCAACAAAGTACCGAAAATGTTGGGTTTCGTCCCTCAACCCAACCTACGCAGGTTAAGGTTTTTGACTTTAACTGAACCGTATTGCCTTATAAAGGAGAGGGATCGTGAGACAGGATGAAGTTTTTCATTTTATTTAATCCACGTTCCTTAACTCTTTGTCTAAGTCAATTTTTTTAACGAACCGCAAAGGACGCAAAGGAAGAGAAGGAAGAAATGCTTAAGTGAACTGTATTGGGTTATAGAATTGCGATGCCGAATAGCCCGTTGTAGAAATCGCTAGATATCAAAAAAATTAACGATCGGATTTGAGATATTCCTGTAATTGTTGGGTACGCAGTTTTGTGGTACTTTCCAGACAACCAAAATAAATGGTAGGAGTAATACTTCCTCCCTCATATCTGCTTCTTTCAAACTCACAATTGCTATCTCGAAACTTGATCCATGTTACCTGTGCAGCAATCAATTTCTGTTTGCTAGAGCTTTTTAAGGTAGATAGCAATTGTTGATAAACTCGATTCAGTTTTTGATCTGCATTCTGATAAGATAACTTCGTACATTCATTAATTGCTATTTGAGTTTGAGAATTATTGCAATTGAGCTTTTGAACTAAGCGCATCTTGCCTAAATTAGGCGTTGTGCCTGCTATTGTCATGCTAGGGGCATCTAAACTGCTGAGAGTTAGGATACTCGCGAAAACTAGTAATAATTGACGCATGGTAAAATTTTTATTGTTTAAGTATTGGACAAAAGATACCAAAAGACGCGTCAGCATTAGGATCTTCCGACGCAGAAGACTTCTAAACTTCTGACAAAAGGTAAACCAGCCGTTAGAAGGAAGTCAAAATTTTCCAATAATGCTAGAAATAATTTGGTATTTTAGTGATCTAAGTTTAGCTTTTATATTTTATGAATCGTTCCGCCTGCCTCATTTTCAATCCAGTTGCTGGTCAGGGTGATCCAGACCTAGAACTGGCAGAAATTCGGGGAATATTAGAGCCAGATATTGACCTAGATATTTATCTGACAACTGAAGAAATCGACGCTGACGATCTGGCATATGCAGCAGTAGCAAGGGGGGTAGATGCAATCATTGCTTCGGGGGGAGATGGAACTCTCTCGGCGGCGGCGGCGGCTGTAGTGGGTACTGAGATTCCATTTGGGATCATTTCTAGAGGAACAGCAAACGCTTTTGCCACAGCTTTAGGAATTCCTGACACGATCGCATCTGCATGTCAGACAATTTTACAGGGAGGAATCCGCAGTGTAGATGTAGCCTATTGCAACGATCGGCCAATGGTACTCTTAGCAGGTATTGGCTTTGAAGCTGAAACTGTAGAATTGGCAGACCGGGACGCCAAGAATCGCTTTGGGATGATGGCCTACGTTTTGGCAGGAATCCAGCAACTGAGAAGCTTAAAAAATTTTGATGTTGAAATTGAAACTGAAGACAAAATAATTAAAACTAGTGCCTGTGCAGTAACAGTCGCAAATGCCGCGCCTCCCACTTCCGTTTTAGCTCAGGGGCCAGCAGGTCTGATTTATGATGATGGGTTACTAGATTTAACGATTGTAGCTCCAGCTAACAAGGCAGGAGCGATCGCTGCGACATTTCATCTATTTCAAACGGCTTCTACAGGTAACGCCGTAGAACGGGATGATATTGGCTTCCTGCGAGCCAAACAATTTAAAATTACGACTAACCCACCACAAAAGGTTGTTCTAGATGGTGAAATAGTGGGCACAACACCGGTAGAAATTAAGTGTGTTCCAGCAGGCTTGAGAATTTTTGTGCCATTAGTAGAAGAAGTTGAGCCTACCGAAAAACTAGACGGACTCCCTAATTTGACTATTGAGATGAAAGACACAATAGAGGAGTGAGGGCATGGGGCATGGGGCATGGGGCATGGGGCATTATTGGTTATTTCCCCCCTGCTCCCAGCTCCCTGCTCCCTCATCTTCCCTGCAATTCAAGATTCAGGAGTAGGTTGCATTGAAACTTGTATCTGATCCAGCGATCGCTGACAAAATTCGTAAAATGAATCAGAGGGTACGGTGGCAAGATCCGTTAATTGTGGAACGGAACATCGACCAAACTCGGCTGGTGTTGGAGGATGGTCAAACAGACAATTCTGAGTTCTCATTTTTAGTTGTCGGTGATAGTGGTTCCGGCAAGCACCGGGGACACAATCCCCAGCGACAGGTGGCTGAACTCATGCTGCCTCATCACAACGAATCCAGTTTTATGCTGCATACCGGGGATGTGATCTATTTAGTGGGGTCGAGTGAATACTACCAGCAGAACTTCATCGAGCCTTACCGAGAGTTTATCTTGGGCGGAGAACATCCCAAACAGATTGCCTATGACCAGATGGTTTTTAAGCTGCCCATTTTACCTGTACCAGGAAATCACGATTACTATAACTTACCGATTTTATTGAGCTTGGTGTCCTTAACAACATTACCGATTCGTGGCCTGTTGCGATCGCGGTTAGACTTAGATGTGGGTTTGCATGGCTCAGGAACAGGTGACGCTTACGCACGGGCATTTCTCGACTATCTTAAGGCGTTTCAGCTTCCAGGAGAGTTAAATCATCATTTAGATCAGTACTACACAGGCAAGACACATACAGGTTGTTGTCTTTCCTATGAACCTGGGCACTTCACCCGCCTTCCCAATCGTTACTACACTTTTCGCTATGGCGGGATTGATTTCTTTGCCTTGGATTCTAATACATTTAACGATCCACCACCTCTGCCTAAAACAAAAGCAGGTGATGCCGATCGCAAAGTCTTAGAAAAACAGCGTGAAGATTTAGAGCAAGAAAAGCAGCAAATCATTGAAACCTCAGCCAAGCTTCGTCCCGAAAACCCCACTGAAGCCGACCAATTAGACGACTTCCACGCCAAGCTGTCACAAATTGAAGAAATGATTGTTGACATTGATAAGCAACTAGCCAGTAATAAAACACTGCTGACTGATATTGAACAACTGGAGTGGCTCAAGCAAAGATTAATTGAATCTTGGAATAATCCTGAAGTTCGGGGAAGGGTGATTTATTTCCATCATCCTCCCTATGTAACTGAAGCGACAAAGTGGCAACAAGCCCAAACTCTGATCATTCGCGATCGCCTCCGTGGTGTGTTGGATGCGGTAGCTAAACAAATAGGTTCCCTAACTCAGGGGCGTCCTTTGGTCGATTTGGTATTAAACGGTCACGCGCACTGCTTGGAACACCTTGAGACAATGGATACCGGACATGCTGATTCGCATATCCACTGGATTGTTTGTGGCGGTAGCGGGTTTAGTTTGCGACGCCAGCGAATTGAGGGAGCAGATTTGATGGAGACTTTTGGAAATGAAAATAGATTAGTGGCGCGATCGCATCTCTTCATTGGTCGCAACGGTCAAGGTTTTCAGAAACGACGACCTTATTCAGGTTTACGTATTGACGTTAAAGGCGATGGACAGCCTAAGTTTATTGTTCGTCCCTTGGTTGCCGAATGGCATCAACGGCAATGGCATAATCGTGAACTTGAGCCGATAATCATCTAGAGCATCGATTCAGTAATCTTAGAGGCTCAGTAGTCGTTGTCAAAATTTTGGCAAGAGCATGAAAAAATGGATTTGGCTGATGCTGTTGGTGTTGGTGGCAGTTGCGGTGGTGGGTAGTCAGGGTAGCACGTTTTTTGAACAGCGTTCGTCACCAGCAATTGTTCAGAGTATTCCAGTGGAAACACCCGAACCACAGGCAGAGTTAAAAAAAGTTAACATTGCTCCGCAACTGTCTACTGACAAGCTATTAAACCATATCCAAAAGTTAAATTTTCAGCGCTATACAACAACAGAGCGATCGCTGACTCGCACTTATATCACAACTGAACTGAGAAAATTAGGCTGGAAGCCCAAATTGGAAAAGTTCTCTGATGGTGTGAATATTTTTGCCGAACGCCTAGGAACTAACAAAGCCGCTAAAGCAATTCTCGTCGGAGCGCATTACGACACTGTTCTCTTATCCCCTGGTGCCGATGATAATGCCAGTGGTGTAGCTGTGGTGCTGGAAGTAGCCCGGTTGCTCGGTTCTCATCCCACACCACGGACATTACAGCTAGCTTTTTTTGACAAGGAGGAAGCAGGACTTTTGGGTAGTCGGGCTTTCGTTAGTAAGACAACACGCTTGCAAAACTTGGGCGGAGCGATCGTTATGGATATGGTGGGTTATGCTTGTTACGCTGCTGGGTGTCAAAAATACCCTGCCGGATTGCCTGTTACGCCACCTAGCGACAAGGGCGACTTTTTGGCAGTAGTTGGTGATACAGAACATTTGCCTTTGCTGAATGCCTTTCAAAACTCACAAATGCTCCCTTCAACCGCCTTGAATAAACAAGAATCAAATCTGCCACCAGTCCTAACAGTACCAATTCCTTTTAAAGGTTTACTGACACCAGATACCCTACGCAGCGACCATGCACCATTTTGGTATCACGGTGTGGGTTCTGTGCTGGTGACAGATACCGCAAATTTACGTACTCCTCACTATCATAAACCTAGCGATGTTCCAGCGACTATCGAGCGATCGTTTTTCACAGGAGCAGCACAGATTGTAGTCAATACTACTACTGCCTTGTTAGAAAAGAACGAAGTTTTAGAAACTCAACCAGCAAGCTGACGGAATAATTCGTAATTCGTAATTACAGCGATTTTCAGGTAAATGAACCACGTTTTTTTATCTCAAGCAAAGGCGCAAAGGCGCACAGGAAGAAAGAAATATAGATATCAGCGTGTGGTCTAAATACATGAAAACTGCTGTAAAGAACAAATCCCTAATTCGGCGTAGTGGTACTAGTCTTTGGTTCAGGGAAAGTCAACGTCCAATTCTTTTTATCATTGACCTGAAAGTACAAACCTTGGAGAATAAGCCGCAGAGTTTTTCGAGTTCTAATAGGCTTCTTTACCAGATAAGTTCCTGCTTCAGCAAAGATATCATCAAAGTTTTTTTTATAACCAAATTGTTTTGAACAGTAACTGCCAGCACCTTGAACTGTTAACACAAAAAATGGAGCTTGTTTGTATTCATCAGGAATCATAAAAATTCCATATACATGGTGACGACCACGCCACGGCTGAACAATAACCTTAGTAGCATGTACTTGGAATTTTGGAGTTTTTGATGCGAGAAAAGTCTCGAAATTGCAATCAGAATCATTCACAGGCCACCACAGTGTAATAATACTCAGGGAGAGCAGCGAAATTAAAATATAGCGGAGTCTGCGACGCATAAAGCCAAAAAAAATTGTTGAAGCGGCTGGTAGAATTTGATGAGTAATGATAGTGCAGCTACAGCAGTAAGACTATCTATCTGCAACACGTTCTAAAAGGCAAAGACAAAACATTAAGCAGTCGGTTAAACTTTCCTGTCAAAAAAAATTGCAGTCAAAATATCAGGCTACAAAAAGTGCAGATTGTAGATGCGATCGCTTACCCTGTTCTAGAACTTCCTTACAGTATTAAACCTAGCTGAGAAACAATCGGGCTTTTGTGGCTGTTAACACTGATTTATGCTCAATTTTTTAGCTGTGATGAATTCTACAATTCGTTGCTTTTGTTATGCTTTGTTCCCATCAGCAGATGTTTTGAGGAGATTAGAGCGTAGGCGTAGACATCGCCATCAAGTTCAGGAAAAAATCTCCTTTGATTTCTAAGCAATTAATCGGTAGTCAAATACACAAATATTCGTTATATTTCCGTAAGTAACAGTTGGTATAAAAGTTATGGTAAGAAATTGGGGAAGTCTTAAGACGGTTGCAGGTATCTTTAGCGCGTTGGGCAAAGCCCTTACCGTAGGCATCGCACTTACACTGATCGCGCCAAATACTTCGGCCATTGCGGCTGACACAGTTGTTGTGCGTTTGGGTTTATTTACAGAATCTATCTCCCTTGCTGAGTTGCAAAATGCTGCAAAAACTGGGGAATTGTCTGGGAGTTTGCAGCCTTACACTAAAGGATTATCTGAACAACAACGCCGCTTCTTCTTGGGGGCGCTGGGCATGAATGTACCGATTAATGTTGTTACCGTTAATAAGTTAGTTAATACTCAAATTGGCACAAGCATTCTCAATGACTTCGCTACGGCCTTAGCCCGAAAGGACAAAGCTGGGGTACAAGCACTGAGAGCAGGATTGGTATTAGGCTCTACTGCACCGCAGGGTCTTTCTTTATTGAGTTTTATCGCCGCTTATCCGAGTAAACGCCTAGAAATTGATTTACCACAGGCTTTTATAGTTACAGGGAGTTTGAATACAGCTTTTTGGCGTACCCAGCAATTTATGCTAACCATCACTCCCCAACTCGACCCCAAAACAGCGCAGATTGCTTTCCCTTTTGATCCCAGCCAACCAGGAATAGCTCAAGTAAAAATACTCAACTTAAGCCTGAATGATCAAAAGCGCCAACGTAAAATTCCAGTTGATATTTACTGGTCAACTGCTGCAACTCTCGACAAACCCGTAATTGTCCTTTCTCACGGCTTCTCGTCAGTCCGCACGGACTTGCGTTATTTAGCAGAACATTTAGCATCCCACGGTTATGTAGTAGCAGCTTTAGAGCATCCCGGTAGTAATCAGACAAATACTAACTCAGCATTACAAGGCAAAACCAGAGTTATGAAGCCTCATGAGTTTTTGGATCGCCCTCAAGATATTAGTTTTGTTCTGGACGAATTAGAAAAGCTCAACCAAACGCCTAATCATCCGCTACAAGGGAAACTTGCAACCACGAACGCGATGGTCATTGGCCATTCTTTTGGTGGTGGTACAGCTTTAGAAATTGCTGGAGCCGAGTTACAACTCGAACATCTCAAACAACGTTGTAAAAAGAACTTGACTAGCTTCAGTGAGGGAGAAGTTATGCAGTGCATCGCTCAAGAACTACCAGAAAATAGCTATCAACTACGGGATACTAGAATCAAACAGGCGATCGCTCTCAATCCGACAACTTCTCTAATGTTTGGCGAAACTGGGTTAACTAAGGTGCAAATTCCTACCCTAGTGTTAGCAAGTTCCGCAGATAAAACCACCCCAGCTTTAACTGAACAGATTATCGGATTTGAAAAAATTCCATCCCCAAAATGGCTAGTTGGTATAGTTGGGGGTACTCATCTGAGTGTAAAAGACCCCAGTACCACTTTGGATCAGATAGGACAACCAAATACACCGATTAGTGGCGGTGAAGTTGTGGGTGAACAAGCAGCAGATGTTCGCAGGTACGTTAAAGCTATAGCTTTGGCCTTTGCTGCACAGATGACTCCAGAAGCTAAAAACTACGCTATCTTTCTGACATCAGATTATGCCCAGTTTGCTTCGACTGCGGCATTTCCATTTCGCCTAATTACGCAGATTCCTCCTGACGCTAAGGCAGTGGTGAAAGAATTTGTTGAGAAATAAGCGTCCTAACGCACCCTACTGGCGTGTCAAGGCTAAAATGGTGCGTTACAAATCTTGGAAAGATTGGGATTTTAGAAACATAACTCAATTTTTCTATTGCATCAATTTAGCCTTGACACGCTACTACATATACTTAGATTTTGTCAAAAACAATTTAGGAACTAATTTTGAATAGTTAAACCACCATCTAAAACTAATGAATGTCCAATAACAAAATTAGCTGAATCTGAACATAACCATAATACTGCTTGAGCAATTTCTTCTGGTGTACCTAATCGTTTTATGGGATATTGATTGCCATAATTCTTTATTGTTTCCTCACTTAAAGCTTCCATTACCATAGGAGTTATAATAGTTCCTGGGCAAACAGCATTAATTCTAATACCATCCTTAGCATATTGTACAGCTAAAGATTTAGTAAGTCCTATAACTGCGTGTTTGCTAGTACAATAAAAATGAATATTATGTTGTGCTTCATTCTCTTGATAATTAGTTAAATTAGCAGCAATTAATCCTCTAATAGAAGCATTATTCACAATGGCACCACCACCATTTTTACGCATTTCAGGAATTTGATATTTCATACATAGCCAAACTCCTTTTAAATTAGTATTAATAACTTTATTCCAATTTTCTTCAGAATCATCTATATCTACTTTTAGAATTCCCGGAGTCCCAGCATTATTAAAAGCATAATCTAAACGACCAAAAGTTTTAACTGTTTGGCTAATTAAATTTTTAACTTCTGTTTCTTGGGTAATATCTGTAGGGATAAAAATACTTTGACTACCTGCTTTTTCAATTAAATGAACTGTCTGCTCACCTTCTTTAATTCTCCTGCCGGCGATCACTACTTTTGCCCCTTCCTCAGCAAAAGCTAATGCTGTAGCTTTGCCAATACCAGAATTACCTCCAGTAATCAGAACAACTTTGTCAGTAAATTTCTTCATGATTAAATAGTTTTACTTTTATTCAGAATTTAGTCCGATAATACCCACATTCCGCAGGTGCGATGGCGTACCCGCCCTTTCCGGTGGCGATCGCAAAACATTGTATTTTTGAAGCATGACATGATCATTAGATATCAGAGTACAAGATATTGACCACTGCGGCATAGTGGCAGGCATCTCAATACTTCTCGGATAAGGGTTGAGTCGTCCTAGATTCAGATCCCCCGCCTACGGCGACCCCCTTTTTAAGGGGGTAAAAGAGGGTTAGAAGCCCCCCAATTTATCGGGGAGCCAGCGCTCCACTTGGGGTCTCCCCAAGTGGAGCGACTGGCGTGGGTTGGGGGGATCTGCAACGACTAATTGCGCTAACCGAGAAGTATTGGCAGGCATCTGTCATCAGATGAACATAATCTACTACGTGAGTATAAGGCACAGCAGTCTACTGAGCGTGGTTTGTCCCTCTCCGACTCCGAGAGGGACGGTTTTGCGTAGTAAAACCTCTCTAGAGGTTTCTTTATTTACGCTAATTAGGCGGTTACTACATCAGCCGTCGAACTCAGGTTGTTTTATAGCAGAGAAAATACAGGTGTAAATACTAGATACAGGTATTACTGATATCAAAGTTTTACAATAATCATTCCTCTCAATACTAAACATACCCGACAAATTTTGTCGGGTATGTTTGACGGGTATTTTTGCTCGTGTTACTATTCAGGCAACTGCGACAGACAAACTTATTAAAGCTAGTTTATGACTCAGGCAATCACAACCCAAACCAAAGCCAGCACTGCCTACTTTCAAGCCTTGAAATGTAAGGAATGTGGTGCAGAATATGAACTCAAAGCCACTAATGTTTGTGAGTTATGCTTTGGGCCGTTAGAAGTCAAGTATGACTACAACGCCCTACGTCTGACTGTCACTCGTGAAACAATTCAAGCCGGTCCCAATTCAATTTGGCGCTACCGTCCCTTTTTGCCTGTCGCAACTGACAATGTTATAGATGTGGGAACTGGTATGACTCCCTTGGTTCGTTCCCACCGTCTTGCCCGTCGCCTAGGTCTAAATAAGCTTTATATAAAAAATGATGCCGTTAATATGCCCACCCTTAGCTTTAAGGATCGGGTAGTGTCAGTTGCCCTCTCTAGAGCGCGGGAGTTGGGTTTCACTACTGTTTCTTGCGCTAGCACTGGTAACTTAGCAAATTCTACAGCTGCGATCGCAGCTCACGCTGGTTTAGACTGCTGTGTGTTCATCCCCGCAGATTTAGAAGCCGGTAAAATTATCGGTAGCTTGATTTATAGTCCCACCCTGATGGCCGTAAAGGGCAACTACGATCAAGTAAATCGTCTCTGTTCGGAAGTTGCTAATACATACGGCTGGGGTTTTGTCAATATTAATCTGCGTCCTTATTACTCTGAAGGTTCTAAGACGCTAGGCTTTGAAGTTGCGGAACAACTAGGCTGGGAACTACCTGACCATATCGTTGCTCCTTTGGCTTCGGGTTCACTATTTACCAAAATTTATAAAGGGTTCCAAGAATTTGTAGAAGTTGGTTTGGTAGAAGGCAAGAGTGTTCGTTTTAGTGGCGCTCAAGCTGAAGGTTGTTCACCCATCGCCCAAGCCTTCAAAGAAGGACGCGACTTTATTAAGCCAGTCAAACCGAATACAATTGCAAAATCGCTGGCGATCGGCAACCCAGCAGACGGCATTTATGCTGTAGAGTTAGCCCAGAAGACTGGTGGTAACATTGAGTCAGTCAATGATCCAGAAATTATTGATGGCATTAAGCTGCTGGCAGAAACTGAAGGTATCTTCACAGAAACGGCTGGTGGTACAACCGTTGCCGTGCTGAAAAAATTGGTAGAAGCTGGCAAAATTGATCCAGATGAAACTACCGTGATTTACATCACTGGCAATGGTCTGAAAACCCAAGAAGCAATCCAAGGCTACGTTGGTGAACCTTTGACAATTGATGCTAAACTAGATAGTTTTGAACGCGCTTTAGAGCGATCGCGTACTCTCGAACGCTTGGAATGGCAACAAGTCCTCGTTTAGTTATTTGTCATCAGTCATTTGTCCTTTGTTCTTACAAATCACAAAGGACAAATGCAAATCCCCACTTTTCCCTCCTAAATTTCTACTTATATGGCTGTAAAAGTTTTAGTTCCTACGACTCTTCAGAGTTTTACTAATAATCAACCTATTCTAGAATCCAACGGTAGCACCATTGCTGAATTGTTGGAATCCTTAGAAAAAAGCTTTCCTGGTATTAAATCCCGGTTGTGCGATGAAGAAGGCAAGCTACGGCGGTTTGTAAATTTTTACGTCGATAGCGAAGATATCCGCCATTTAGATGGTATTAATACACCTCTGAAAGATGGCGATGAAGTAAGTATTGTGCCAGCTGTCGCCGGTGGTTAATACAGAGAACACCAATTCAAAATTCAAAATGACGCTTACGGACTCGCTCTAAGCGTACTCCTACGGAGAAGCAAGCTACGCGTAAACATCTCTAAGAGTTGCCATGCCGTTGGCGCAGCCTCTCGTAGAGAAGGCTTTACGCTGCGCTAACAAAATTAAAACATTTTAGACATTTTCAGACGTTCGCGTAGCGTCTCGCAGAGAAGAGGAGTGCGGTCTTGGGGTCTCCCCAAAAGGAGCAACTCCGGGGGATTTAAACCCCGACTGAAACTGAGCGGAGTCGGAGACACTCCGCCTCCGAGCTACCTTTATGGTTGGGGTCTTAAACCCTTTAATTTAAGGGAGGAGATGTCAATTACTTATGCAGCAATCATCAGAGCAAGTCTTTGTTGCCAAGATTCATTGTTATTAATAGTTAAGATAATCCGCTTGTAGGATTCATCTCGCAATTTAATGGTTAAATAATTTGTCTCTCGATTCACATACCAAAACTCTTTACCTAGCTTAGTGTAATAAGTCCCAGCCTTAATTACCCCAGGAACAAAGCTACCAGGGGCACGCAATTCTCGCCAATTACTTTGGGGTTCGGCTGTCGTAACTTGTTCAATATGGGCTAGTGATATTTGCCAAAGTTTATTCAAGCGAACAGCTAGCAGCTGCTCTTTAAACGTAAATTCTATCTGCAATTTATCATCAAGTATACTTAGGTTCATAATGAACTTCGTTGCCAGTAATTTTTTCTCTAGTATTACCCAGAAAAATTCCATTAGAATCAGTATTTGCTGGGAATTGGCAAGTGCCAAAATTATTCACTATTTGATTGGTAAGCATTTGGCAATTTGGCAGATTGTTATGAGAGTCTTTTGATATATTGCAGAAATTACCAAGATGTTTTTACTTTTTATACAGAGGACGGGCTAACCCCCGTCTTTTTTATTGCTAATTATTTAAGTTCTATAATATTTATCTGCAAGCAGAATTAAAAAGTAAAAGTACTCCGCAGAATGCCGATGGTAACTGAGTCACTATCTGGTGTGTTACCAGGCTCCAAGATATGAATTATTCCCGGTGTAATGCTAATGTTATCTGTTAGCTGGAAACGATAAAATGCCTCAATTTGAGTAGTTGTCCCTGGTTGTCCACCTGCACGTCCTAAGCCGGTATTAATAAAATCAGGGACATTATTCCCTATTGGTAAGTCGCTATGGGTGATTTTAGGAGGTTGACCGATATAAATGCCCGCCAAATTTCCTTTAGCAAATAAATCAGGGAAATTTAGAAACACCATATAATTCGTCGTCTCTACATTTCCAGATTGCCCAGGAATGTAAGATTTAGTATAACCACCCCATGCACCGGCGCTAATGCGCGGAGAAATTTGCCAAGTTAGAGTCGCACCCACGGCGTTGGTTTGCAGAGGTGCTGATTTTCCAGTAGTAGTATTAACTGTAGTTAAGCATTCATCACCAACAAAGGTCAGTAAACAACCATTTGAGGAGTAATTGTTAACATAATACAAACTTAAATCTAGGGTATCGGTTGGTGTTAGCAGCAATTGCACGCCTGTAGTGGTGGTTCCATCAAATAAACCGCTACCTTTACCGGGATTTCCTGGTTGATAACTAGTATAAATTGCCTGCAAGCTAGCGCGTTTAGCAAATTGCCAATCAATAGCTATACCGCCGTGACCGTATCCCATATTTAAAATTGGGTTTCTTTGGGCAAAATAAGACAACGGTCCTGTTGCAGCACTTTCTACCCGATTAGGGCCTCGGAAAGCAGCTGGCATACTTACGCCTTCTGTTCCCACCATTATTGCTAATTTATCTGTCACCAGCCAATGAAAATTGAGGTCACTTACAATCAAGTTATCTGTAGGAAATTCGTAGCCAAGAAAAACATCATTTCGGGACACACTATTGGGAAATCTCGGCGTAGTTCTTCCTTTACCATCTAAAAGACCTGTAAACAAGTAACTACGAGGGGTGATTTGACTAGTTAAATATAGTTGCGCTAGGGATATAACATTAATGTTTGTCCCTGCATCATCTGTATCTTTTTGTCCATCTCTAGGATTAACATCACCACGATTGTTAGTCCGTCCTTGAATGCCAACTATCAGTAATCCATTGAGTTTGGTTGTTCTTGAGAATTGGTTAGCTTTAATTTCGGTGGTTCTGGCTTCTAAATTATCGACACGACCCCGCAAAGTTGCTAATTCCGGGGAAAATTCTGACTGCAATTTTTGTAATATTGCTAAATCTTCGCGGGTGACTAAATCGCTGGTGGCTGTAGTGATTAATTCGTTGACTCTATCTAAACAAGCATTCACACCCGCAGCAAATTCATACCGAGTTAAGGCGCGATTACCGCGATAGCTGCTATCTGGATATCCGGCTATACAACCATAGCGTTCTACCAAAGACTGTAATGCTTGGAATGCCCAATCGTTGGGTTGTACGTCCTTGAGTTGAGAAACTGATGTAACTTGCGCCATTGGATTTTCTGAGGAAAGGGGAGATGAGGGAATAATATTATCGCTCTTAACTCCTGACTCCTGAGTAGTTCCTGTATCTGTGTATTCTTGTGCCAGTGCTTTTTGTGCAAGTCCATTTACTCCCGCAATTAGTAACCATGCGAACATCCAGGTTTGGCGATGACTGCGGCTAATAAGTCTACCTTTCAACTTTTTACACTCTGCTCACATACTTAAGTGAGTAGAGTGTATTCGCGATCAGTTAGCGTTTACATGGGGATATTTACGGATTTTGTCCAAAATTAAACTTAATCCTTCTGGGCAACTTCTGAAAGGGCGAGTATAACAGGGTATTAGGTACTAGGGACTTTTAAAAGTCAGAGGGAGCAAGAATTTTAGATTTTAGATTGAAATTTAATCCAAAATTTCAAATCCAAAATCCAAAATTGAATTGCCCCATGCCTAATAAGTCTTATTGGATTGATTGAAAACTAATATGGCAAATCGTTCACGCAAGCTGAGGCCAAAAGCCTCTAAACTAAATAAACCTCATGCTGGTGTGATGAAACGCGTTGCTAAAAAACCCCAGAAAAAGCTAAAACGGGGAAGTTGGTTGTCGTCAATGCTAGCGATCGCAATTCTCTTGACTAGTGCTAGTCTAATTATGGCTTTTGCCTGGATTAGCGTTCTCTTCATCTTCAATCCAGATAAGGTAAGCTGGCTAAATAAAATTTTACCTGCATGGGTACAAATTCCCCTTGGTAAGCACGAACGCCCCCAAACTCTCAAAGAAATTCAACTCGATTTGAGTAAAAAAAACCAAATATTTGGGGAAACTCTACCTTTATATCAAAATGCGGAAAACTCATTTTTACTACCAGTTTTTCAACAGCGTGCTAATTGTCAATCTAATTGTGAAGAACTTGTGGAACTGAGGGTTTACGAACGCTCAGAAGAGTTAGAGTTTAAATCTCAGTCAGAAAATTATTACTATCTAGCGACTCAATTACCTGTAACGGGGCCAGATGAATCCTTTGTGATTTCTCCCTTGCTTGATGGGATATCAGAACCCCAGGATATCAGCATTCCCCTACCTTTAACTGAAGTGCAACGCTTTGAAGGCGGGACTCCATTACCAGGAGTTTGGTTTAATTTGCGGGGTCAACGCCAACTAGGAACTGGTGCGTTTGCTTACGGTTACGTCGTATACTACAATCCAGAACGCACGAATTTATTACAAATGTTGTCTTGGACTAGTCCTAACGGACAATTGCCCAAATGGCAGCAGGTAACTGGTGATGGTACAAAAGAGTTAGTTGTTGATCAAACTATAGGTTTAGAACCGCACTTACAGGTTTACCAAGTCAAGCCTCTGAAGTTATTTCTCAAACCAATTCAATTGGAGGCTATTACCCTCAACTCACTAGCCCTCAAGGATTCTGCATACCAAAACGCCCTGTTAATTGCCCGTAGTGGACTGTGGACACCAGCTTTTGAATGGTTGAAATTCATCAAGAAACAGCGCAAAGGAGTTTTGCCAGAGGCGGCGCAAGCGCAAATGGATTTGATTCGCTTGCATTCCCAACTTACTAAAACCCAAGCCCAGAAAATTTGGACAAGTCCTAGTCAAGAAGTGCTGGCAGATTTGATTGATGGTCGCTGGGGTAAAGCTTTACAGGTGTTTGAAGCGTCGCCACATAATGCCCAAGAAATTGCTACCCTACTCAAAGCTGATGAAAAACGGTTGTGGAATCGCACAGCCGCCGCGTTGCGGGTGAACCCAAATAGACTAGACGTGCAAGCTTGGTTCGCTTTGATTTTAGCAGTTCAGCGAGGAGAAGCAAATGCTAATTCCTGGTTAAAGGCGCAACCAGAAATTACAAAAGATCATCTTGCCTATATTCAAGGTCTGTTAGCAAGACTTAATGGTGAGAATACATCGCAAATATCCTCTACTCACCCTAGTCAAATTGTTGGTACAGTGCAGCCAATGACTCAAGTCACCAATACCGACTGGCTGCAACCAAATTCCCCAGTAGATTTGAAACTGACAGCTAACCAAGTTTGGTATCAGGTGGAGGTGAGTGCTTTTAATGATGGGAAACGCTGGCTAAATTCCCCCTTTGAGAATTTCAACCTACCCAAAACTGACACCGCCAAATTTTTCTGGAAAACTTTGGGAATCACTTCTGACCCGGAAATCCAAATTGTGGTCTGGTTGCCAAATGGAGAACAACAAATTACTCTAGCCGCTATCAAAGCGGTGCAACTACGGGGTAAAGTTCTGCGCCTATTAGTTGCTGGCCCAAAAACTCCAGGGAATCTAAACGATGTTCTCCAACCCAAACCTTTAGCCTTGACAAATGCAGCGCTGGAATGGGTGCAACCATCTCCAATCACCCTACAAGAAGAGTATCAACAAAATCCCCAAGGGGTGAAGGTAATTTTATCGAGTCTGTGGCAATCTTTACAGCAATCTGGTGAAGTTCCGGCTGGTGCTATTCCTAGCTTTGAGCAGATGCAGGAAAAGTTGGGTGATTGGCCGGTTCAAGTGATTGATTTAACAAATAACACTCAACCAGAAATAATATTGACTATCTCAGTAGCAGAAATAGCATCATTGAATCAGTCTACACCTGGGATTCCGGCGGAAAACACAGAGCAACGCCGTGAACGGACGATAATTTTGTCTGATAGTAATAAAGTAATTTACACTGATTTTACAGGAAATTACTTACAAAGACTCTCTGCGATCGCCAAACTTTCAGGGGTGCAATCTTTAGCTTTACTGGTAGAAAATGCTCATAACTATAGTTTGAGGCGCTGGTTCCAGAAAAATCAGCGTTTTGAATAGCAGTCCCCTGAGCAAAATTTAGCCCCTGACTAAAATTTAGATTAGAGAGGGGAAAAGCGATCGCTATCTACAAGACTGACTTATTATTTTTGGGTAACTCCAAAAAATAAATTATCCAATTTCTGGAATCAAAATAACTTTCCCTCCCCCTGCTCCCTGCCCCCTGCTCCCCTGCCATAAAAGCGATGGGATATTTTTTTACTTGGAAGTCCCTTGGTTAGCGTTGGCTAGACGTTGGTGCTTCAGGTTTTCCAACTGCTGCAACAGGGAGTCTACCTCTGCTTGTAAATGCATGAGTTTAGCTTGCTGGTCGTCTTGATAATAAGACTTGGTTAACTTACTGACCCAGTTGGTCTGGGAGTCGCGATCGGAAACACTAGATAAACAAGTAGACATCGCTAATTAAATCCACAACTTAACTCACACCATTAGAAATATTATAATAATGCTCTTTTAAGCTTTATGATAATATTTGAGATTTTAAATCAATTACTCTAATGGATTTCAGGTTTTATCATCAGAGACGGTGATCATAATGACTGTGTTCCAGAGAATACATCGCCCCAAGTGTGCAAAGCTTCTTTCTACTCGACGGTACTTAGCAATACTGAATTGGTAGCTTGTCAATTCTGGTTGTATGAATTGTTATCACTGTTTATGGGTAATTTACGCAATAAATCAGATATAGACTATATTTCGTTAAACCAAAGAGTGCCGTGGCGGTTGATGATAAACTGACGTTTGAAATAAAATAAAAATAGCAAGTGTAACGCCTGTACCACAAAAAATAATATTCTTAATAATATACGTTTGGAATTAAGGGACTCTTAACTGGGAACTGGCAAAGAGAAATTTACTTTCTGACTCTTCCCCATTCGGCGCTTCCTTATCCCACCCTTTCTAAATATCCGATCCTTACATTAAGAAATTTTAAATCCCGTGACTTTGAGCCTGTCTACTGCTAAATCTCATCGCCAACCCTGGCCCGGACTGATAGAAGCCTATCGCGAATACTTGCCTGTAAGCGAAAAAACACCGATTGTGACTCTGTTGGAGGGTAACACACCTCTAATACCAGTGCCAGCGATCGCCGAACGCATTGGCAGACAAGTGCGGGTTTTTGTAAAATACGACGGTCTGAATCCCACCGGCAGCTTCAAAGACCGGGGGATGACTATGGCAATTTCCAAGGCCAAGGAAGCAGGAGCAAAAGCAGTAATTTGTGCCAGTACGGGCAACACCTCAGCCTCCGCCGCCGCTTATGCAAGGCGTGGGGGAATGAATGCCTTTGTACTGATTCCCGAAGGTTATGTGGCGCTGGGCAAGTTAGCCCAAGCATTACTCTACGGTGCAGAAGTATTGGCAATTAAAGGTAATTTTGACCAAGCGCTAGAAATTGTCCGCGAGATGGCCGAAAGCTATCCGATTACTTTGGTGAATTCGGTCAATCCCTACCGCCTACAAGGGCAGAAAACAGCAGCCTTTGAAATTGTTGATGTGCTGGGTGATGCGCCAGACTGGCTGTGTATCCCCGTGGGCAATGCGGGAAATATTACAGCATATTGGATGGGGTTTTGTCAATATCATCAAGCCAAAAAGTGCGATCGCTTACCCCGAATGATGGGATTTCAAGCCGCAGGTGCAGCCCCCTTAGTACACGGTCAGCGAGTAGCGCATCCCGAAACCTTGGCGACAGCAATTCGTATTGGCAACCCTGCTAGTTGGGAATTAGCTGTTGCAGCGCAAACCGCAAGTCAAGGTAATTTCCACGCTGTTACCGATGCCGAAATTCTCGACGCTTATCGACTTTTGGCAGCATCAGAAGGTATCTTCTGCGAACCGGCTAGTGCCGCTTCTGTAGCCGGGTTGTTGCAGGTGAAAGACCAGATTCCTACAGGGGCAACAGTGGTTTGTGTCCTTACAGGCAATGGTCTAAAAGACCCAGATACAGCCATTAAACACAATCACAGTCTATTTAAACAGGGTATTGCAGCAGAATTGGGCGCAGTAGCCGGGGCAATGGGATTTTAAAACTGGTTGATCATCTTGTAATGGCCGAAACCGAAAAGCATACAGAGCGACTAAATTTATTTATTGAGATTCTTAATTTTGAATGCGTGAATTTTGAATTCGGAGCAAAGCGACGTGACTCATTCTACTGATATTGCCACCTTAGCCCGGTGGATGGCAGCTGACTTTAGCAATCAAGAACAAGCTTTTGAAAATCCGCCTTTTTATGCTCATATTCGCGTGTGTATCCGTCCCCTTCCTTTGGAATTATTCTCAGGGGTAAGTTTATTTCTCGAACAAGCTTATGATTTTATGCTCAATCAACCCTACCGGATGCGGGTAATGAAGTTGATTCCGGCAGAAAACCACATTGTTATTGAACACTACACGGTTAAAGAAGAACAAAAATTTTATGGCGCATCTCGTGACCCCGAACGTTTAAAAGTTTTATCTGTTGACCAATTGGAGAAAATGTCAGGTTGCAACATGGTTGTAGAGTGGACAGGTAATAGCTTCAAAGGCAGGGTTGAACCTGGTAAAGGCTGCATTGTGGTTCGTGACGGCAAAAATACTTATCTAGATAACGAATTTGAGATTGATGCTAAAGAATTTTTCAGCCTCGACCGGGGAAGGGATTTAGACACTGATGAACGTCTGTGGGGTTCTATCGCCGGTCCCTTTCACTTTGTCCGTTGGGGCAATTTTGCCGATGAAGTGAAGGTGTAACAAGTCAGGAGTGAGGAATTAAAACTCATAATTCTCCTTAATCTGCTAAGGGTTGTTTGTGCTATGGTCAACCTGTTATTAGGACTCCCTAGCGATCGCCTAAAGACTACCAAAAACATCCACTTAACCCACTATCTCCACCTCAGAATCCTATGCTATTATGGGTTAACTAGCGCCCTATGGCTACTAAGATACCTTAAAAACATTAAAGTAGTTCAAAGAATTGGGCTGTGGCGGTATAGCCAAGTGGTAAGGCAGAGGTCTGCAAAACCTCCACCCCCGGTTCAAATCCGGGTGCCGCCTTAAAATAAATATAAGCATTACAGGGCTTCTAAGCCCTTTTTTAATGCGAGTTATAGGGATTGTTTCCAGAGCCTCCTAACTCCTGCCTTCTTTGTAATTTTGGGTAGTTTGGGGAAACAACTGGGGTAAAACTGGGGTAAATATGTAAGAGGATGTTTGAAAAGTATTTTTATTAACATCAAAGCCTCAGAAACCTAACCCCCCTACCCCCTTCCCTACAAGGGAATGGGGGTTTCAAAGCCTCTCTCCGTTTCGGGGAGAGGAATGGAAGCGGGGTTTCTAGTATACTTTACGACTTTTCAAACAACCTCTAAGGCTTAGGTCGTCTGATAAAAGCAGATTTTGTACTAGTAGAATTTATCCACCAGCATCATAAACACTCCCTTGTCCAGAATAATTCTCATAAACATGTTGATAAACTTCCTGACATTTCTGTTCATACACTTCAGCAGAATAACTCTGGGGTAACTTATCCAAATTATCCTTAATTGCCACTTCCACCGATGCTCTGGTTTGCTGTCTCTTCTTCCAATCCAAAACTAATTTCTCTTTTTTAAGAGTTTTCAATAATTCTTTGGCAACTTGTTTGACTTCCTGTTCCTCTTGCTTAGTCAGTTTAATTTCTGGTTTAGTCAAGAAGTCAAAAATTGCTAGTTCTTCTTCAGTGAGATTTTGTGCGATCGCTCTTTTATCTTCAACACCCAATTCCTGAGCAAAGTTAATCAAATCATTGAAGAATATTTGCACGTTGCGTGAGTCAGCATTGTATTCTGCTATCATCTGCTGGAATTTCTCCAGGTAGCCCATGCGAGTTTTATTTAACTTCAGCATCTGCTGGAGTTTTTGCGCGATCGCAGTTTTGAGTTTTTCTGTCTCCGTTCTCTGGTAGTCAGTATTAGCAAATTTATTTTTTAACGCTGCAAAGTCGATTTGGCTTAAGTCGATGCGTTGAGTGTGAGATTCCTGAATCACAAACTCCCCAGCAGTGATGGACAAATCCAACAGTTCTTCCACTTCGGACATCACTTCGGACACATCAACTTCTGGTACTTCTGCCAGAATTTGGTCTTTGATTGCCTGCAAATGAGCATTGATAAGAGTAAACTCATTAGCACCAGCATCTGGAAGGATGGCTTTGTAAAGTTTGTTAACGTTACCTGTTAGAGAAAGATAAGTTTTTTTGGCATCATCATTAATAATGATGGATTCTACTGCATCTGCCCAAAATTTGGTGCGTGCAAAACCTTGTGCTGACTCCAGTACACCAAAATCAATGCCTTTTTGCGTACAGAATGTTGTGGTTTGGGCGATCGCTTCTCTCAATTGTGCCACTAAAGCTGTTTTAGCTTTAACTGGGGTATCCCCTTCTTGAATACTACCACCAGATGCAGAACCATAAATAGCTAGTGCTTTCTGTAAATCTCGGAAGACACCAATATAATCAACTATCAGTCCATTTATTTTACCTGGGAAGACACGATTTGCTCTGGCAATCGTTTGCATGAGACTATGGTTCTTCATCGGTTTGTCTAGGTAAATGGTGGAACAACTGGGGACATCAAATCCAGTCATCCACATAGCGCAGACAAAGATGATGCGTAGGGGATGAGATGGATCTTTAAATTTTTCATCGAGTGGGGGAGATTCACTCACTAACCTTTGGCGGTGAGGAGTGATGTCTAATTGTTTTTGCTGAAATACTTCTACTTCATTTTGAGATTGAGATATGACTACTGCCATATCTGTTTCTTCCATATATTTAATAGTGACTGATAATTTTTTTTGTTCAAATTCGCTTAAATTAAACTGAGCAAGTTCATTTCTAAACTGCTGGAGGTGTTCTTGCCAGTGGTGCTGGACTTTGTTGTACATTTTGACAGCAGTAAATCTGTCAATGCTGACAATCATTGCTTTACCTTGATAACCTCTACCCAACAAGTGGGTGACAATATCTTGAGCAATTTTCTCTAATCGGTCATCTCTGGTAATTAATTGATATTCTCTGGCACATTGTCTTTCTAATTTCTTCTCTTCCTCCTCATCCAGTGTTGCAGATTCAATGATTTCTGCCATATCTTCATTGAGTGCATCATTGGCGAGTTGCAATTCGGGAATTCTGTTTTCGTAGTAGAGGGGAACTGTGGCGCTATCTTCTATTGATTCGCGGAAGTTATAAATACTGATGTAATCACCAAAGGTTTTTTTGGTTTCTTGTTCTCCTAGCATTAGGGGTGTACCAGTGAAACCAATGAATGCTGCATTGGGTAAGGCATTTCTCATGTTGAGAGCAAATGTGTCATACTGACTGCGGTGTGCTTCATCAGCAATGACGATAATATCTGACCTATCGGAAAGTTGAGGGTAGGTTCCGCCTTTTTCGGTGCGGAATTTTTGAATCATCGTGAAAATGTAGCGATGATCTTCGTGCAAGAGTTGTTTGAGGTGTTCTCCACTTTTAGCGCGGACATTTTTTTCGATTTCTGTCACAGCACCAGCGTAGGCAAAGTTTTTATAGATTTGTTCGTCTAAATCTTCTCTGTCGGTGATAATTACAAAAGTCCAGTTCCCATAGAGTTTTCGCACCACTTTTTGGGAGAAGAAGACCATTGAATAACTTTTCCCGCTACCTTGGGTATGCCAAAATACTCCTAATCTGCCTTGGTTGGATTTAATTTCTGTTACTGCGGTAACTGCTTGGTTAACTCCTAAATATTGGTGATTTTTGGCAACGATTTTAACTAAACTGCCTTTGGCAGAATAAAAGAAGATAAAATTTTCAACTAAATCCAGTAATTTGGTAGGTTCACAAGTTCCTCTAATAATGGTGTCTAGAGAAATTATCCCTTCTTCCCCTTCAGAATTTATCTTCTTCCACTCAGCGAAATGTTCCCATTTGGCAGTTAAGCTACTAATGCGACTTTTTGTACCATTGGAGAGGATGATAAATGCGTTGTACCAAAAGAGTTGGGGGATAGTTTGTTTGTAATCTGCGAGATTATTTTTATAGGCAAGTTCTAAGCGTTGGTGATGTGCTTTTAATTCAATGAATATTAAGGGTAAACCATTCACAAACCCGATTAAATCTGTTCTTCTGGTGTAAATCTCTCCTGTAACCCAGAATTGGGAAGCGAGAAAAAAATTATTATTTTCTGGGTGATTCCAGTCAATGACTTTGACTGTTTCTGCTTCGTCTTCACCCTCATTATTTTTAAAACTGACTTTTACCCCATCTTTGAGGAGTTGATAAATTTCTGCATTCGCATTGGCTAAACTCAATGTGTTTCTATCACGAGTTAATTCTTCAATGGCAAGTTGGATAGTTTCTGTGGGTAAGTCAGGGTTTAAGTTTTGTAAAGCTGACTGGAGTTTGGGAATTAAAACTACCTCACCCTTTGTCTCTCTTCCCAGTGTGCTGTTTGTACCAAAGGTTTCATGGAAACAGTTGGCTGTTTGCCATTGCAGTTGAGAGAATAGGTCAATAGTGGCATTTTCTAACGCTGCTTCTGAGTCTGGGTGAGGTGGATGCATAGGTATGGAGTATAGATTTACTCCATTTTTAACTCAAAAATTCGGTGTTGGGGATTGAGGGGGTGATTTTCTCAAGCACGTTGCAAAGGCTGAACCCAATCTACACAGCTTGCGGTGCGACAAAGTTTGAAGTACCTCAACACGACTTTTAAGTACTCCAACACGACTTTTAAGTACTCCAACACGACTTTTAAGTACTCCAATACGACTTTTAAGTACCTAAATACGACTTCCAAGTACTCCAACACGACTTCCAAGTACCTAAATACGATGTTGAAGTACCTCAACACGACTTTTACAGCAGATTGCAAGTTGGTTAGTCCTTCTTTGGTTTCAAGGTAACGCGATGTGCAACTTATCCTTAAAACCCCTCTCCAAACCTCTCCCCCACAGGGCTACGGTGTACATATAAGTCTGAAATAGTTGATTAACCAAGGTTTTACCCCACCCTAACCCTCCCCTTGGAAAGGGGAGGGAACTGGATTTCCTGTTTCCCACCTTTCCAAGGGGGGATTAAGGGGGGTAAATCCGACTTGTGTGTATACTGTAGCGCACAGGGAGAGAGGCTTTGATTCTTGCTCCCCTTCCCTTGTAGGGAAGGGGTTGGGGGTTAGGTCTGAGAGAGAGTTGCACACGGCGTAAGGTAATAAAACGAAAGCTTCCGTCATGTTTTGATTCTAGTCAAACTGTAATAACTGCTAAATTTTGACCATTTACTCCTTAGAGGTATCCAGCAATGGTGTAAAAAGTTCCATATTCATTAGTATTATCTTCTACAACTTCGTTGGTGATGGCAAGTTGTCGAATGGCTGTCAATAAATCTTCTGGGTTATTTTGTGTAAATCCTGCTTGGGCTAAAAATTTTGATTTATCATCTTTGATGCGGGGAACTAGAAGATAGCGGGTAACTTTTTCTTCGGGAATGATGATATTATCGGGGATTTTCACAATTAGTTTTGATGTGGTAATTTTTAATTGTTTAAGCAGCTATCTCCTCTGTGGTGATGTCTAGGCGTTCTACGTCGATTTCTCCTGAGATGAGTTTGGGGAGGAGTAAGTCACGGGTTTGGCGGAGGTTGTGATTTTTTTTGATTAACTGATGACAGTTAGTAATCATTGACTCAGTAAGTTCGTAATATTTCTTTTGTAAGACAATTGGAGGTACAAGGATTGAGAAGTTTCTAAAATCTTTCAAAATAATTCTTGGGATTGCTACCCCTGAAACATAACCTGACATTCTAGTTTTTATGGAGGGCTGAAGCAGGTAAGAAGATAAAATATAAGGTAAAATATTATCAGCCGGTCGCAGAAGAGCTATTGAAGATAGAATTACCATTTCTTGCTCTTCTTCTGTAACAAAAATATGTTTTAGATAGCTACCATCTTTTGCAATAAGGACATCATTTTTTAGAGGCTTGCAGTCATTTTTTACTAATTTCTGGTAGTCTTGTTGAGAAATTTTGCGACATGTTTTAAGATTGAATCCCCAAGTATGCATATCTTTCACAGATGCCATAGGATAGCCGTCATCAGTTGATTTCGGACTCCAATGAGAACCGTCCGTAATTCTTACACAAACATCGGATAATTGCTTGATTTCCCACCTCTCTGGAATCGCCCCTAACTCACTTTCAACCATCTGCACCTGTTCGCAACCAGGGAAGCGGAATTTGACAAACCACTCATCGTAGAGGGTTTGTGCCATTTCTTCTAATATTTTGATGCGTCTTGTGTTGTTTTCTATTAGGTCATCATACCCTGAGAGTATAGCGGCGATTTTCTTCTGCGTGGGAAGAGGGGGTAAATGCAATGGTAAATTCTTTAGTCTATCTGTCTGTAATCTTTTAGTCCCATGAGCAGCTTCATCAGCTAGACCGAGAATTTCGTATGATTTACCTCTTAGCCAGTGGAATAGAAACTGTGGCTCAACTTCAGGAGAACATTCCAAAGCTTTTAAATCTTGATTAAATGCTACTGTACGTTTGGTTATCGTAACAGGAAAATGTTGTGCCAGAATCATGCCACGAACAACAATTAACAGCAATTTGATATCAAACCAGCCACAAAGATTGTAAACTTGAAAGATGTAAAAAAACAGATTATTTAGAGATGGCAGCATATTCGAT
>NZ_JBALCS010000109.1:0-101566 GCF_036919555.1 Nostoc sp.
ATCGAATATGCTGCCATCTCTAAATAATCTGTTTTTTTACATCTTTCAAGTTTACAATCTTTGTGGCTGGTTTGATATCAAATTGCTGTAAGTAGCGATCGCAGACCTGTATGGTTAGGTTCAGCGACATTTGATCAAAGCATCGAACTTAGCCACCGCACAGGACAGATTACTCACCACATTGATGCAAACATTGATCAAGAAAGAGATAACCTGATTAAAAGTATTGGAAATACACACCAGATTGCCCAATTATATCAAGTCACAGGTGTCGGAGTCACATGGCAAGGTCGGAATGGAGGAGGCGACGGGTATTACACAGATGGGGAATTAACTATTTGTGTACTTTCGATGAATAGTATTGCCCAAACAAAACCATTAACTCTTTTGCCTAATCCAGAGCCTGTTAAGCTCAAAAATGAAGTATGGTCATGGCTGCGATACTATTTAAAATAGTTTGCCTTCAAGTGATTGGGTATTGGGTGAATGCCCAATACCCAATGTCCCAATGCCCAATATCTATTCTTTGAGCAGCAAATAATATAGTGAACCATTACCGCCTGTGATCCCAGCGCGATCGCCTGCCAGTTTACCAGAACCCATGAAATAATCCACCCGACCCGGGCCTTTGATGGCGCTTCCGGTATCCTGGTCTAGCACAAAGCGGCTGACGGTACGATTCTCTAGTTTGCCACGTCCAGCAGGATAGGGAAATGAGTTGTAAATCAGCGCTAGCGCTCCCGGTGGCATGAGAGACTTATCTGTAGCAATGGAACGTTCTGCTGTCACTGGCACATGAATACTGCCTGTAGCTGCGGTACCACCAGTTTCTTGGAAGAAAATAAATCGTTCCCAGCGTGGCAGATAATTGCTCAACTCGCGTGGCTGTCGCCGGAAGTAAGCAATCATCCGTGGTAGCGTTAATCCATTCAGTGGAAGTTTGCCATCTTTGGCTAGTTCTTTGCCGATACTAGTCCAGGGGTAATCAGTTCCACCTGCATAGCCAATTGATGTTGTTTTGCCATTAGTTAACTTAATTTGGGCAGAACCTTGGATATGTATCATGTATGCGTCAAGGCGATCGCGGAACCAAAGCAATTCTAAACCGCGCAACTTGCTCTTATTCCCTTTTAAACCATCCTTCCCTTCCAAATCAATTCGTTTTGGGTGGGGTTTCGGCCATTGCCTGAAATCAGGTGGTAGCCGATAAATGGGATATTTATATATTGAAGTTCTGACACGGCTAGCGGTATAAACAGGTTCGTAATAAGCAGTGAACTTAACAGTACCCTTGCCATCGTTGCCCACGGACTGGTAGAAGACAAACTCACGGTGGACATCGGCTTGTAGTTGCGCTGCTGACTTAGAACTGACAACAAGTTGGCGGAAACGTACCAAACTTCGGCGGACGCGATTAAGAGTAATTTCCTTAACTGGATAATTTTGATATGCTGCGATCGCATCACCCTTTGTTAGGTAAAGCAGACTGTTGTCAATGGAAGCCAACAAGGCATTGCGATCGCCTGTTTTGCCTATTTGACCCCAAATTTGGTCATCCCAACCCAAGCAAGCCGGACTAGGTGTACAATAGCTTCCTATAGCGATTGGTTTTAGCGGTGGCGTTAACTCAGGAGTGCTTGGTACTGTTAGAGGCGGGAAATTAGGAGTTGTGGGTACTGGCAACGGCAGTAAGTTAGGAACCTGAGCAACAGCCACCCAGAGAGGGTTTACAAGGGCAATTCCCAGACTCAAGGAAAGCAAAGCGAGGGTTTTTCTGATCATTTAGTTGAATCTTTCAACACTGGAACTAAAAATGGGTTCTACCCGGATTGCCACGATCCGAGAGGGTCTTATTACCATGTACTCACCTTGAATATTTTTGATCGGGACACTAATAAAGTCATTAGAAGCAGACTTTGGCACAAGTTCGCCACTATACCACTTCTGAAACTCTTGAATAGTCGGAAAACGTACTTCTTCCCGGTGGCCGCTTTCCAGTAGGAGGAATACGGCATATTCATTTGCACTTCTAGTCATAAGGTGGAATCATTTGAAAAACATTCAACCCATTGTTAACCACGTAACCTCCGAATGAAAAGGGTAAGCATACGGGAGCAGGGGATTTAGAGGACATCCTTAACAATTCAAAATTCAAAATTCAAACATTTTAGACAATTTCAGACGGATATTTATGATAAACAATTTGTCAATAAGTAATAGTGCTTAAAATTTTGCCAAAAAAGGGGTAAGAAACACAATTTTTAAGTTAGCGATGCCTACGGCTGGCTACGCACTCAGCACTGACTGGATGAACTCAAAGAAGCAAGCCCTAGAAGAAAGTTCCCCTGACAGTTCTAGCTTGCTACCTGACGTTGATGTTCTTGATCCAGAAATACGCTCGGCTGAAATTTGGTGATCTTCTCGTCAATAATAAAAGATTTGACATATTCAATCATCATCGGATGAAGAGAGAACAAACCTGATTTGGCATCAATCCAGGATCGCGCTTGCAGTAGTTCTAAGGTTTCCAGGAGTTCTTGAGATGAAACTGAGGATGGCATCTTTGTTCGTAGCTGTGAAAAAGAAATGGGTTGACGAGCGAGTACTAAGCATTGAATCGTTGCTTTAGCTGCATCCGAGAGGCGTTCAAATTCTCGGTCTAAATCCTTGAGAATTGTACCGAAAACTGTTACTTTTTGGTTTAAAAATTCAGTGATGCTGCCATCAAATAATTGTTGAATCGTTGTGGCAATGCGGTTTAGGACATGGGGATTCCCTGCATAAGATTTGATTAATCGATTCCAGCCGTCTGGCGTTCCTCTAAAGGTTCCTTTTGTTTTGAAAAGTTCTTGGATGTCTGTAACCTGTAATCTTTGAAGACAGAATACTCGCACCGGTCGTGTCTTTCCTTCAAGCGGGATGAACTGATGGGATTTGACACGACTGGTTAAGATTAAGCAACTTTGATGGGTGGCTTCTCCCACTCTTTTTAGCAACTCGTAGTACTCCCCGGTGGTTGTGTAGTGGAGGCAGATGCCGTCTCTATAGGTAATCTCTGGGGCAGCAGATTCTTGGAGAAGTCCCTCAGCACCATCTAAAACCAGTAAGTAACGATAACGTTGCAAATAGTGAATCAGCCGTGAAATTCTGTGATTGAATGGTTCTGGCAGATCGGTTTCTTTCCCATCTGATAGAACAGCGATCAGGTCTTTCAGGAGATCGTTAACTAGAGGAGCAGGGAGCAGCGATCGCCAAATCACGAACTCAAACTGATCCTGAAGTTGTTGAGTGAGCTTCACAGATAGCCAGGTTTTGCCGATCCCACCCATGCCCAATAGGGTAATGAGACGGCAGGCTATTGCCTGAATTGTCGGAGATTTAGCTAAAATCCAGTGCTTGAGAGTTGCCAGTTCTTCCCTGCGTCCGCAAAAAAGGGATACATCTGGTGCTTCTCCCCAATCAATTCGATTTTGAATTTTTGTGTAGTCTTGCTGCGGGTTGATATGCAGATTGGCGAACTGATAGTCATTAGGTTCTAGTTGGAGGTTGAATGCTTGAAAACAGTACTTTAGGGTTTGCCGATCTACCCCCACTTCACAGGCAAATACCTTTGCTACTGTATCTGGGTCTAACCCCATGCGAAAGCCTAAGACTTCACGAGTATAATGTTTATCGAAATTTTCATAACTTTCTGATTTAAATTTTGCATCTTGGAGTTTCTGCAATCCTTGGCGCGTTAGCATTACACCACGTTTACGGCTCCTTTGTTGGGACTTCATAGGGAACCTCGCAAGTTATAAATATAGATAGTATTTTTTATGGACAAGCATGACTGTCTGTAGTGCATCGGTAAGATGCAGCAATAAATGGGATATCACTGGCACAAGTCAGCAATAAATAACTTCAGCTGCGATCCAAATTTATCTACAACTCAATCAAGTCTTGATTCTCAAAACTGCACCCATTTTAAGGATTTCTTAAAGAATTATGCTAGGAAACACAAATGCAAAGCACTATTTCAGACCGACAGCAGGTAAGAGTTAAAAGACTGAATGGAGCGAATCTATTCAGCTAATTTTATGTTAGTTGCTTTCTTCTCCGATCAACGTTAAGTAATTTTACGTATGGTGATTAAATCCGCGATCGCTGATATCGAAAAATTGACTGCGGCAATTGATTTTGAGGGGTTCCGACATCACACAGAGGAGATTTTAGCCGTTGTCAACGAGATCAAAATTTGGGGAGAGGCGGTTAAAAAATTCCTGTAGATACGCGTAACTGCTATCTACAAATTCCCTGGAAAGCGATCGCTATTCTTCTGTTCGGTATAACTTAAACTGTATATTTCCTAGAGCGTCGGTCAAGTTTTGTAATTGTAGATACTGAAGTTAAGGTTGGCTCTGCCGATCTTAGGGAAGTGGAATTAATTTTGGCAGTGGTTGAAATAACTCCTGTGTCTAGCTTCGGAAGATCGAGGTTAAGAAGTTTTTAAGTTCGTTCTTAAGTTCGTAAGCTTCGGTTGAGTTGAATGGGTTGAAAGGATACATTAAGTCTGTCCTGAAGAGTTTTTTGAGTATCGGATCAAGGAATCATTAGACTTCTTGCATAAATCAAAAATTAAGAACCCCACCCCGCATTTGAGTAAAGCAAACGCTCCCCTCCCGAAGAGCGGGGAGGGGTGTTAGGGACTTTTGCAAGAGGTCTATTAAATCAACAGGATAGCAAGTTGTCTTTAAATTCTAAGGAGAAACTCAAATGGCTATTAACGGCACCTCGTACAGCGATGTACTCTATGGTACTAGCGGTTACGACGTTATCTACGGCTATCCCGCTTCCGGCTCTGGCTACGATGATTACGACGGCTACGACAAGAGTTCTGTTGATAGCACGTTCAACAATGTTGCGTTGACCTGGACTGAGGAGAAAAGTTATTGGTTTGCCTTTACCTTCACAACGGATGTGTATTTTTGTACTGAACCCACCGCGAGAACGACCTAGTTTCTCATCTTCGTCGCCCCCTTTTTTCCACCTGCGGCGTGAGTAAAGGGCGCGTACAACTGTTCCATCGACATAATGAACCTGCCAATCAAGGTTTCCCTGTTCATCTGTAATCGCTTGCAGATGTTCCAAGATTTGGTTCCAAATTCCGGCTTTTTGCCATCGGTAAAACCGCGTTGCGATACTCTCCCACTTTCCATAACGTTCTGGCATATCCCTCCACGGTGCCACTGTTCTGAGTATCCAGAGGATGCCGCGTAGCGTTAGCGAGGAACGAGCGTCTGCTCATGATTTGGTTTACCCGTTTTGGGTTTTTGTGGTGGCAGTAGCAGTTTTAACCTCTCCCACTGTTCGTTACTTAAGTCTCCTCGATTCATCAACTCACCCTGTCTGCGATCGCCTATTTTTTAGGATATAACGAGTTTGAAAACACGCTCTAGCCCCCCTTCCCGACACGGGAAGGGGGAAAATTCAAAGTCTCTCTCCTTCCTTGTAGGAGAGAGAAATAGAAGTGAGGTTTTCCAGATACCGTGAAAAGTCAGGGAGGTTGAGATGAATGTTATTGTGTCCTCCCTATTAGGGATTGAAACATGATTCCCGTATATTAGGATATATTTTCCCCTTGTTGAAATTTCATTAACTCCCTATTAGGGATTGAAACATTTCATGACTTCTAATGGAACAGATGCAGTGGTTGAAGTTGAAATTTCATTAACTCCCTATTAGGGATTCAAACACCTTTTTGTTCGTAACTCATTTACGATTGTTATACATAACGCAATTATTTTCTTATTCCAACAATTTCTACTTACACTAATAAAAATTTAATATTTATTTTATCAATTAAGATATTAACAATAATTCCCCTATTGATTATGCTTTTTGGTAATCGAATTAGCATTTTGTTATGAGATTACATAGTAATTATTGACAATGGAGCTTATTCACCCCTTAAAATCTTTTTTCTGTAAAGATTTTAACGCTTCAATCTGTCAAAAAAAGATTGCTATCTTTGAGAAAAATACTTATGAGCATTGAGAATGTTAATAACAATGTGTTGTCAAATAAACGGCTCAATGTCACTTCAGTCTCCTCATTAGATACCTTTAATACAAAGGATGGCTACAGCCTTAACCTCAACGGACGTAGTAGCTACAACTCAGCCGATGCTATTTTGCGATCGCAAAATAGCAGTAACGCTACTGCTAATGCTTTAAGCACTGGGAATTATAACTCCACCAATGGCTATGGCTTAATTAATGCAGCAGCAGCAGTGGCTAAAGCTGCTGGTCAGAATACCTTTGCTGATGTTCCTAACCTTGGTGGCAATAATTGGGGAGCAGACCTCATTAAAGCACCGGAAGCTTGGGCACACGGATACACAGGTAAAGGCGTTGTTGTTGCTGTTGTCGATACTGGAGTTGACTACAATCACGAGGATTTAAAGGATAATATCTGGACGAATCCCAAGGAAATTGCTGGCAATGGTAAAGATGATGATGGCAATGGCTATGTTGATGATATCCACGGCTGGAACTTTGTTGACAATAATAATAATGTCCTAGATGACAACGGTCATGGCACTCATGTTTCCGGGACGATCGCCGGAGAGAATAATAACTACGGTGTCACTGGTATTGCTTATGATGCCAAGATTATGCCCGTGAAAGTTTTAGATGACTCTGGCTCCGGTTCTTACACTTCCATCGCTAAGGGCATTGATTATGCTGTGGACAATGGAGCTAACGTGATTAACCTCAGTTTAGGAGGTGCTTATTCTAATCCTACTCTAGAGTCAGCCATTGACTATGCCAGCAGCAAAGGAGTGATTGTCGTCATGGCAGCAGGTAATGATGGTGGCTCATCACCAGATTATCCCGCCAGCTATGCATACAAGTCGGGAATTGCCGTTGGTGCAGTCGATAAGAATAATAAGCTAGCTGACTTCTCTAACCGCTCTGGAACGAATCCAATTTCCTACGTCACAGCCCCAGGAGTCAAAATCTACTCCTCAGTTCCAAATAATCAGTATGCTACTTATAGCGGTACGTCGATGGCTGCTCCCCATGTTGCTGGTGTAGTTGCCCTGATGCTTAGTGCTAACTCCAAACTAACTGATGCCCAAGTCCGTGAGATTGTCGCAGATACCGCCGGAAATAGTACACAAACTACAAACTCTAGTTTGAATATTTCTCATGTCAGTTCTCTAGCGAGTCAGGTGATTGCAGACACAGCAGGAAATAATACACAAACTACAATCTCTAATTTTAATAATTCCGATGTCAGTTCTCTAGGAAGGCAGGCAAAGTCTGACAACAATCTGCTACGCATCGACGCACAAACCGCAATTCATCTCACATCACAGACAATTTCTAGTTTTAATGGTTCCAATTTTAGTTCTCGAACGGGTCAGCCGATGTCTAACAACAAGCTGCTAGGCATCTACCCAGAAACGACAAAATATTTGACATCAGAGACTATTGCTAGTTCTAATAATTATGATGTCGATTCTCTAATGGGTCAGCCGATGTCTAACAACAAGTTGCTAGGCATCTACCCAGAAACGACAAAATATTTGACATCAGAGACTATTGCTAGTTCTAATAATTATGATGTCGATTCTTTAATGGATCAGGCGATCTCCCCAGCTTAATTAAGGTTTCTCGCTGCCAAAATTGCTACATTCATAACTCTGTAAAGGCGATGTGTGTTGACTGCCGAGGAAGCGTCTACGCAAGTTGGACATTTATCGAAAAATTGGGTTTAAAACCCCGTGCTTCTAGCACGGCTTTGTATTTACCAGTATTGGATTTGCCACCAAATATCTTAAGATAGTGGAATGCTAATTAGTACCGATGGACAGTCGGGAATCCAAAACGCCTATGCAGACGGTTTGCTCTTGTACTGAGGTATCAGATATCTCAGTCCAGGTCAAAGTCGAAATCCGGTAAGGGAGTAACTAGGAAGTCTTTGAAGTGATTCTTTAGTTGCCTCCGTACCAACAGGAAAGGAGTCATGTCACAGTGATAGGCTATGGGATACTCACTCTATACACAGATTTTAGAGTAACATCCTAGCGATGGTGTCCTCTTACAAACCACTCGGTAAGCGTAAAGCTCATTCACCAAGCGTGCTGAGACATAAGCGACTCGTGCGGTAATCAAGCGTTATGAACAAAATTCACCATTCTATGGCGAAAAAGTGGGGTTCAACGCGTTAATCCTCAACTGGACATCAACTGCGATCGCTAAAATGAGGTAAATTCGTTAAGACCACTTTAACAAGAATATCCCCAGCAGTCCCGCATCCCCCATGCCCCTAACACTTTTATCAAATTAACTGTTAATTTTTTAGTTGTTGGGCTTTATAACAAAGACTACTAACAACTTTATTTTAAGATGCTAGCTCTATTCAAAACAATTCGAGATGCGATCGCTAGTTGGTGGTCGGAGTTCACTCTCCAGACCAAACTACTGGCTGTAGCCACTTTGGTAGTTTCCTTGGTGATGAGTGGTCTGACCTTCTGGGCTGTGAATACAATTCAGCAGGATGCGCGGATGAATGACACTCGCTTCGGCCGTGACTTGGGGCTGCTGCTTGCTGCCAACGTTGCCCCCCTAGTCGCTGACAATAATCTTACTGAGGTTGCCCAATTTTCCCAACGCTTCTATAGCAGCACCTCTAGTGTGCGTTATATGCTCTACGCCGATGAAACCGGGGAAATCTTTTTTGGCATTCCTTTTTGGGACGCCGAGGTAGAAAACTCCCTCACGATTAAACGGCGGATACAACTGCCAGAAGATTATCCTGGTGATGGGGAAAAGCCGATGGTACGGCAACATACAACCCCAGATGGGATAGTCACCGATGTATTTATTCCCCTGATCGTCAATAAAAAATACTTAGGTGTATTAGCGATCGGTATTAACCCCAATCAGACTGCTGTCATTTCCACCAATTTTACCCGCGATGTCACCATTGCCGTTTTTATCACGATTTGGGTAATGGTGATTTTAGCAGGAGTGATTAACGCTTTGACCATCACTAAGCCGATTAAAGAACTGCTGGTGGGGGTGAAACAAATTGCTACCGGGAATTTCAAGCAGCGCATTGATTTACCTTTAGGGGGCGAACTGGGGGAGTTAATTTTAAGTTTTAATGAAATGGCAGAGCGATTAGAACGCTATGAAGAACAGAATATTGAGGAACTGACCGCAGAAAAAGCCAAACTAGAAACCCTAGTTTCAACGATCGCCGATGGTGCTGTGTTAATTGATAACAACATGCAAGTGATTTTAGTCAACCCCACAGCACAGAGAATTTTTGGCTGGGAAGCTGCTGACGTCGTAGGACATAATGTGTTACATCACTTGCCACCATCGGTACAAATGGAAATCACCCGTCCCTTGTACGAAATGGCGGCAGGCGAATGTGAAAGCGCCGAATTCCGAATTTTTATTAACCAACCCACCCCACGAACGATCCGCATTCTCTTGACTACAGTACTGAATCTGCAAAGGGAAAGTATCAAAGGTATTGCGATTACTATCCAAGATATTACCCGTGAGGTGGAATTAAACGATGCAAAAAGCCAATTTATCAGCAACGTTTCTCACGAACTGCGAACGCCTCTATTCAACATCAAAACCTATATTGAAACCCTGCACGACTACGGCGAAGACTTAGCTTTACAAGAACGGCAAGAGTTTCTCCAAACTGTCAACAATGAAACCGATCGCCTAACCCGTCTAGTTAACGATGTTTTGGATTTGTCAAAACTCGAATCTGGTCGCAATTATAACTTTGATGGCGTAGATTTAGCCCAAGCGATCGAGCAAACACTGCGTACTTACCAACTCAATGCTAAAGATAAAGGTGTTGAACTTGTTCAGGAAGTTGCTCCTAATTTGCCCTTAGTAATGGGTAATTATGATCTATTAGTACAAGTGTTTGGCAACCTGATTGGTAATGCCCTCAAATTCACCAAAGCCGGTGGTAAAGTGGCAATCCGCGCCTATCAACTAGATTTCAAGCCCAGTCATACCCAATCTTCTCCAGTGCGGATTGAAATTTCCGATACTGGAATTGGCATCGCTACAGAAGATCAATACTCAATTTTTGAACGCTTCTTCCGCGTAGAAAACCGAGTTCACACCCTAGAAGGCACGGGTTTAGGTTTATCGATTGTCAGAAATATCATCGACAGACATCGTAGTAAAGTCCATCTCGTGAGTGAAGTTGGCATTGGCACCACTTTTTGGTTCGATTTAGCCGCATTTGAGGAAAAAGCGCCACCAATAGTGATTGAGCCTGTTGCTGAAGCATCCAAAATCACCACAGTCTGAAGATTAGGAATTGGGCATGGGGCATTGTTTGTTATTTTTGACCTCTCTCCAAACCTCTCTCCTAAAAAGAGAGAGGTTTTGAATCTTACTCCCCTTCCCTTCTAGGGAAGGGGCTGGGGGTTAGGTCTGTATTGGACTCAACCCAGAAGTGCTATATTCCCGACTCCCCAACAAACACTAATCAAGACCTTAATATAACGAACAACAAACAGACCAATAATAAACCTAATAGCAACAGCAAAGCCTGATTGCGTTTTATCCAACTTTTCACCGTTACTGCAAAACGGTTAGTGTAACGCTGCTGTTGCAACTCTAACTTTGTCTGTTCAATATTTTGGTAGAGGGTACAGTCTTTGGCATAGGGACGCTGGGGAAAATTGCAAGTATTATCAGCTTCATAGGTGCAAGTGTCGCACAGATACCCGTCCTTAGTGGCGCGGTGCAATGGAATACCGGGATGGCCGTAAGCTTTGAGTGTCGTTCGGCAATAGGGACAACTAATAGCTTGATTATCAACGAGTTGATGGCAGTGGGGACAAGATACAGTAGCCAAAACCTTTAGCGCAAATACGTTAAGTAAACACTTTGATTCTAGCCATTCTTGGATTTTACTAGCAACAGAGGCAAAAATTTTTACAAGGGAGAAATTAGCGGATAGAATTGTAAAGTTGGATGCCTCTCGGTGCTAGTATGATTGCTGACTATGGCTCGACCCTGCAAAACATTTTTCAAGCGATCGCTCCAAATAGTAACGAATCCGATGTAGAGCAGAAGGTAGTAGTTCCCCTCTTGCATATCCTTGGTTACAGTAATACAGATTGGCAGTCTCAAGTAGTAATTCTCCAATCTAAGCTTGACTTTCTAGTGGGTCAACCAGACTCCGCTTTAATAAAACCTGCCTATTTAATTATTGAAGTTAAAGCACCCAGTAAAAAAATTGCCCACAGCGTTTGGCAAATTAATAATTATATGCGCCACACTGGATCTATTATCGGTCTGTTAACCAATGGCTATGATTTTCGTATACTTTATAACTATAACGAAAAAATTACAACGATTGTAGAGTATTCACAAGCCACACTTATTCATAAATATAGGTCATTTTACAAAATTTTATCCAAAAAAACTTATTTAAACTTTACTTCTACGTTGTATAAAAATCAACAGAATATTCGATTACAATTTTTAAATTTAATCTCCAAAGAGGTGCAACAAGAAGATATGTTGGGCTTATTCAACAAAGGTAAGACTTCTCCCATTCAAACACAGCAAACCAATAAAGAAGAAATTTTAGTTTCAGAAACGAAGGAGGAACGCAAATCGATGATTATTACTGTATTTAATAACAAAGGAGGGGTAGGTAAAACTACAACAACTATTAACCTTGCGGCTGCTCTCAACAAGCTAGGTAAGCGAGTGCTGCTGATTGATATTGACGCTCAAGCTAATTTAACAATGGGCTTAGGAATAGATCCGCTGGATGATATTGAACAGAAAGGGAAGAAAGATATTACCCATCTACTTACTGAGCCAAGAACTAAATTAGAGGACACAATCACTACAACTAATTGGGGAGATGTTCAATTGGACTTGGTTCCCTCACATATACGCCTAAGTCGAATGGAAACTACACTTAACCAAACAGTAGATAGTGATCGCCTACTTGCAAAAAAGCTGAAAAAGCATGATTACGATTTCGTACTTATTGATCCGCCTCCCTCTTTCGGCAAAGTTAACAGCATATCATTAATGGCATCATCAGCTATTCTTATTCCTACTCAGTTATCAGCCTACGCAATTCGCGCTTTAGAATATGTGCTAGAGCGAACAAATGAAATAGAGCAATTAAAAGATGAACCTCTACCAATTTTGGGAATAGCCGTTAGTATGTACGACCAAAAATCATCCAACTACAATAAGTCTATGGTTGTCAGACTTTTCGATATTCTTGAAAAGAGTGGCGGAAGTAACAAAGTGGAACTTTTTCCTGAAAGCACTTGGATTCCACGTTTAAATATAGTTTCTATTTGTCAAGATAAAGGATATCCACTGTACCAAGGAGAATTTGACAACACACTTGCCTCTCAAGAAAAAGAGGCTGCACAAAAAGTTCTAGAACGCTACACCAATCTAGCTCAACATTTGATTCAAATTGCTACTGGAGATTCAAAAAATAATGGATAGTTCAGAACGCAGCGCCCGTATTCGCGCAAACTTGGGAATTCAACCAATTAGTCATGGTCAAGTTTATACTTTCCAGATTGCTATATCAGCGACTTTCCAGGAAAATATTTCCCTGGAAAGACGCCAGCTAATAGAGGAGACTCTAACTCAACACAAAAGTAATTTAATTCCTCTAATTGTGCGTCGTACCGAAGCTTATAGCGAAGAAGAGGAGTACGAAGTTGTTTTTGGTGCTGATTGGTGTCTTCTTGCTAAAGAACTTGACATCGAAAAGCTATGGGTTTGGGTGTTTGATATGAACGATGAGCAAGCTGTTGCTGCTAAAGATGAAATGGAGCAGTTGCTTGGTTATTCAATTGATGCTGAAAATAATCTAAAAGAGGAAACTGAAATTGGTAGCCTAATTGAGCAAAAACTCAAACCAATTTATACTAAAATAAATCAATTACTTTCTAAAGATAATACAGAAAAATCAGATTCTGAAGGAAAATCGAGAGGAATTGAAAGCCGACTGGAAAATATATTATCTGCATTGGAAAAACTTACAATACTTGTAAAAGAAGTGCTTCCTCCAGCAAAGTTAAATTTGGTGATAGCAAATGAGGAAGAAATCAAAAGTGCATTAGAGGAAGGTGGCGTAACTAACGAAAATCACAGGAATGCTGCATGGGAAGCTATTAAATATTGGAAACAACCAGGCAAAGTTTTAACCTGGCAAAATCTTAAGAAATCGTCTGAATCAGGCAGTGAACATAAGATTAAAAACTTTGCCAAAGGTACTTACGAAAAAGTAAGAAAGTTTACAGATATATCCAATAGTCAGTAGCTGTATTAAATCTTAGTTAATGTACTTTTGTCTTAGCAATACATGACGGTATAGTCAGTTATACAACGAAATGGAGTAGGAAATTTGGCAACTCCTGCTCCTGAATTATGCTGTATTTTCTAACCCCGCACCTGTCGCAGTGCATGAAACGCCTTACCTCGCAACCCAACTGGTAACAGCGATAATCCTAAACCAGTCCAAGCTTTAGGAGTTGAAAAAGACTTTCCTGCCAAAACTAGCTCTCTACCTTTTTGCGTTTCACCCTTTTCAATTAAACGCAAACCTAATAATAATTGCGTTTCAGTTAGACGATTTTTCCTGATTGTCTCTATTTTTTCAGACTCAAATTTATAACTTTCTAAATACCGGATTTTATCAAATAAATAAGGAATGGCTCGATTGATACCTTGCTGCTCTGCATGGTTGCGATATTCCATCAATAATTCTGGTAAATAATAACCCTTTTTTCCAGCCAAAGCCAGACGCACAAATAAATCATTATCCTCACAATTTTGCATATTTTGCTGCATAAATCCTAATTTTTGCAAGGTTTGACGGCGAAATAATGTCGCCCCAATTTGAAAACTTTGGTGAATAAATACAACTTCCAACAAATTATCTACAACACCTGCTGCTAAATTCTTCCTACCCCAGCGATGAGAATTTTCTTGAGTTTTTACCTCATCCCGCACATTATTAATATCAATTATCCAATGGTCTGTACCAACAAAATCAATGCTAGAGTCTTGAGCAAGAATAGCTGCGGTACTTGCCAGAAAATCGGGTATTAGCCGATCATCATCATCAAATTTAATAAAATATTCACCACTGGCAGCATCAAAGCCAGAGCGCATATTATTACTTTTACCAATATTTTGCGGATGACGGATATATTTAATCCGGTGGTCTGTGTACTGGGATATTAACTCAGGTGTGCGATCGCTAGAACCGTCATCACAAACAATTAGCTCAAAGTCTTGCTCAGACTGATTCAGTACACTGTCGATCGCATAAGGCAGGAGATTAACTCGATTAAAAGTAGGAATGCAAACAGTAATTTTAGGCATATTATATACTAATAGCTGGGGAAAATAGAAACTTTAGATCAATTGCTAATTAAATGCATCGTCAATAAAGCTATATTTAGCGAATAGTTCTTTGAAGTTCATTCATGATTTTCTGGAATAAATTATTAGTTTTTGCAATTATACTAATCGTGTCAAAATTCATGCCGATGTCAATGCGGGATATAACATCGCCAGAAAAAGTAAGGAAAGAAGGATTCGACTGTCTCAAGTCTATTCTAAAGGATAGGGAATGTCTGGTAGTACATCCAAGGCGTATAATTCTACTATTCAAGCGTGTTCATGCTAAAAGTAGAGTGGCTTTTATCCAATCTCACAAATGTCTGAGTATGTTTGACTATGTGACTTGCAACTATAAAAAGGAGTAGCAATGTCTGACATTGAAGACAACAAAATAATTGCTCGACGCTGGGTCGAACTCATTAGCGAGCATCGGATTGAAGATATCTGCGAGATGACCGCCTCAACTTGGACGATGCACGGTGGTTTACCTGGGCTTCCTCCAGGGCCAGATGGGGTACGTAAACTCTTTGGTTCATTTGGGGCTATTGAGCAGAAATGGACAATTGAATATGTAATTGCTGAAGGTGATAAAGTTGTGGTGCGTGCGACCAACACCTGCGCTCAAGAAAGTTTCCTGGGAATACCTAGTCATGGTCGAGAGCAGACGTTCACGGCTATCTTCATTCATTGGATTGTTGATGGGAAGATAATTGAAACCTGGCGAAACGCTGATGATCTCGGACGAGTTCTTCAGCTTGGGGCGCGGATTGAGGCAGGAACGTCTAGGTAATAATTTTACTGACTTGCTGAACAAATGGCGAGTCTCTTCAGAAACTGCTAGAAGTGCTTAAAACTCTAGCTGTTGAACAATTGCCTTCTAGAGAATAATCTCAGCAGTCCGGCGGTTCCCACTCCCCATTCCCCCTACACCTTGCTTCTTAGAGTTGTCTATGATAGTTTGCTAACTAGTATAAAAAACAGTAAATCTATCAAGTTAGTGTATTTAGTTGAACACTATCGTTGATATAGCGCCTTGACAGCAGAATTCAAGTATTTGAACCACATCTGTCGTAAGGGCACAGCATTGCTGTGCCCCTACCGCGTGGCGTGGTCTATTTACCTGAAAATAGCTGTAATTTAGGATAATTAATGCCCAATTATCAATTACTAAGGAGTTAAATAATCCGATGACAGGGAAATTAGAGGGAAAAGTAGCAATTATCACTGGCGCTTCAGCCGGAATTGGAGAAGCAACGGCGATCGCTTTGGCAGCAGAAGGAGCTACAGTAGTACTTGCTGCTAGACGTGGCGATCGCATTCAGGCATTAGCAGAACGCATAAAATCTAGTGGTGGCAAGGCATTATCCATTATTACCGATGTGACTGACGAAACCCAGGTAAATAACTTGGTGGCAAAGGCAAATGCAGAATTGGGAAGGGTCGATATCCTGGTGAATAATGCCGGGATTGCCTTACTCGGCACCATTGAAGCTGGGAATAGCTCAGACTGGCGGCGATCGTTTGACCTCAATGTACTAGGATTGCTATATGCTACTCATGCTGTTTTGCCTCTGTTGAAGGCGCAAAAATCCGGGCATATAGTCAATATTTCCTCAGTGGCTGGCCGCACAGCGCGGGCGGGTCTGGGTGTTTATAATGCTACCAAATGGGGTGTCAATGCCATCTCCGAAGCATTGCGCCAAGAAGTCCACAAGGACAACATCCGCGTCACCATTATCGAACCAGGTTTAGTGGATACGGAAATTGACAACCAAATTACCGATCCCGTTGCCAAACAACGGATCGAAGAACGACGCAAGTCAATTCAACCTCTGCAAAGCGAAGACATTGCTGCTGCGATCGTTTACGCTCTCACTCAACCACCGCATGTTAATGTCAACGAAATCCTCATTCGACCAACGGGACAAGAGAACTAATTACAGCAGAATTCAGAATTCAGGAGTCAGAATTCTGAATTAGAATCGTAGGTTGGGTTGAACAAAGTGAAACCCAACAATTAATGTTTAGTGTTGGGTTTCGTTCCTACGCAAATTAAGGCTTTTGGCTTTAATTGAACCGGATTGTGACGCGGGTTCCATACTTACAAAAAAGTGACGGTGGATCTTGATGCTTGGAATTCTTTTATTCATGACCTTTAGGGATATTTGAATCGACTCTTATAATGACTTTACTGCTTACTACAAACCCCCAAACTAGCTTGAGAAAGTACTATTTTACGCTTAAGAAAGAAAATTTACCATTGGTGCCGTTTGCTTCCATCTTCAGTTGTGCAACGTAAAAGTCTTTCTGAATGACATCACCTACTGGTGAAAAAGCAATTTCACCAAGAGGAGTTTGATACTTTCCTTTGAGTAACTCCTGATTTAATTGTGTACGCAATTGTGGCAGCGTCAATTTGTTAATTTTGCTTTTTTTATCCAAAGATTGTAGAGCTTCTATATATACTTGCAAGGCAGTAAAAGCTTGAGCGCTCACTTGGGGTGGTTCTCTACGATATTGTTCAATGTAGGCTTTACGAAATGCAGTGTTAATTTTACTGGGATATACAGGACTGTAAGCTTGAGCAATAATCACACCATCACAAAGCTCTCTGCATACAGAAAAGATATGAGATGTATTAAAACCATTGCCACCAACAATTATTCCTTTATAACCAAGTTCCCGTAGTTGTTTAACTAAATTACCTCCATCTACAGCTAACCCGGATATAATCACTAAGTCTGGTTTTAAATTAATCGCATCGCTGGCTTGACTTTGAAAGTCGGTATCTGTAGTTTGAAACTTTTGTACTGTTACTAAATTCAATCCTAAATCTTTAACTGTCTTCTGAAAAATTTCTGTTTCCGACTTATTAAAAGCATCATTTTGAGCGTAGAATACAGCTACTCTTTTGATTTGAGAATTTTGCTTGAGTGCGGCTTTCACCGAATAAGGAGCGACGACAGCAACAGATGAAGAAACACGAGCAACATAATCACCGATTTCGGGAATCCCTTTAGCAGTATTTGATGCTCCCATAACTGGAACTTGATTACGTTCTGCTATGGGGTCAGCGCTAAAAGCTTGTTGTGACAGGGTAGGGCCAACAATGGCAACAACTTTATCTTTATTAATTAAAGTTTGAAAGGCATTAATGGCTCCAACTTCATCGCCACCAGTATCTTGATATACTAATTTAATTGGTTTACCATTGATACCACCTTGCTCATTAAAATACTTTTCGGCAATTTTTACTCCATCAGTTCCTTCTTGACCAAGTAATGCTATATTGCTTGTTTGGGCAAAAGCGATACCGATCGGAATCGCATCAACTGCACCTGTTGTTACTGTTGGGTTATTTGCAGAATTTGCACCAGTAGTGCCACTTTTACTACAGGCTATTAGTAGCATAGAGCAGAGAAATAATAATCCTGTTTGATGAGCGATACCAACAAAGAGCTTAAGAGCGATCGCATTTTTCATAGATGCACAAGTATTATGTTTATTACGATAGTACGGCTATGTAGGCAAAGCCCCTGTTAATTACCTGAAAATTGCGTAATACATTTAGTGGTGGTGAGTAGTAAATTTTACGCTAAGATGCAAAGGCACTAAGGGATAAGAATTAAATAATATACAATTTATGTCCCTGGCTTACCTCACCCTCAATCCCTCTCCTTATAAAGGAGAGGGATCGTGAGACAGGATGAAGTTTTGCATTTTATTTAATCCACGTTCCTAAGAGAAATTTTGTGTTTAGCAGTCTCTGGAAAGGAGATTTAAAATAAAACCCTTATTATTTCGTTACAATCTGCATATGCATTAGGCATTGAAGAGTTATCAGCCATGAAATTGATTTCCGAGCCACCGATTCCTGTAAAAATTCAAAAGATGAAGGAACGGGTGCGGTGGATGCATCCAAGTTTTGTGGAACGGGGAATTGACCAAACCAGCATGGTGATTGACGATCGCAGGCAGGATAGTCCAGAATTTTCGTTTATGGTTATCGGTGATTCCGGCACCAAATCCCATTCTCGACACCACCCCCAACGAAAAGTTGCTGAACTGATGCTGACTCACCGAGATGATTGCAGTTTTGTGTTGCACACAGGCGATGTAATTTATGTGGTGGGTTCCCAAGAATATTACTCGACAAACTTTATTCAGCCTTATCGGGAATTTCTGGTCGGTGGCGACAACCCCAAAGGCATTTCTTACGATCGCATGGTGTTTAATCTGCCATTCTTGCCAGTACTTGGTAATCATGATTACTACGATGTGCCGTTAATCTACCGTTGGCTGGCTGGAACTACGTTACCACTGCGTCGCTTGTTGCGCTACAAAGATAGTGAGATTGGCTGGCATGGATCATATCAAGGCGATGCCTATGCACGGGCGTTTTTGGACTATACAGGGGCGATGTCTTCCCCAGAATTGGAACGTCATTTAGATCAACACTATACTGCTAAGACTGACACAGGGCGCTGTTTGCGTTACGAACCTGGACAGTTTACCCGCTTACCCAATCGTTATTACACTTTCCGTTACGGCGGTATTGACTTTTTCGCTTTAGATTCCAACACCTTTAATACACCATCACCATTACCTGCAACTCAAGAGGGAGAAATTTACCGCCGGGAATTGCAAAAGCGTCGCCAGGAAATAGATCAAGAAGAATTGCAGATTTTGGGAATATGCGATCGCCTCAACCCAGATAAACCCACCGACGCCGAACAACTCGATGAGCTAAGTGCCAAATTAGACCAAATAAATGAGATCAAAATCGATATTGAAAAACAACTAACATCTCAGCAAATGCCTGCGATCGACTTTGAACAACTTGAATGGTTGCGAAGCAGACTAATCGAATCTTGGAACACCTCCGAAGTGCGCGGACGTGTAATCTTTTTCCACCATCCACCCTACGTCACAGAAGCTACCAAGTGGAATCAGGCGCAAACTTTGGCGGTTCGCCACCGCTTGCGCTGGGTGTTTGAACAAGTGGCACAAAATCTTGGTTCTCTAATTAAAGAACGTCCTATAGTGGATTTGATTTTAAATGGTCACGCTCACTGTTTCGAGCATCTTTGCACAACTGATACCGGATTTGCTGACTCCCACATTAACTGCATTATCTCTGGTGGTAGTGGTCATCGTCCCCGCTATCAACGGCGAGGGGGGACTGAATTGATGGAGACTTTTACCGAAATTGCCGGTAAACCCATTCGGAAAGTTGCAGATTCAATGCTTTTTGTGGGTCGTCATGACTACAATTCTCAGAACCGACTGCCTTACTCATGTGTGCGGATTGATGTTCTGGATGGTCGCCCACCCAAGTTTATCATCAGACCACTGATTACTGAACGTGTTGAAGATGAGTGGTATAACCGCGAACTTGAACCTTTTGTGATTTAAACAAAAAACCTCACCCTGGTTATGCTACGCAAAACCTGTCCCTCTCCTTAGTAAGGAGAGGGATGTACTTTTTTGACAGGGTGAGGTTTTCCAGGGATTTTGGGTAATCGGATCACTTGTGTGTACACCGTAGCTCTCAAAAAACCTCACCCTGGTTATACTACGCAAAACCTGTCCCTCTCTTTAGTAAGGAGAGGGATGTACTTTCTTGACAGGGTGAGGTTTTGTAGGGATTTCGGGTAATCGGATCACTTGAAAATCAAATCTAGGCGTTGCTGGGTTGCTTTGAGTGAATCTGCTGGCGAACTTTTACCCAACAATACAGATTCAATCGCTCGCCCTACACTGTCAGAAATCCGATTGTAACCAGGAAATATCGGACGCGATCGCCCATATTTAGCTTGATCTAAAAATACCTTCACCTGTGGTATTTTATTGACGAATTCCTGATATTTTCGACTTTGACGAGATTTCAAATTCACGGGTAAATAGCCAGTTCCCAATGCTAATTCTGTCTGAAATTCTTCACTCAAAGCATATTCGGCAAACTCAAAGGCTGCTCTTTGGCGTTTCGGCGTGGTTTTGAAAAAGAAGAGATTCTCACCACCAATAACAGTAGCAGGTTTCTGCCCAACCGGAATTGGAAAAACATCAAAATCAACACCAGTCTCTTGAAATTGCCCCAGAGTCCAAGGGCCATTTAATTGCATTGCCACTTTACCAGCCAGCAAGTCATCTGTCTCATAACCCCGTTCTGGACCAGATAAAATCGCGGAACCGTCTGTAATTAAATTGCGCCAGAATTGCAAAGCCGCGATCGCACCTTGATTATCTTGCAAATTTACTGCTGCTGCATTCTGTGAATCACCACTCACCAACTCGCCGCCACCACTCCACATAAACGGTAGCCAGGTGAACACTGTAAATTCTCCCTTCCCCAAAGGTAGAAACATCCCATATTGATCTGTTCGTCCATCACCATTAGTATCACGAGTTAATTTCTTCGCAACTTGTCCAAACTCTTCCCAAGTGCGCGGTAATTCAGTAATCCCTGCTGCCTTAAACAAACTCGGACGGTAAAAAATACCAACATTATTCGTAGCAAAAGGCACAGACCAAATCTTCCCGTTGTATTTCATTGATGAATATAAAGCCGGGTCAATTTCGGCTTTGATTGGAGATTGATCCAGCATTTCATCCAAAGGTAAAAGCGCATTGAGTTCTACCAATTGACCTGCGATCGTTGGATTGTACCACAATAAATCTGGGGGTGCATTTCCTACCACCGCCGCTAAAATCTTGGGCGTTTGCTGATCCTGTTGCCCAACATAAAGCGACTCTACTTGAATATCTGAGTGGGATTGATTGAATTTGTCTACCAGCTTTTGCAGCACATCCCGATTTGGCGGCGGATTTACACCTTGCCACAAGGTTAAATGAATTACTTTATCTTGCTTAACACCAGTTAGAATACTTTGACATCCAGCTAAAGCTAGTATGCCCACCAATAATAGAAGCAGTAACCTCCTAAGATAGCGTGACACTTTCTTTCTTTTTCGCTTGGCATAGCGGGAAGACGAAAAAAAATCGTGCATGATGTTGATTAAAATGATTGATCAGTTCTCGTAATTTAGCTACTACAACTTTGCAATTCTGATGTAGCGTTGCACAATGATCTTAATTGACGTTCTCGCCGTCAGCCATTAAGCAATACATTCAATTACAAAAGGAGGTCTAACAGAGTATGCCAAGGACTTATTGCGATCCAGAAAACCCTGGTGATTTTGTAACAGAAGAGGACGACGGTACAACAAGAGAGTCCACACAAGAAGAAATAGAATAAACCGTAGAACAGTGGCAGGAATGGGACAAAGGCGAGGGCGATAAAAATGGCTAGGCGGGCAACCGTAAATGATCTGATGTCCGGTAAGCTGATATTTTACTGGGCGGATCAATACCAAGTATGGTGGCTGTCTGATACTCATGTATGCCTGTGCCTTCCTGGGTGTAAACCTAACGCATGGATAGCGCCATACCCAGCAGGTACATACGCTAAACCTACGAGTTGGATACTACCTATCAATCATCCTGGAATGATGGTTTTTGAATGAAAGGAGTCAGAAGAACTCCATCGCTTTATGGGTGGAGTTTAACAACCGCACCTTTGCATCTGGGCAAAAGCTAGGTATATCCTAATCTTGAATAGAGTTTTGATAATTTAAGATTATGGCAGGACATAGTAAATGGGCAAATATTAAGCGCCAGAAGGCCGTAGTAGATGCAAGGAAGGGAAAAACCTTCACTCAGTTATCTAGGGCGATTATCGTTGCGGCTAGAAGCGGTGTACCAGATCCGGCGCTGAATTTTCAACTTCGCACGGCAATTGACAAAGCAAAGGCTGCGAGTATCCCCAATGATAATATTGAACGAGCGATCGCTAAAGGTGCAGGCACTTTTGGCGGTGATAATGCGATCTTTGAAGCGATTCGCTACGAAGGTTACGGCCCTGGTGGTGTGGCAATTTTAATCGAAGCCCTCACAGATAATCGTAATCGCACTGCTGCTGACTTGCGTGTAGCTTTTAGTAAAAATGGTGGCAATCTCGGTGAAGTCGGTTGCGTTAGCTGGATGTTTGAGCAAAAAGGCGTTTGTGTGGTGCAGGGTGTAGTTGATGAAGAACAGCTTTTAGAAGCATCCCTTGAAGGCGATGCCCAGTCTTATGAGATGACTGAAGATGAGATGGCTGAAGTATTTACTGACATTGGCAATTTAGAAACCCTTAGCCAGACATTCAAAGATCAAGGATTTAAGGTAATTGATGCCGAATTGCGCTGGATTCCTAGTAATAGCGTAGAAGTTACTGATCCCGATCAGGCGCGATCGCTTTTCAAATTAATTGACACTCTAGAAGGCTTGGATGATGTGCAAAATGTCACAGCTAACTTTGAAATAGCAGAAGAATTAATGGCTCTCAGCATTTCCTAATCAAAATTAACACAGCCATCTTAACCTATCAAGCTATTTAGGCGCGACGCCGAATAGCCCGTAGTAGACATCGCTACCTTAGAAAACCTAGATGATGTGCAAAATGTTACATCTAACTTTGTAATAGCTGATCATCTTATGGCAACTAGTATCACTTAGCAAGGTATTTACTTAAAGTCATCTATCTTTGAATAGAGATAATTAAAAAATCACACGTAAGATTCACACAAATTACAAACTAATGACATACGACTAGTAGATAGTTAGGCAATTGGTTATTTGATGAGGAGTTTTAAATGAATAAGTTCGCTAAAGCCTTACTTTTGGCTCTAATGTTTGCTACCCCTGTAGCCGTTTCTACATCTACTGTTCAAGCCAAAACTACTCCTACCCCGACTGCAACTTACGCAACTGCTAAAGTTGCCAAATCCAAGACTGCAAAACGGAAACATCATAAACACAAACACCACAACTCTAGCAAAGCTGTTAAAAGTAAATCCGTAGTTAAACAATCCGCAGTTAAAAAACCCGTTACTCCACCAGATGCAACTACGCCACCTGCACCTACACCAACTACCCCAAGTAACTAATTATTGATGAAAGTAAATAGCTGTTCTTCTCATCTTTTGTAAAGCCGTCAGACGCTTCCTTGATATCTGCTTAATAATGGTTAAGCTGGCAGTGAACATAGACTATATAGCAATAAGCTTGGTTAGCGCCAAAAAGCTTAAGCTGTGTAGGTTGGGTTGAGGAACGAAACCCAACATTTGTCGTGGTTTGTTGAGTAACACGAATGTTGAGCCCAACCTACAATTATCCTTAACCCAAGGGTATTGGGCTATAGACGGTTATTCATGCAGGGCTAGTTCATTCTCATCTAGCCCGTCTCAGAATGAATTCTGAGTCTAATAGCGAAACTCGTCTAAAGACGACGTTTGAAAAGTATTATTGCTAACATCAAAAGCTCAGAAACCTAACCCCCCTAGCCCCCCTTCCCTACAAGGGAATGGGGGTTTCAAAGCCTCTCTCCGCTTCTGGGAGAGGAATGGAAGCGGGGTTTTTGATATACTTTACGACTTTTCAAACATCCTCTAAAGACGACTGAGAAAAGTTTATAGTCCGTTTTAACGGACTTTAGCTAAAAGCCTGTGAACTTTAGTTCTGGGCGGTTTATGCCTAGAACTAAATAGCCCTGGTTATTCATCAGTGTCTTACTGCTCAAATATGATCTTTATAGTTGCTGTTAACTTTGATATTTTGCAGTAGTTATATAACAAGTTTATTTTCTACTACTCTCTAACTACATACCATACAATTTAGACCTGCTGTGGATCACAGTAGGTTTTTTTTGAAGTTGGTAAATTTCTTTAAAACAATAGAATCACCCTTATTTATAGTGGTTCTCAGGTGGATGAAGTACATCAGATCAAAACCTCATCCCCTTAGCAAGGAAAGAGGAGATAAAGTACAGGTTTGTCGGGGTAAGGTTAAGCTGTACATCACTAAATTAGAAAACGCTATAGTCTAACAATTAACTCTAGCTACTTGCCGAAAAACTCCGTGTTTTTTCTCTGAAGACTAATAAATTATCAGGTGTATATAGATGCTAATATCGGCAAAAATATCCACGAAAACTTCATATAAATAACAAGATATCGACATATGTATTTGTCATATTCAATTCATAGATTCACTGAATAAAGAGGATCAAGGAAATCACATGAACAAGTTTGCTAAAGGTTTAATTATAGCTCTGGCGATCGCTACCCCCGTAGCCATTGCTGCACCAATCTTTCAAGCTACACCGGCTTCAGCTGCTGTTAGGCATTATTATAGACATCATCACAAACCAATGCGTCACCATCACGTTCGCAAACATCATCCATAATCTCCTGCTGTAAAACACAGCATATTTAATGATAAGTTACTCTTAGTAGTAATAGTTGGTAGTAGCTCTGCAACAAAATTTATACTTTATTTATCAGCAAAATAAGTAAAGCTGTGTAACCTCGCTGTTGTCCTTAGTCATCAGTGAGGTTTTTCAATTTTATTAACTTGCCTTAAAGGGCGCGATCGCGTCAAAATAAAAGTGAAGACGCTGTAACCTAACTTAACAATGGCCTTAACGCAGCTTGAGCAAACTCTTTCCCCTCAACCAACACCGCCAAATGAGCGGGGATATGAATATGATTTGGTAATTGTCGGCGGTGGGATTATTGGGTTAACTCTAGCCTCTGCTTTAAAAGATTCTGGTTTGAGTGTCTTGCTGATTGAGGCAACATTGGCATCAGCGGCGGTAGCAAAGGGGCAAGCCTATGCAGTTCATAAGCTTTCGTCGCTAATTTATCAAGGAATTGGAGTTTGGGACAAAATGTTGCCTCAAATCGCCAAATATTACCGGGTTCGTCTTTCTGATGCCGATTCTCCCAATGTGGTGGAATTTACCACAGATGATCTAAATACATCAGAGTTGGGTTATGTGGCGGAACACCAAGCGTTGTTGCAACCGTTGCAGGAGTTTGTCCAAAATTGTCCAAATGTGACTTATCTGTGTCCGGCAAAAGTGGTAAATACGCAGTATCAGCAGGATGTAGTAGCGATAGATATTAAAGTTGCCGATCGCTTACAGACAGTCAAGAGCAAATTACTAATAGCAGCAGATGGGGCGCGATCGCCGATTCGTCAAGCTGCTGGTATCAAAACCTCTGGCTGGAAATATTGGCAGTCTTGCATAGTTGCATTTGTCAAACCAGAAAAACCGCACAATAACACCGCTTACGAAAGATTTTGGTCTAGCGGCCCTTTTGCAATTTTACCTTTACCGGGGAACCGTTGCCGCATTGTCTGGACAGCCCCGCACGAAGAAGCAAAAGCTTTATGTACTTTAGATGATCAGCAATTTTTGGCAGAATTAACCCGTCGCTATGGCAATCAGATGGGGAAATTGGAATTACTAGGCGATCGCTTTGTATTCCAAGTACAACTCATGCAAAGCGATCGCTATGTTCTCCCGCGACTGGCATTAATTGGTGATGCGGCGCACAATTGCCATCCTGTGGGCGGACAAGGTTTAAATCTGGGGATTCGGGATGCAGCAGCTTTGGCGCAAGTAATCCAAGCAGCGCACCAAGCGGGTAAAGATATTGGCGACATTCAAATTCTTAAAGGTTATGAACGTTGGCGCAAGCTAGAAAACCTGACGATTTTAGGTTTCACCGATTTGTTAGATCGGATGTTTTCTAATAATTTCTTACCTGTGGTAGTGGTGCGTCGCCTCGGTTTATGGTTTTTGCAGCGAGTACCTGTATTAAAGGTGTTTATGCTGAAGTTGATGATTGGTTTGAAGGGACGGACTCCAGAATTGGCAAAACGATAAACGCTACACCACACCAGCTTGAAAAATCTGATTTAGGGTGAGATTTAATTCGGGAAAAGTTTGGGAAATAATGCGATCGCTATCTCGAAACTTACTTATCTGATATTCTCCATCAACTAAGTTACAAACAGAGATTGTCGGTTGTTTGGGATTACCGATAAAATTACGTCCACCCAAGGCAACATAATCGACAATCCAGTATTCGGGGATACCCATCTCTTCATAGTCAGCGTATTTTAAGTAGTAATCGTCCCGCCAGTTAGTTGATACAACCTCAATTGCCAAAGGGATCGATGCACTCAAACTAACGATAGATTGTTTTTTCCATAATTTTTCGCTTGCCAGATTTGCACGATTTAGCACCAACACATCTGGGACGTAACCAGAATCTTTTTCAGGAGGTCTAACTATAGCTTGGTTGGGCATGAAGTAGGGCAATCCTAGACGTTGGATTTCAACAGCAATTTCGATACATAGAAATCCTTTAACTTCTTCGTGTTCCCCTACTGGTTGCGCCATTTCAACAATTTGCCCTTTATGTAGTTCGTAGCGTACTCGTCGATTTTCGGGTAGCCAATCGACAAATTCCTCAAAGGTTACTAGCTTGGGTATGGCTTGAGTCATAGATGATAGAGAATTACTGATGATAGAAATATTATCTCTAATCAGGAGACTGCGGACAGCTTTTTCACCACAGTTGAGAGCTAGGGTATAAATCACCGCTTGTTTTAATACGTTTTGTAAACTACTTTCATAGCTGCTTTATGTTCCGACGTTAAGAGAAAAGGGCATTCTATGTTTAGAAAGGAACCTTGATATCAAGCAGCCACTAAACAGATGATTCAACAAAAATCCTCTATATTCCCTCATCCGCTAAGGCAAATCGGAGGCACCATTGTTTTAGCGATCGCCTATTATGGAATGGCTGAAATTTCACGGCACCTTGCCTCCACACCCCAGAATGTGACTCCAGTTTGGCCTCCAGATGGAATTGCTACTGGGGCTGTTCTATTGTTTGGTAACTGGATGGGCTACGGTGTTTTGCTGGGTTCATTTCTCGCTAATTTCTGGGCGTTCCGAGATCCAACAAGTTTCTTATCCTTGGTGATTTCAACGCTGCCAGTACTAGGAATTGCGATCGGAACAACTTTGGGGACTCTGTTGGGTGCTTTCCTGCTGCGGAAAACTACCAACATTCACTATCCCTTAGAACGTGTTACCAACGTATTCAAATTTTTGATCTTAACCGGGATGGTGGGGCCGATCATCAATGCAACTGTTGGAGTGGCTTGCTTGGCGTTGAGTGGTAAAGTTCCCTGGACAGCGTATGGGACAGTCTGGTTAACCTGGTGGATTTCTAATGTTTCGGGAATTTTTATCGTTACTCCGATTCTGCTTAGTTGGGGGCAATTAATTCAAAAAAACCGACATCCAATCTGGCAATGCTTATCCCTCAGTTCAACCTCAGAGGATTCTGAAAATCTCCCTCATCTTCGACACTCAATAGCAAACTCACACCCTTTAAGATTCTGGTTAATCATAGAGCCAGTTATCCTTATGGGGTTAGTCATTCTGATCGCCAAAGTTGCTTTTGGTAAGGGATATCACTTAGAGTATATGTTAATTCCGACGTTAATCTGGTCTGCCTTTCGACTGGGGCAACCGGGTGCAACACTGTTAACTTTTATTGTGGCTGCGATCGCAGCGATCGCAACCGTCAATGGCAAAGGTGGTTTTGTGACTGCGAATCTGAACGAATCTTTGATGCAGCTGCAATCATTTATTGGCGTGATTACACTTACCATTTTGGTGCTAACAGCAATGATCGCCGAACGAACACAAGCAGAAACCAAGCTGCGTTTAGCTTTTGCCGAATTAGCCAGAACCAATGAAACTCTGGAAGTTCGAGTTCAGCAGAGAACTGAAGAATTGAATCAAAAGAATACGACTCTGAAGCAAGCCCTACAAACACTGAAACGGACTCAATTGCAGATGATTCAGAGTGAAAAAATGTCTGCATTGGGACAGATGGTAGCAGGGGTTGCCCATGAAATCAATAACCCGGTTAATTTCATTCATGGCAACTTGAATTATGTTTCTGAGTATATCCAAAACTTGTTGAGAGCATTGCAAGCTTACCAACAGCACTATCCAAATCCACCTCAAGCTCTGCACGCAGAATTGGATAAACTTGAACTGGACTTTTTACAGTCAGATTTGACCAACATTCTTCAGTCCATGAAAATTGGTACTGAGCGTATCTGTACTATTGTGTTATCGCTGCGGAACTTCTCGCGCTTGGATGAAGCAGAATTGAAAGCGGTAGACATTCATCAAGGGATTGATAGTACTTTGGTGATTTTGCAACATCGATTGCAAGCAACAGCCGATCGCCCACAGATCCAGCTTATTAAAGAGTATGGTGAGTTACCACTGATTGAATGTGATCCTGGCTCCCTTAATCAAGTGTTTATGAATCTTTTGAGCAATGCTGTTGATGCATTAGAAGAATCTAATCAGGGGCGTTTGTTGCAAGACATTTCAGCCAACCCCAATGCCATCTGCATTCAGACTCGTCAAATCGATACAAACCAAGTGATGATTATGATTTCTGACAATGGAATAGGCATTTCAAAAGAGATTCGCTCTAAACTATTTGATCCTTTTTTCACCACTAAGCCCGTTGGCAAAGGCACTGGTTTAGGTTTGTTTATGAGCTATCAAATTGTGACTGAGAAACATGGCGGTAATCTTTGGTGTGATTCCAGACTGAGGCAAGGCACAAAGTTTGTGATTGAGATTCCTGTAAAAGCTCAGAGGATTGCTTGAGCAAGGAATGTGAATTCTACCAAATACTATCTTTGGCAACTTGGTATTACAGCTATTTTCAGGTAAATAAACCACGCGGTAGGGGCACAGCAATGCTGTGCCCTTACGACAGATGTGGTTCAAATACTTGAATTCTCCTGTAAATAAAATACAAAACCTCACCCCCAACCCCTCTCCTTACTAAGGAGAGGGGAGACTTTGCGTTTACCGCCCCTACCCTGCGGGAAGGCGAAGCACCTATGCGTTTAAATTTCAACTCTCAATTCGCCACGATTTTACGCAAAGCTGTACTTAGAGGAGATATTGCGATAATAGATCAAGCTAATGATTTTTTAACAAGAAGGTAAGGTGATTATGGCAATCACATTAGAGAAAGCTGCATCTGGGAAGATGACTCTTGAGGAGTTCTTTAATTATGACGATGGTACAGATGCTCTCTATGAGTTTGAAGATGGAGAATTGCTTCTGATGACGGCTGAGAGTGAGATAAATCGACGAATTGCCATGTTTATCCTTGTCTGCTTTGTGCAACTGGGTATTCCTGCTTATCGGCTGTCGATGAAAACGGAAATTGTGACTACTGGTTCACGGGTGCGCGTTCCTGATTTGGTGGTGTTTTCTGAGGAGTTGGCGACTGCGATGGAGGGGGCTAAACGATCTACGGTGATGCCAGAGATGCCACCCCCGTTATTGGTGGTTGAGGTGGTGAGTCCAAATCAGAGCAGTCGTGATTATCGCTATAAGCGATCGGAGTATGCGGCGCGGGGTATTGCTGAGTATTGGATCGTCGATCCGATACAAGAGCGAGTGACGGTTCTGGAATGGGTAGAGGGTTTTTATGAGGAGAAGGTGTATGTACGGGATAGCGCGATCGCTTCGCTGGTATTTGCTTCGCTAAAGTTGACTGCTGTTCAGGTTTTGCAGGGCTGATGGAAATTCATCAGGGGATGCTGAAATGAAGATTAGTGATTTATGTGAAGTTGTTCACGGGAGTAGCCCCGCCCAAAAAGTGACCTTTGCTACTACGGGGGAACCGTACCTCGTCTAATGGTGGCTGATTTTACAGTGCGATCACTCGATCTTGTAGGATGCGTTAGCGATAGCGTAACGCATCACCCTCTGGAATAAACGTGCTGAATTATCGATTATCTGCTGGATTTGGGCAAACTAATCAACAAATCCGAATTGTATGATTCAATGACCAACTACCGCAAAAGCAGGATTGAGGGCGGTACCTACTTCTTTACCCAGGTAACACATCAAAGACAACCGTGGCTTTGCACGGATGTTGCCCGTCCTTTGCTGCGCTCGGCATTTCTCAAGGTTCGTGAAAAATATCCTTTTGCGATCGATGCCATTGTGTTGTTACCTGACCACATCCACTGCATCTGGACTTTACCACCCAATGATAGTGATTATGCAACTCGTTGGCGATTGATTAAAAGCGATGTCACCAAGCAAGGAGCGTCTAAGCTACAGTTGCTGGCAAACCGGAGTGAATCACGGCAGAAACGGAGAGAGAGCAATCTTTGGCAGCGACGATTTTGGGAACATTGGATTCGAGATGATGCTGATTTTGCGCGGCATTGTGATTATATCCATTACAATCCAGTACAACATGGGTTGTGTCAGCGAGCAATGGATTGGAAGTATTCAAGTTTTCACCGATATGTAGCACAGGGTATTTATTCGGTTGATTGGGGAATGAAGGAGGAATTGATGCCCTTATTAGAGGTTTGGGATCGGTGAGTTCAAGGTTTTGGGTGATGCGTTACGCTGGCGCTAACGCATCCTACAAGAGCAGGCGATCGCACTGAACTCGGTACAAAACAAAGCCGCCTAATGCAACAACGTGATATGGTAATTGCAGTGAGTGGCGCACCACGACTCCTCGCAAATTGAGTAACCATTAATTCTGCAATAATTGATGGTAAATCATATCTTATTTTAGTTTTCTTTTTTGTTTAAGTCCCGTTAATCATTATCAAGGGCTACGCCTACGCATTTGCTATATCGGCGACTCCATTTGTTATTTCGGCGACTCCATTTGCTATATCGGCGATCGCATTTGTTATTTCGGCGACTCCATTTGTTATATCGGCGATCACATTTGCTATATCGGCGACTCCATTTGCCATTTCGGCGACCCCATTTGCTATTTCGGCGATACCTACGGCTGACTACGCCTACGCATAGGAGTATTTTTGGAGCGATCACCCCAATCCATCAAACCAAAGATAGATGTAATAATATTTAATATGTGATATCTACTCAATACTACTAACCATAGGATTGAAAATTAGAATTTTTCTACATAAAATTAAAAATCTAAAATTAAAAATTGGTAACACTGATGATTAGGAGTGTTAGAGTTTCAAGAAATTCACCGGAACTTTTCAGCGGGTATTCATGCTGAAGAAACTACAGAAAAAGCAAATTTCGATAATTGCGGGTGCAGCACTGTTTGCCTTTTTAGCTGGGGCAATGGTATCAGCACCTCAGATTGGCAAGTCTCTGGGGAAATGGCTCAAACTGAGTCAGAATCAAGCACAGCAAACATCAGAGGGTAGCATTGCCCAATCAGCCGTCTTTCCACTGGTATCAGAATCGCTGCCAGAACGGGCGGCAAAACTAGCAGCGATCGCTCAAGAATCGCGATCGCCAGATCGAAATCGCGCTCGTTATCTTTTGGCGAGTGATTACATTGAAAGAACCCAAGCGCAAAAAGCCCTAGTTTTACTAGACGGACTAGAGAAAGACTATCCTATTCTCGCGCCCTACATTTTGCTGAAACAGGCACAGGCAGAGGATATACTGGGGAAGGATGGCAAAGCTTCGGATCTCAGGCAAAGCGTGCTGAAACAGTATCCCAAAGAAGCGGCCTCTGTGAAAGCGCTCTATCTAATTGCCCAACCGAAGCAACAAGAAATAGCGATCGCTCAATTTCCTGCCAATCCTCTGACTTGGGAAATTATTCGCAAACGCTTGCAAGAAAATCCCAATCAGCCACAATTACAGTTGATTTTGGCTAAATATGCCTATGACCAACCAGGCATAGTTGGCGTTTTAGATCAGTTAGTAAAAGAACCTACCCTCAAACCCGAAGACTGGGAACTAATTGGTACAAGCTATTGGGAAAATAATCAATTTATCAAAGCGGCGAATGCTTATGCCAACGCACCCAAAACATCTCGCAACCTCTACCGTACCGCACGGGGGTTACAGGTAGGAGGCAAAGATAAAGAAAAAGCGATCGCCACCTATAAACAATTAGTGCAGCAATTTCCAAATACTGAGGAAACTGGGAATGCTCTACTGCGTTTAGCAGAAATGGCAACACCTAAAGATGGCTTACCCTATCTTGAGCAGGTAATTAGTAAATTTCCGAAACAAGCTGGTACTGCACTGGTACAAAAAGCCAAAACTCTCCAAGCCCTGAATAATCAAAAGTCAGCTAGCCAAGCGTGGCAATTACTCATAGCCAAGTACGGAAATTCTGATGAAGCGGCAGAGTATCGCTGGAAAATTGCCCAAGACAAAGCCAAAGCTAAAGATTACGTTGGTGCTTGGCAATGGGCAGAACCAATTGTCACCAACAATCCCAACAGTATTTTGGCTCCGAGAGCAGGCTTTTGGGTAGGAAAATGGGCAGCTTTGCTAGGGAAACAGCAGCAATCTCAAACTGCTTATGAGTATGTGATTAGCCAATTTCCCTACTCTTACTATGCATGGCGAGCCGCGAACATGTTGGGGCTAAATGTTGGCAACTTTGACAATGTGCGCGTGATGAACCCCGAAGTAATTACACCTCAGCGTCCATTACCGCCAACTGGTTCTGAAACTTTCAAAGAATTGTATCTGCTGGGTCAAGACCGCGATGCCTGGTTACAATGGGAAACGGAATTTCAGAATAAAATTCAGCCGACGGTAGCAGAGCAATTTACTGAAGGGTTGATGCGGCAGGCTAAGGGAGAAAATCTCATCGGAATTGACAAAATTTCTAAATTGGAAGACCGCGAAACACCAGCTGAACTTGCCCAATATCAAACTTTCAGCAAGCAAATCACCTACTGGCAAGCCCGTTATCCATTTCCTTATCTCCGGGAGATTGAAAAATGGTCTACTGAGCGTAAACTCAATCCCCTGTTAGTCACTGCCTTAATTCGTCAAGAGTCACGGTTTGAGCCAAAAATCAAATCTATTGCTAACGCTACTGGTTTAATGCAGTTGTTGCCGAGTACAGCTCAATGGATTACCCCACAAATCAAGGTGGATATCAAAACCATAAACTTAGAAAATCCCAACGATAACATCATGCTGGGTACATGGTATTTGGATCATACTCATCAGCAATATAACAATAACTCGCTGCTCGCGATCGCCAGTTACAATGCTGGTCCGGGCAATGTCTCTAAATGGCTGCAAACTCAAACTACACAAGATCCAGATGAGTTTGTTGAACAAATTCCCTTTGATGAAACGAAAAATTATGTGCGTCAAGTATTTGGCAACTACTGGAATTATCTGAGGCTTTACAACCCTGAGATTTCTGGCATCGTCGCTAAATATTCTGTTCAACACCCACAACTACCGGCGCGATAACGTTAAAAAGTTATGAGTTGTGAATGTTGAGTTAAAGCAATTTTTTAATTCCAAGTTCACAACTCATAGTGATTAGGACTTACGCACTGTACAAACTAATCATGGTATGCATTTACCAAAATAGGTCGTTTTAGGCTTTTATTAATCATTACTTGATGATAAATATACCCGCGCGTAGGGGCAATTCATTGAAAGCGGCGGGAAACTCCATCCCAAGAGTGGGTGGAGAGGGATAGCCGCTCCGCCGCTTGGGGCATAGGGCATGGGGCATTGGTAACTTCTTTCCCATGCCCTATGCCCCATTCCCCATGCCCAAAAACTCCATCCCCTTGTGGGTGGAGTTTTTTATGAATTGCCCCTACGAAAGATATGGGTTTTCCGACTATACGTATTTTGGTTTTCTTGTCAATGCGTAAGTACTAGTGATGTGTATTTAGCTAAGGTCAAGGTGGGGCAATCGCTAATAGCTGGAGTTGATGCATCTGTAAGTGGTAACATATCTTAATATATTAAATTTTACTTTTTTTGCACCCTCCTTAATTTTTGTGCCCAATGGAGTTAACTTCAAAAGAATTTAAGTCAGAACTGATATTAGAAGTCCAAGCCTGCCTACAATTGGCAGTTCCTCTGGTAATTACTCAAATCTTAGAAGCGGGCATTCCTTTATTGGATGGCGTGATGATGGGCTTACTTAACAGCCAAGCTTTAGCTGCGGGTGCTTTAGGTGCAGTGGCCTTTTCTACTCTAGCTTCCATTTGTCGTTCTATTCTTTCAGCAGTAGGTGCAAGCGTCGCCAATGCTTTTGGTGCTGGAAAAGTAGACCTAGTTAGCCGTACTACCGGTCAAGGAATTTGGTTAGCTGTGACGATGTGCTTACCTGTGATGTTTGTCATTTGGCACTTTGACTCTATCCTACTGCTGACTGGTCAAGAACAAAGCAATGTGTTATTAGCTCAAAGATATTTGCGGTCTATAGTTTGGGGTTTTCCTGCTACACTCGGTTTTTGTATCTTAAAAGAAGTTAGTTCTGCCCTTAATCGCCCCCAATTCCTAACAGTAATTACGGTGGCTGGACTATTATTGAATGCGGCTGCTAATTACATACTAATGTTCGGTAAATTTGGTTTACCAGCCCTTGGTTTAGCCGGTATCGGTTGGGGAAGCGCACTCATTTTTTGGCTGAATTTTATTACCGCCGCCGGGTGGGTTTACTTCGACGACTACTTTAAAAACTACCAACTTGATTGCGCTCTACATCAGTTCGATAAAGATATGTTTATAGATATCTTCCAAACTGGATGGTTCTTGGGATTGCAGTACGGAGCAGAAATTGGAGTATTCACTGCCACTGCTTTAATGATGGGATGGTTTGGGACAGAGACTTTAGCAGCTCATGAAATTACCGTCGAGACAGAAAATTTTGTCGAAACAGTATCTATAGGTATTTCCTATGCCATCACCATGAGAGTAGGACATCTGAGGGGACAAAATGATCTCCAGGGTGCAAGCAGAGCGGGATTTGTCTGCATTGCCCTAGTTAGTCCCTTTGTGAGCATTGTGGCACTAATTTTTTGGCTGTTTCCCAACTATATTGTCGCAATGTATTTGGACACCAGTAATCTGGATAATATCGAGATAGTTAAAACGGCAATTTCTTTCCTAGCTGTGGGGGCAATAGTCCAGATATTTTATTCTATTCAGACTATTGCTGCTGGTGCATTGATCGGGTTGAAGGATACTAAAGTGCCAGTGTTAATCACTATGTTCGCTTACTGGGGGGTAGGTCTAGGTGGGGGCTATCTGATGACATTTACTTTCGGCTGGGGTGCTATAGGTTTATGGTTGGGTTTAGTATTAGGGCTACTCATAGGTGCAGTGCTTTTAACTTGGCGTTTTTATCTTTTGACTTCTGAGAGTCTGGTTGAACAGCCCTAAAAACTTCAGCTAAAATAAATTTTAAGTTAGAAAAACTAAACAATTGAAGATATATAAACTTGTAATTATGCTGACTCCTCAAGAGATAAAAAACTTGGTTGACAATGCGCCTAAATGTGCAGTTCGTCAGAGTATAATTAACGGTTACGGACTTTTTGCCAAGGAGTTGATATTAGAAGATGAGCAAATAATAGACTTTAGCTTTTCCAATTTTTACCAAGAGGTTAGATATGCCGAGCAAACCGATGAATTTCTCAGGGAGGGTAAATTTATTGGAATTAGTGAGGAAATTTGTTTAACAGCTGAGGGTTCAACTAAGTTTGCGGCAGTCAATCATTCTCGAAATCCCAATGCCGTGGTTGACCTTGAAAAACGTAAAGTATTTGCTTTGATAGATATTCAACCTAATGAAGAAATAACGATAGACGTGCGTTTGGAGCCAATGTCCGAGCGAGCAAAGCAATTTTCTCCGTGGCTTTGAGTGGTATCCGATTTCAACTCAAAAAATCTTAGAGTGATTAGGGATTGTTTGTGCCGCACTAAGTAAGTCGGCAAGAATAAATCAAACTATCTTATGTAATGTAAAATAAAATAAATCAAATTGGCTCTTAGTAAGGACTTTAGTCTTTATTTTCTAAGTACTAAAGTCCTTACTACAAACCCTCGCAACTAGCTTCAACATTTGTACCTTTGCCATGCAGACTCGACTATTTCAGCAATGATTTCTGTGTATGTCATACCACCCAAACGTCCCATAATTGGCAAGTCTGAGCGGATATGATGTAGCCCTGGCAATGGGTTAACTTCCATAAACTGCAACACTCCATAAGTATCGCAGCGCAGATCCATGCGGGCAGCGTCACGGCAACCAAGAGTATGGTAAGCATCCAGCGCCAGCTGCTTTGCCTGTGCCGCCAGTGGTTCGGGATCTATGAGCAAACGATAAGATACCCGTTCTAGATACTCATCCTTGTAAAGGGTGGTATAGGCGGGGGTTTCTGCTTGGTCTGTAAAAATTACTTCCATCACACCTACTATCCGTGAGTTGCTGCCGTTGCCAATAATACCCACTGTTAGTTCTCGACCGGGAAGAAAGGTTTCCACGAGTACTGCTTGCTGAAAAAGTTCGCGTAACAATTGATAACTATTTACTAGCTCCTGGCGTTCTTTGACAAGAGAACGCCCAGTTATCCCTTTAGAACTGCCCTCCGCCACCGGCTTGAGGAAAAGTGGCATTGGCAGCAACACGGCGGCGGCTTCTGCGGTAGTACTCACCACCTCAAAGGGGGCTGTCGGCAAACCGCGATCGCGCACTACCATCTTAGTAAGTGCCTTGTCTAGCGTTAAGGCGCAGGTGAGCGGATCGGAAAAGGTATAGGGTTGAGCGAATAATTCGCAGACTGCCGGGACTTGGGCTTCACGAGAGCGACCTTTCAAACCCTCAGCAATATTGAAAAGCAGATCCCAGCGATCGCCCTTGGCCAAGCGCAGAGCGAGTTCTCTACCATTGCCGACACGTTCAACCTGATGACCTAGCTGAAATAGTGCAGCTTCTAGCCCGATGATAGTTTCTTCATCGTCGAACTCCATCACCTCAGAGGCACTGAAACCAGCCTTAAGGTAGTCTGCCTTCAGGTCATAACACATACCAATTAATAACCCCATAGCCCGATAATTCCCAGTGAGAAAGCTTTCTCTGTTAGCTTTAATGTCCAAATCAGGTGTCTTAATTGAGGAATTACGATTACTAAATCCTCAATGGAGTTGAAAATATCTCATCAACCACATCAAACCATATAGGAGATTTATCGTCAGGAGAACCGTTGTAATTGGCAGTAATTTCTTCTCTCACTTGTATATCTCGGTAGGCAATCAGATCCAACTCTCGGTCGGCGAATTTTTTCACATAATAAGAATTAGGATAGTAAGAATGGTTGATCAAAGAAGATAAACCTAGAGCGATCGCTGCAGCTTTATCTTCCCAATCGTAGTAATAGTTGCCCAAAATTGTTTTATCTAGGAATTTAACCTGTTCTGCGGGTATAACAACAACTGGCACTCTCTCAATGATCTCTCCTTTCAAAAAGCGCTTCTGTGCGAAGACACCTCGACCTTTTAGGTTTGTATTACCAACAATCAACATTCCAATTAATCTCCTGCGATTACTTAGTTTTTTGGTTCGCCAACAACTCAACAGAACTATTCCAACTGGCTCTTTTGGATGATGGCGATCAACTTATATAGTGTTAGCCCGCTCCACTGGATCTACATAGGTGTATGTCTTACCTGCCCAATTTCGCACTGTAGCTGTGCCCTTATCGTATGCAAGTAGAGTCTCGGCTTGAATTGGGATTTTGCCACCACCGCCAGGGGCATCAATTACATAGGTTGGTACAGCGTAGCCAGTGGTATGACCACGCAATTTAGAAATTAGATCAAGTCCAGTTTGAACACTCGTTCGCAGATGTGCTGTACCAACAACTGGGTCGCATTGGTAAAGGTAATAGGGTCGTACACGCAACTTGAGAAGACCGTGAAACAACTGCTTGAGCGCTTGTTCAGAATCATTCACACCTTTTAACAGCACGGTTTGACTGCCTAAAGGAATGCCGCCATCAGCTAGGCGATCGCAAGCTTGTGCCACTTCTGGGGTAAGTTCCCGCAGATGACAAAAGTGCAAAGACAGCCACACGCGATGTTTACGAAGCAAGGCAACCAGTTCCGGTGTAATTCGCTGCGGTAAGAAACTCGGCACGCGGGAACCAATTCGGATAAATTCAATATGCCCAATGGCACGCAGCCGCCCAAGCAAGTTGTCTAAAGGTTGATCAGACATCAACAGAGGATCACCACCGGAAATTAGCACATCACGGATCTCGGTGTGTTCCTCCAGGTAAGCAATGATCGCATCCAAGCGCCGCGTTATTGGATACATCTCACCTTGGCTGACTAAACGAGAACGGGTGCAATAGCGACAATAAGCAGCGCAAGTGTCTAGGGCAAGCAGCAACACCCGATCAGGGTAGCGGTGTACAAGTCCTGGCAATGGAGTGTCATTATCTTCACCGCATGGATCTACCATGTCTGCTGTACTAACTATGAGTTCCTCTTCTCGTGGTATCACTTGTAACCGTAGTGGGCAAAGCGGATCTTCTGGATCAAGCAGTGATGCAAAGTATGGGGTTACGGCTACAGCAAATTTCTCTGGTGCGATTAAAAGTCCCTGTTCTTCGGTAGCACTAAGCCTTAATAACCTCTGAAAGTGTTCCAGCTTAGTTAACCGATGCCGCATTTGCCAGCGCCAATCGTTCCAGCGTTCCTGGTTGTAAGTCTCTCCCAAAATCTGACAAATTTCTTCACACCGAACATCGGTTACTAGAGGATCTAGAATAGCGTTTTTGATCATGATTAGAACTAAATTAATCTGAGAATAATAAAAAAGAGGGGTAAAGGATAAAGGGATGAATTAAGTCGCCCACAATACCAAAAAGCTTTTTACCTTCCCTTTGCCTTTTTGATAAACCAATCACAGCCTGGTTTGTTTACCTACATTCGTAGATAAAAGAGAAAATTATTGACAAATGTAATCAGTTCTGATATAACATCCTCATCAAACAGGTGATGACTATTCTGGCTAGGACTTACGCACTGTACAAACCAACTCTAATGTGTATTACGCAAAATGTCCGTTTCAGACGCTGATGTGGTCGTCTAGTTACTGCGTCGGTGTTAGATATGGCTCAAAAACACACCCGTCAGCGTCACAGATTCCATAAATTCACTACAAATAAGCTGATAAGCGATCGCGCGTATAACTACTTTTTATGGTCTGGAACCTTTGTTGCAAAGAGAACACTCTGGAAAATTAAAGACGCTACAGCTTAGTGTCAAAATATTATGTGTATAGTTTATTAACAAAGTCGTTTATGTCGAAAGCAATTTGGAATGGAGCAGTTTTAGCCGAGAGTGATAATACTGTAGTTGTGGAAGGCAACCATTATTTCCCTGCTGACACCATTAACAAGCAGTACTTCAGAGAAAGTAACACCCACACCACTTGTCCTTGGAAAGGTGTCGCTAGCTATTACAGTATTGAAGTTGATGGACAAATCAATAAAGATGCCGCTTGGTACTATCCCAGCGTTAAGGAGAAGGCTAAGAATATTGAGGGTTATGTTGCCTTCTGGAACGGTGTAAAAGTTGAGGCTTAATAAAGGTTCCTGAAAGTATTTTAGTTTCAGGGACATTGATATTATGTTCGACTAATTGCCCATAAAATAATTAGCCCGCGCAGAGACAAGTCTGAGCGGGCTTCGTATTTAAACTCATTAATAGTAAGATTCTTAGCGATCGCTGTTCGCGGAAAAACTTTTTGGTTTACTAAAACGAACATCGCCCTATCAGTCATCTGGATTCTCGTTGGTTGAGTAGAAGCAAAGCATCGTGGTTCGCTAGTCAAGATAGTCTGGCGGGAACACTTCCTGACCATACTTTCTGGCAATTTCTTGCATCCGTTGTTGCGCTGCCTCATCCATAACTGGGGGAGGCAGAAAGGTGCCAGCCGCTACGGGCGTTCCGATCTCCTGAAAGAATTTCTCTAGTCCAGCGGGAACCACCACGCACCACAGATGCGCTATTGTATCTGTCTCATTTTTAAAGTCATGCACTACCCCGCCTTTGGGAATGTTGACAAAGGAACCCTTCCGGGCGACAAAGGACTGGGCTTTAGTTTTAACCACGACTTCCCCTTCCAAAACGTAAAAAGATTCTTGAAAGTTGGCGTGCGCGTGGGGTCCTGGCCCACCTTTCGGCGGCACCAGCATATCAATAGCAGCGTAAGCTCCTCCAGTTTGTTCACCGGTGATAACCAGGCGGTAGGTATCGCCGACAACCGACAGAACCTGACCGTCTTGAGCAGTTACAGTCGTAAGATCATTAATTGGATTTTCCATAGTGGTGAATTTGCTCCTGTTTTAGATTTACTCAAGTTGCCCTATTGCGGTCTACGGTCAAGGCATCGCACTGATCGCCCAAACCTGTGCTCCGGTGACTAAGATGAGTCGTTCTGCGTTTATTTGCTGTGTCATGCTTTTTTTCAATACTGTTTGCGTATCTAAAATTTCATCTTGTCTAAACAATAGCTTATACAGAAAAAAAGAGAAAGTAGTTAAAATTCAAAGCACTTATGCAAAAAATTCAAAAATGTGGTTGCGTCAATGGACAAGCTCAAAAGCCTGATGATTTTTATGCGCTCCGCTCAATATGGCAGCTTTTCCGAGGCCGCCCGACAGTTAGGCATGGCTCCGTCAGCCGTGAGTCGGGCTGTATTGCGCTTAGAAGATGAATTGGGGGTGCGCTTGCTCCAGCGGACAACTCGCAGCTTGACCCTGACCGAAGATGGCAACCGATTTTATCAACGCTCTCAGCAAATTCTCAACGATTTGGAAGAAGCCGAACTCGAAATCAAACAATCGCAATCCATGCCGAGCGGAACATTGCGACTGGATCTAACCTTTGCGTTTGGCAAAATGCATATCGCCCCAGCTCTGCTGCAATTTGCCGTACAATATCCGAAGCTAAATCTGAATGTTTCTTTTAACGATCGCCTGATCGATCTGATTGAGAAAGGCGTTGATGCGACAGTACGGATTGGAATGAGCAGCGATAGCAGTTTAATGATGCACCATCTGGCAACTGCACGCTACACCACTTGTGCCTCAGCGCAGTATCTCGCTCAGTATGGTACGCCCACAACGCCCGCAGAACTATTGCAGCATCGCTGTGTCAACTTTATCTTTCCACAGACTCGGCGAGAACCTAACTGGAAGTTTGAACAAGACGGAAAATCCATTGACCTTGCCGTTGAGAGTTATCTGCGATTTGATAACTCAGAAGTCATTTTAGAGGCGGTCATTCAAGGAGCCGGTGTAGTGCAATTGCCCAAATTTATTGCAGCGAAAGCGATCGCCCGTGGAAACCTCCAACCTATTCTCCAAGCCTACGCGACCCAAGTCGGATTACCGATCGCAGTGTTGTATCCGCAAAAACGCTATCTCTCGGCTAAAGTTCAAGCATTTATAACAAATGCATAAGCAATTGCTGCAAATGAGACAACAATTGCTACAAATAAGTACTTAATTATAATAAATGCTTAATTTATTTGATTAAATTTTAAGTATTACTTATGAATAAGACAGCATTTGCTACAAATGAGTACCCATTTATAATAAATGCTTAATTTGTTTGATTAGATTTTAAGTATTACTTATAAATAAGACAGCATTTGCTACAAATGAGTACGCAATTGCAGCAAATGAGTATCCATTTATAATAAATGCTTAAGCTGTTGTTGCTAACAGACAAACATTCGTAACGTCCGCGTCTGTTTTGGTAACAAATGGACAAGCTGTTGTTATCACGGGAACTTTATTTAGAACTCCCTGCTGCAAAATAACTTAAATTATTCTTGTGAAGAGGATTTTCTTTAAGCTTCGCATCGCACGAGTAGCAACATTATGCTGATGCCAAGCTTGATAGAAATCCGGGTAAAGCATATTCTGAGCGCAATTCCAGGCTAAATCGTAGTATTTATAATCCAATAGCCAATAACCACTTAAAGCTTTGACTACTGCAAAGCGATGCTTATTATCCTGTAGAATTTCTATTAAGTCAGATGCTGCCTGCCAAGCGGTGGAGTAATCTACAGTTGTTGATTGCAGCAGTTGCACCAAGGCGGCGATCGCAAATTCATTGCCAGTGCCGATTTTCCCTAAGCTTGATGCTGCCAGCCTACGGGTGTCGTCATGCACAGTAGTTGATTGCAGCAGTTGCACCAAGGCGGCGATCGCAATTTCATTGCCTGGGTCGATTTCCTCTAAGCTTGATGCTGCTTGGCTACGGGTGAAGTCATCCAAAGTTGTTGATTGCAGCAGTTGCACCAAGGCGGCGATCGCAATTTCATTGCTAGTGCCGATTTTCTCTAAGCTTGATGCTGCCATACTACGGGTGAAGTCATGCACAGTTGTTGATTGCAGCAGTTGCACCAAGGCTGCGATCGCAATTTCATTGCCTGGGTCGATTTTCCCTAAGCTATCTGCTGCCTGCCAACGGGTGGAGTAATCCACAGTAGTTGATTGCAGCAGTTGCACCAAGGCGGCGATCGCAATTTCATTGCCTGGGTCGATTTTCCATAAGCTATTTGCTGCCAGCCTACGGGTGTCGTCATCCACAGTAGTTGATTGCAGCAGTTGCACCAAGGCGGCGATCGCAATTTCATTACCTGGGTCGATTTTCCATAAGCTATTTGCTGCCAGCCTACGGGTGTCGTCATCCACAGTTGTTGATTGCAGCAGTTGCACTAAGGCGGCGATCGCAATTTCATTGCCTGGGTCGATTTTCCCTAAGCTTTCTACTGCCAGCCTACGAGTGAAGTCATCCACAGTTGTTGATTGCAGCAGTTGCACCAAGGCGGCGATCGCTTTTGTGCGGTCTGTTTGTTGTAGTGCTGACTTAGCTTCGTCTTTAGACCTCTTGCAAAAATCCCTAACACCACACCCTCAACCCCTCCTCGCTTGCGGAGAGGCAGGCTGTTTTAATACGAAGAAATAAAAATAGATAAGTTTTGATTCTCGTTTTGTGACGTGGCTTTTTACCCTCTCCAAACCTCTCCCCGAAAGGTCGAGAGGCTTTGAAACCCAGTTTTAGTTTTTTCTCTGCTTGTATGAAACCACCCTGCTAACCCCTCCTCGCTTGCGGGGAGGGGAGACAAAGCGTAGCTTTGGCGGGGTGGGGTTCTTATTTTTGATTTATGCAAGAGGTCTATTATTTCAATTTACACAAATAGTATTACGCAAAAGCTGGGCGATTATTACTGATATAACTCAGTCTTTTAACCCGCCTGCGCGGGTTAAGTCTGTGTAGGCGCGACTTCTAGTCATCAAGGTACTAAAATGGTGCGTTACGCCAAAGGCTAACGCACCCTACGAAAATATCTACTAAAATCTAATTATGAATTATCAAATTTTAATTAGAAGCGCCTTTTCCTGCTACAGGATGAATTATTTCCTCCAGCGTTTGGAGTAATTCTTGCTCGTTATAAGGTTTAGAGAAGTAAGCCCGCGCCCCCAATTGCATAGCCAATTGCCGATGTTTATTGCTGCTACGAGAAGTCAGCATCGCAACTGGGATATTTTTTGTATCCACATCTGAATTTACCTTACCTAAAAAGCCATACCCATCTAGACGAGGCATTTCAATATCGCAAATTACTGCCTCAACTCTCAATCCACTATGGAGTTTTTCTAAGGCATCTTGACCATCTTTAGCTTGTTCTACTTGATACCCTCCTTTTTCAAGGGTCAGGGCTAAAAAGCGGCGAACATTAATCGAGTCATCTACGATCAAAATTGTGCCTTTCTGCTTAACAGATGCTGCTGATATTTTTTCTTCATCAAATATGAGGAACGGTGTTTTTAACCTTGCTGATGGTAATTGAGTGCCTTTGGGACTTTGCCGATTTGTAGCAATCCAATACAGCAACTCATTGACATTAACTAGTGGCACTACTCGACCATCACCGAGAATTGTGCAGTTACTGAAACCTTCAGGTAGAGGTATATTTCCCTCGACTTGGCGAATAGCAACTTCCTGTTCACCCCAGCAACGGTCTATTGGGATTGCTACTGGCTGATTATTACCATTGACTACTAACACGCTGCTAGTATTAATTGCTGGCGATGTTTCCAATTCTGGGTTATCGTAGCGCAGGCAATTAAACTCTAAATAACGATTCAGGCGAATCAGTGGCAGCATCGTTCCTTGCCAATTTAGAACTTCGCTACCTGCCATTTGGAAAATTTGATCGTTTTGGAGTAAAGATATTTCTGAAATGACATCTGTGGGAAATGCCAATATCATTTTGTTAATTTCTACTAGCAGAACTCGGCCAACGGAAAGTGTAAAGGGTACTGATAGGATGAAGGTAGTACCAACTCCTGGTTCCGTATTAACTTTGACATCACCTCGAATCAGTTTCAGGTTGTTGCGAACCACATCCATGCCGACACCGCGACCAGATAATGCTGTCACTTGCTCTGAGGTGGTAAAACCTGGTTCAAAAATTAGTGATAACAGTTCTTCATCACTAGCATTAGCAAGTAGAGAAGCATCCAATCCCATAGCTAGGGCGCGGATGCGAATTTTCTCCAGAGAAATGCCCCAACCATCATCACGTATGGTAATCAGGGTGCGATTACTGCGGTGAATAGCTTTAATTTCAATTAATCCTTGTTCTGGTTTACCCAAAAGGCGGCGGGTGGCTGAATCTTCGATACCATGATCGAAGGCATTCCTTAACAGATGCATTAAAGGTTCGTTTAATGCTTCTAAAATGCTGCGTTCAATTAAAGTATTCCCACCTTCAATTTTTAACTGGACATTTTTCCCATACTCTACATTTAAATCGCGCAAAGCTCTAGGAAAACGTTCGATTAAATCGGACAGAGGCCGCATCCGAATATGATTTAGTTTGGTCTGTAACTGTTTCGATGTTTTGTTTAGTTTACGAGCAATTTGGTCTGTATCATCTACACTGAGTTGCACATCAGTTGTGACTTCCTGTACCTGAACAATGGTTTCCATAACTTCCTGTGATCGCAGGTTTAATTCGTGATAGCGATCCTTTTCTAAGGCATCAAATTTGCTATCTTTACCTTGTGTTTGGTGGCCATTTTCAGCTTGCGAAGGCACCGCAGCAGACAAGGCAGCTTGAGGAGAAATTTTCTTGTAGGCTGTACGTAATTCCTGGTTTCCTCGGTCGAGAACTTGGACTCGCTGGTTGAGGTTACGAACGAGTTTGCGTAATTTTTCTAGTTGCGAGTTTAAACCATTCCTCTGAACAATCAGTTCGCCAAATAAATCATTAATTTGCTCTAGTTGTTTGCTAGGAACTCGGACGCTATTTTCATGAGTATCACGCTCTTTGCCAATGCTAACTGGCTCGACTTTGCTTTCGCCAAATCTGGCATCTGGAGGATTATTTTCTCTAGCAAATATTGTATTTTGCTCGGTGATATTGACAGCATTTACGTCATTTGTAACTTCTGCATCTACAAATGTAAAATTAGCTGCGATACCTGCGGTGGGCTGCGCCAACGCTTCATCTTTAGTCCAAGTTTCTGGAGTTATTTTTGGTTGCCAAACAGATGTTGACTCTACTTCTATATCAGCTGTATCTGTGGCGATAAATTGTGGTATTACTTCTGCTTGTAATAGTGGCTGTGATTGCGTATAACTACCCAAGTCAATTTCTGTAGGCAAGTTATCTAGTTGATTTGTCAGTATCAAAGCTTGCGATCGCCGCCATGCTTGCAATGCTAACTCGGCAATTTCGGGAATGCGATCGTTGCTAACAGTTTCCAATTGCTGCGTTACTGACTCACAAAGCTTGGTAAAAGCTGCCAACTGGAGCATTTCCCCCAAACCGCCCAATTCAGATGCCATCATGACAACTTCTTCATGCAATCCGGGCTGTTCGTTATCTGCCAATATAGATTCTAGACGCTGCAAACACTCTTCTACTTCTGTTCCAAATAGCAAGGGGATAACGTTTTGTCCATCTTCTGGGGATAGCATGGTTGAGGCATCCTCCGGGTTAGGGTCGCCCAAGCGATCGTGCAACTCATCAAAAATGGGATAACAAAAGGTTGCTAACCACTGATCTTCAACAACATTTCCTTCTGCAAGCAATTCGACAATCTGACGCAGCCAGTCAACTCCAGATAGCAATAAACTCTGCAACTGAGTATCAATTTCAAGAGAATTTTTTTTAGTTTTTAAAACTTTAAAGGAATCTTCCAGACGGTGAGCTAAATCACTGATGGATCTAAATCCCATCATCCCCGCGCCACCTTTGATAGAATGAGTCGCCCGGAGTGCAGCATTAATTTTATCTAAATCGATGCGGTTAGTAGTATCGATTTCCAGCAATATCCCTTCTAGAGTATTTAAGTAATCAGTTGCTTCTTCCAGAAACTGCATCTGGATTTCTAATTCTTTGTCTTCTAACATAGTTTTTTCCTTAGTTATTGGTTATTGGTTATTGGTCATTAGTCATTAGTCATTGATCATTAATAAAAGGACAAAGGGCAAATGACAACGGACAAATAACAAAAGTCATTGGTCATTAATAAAAGGACAAATGACAACGGACAAATAACAAATGACAAACTTAACTAACCTTAAAAGTCTCGACAGTCTCTTGCAACTGCTGGGAAATCTCCACAGTTTGTTGCAGAGATTCAGAAACTTGGCGAGAAGAATCGCTGGTACGCTTTGATACAGCAGCAATATCTTTCATCAATTGGCTAACACTTTGCGATGTTTCTACCTGAGATGCAGTTGCACTGGAAATCGACTGTACTAAGGAGTCAATTTGACGGGATACATCCAAAATTTCACTCAGACTTTCTTTAGCTTCCTCCACAATCTGAGTACCTTCTACTACTTGGGTGGTGCCTATTTCCATCGCCTGCACCACTTCACTGGTTTCTCGTTGGATATTTTCAACAATTTGTTCAATTTCTTGGGTTGCTGCGGCACTGCGTACTGCTAATTCACCGACTTCTTCAGCAACTACGGCAAAACCTTGACCTTCTTCACCTGCACGCGCTGCTTCAATGCCAGCGTTGATGGCGAGTAAGTTGGTTTGGATGGCGATTTGGTTAATCAAGGAAACCACGCGAGAAATTTGTTGAGAAGACTCTCCTAAACGTTTCACTTTTTTAGCAGTTTCACCAACGGTTTCCCGCAAAGACAGGATATTTTGGACTGTCAAATCCATCGCGTGTCCACTCTTGGTGGCGGTGTGAGTAGCATGGTTGGCAATGAAGGCAGCTTTTTCGGCACTTTGGGCTACAGCTTGCATGGATTGGGTCATTTGGTCAACAGCATCAAGGGTGCGGTTGATTTCGGCAGCTTGTGTGAGTGCTTCTTCTGCTAAGTCACGGATGGCTCCTTCGTTAGAGCCAATAGCAGTATTCACCTGGATAGCAGCTTTTTTAACTTGGGTAACAATATCCCGCAGACTTTCCACAATGGAGTTGAAAAAGTCGGCAACAGTGCCTATTTCCCCAGGAGTTACGTCTGCACGCACTGTCAAGTCGCCTCTGGCTGCACCTTCTACATCACTGAGCAGTTCTAAAAGTTGCTGTTGCAGTGTTTCTTTTTGTTGCCGTTCTTCGTCTGACCCGATTATGCCAACATTTCTAGATTTTTCGATCTCTTCTAATAACTTGGCTTGTTCTAAGGCATAGCCGATTTGAGTTGCTATCTGCTGAAACAAGTCAATTTCTGGCTGTTGCCAAACACGAGGAGTTTCGCAATGATGAGCAATTAATAAGCCTAAAAGTTGTTCTTGGGCAAAAATCGGTACGATCAAACTAGCTTTGACAGCAAATTTTTCTAAAAGTTGGATGTAACTGTCGGCATTTTTCAGGCTTTGGTCTTGATAAATATTGGCGATGCCTTCGGCAAGGACTCCGCCGATCGCTTGCACCTGTCCATCGTGATAAGTTTCTATATAGCGTTCCCGAAAATAGCGATCGTCAATTTGCACACCGAGCATTTTCGGCCAATTATCAGTTACCGATTCCGCAACAACAACGCCATCCCAAGTCTTTGGATTCAGATTATAAATGATTACCCGGTCTGTTTTTAGCGATCGCTGAACTTCCTTCACTGCTGCGTGATAGATATCTTCACTTTTGAGAATTCGCCGAATTTGTAGGGTAATATCTGCCAGTAATTTTACCCCTTCAACATCGAGTTCTTGTTCCTTAACTAAGACCTGCAATTGTTCGGCCATCTGGTTGATATTTGCACTCAATAACCCTAATTCGTCTTCTGTTTCGATTTCCAGACGGGTATTAAATTTACCTTGACCTAGCTTTGCTAATGCCGCACTTGCATTCAGAACTGGCTGTGTAGTCAGTTTAGCTAACCGAGATGCGATCGCACCCACAATAAATGCTGTCAGTGCTGTGCCGATGGCTATAGTCCACAATAATTGTCTTTGCGGCTCAAATACAATTGCGGTATTTGTAGATAAAAGTACCTGCCAGTTTAAATCAGGCAAGCCATCTAACTTACTAGATGGTACGTAGCTAACTAATTCTTGTTTTTTGTCAGTTTTAGGTACTTCTATAAAACTATCTACCTTCTTGGCTGTTAGCAGTTTAGGTAAACTAGAATACTCTTCCTTTGCCTGTTTCCCCAATAATTCCTTTTGTGGACTTAAGAAAACTGTTCCCGAAGCATCGAGCAAATAATATTGTTGCCCATTGGCTACGTAGTTTTTGATTACTTCCTCTAAAGATTTTACGGGCATACGTGCTTGTACCACGCCAATAGTTTGCCCTGTCCTTGTTTCTTTCACGGGTGCAGCTATATAAATACTCACTACACCAGTATTTTTTGCTGCTTCCGGTTTACTGATGATCGGGGCATCTTTTTGTAAAGCGTCTTGAAAATAGGTACGGTCTTTTTGATTGTTCAGGGGTTCGCCTTTAGATTGCACAATCAAGTTACCTTGGCGATTAAAAACAGCAACGCTGTCATAAGCTTTATAAGCTTCAACAACACGATTTAGGACTGCTTGCTTTTCTTGAGTAGTGATACTGACACTAGCTTGGGGACTTGTCAAAAATGGCAAACTTGATATTACTTGAATATCGCCGTAGCGTTCCAACATGAAACGGTTAACTTTATCACTTAAACCACTAGTTTCGGCTTGTTGAGATTGAGTAATTTGCTTAGTAATTGATTTGTTGGCAAAGCTAAAAGCGATCGCGCCTATGATCAATACTGGTATTGTACCGATTGCGATCGCTAAAATAGTCGCTTTCTTAACCAATCCCAGCCTTGTAAAATAGGCAATACCCTGATTCAAAGAAGAATTATTACCAGTTCCAGTAGTCAGCTTACTAGGTGGCTTTACTAGAGTCCCAATGCCTTTTTGAGATGAAATCAACGATGCTCGATTTTGAGCGCTATTACCTTGATTCGTGTTGGTTTTATTAAACATAAAAGTAGTTGTCCTAAGTATGTGAATAAGAACACTAAAAATCTTTTTTTTAGTAGTAAACCCTAATCACTGCGGAGAATAGAAGACTGGACAATTGCCTCTGCATCTAATATCAGTAATATTTCTTGCTGTTGCACAACGCACCCACATAAATAAGGAACTAAACTTGATGCTACTTGTCCGATAGGAGAATGAATAGCATCAGCTACAAACTTGGTTGTACCTTTTATTTCTTCCACAACTAACCCCAACACCAATGATTCAACTCGGATAACGATCGTATTGTACTGTCGCACTCGATAATCTAGAGATTCTAAATTGAGCATTCTTGGCAAATCAACTACCCAAATTATCCGACTCCGCCAATTCATTAAACCTAATATGCAGGGAGGCATATTGGGCATTGAGGTGATAGATTCAACAGGCACAATAATTGCTTCTTGGGTATGCATCATTGATAAAACAGCAGTAGTTTGTTGATTTAGCTGAAACTTCAGATAACCATCTGCTAAGTTATTGTGGGTTACTTTTGAAGAAAGAGTAATGTTTGTACTAGTCATTGATTCAAATTACCACTGATTTAATAGTACGTAGGAGATGTTCGCGGGTGTAAGGTTTAGTTATATAAGCATCTGCACCTTGTCTCATCGCCCATAAACGGTCAATTTCTTGATTTTTGGAACTACAAATCACAATCGGTACTTTTGCAGTAATCGGATTTCTTCTCAGAGAGCGACACAATTCAAATCCACTCATTTCTGGCATCACTACATCAGTAACGATCGCATCTGGTTTTTCTAACACAGCTTTTTCTAAAGCTTCTTTTCCACCAGAAGTTTTAATTACGTTGTAACCACTCTCTTTAAGATAATGGCTCATTAATTCCAATTCACTGGGAGAATCTTCTACAATCATAATTGTGCCAAGCAAAGTCAGGCTCACTATTAAATCTCCTAAAAAAATAAATTAAACATACTAACTTTGTTATAAGAATTCAGCAGTCAGGAATCAGAATTCAGAATGGATTTAGCATAGCTTGTTAGTAGCTTACTAACTTCCTCAAGTTGAAGTGTTAATCCTGAAGTATCACCATATTCTAAGTCATTTTAAAGAATGAGATAATAACGACATTCTTCCAAAGAACCTTGTGCAATGTTTAAAAAACGTACTTTATCTGCTAATCCTTTTTTCTTAAATCCTTCCGCTATATTTGCTGGTATAGAAATTCCTGCCCGTCTAAATTGAGAGGTAAGCCTATATATTTCTGATTTAGGAAAGTGAGCAGTAAATGGGTACACTAATAAAATAAATTGATGTGCTTTCTGCCAAACTATCAAATCTTGAAATGTCTTCGCTGGCTGTCTCATTTATTCTAACTCCTGAATTCTGACTCCTGAATTCTGACTCCTGAATTCTGAATCAACCAAGATGCTTATAAACCATTTTTAGCAATTCTGATTGTGTAAAAGGCTTGGTCAAATATCCTGATGATCTGACAATCTTAGCCCTAGCCCTGTCGATAAATCCTGTTCTACCTGTTACCATAATAATAGGTGTATTTTTAAAAGCTGAATGTTTCCGCAATAAAGAACATAACTCGTAGCCATCTAAACTTGGCATTTCAACATCTAGCAAAATCAGATCAGGCTTACTCCGAAGAATTTGCATTAAAGCTTTTACCGGATCGTTGATCATCACAACTGAAAATGTATTTTCATCCAAAAAGTGTTTAATGGAATTCAAAACTGTTTGGCTATCATCAATGCAGGCAATTGTATATAGTTTTTTGCCAACAGTTGGCTGAGTAATTTTATTATTATCAGGAATATCAAGATTGATTGTTCTCAGCAATTTTTGCCCAAGTTTTATTTGCAGTTGTGGCTGAACTTGAGACGGTTGTGTTGTAGACAAAACTTTGGAACCCCCACCAGCCGGAATTGATGACTGGATATTTTGCCGATTTCGTAACTGCTTTTGACAATGTTCAACAAGTAACCGCAAATCTAGGCGACAGAATTTTGGTAGTTCATCCAAAGAGCTTTCTGGACTGAATTCATAGCTACCTTCTTTTAAACACAGAAACGATTCCAGCACTTCTTTTGCCAATTCGTCTATCAGGCTTGCTGCTTGCACAGAGGTGATATAGTCCTGATTTACTAACCAACAAATAGCTTGGTAATCCGCATTTGGTATTGATTGATGTTCATTCTTCGTCTCAAACATCAGCCGCATCTGCATACGAGTGGCGCTGTTGAGAGCAGGAATTTGCTGATTCAAGCGTCGCAAGTGACTGTCAAGGCGCTCAAATAGTTTATCTGAATAGGAGGCATAAGTAAGTTTACCGTCCTCTAGATAAATTGACCAAGAAACTATCGCAGTAAATACCCTTAAGCAACCTGTAGCATGGCGACTAGTTAATTGTGCCAACAGAGATAGCGGATGTAGTTTCTGGAACAACCTGTAGCTACCTATAGGAGTTGTGCTCATTTTGCTTTTACTTCAGCTAAATTCGATACGTGTAAGCTAAATTCGTGCAGAGTTATTCCACAATTGAAATCAAGTAAAAGGCATCAAGGGTTTGTATTTTAAAGTACATCAGTTTTCATCTAGTTTTGTGGTGAAACTCAACGACAGTATGCGTTATTTTTAGATGAGCAAATCTGAGTAAATTCGTAAATTGTGATTAATTTATTTACTGTTACTAAGATTTATAAACATCTTTCGAGAATAAGACATAAAAATGCCAAGAGTAGATGAAGCCACTTTCCATTGAGTAACCCCAATCTGACCACAGGAATAATACTGATTTTCTTAAAATAATATATTTGGGCTTCTGTATTTACACTTAAGTAAAATCCCCTCTTTAAGCATATAAGTACTAAATCAAGCAACTTTTCCTTAAGTATTCCCGTTGTAACTACAGGGATAATACTGAATTTTTTGATAAAAATAAAACACAATTTAGAAGGGCTAATAACAATACCAGAAGAAGGCGTGAAATTAATCAAGTCTCCAGGTGAATTTTTCTGGTTGTCCAAAAAATTTGCGCGATCGCCAGTTTATTCGTACTGTGGATGTAGTGTGAGTGCGACGCCAAATAGCCCTCACTTCGACTTTTCGACGTAGGCTCAGGGCAGGCAAGCTCAGTGAGCGTCGTAGACATCGCCACATTTCTAGATTAGGCATTAAATGTATAATTATTTCACAGGTATGCAAACAAACCTAACCCCCTAAGCCCCTAACCCTCTTCCCGAAGGCGGGAAGGGGGAAAACTTCCATTCCTCTCTCCTTTTAGGAGAGAGGAATGGAAGTGAGGTCAAAATTGTACCTCACGCTTGTCGAGAACCGCTATAAACTAAAAAAATATCAACAATCCACTAATCAGGTAAAAACTCTTCATCTAAACATTCATCGGCAGTAAACGGAGAGTCTACCCCAAAAGTATCAAGCAATAAACCAGTTTCATCGCTGGCTTGCTTTCTTGCATCTTGATAACATTGTGGCAGAACTTCTTGGAAATATGGTTTTAAACTAGGACTATCCTTAAAAGTTCTGGTCAATCTGCGGCGATGTTCCCTAATAGTTCCTTTCCAACTATTAGAGCGTTTTTCTGGCTGGTATTTATATTTTAGTAGATGCATTAATAGAACAATTAAATTACTCTCAAGCGCCCGTTTTTCAGTTCTCCCCATGCATTCAATCTCTTCAATAAGATTTTCTAAATCAATTTCAGAAAATCTACCTTCTTTTAATTGTTTAGCTGTTGTCTCTAACCACAGATAAAAATCTTGATCGTAAAGATGATAGGTTGTAAATATTGTTGGTTGCGGCGCTGTCATCTGATTTTTCAATCTCCCAAAATCCAACTATTAAGCTTGATTTCAATTCCGCTCTTGCTATGCCCGTGATATATCTAAATAGATTGCTTTTGGGCTGAGCACAAGTGGAAGTTGACATTTGGCAAGTAGCAAGGTTAAATATAAGATAACAAAATCTCTAGCAATCAGATTTGATTTTTAATACAACGCATTAACAATTCAAAATTCACGCATTCAAACATTTTAGAGAATTTCAGACGTTCGCGTAGCGTCTCGCAGAGAAGAGGAGTGCGGTCTTGGGGTCTCCCCAAAAGGAGCAACTCCGGGGGATTTAAACCCTGACTGAAATTGGGACTACCTGTAGAGATAGGGGTCTTAAACCCTTTTATTTACGATAACTTAACCGATCGCAAAGTTAAAAAACACAGACAATAATCTTGTTACACCAGCAAAGTCTAGCTGTACTGACTCTCATGCTTGCAGTTGAGGATGAATTAATTTATAGATATGCTGCCTAGCCTATTGGCTCATGCAGTTTTTGCAAATTAAAAGTGCGGATAAAAGGACTTGAACCTTCACTCCTTTCGGAACTAGAACCTAAATCTAGCGCGTCTGCCAATTTCGCCATATCCGCATCAGTTTACTATCATACCATAAGAAATTATTTATGGAAAGGGGGAGTGGGGGAGTGGGGGAGTGGGGGAGAAGAATTAATAACCAATGCCCAATGCCCCATGCCCAATGCCCAATGCCCAATGCCCAATGCCCAATGCCCAATGCCCAATGCCCAATGCCCAATTACATGACTGCAACCCGAGGCAGACGATGCTTGAACCCGCAGAGGATTTCCCAAGAAATAGTGTTTAGTTGTTCTGCCCAATCGTCTGCTGAAATTTGTTCTTTTCCCTGTTCCCCTAGTAAGGTGACTACTTCTCCTTCTTGGATATTAGGTATAGCACTCACATCCAGCATCAATTGATCCATTGTAATTGTCCCGATTTGCGACACCCGCCGACCGCGAATTAACGCCTGCATTTTGTTGGAAAGACTGCGAGGAACACCGTCAGCATAGCCAATTCCCACCACGGCGATGCGAAGTTCACGCGGGGCAATAAATTGATGACCGTAACTAACAGCTGTTCCTGGGGCAATTGTTTTAACTTGGGTGACTCGTGCTTTAAGTTGCAAAACGGGCTTGAGATCGATCGCATTTTGTAAATGGGTTGCAGGGTAGAGTCCGTAAACGGCTAAACCGACTCGCACAATATCGTAGTGCAATGCCCGATCTGTGAGTGCAGCTGCTGAGTTTGCCAAGTGCAAGCAGGGCGGTTGAATTCCCATTGCTTTGATTTGGGTGATCGCTTCCTCAAATCGTTTATGCTGTTCTTCCATTGCCGTAGTATCAGGATCATCTGCTGTTGCCAAATGGGAATAAATACTGGCTATCTCAAGATGTGGTAAGCGTTGCACTAATTGCACAAATTCCCCAGCTTGCTGCCAATTAGTCCCCAACCTGGACATTCCCGTGTCTAATTTGATGTGTACGGGTATGGGAGAACCATAATTCATCGATTCTAGAGTGTCGGAAAATACCAGAGCTTGTTTAGGGCTACAGAGTGTGGGCTGAAGTTTCCAGTGTGCGATCGCATGAATCTGCTCTGCTGTATGAGTTGCCCCTAAAATCAAAATGGGCGCTTGAATCCCGCCTTCTCGCAATTGAATCGCTTCTGGAACTGTAGCGACTCCCAGCCAACTAGCTCCCGATTGGATGACAGTTTGGGCGACTGTTACCGCTCCATGTCCATAAGCATCAGCTTTTACTACTGCCATCAACTGGGTACGCGGCGATAAAAACTGCACCAGTTGCTGTACATTGTACGACAACGCCCCTAAATCAATTTCTACCCAGGCTCGTTGCGAGAACCAAGCGTAGGTATCACACTCCTGACTATCAGCAAAGCTTGGGGTTTGTTTATGACTTAACATTTGTACTGACTCCTATCCCACCTGGCTAAACTTCCAAATTATCTATCTATACACGCTCCTAAAAGCGAGATCAGATTAAATAGGAAGTTTAATTTTCATATTGCAATTGAGACAACAACATCAGTTACTAAAGAAAAAGTTAAGAGTTAGGAATGAAAGGGAACAGGGAACAAAGAAAATAACTTCTAACTCTCAACTCATAACTTAATTTTTGACTTCTCCCGAAAGTATAATTTATTCTCATCTCCCTAGCAGGGTGTATTTGTGTTAACATATTTTAAAACTCATACCCTGAGCTGTAGATAATGGGGAAAGTTTTAGTCTTAAACGCCTCTTACGAACCTCTCAATATAACGAGTTGGCGTCGCGCTGTGGTTCTCTTAATCAAGGGCAAAGCAGAACGCGTGGAACACAACGGTAAATTCCTTTATTCGGATTTTCCGTTGCCGACCGTGATCCGGTTGCGTCATTATGTACGTGTTCCTTATAAAGAAATTCCTCTGACTCGCCGAAATATATTGCACCGTGACGGTCATGCCTGTCAATACTGTGGTTACACAGGGGATGAGTTGACCCTAGACCATGTAATACCGCGATCGCGCGGCGGCGGCGATACCTGGGAGAACATTGTTACCGCTTGTGTCCGTTGCAATGTCAAAAAAGGCAGTCGCACTCCCCACGAAGCTCATATGCCTTTGCGTCATCCCCCCCGCCAACCTTATAGCAGCCTCTATTTTGAGGTCAGTAAACATCTTAAGAGTGGACTACACACAGAATGGCAAAAGTATGTTATAGGTCTTTGACATAACTTAACCTAATCCTAAAATCATCAAGAAATAGTCACAGGTTGGCGTTTGTGCTTAGTTTGAAAGTCTCGCTAAAGCTGTATTGGACACATTTGCTTTCAGAAATTGTCTGTTGGATCAGGTTTGTTCAGACATTGTGATGCACATTTTTCGGCAGAAACCAACATAGAAGTCAATACAGTTCAGTTAAGGATAATTGTAGGTTGGGTTGAACGAAGTGAAACCCAACAAACCCTGCAAAATGTTGGGTTTCGTTCCTCAACCTAACCTACGCTGGTTTTGGTTTTTGGCTCTAACCCAAGCGTATTGACACAGTAGTCTGCATAAATCCAGGCAAATGTGAGTTCCACGAACCTCTAAGAGCCTTGAACTAAAGTTTAAGTCTTGTTACAAACTCCAGAGGTGCTGTTAGTCGTGTCTCTACACCCATTTAGAAGTAACTGTGTCTATATATGGGTAGCAGTTAAGTTACAGTTTCCAGCCCTAAAGTAATAATATAGAAACTATACCCTAAGTCAGAGAAAAATCCCGGTGATTCAATTTACGAAACAGAAAAAACGCTCCTAAAACAGATTTATGCTACCTACAGCCCGATATAGTAAACTTCTTTATTTCCAGTAGTTTTACACCCTCTAGGGGAATTTAGTTGATTGTTGAGCGCTGTTACTGACAAAAAATATACTCAGATGTATAGTGCAATGTGTTGATATTTTTGCGAAGATCATAATAATGTGGCTAAATTCAGTCAATTGCTGAACGTAGTATTTCTGAATTAAAGGAGCCTCACACTTTAAAAAAGTTCCCTATGTACTTTAATTCTCCCGTTACTCAGTTTGAGAGTTTGTCATTGACCACAGAGCCAAACCCAGAGGAACCTGAAATCGAGAAAGCGCCAGTGGAAGTTGCATTTAAGAGTCCGTCATTACCGCCATCGGTAGGTGACGGAGCGATATATCTCAGTCACCGTGGTAATTCTCTGGCACAACAAAAGTCAGAAGAACTGCAAAAAACCCTTCTGGCACACCGACACGATCGCCAACTGGTAATTCTGCAAGATTTTCCTGACCCTGATGCCCTTTCCTGTGCCTGGACTTACCAGTTAATTGCTCAGCAATATGATATCAAATGTGAAATCATTTATGCTGGCGCTTTGAGCCACCAAGAGAATATTGCCTTGGTAAGGCTGACTAATTTACCTGTTCAGCGATGGACACTCCAAACCTTGAAAACCAAAGATTTGTCATCTTATCAAGGTTTTGTATTAATTGATAACCAAGGAACCACTTCACAACTACTGTCATCGGTGCAGCAGGCTGGAATTCCCCTAGTAGTCCTCATCGACCATCACAGTATACAAGGTGATCTGCAATCGGAGTTTGAGGATATCCGTCCTTATGTCAGAGCCACGGCAACAATTTTTACTCAATACCTCCAAACAGGATTATTGGCATTAGATAGCAGCATAAATCAACACGTCAAATGCGCTACTGCCTTGATGCACGGTTTGCGATCGGATACAAATCGGCTCATGCAAGCGCAAGAAGAAGACTTTATGGCAGCTGCGTATTTAAGCCGATTTTATGACGTCCAATTGCTAAACGCCATTTTACAGGCAAACCGTTCCAAGCGGGTAATGGATGTGATCGAGCGATCGCTAAAAAATCGCATCGTCCAAAATAACTTTTCCATCGCTGGTGTCGGTTACTTACGCTACGAAGACCGTGATGCCATCCCCCAAGCGGCTGATTTTCTCGTCACCGAAGAAAACGTCCACACCGCCGTAGTTTACGGGATTGTTCACGATGAAAACGAAGAACTGGAAATAGTCATCGGCTCCCTGAGAACCACTAAACTTACCCTTGATCCTGATGAATTCATCAAAGAAGCCTTTGGACAAGATAGCGCAGGGCGGTTTTTTGGTGGTGGAAGGACAAGCGCAGGCGGCTTTGAAATTCCGATGGGCTTCTTATCTGGCAGCAACGAAAATTCCCCCTATGCGAAAATGAAATGGGAAGTATTCGACGCTCAAATTAAGCAAAAACTGCTGAGGTTGGTTAATCCCAGAGACAACCCGATTCAGTCAGAATAGAGGGAGATCAAGGAGATGGGGAGAACTCCTAACTCATGCAGCAGTCAAAGTGTTTGCTCAAATAGCATCCCTAAGTCATTCGTGATAAACATATATTTTCCGACTTTTTAGAAAAGTCGGGAATTTTGGTCTTTTCACAGAGGCTGAACTGATTGAGGATGTAGTTCGAGCCTAATGTTAAGTAGGTAGACACAAATAAAATTAACTTGCACCTACCTATTTTATTTGCTAAGAAGGAGCGCCATGAAGTCTATAGAACTGCAAATCTTACAAACTCTGTATGAGCAAGATTTTTGTGCGTGGGTAGAGCAGACAGCAGAGCTTTTGCGATTGCACCACTGGGACACGCTGGATTTAGAACACTTAATTGAGGAAGTGGTGGACTTGGGTAAGAGTCAACAACGGGCGTTGCAAAGTGCGTTGCGGTTGGTGTTGTCGCATTTGCTGAAGTGGAAGTATCAGCCCGAACACCGTAGCCGCAGTTGGCAAGTGACTATTACCCGTGAGCGACTGAATATAGATGAATTACTGCAAGAAAGTCCCAGCTTGCGCCGTTTTTTAAATGATGCCGAATGGATTAATTCTACCTATCAGCGATCGCGGCGAGAGGCAATGGTGGAAACTAGTTTATCAGAGGATAACTTTGCGATCGTCTGTCCCTTTTCTGTTGATGAGATTTTAGACTTAGACTTTTATCCTAATCCTGAGGAATAATCGTAAGATTATTTATGCTACGACAATCACGATGCCATACCTAAAACAAGTAAATATACTGTTTATATTTAGTATACTAAATGGCTAACATCATGATAATCATGATTAGTCATTTTTATATTTGATGGAAACTATAATTTTTCTTTGCAACGGTGAAGCAGAATATGACCACCCTGAAAAAGGAGTCATTAAAAATATGGAACTTCCTGGTTTAATAAAATCAGAGATTTCGTCAGGAGAATACTATGAAACACCCTGGAGTTGTGGAAATTCCAAATTTATAGAACTTGGGGATAGAGCCTATTTTAAGAGAAGTGGAAATATTGGCAATGAACCTATTGGCTTTATTGCTGCTGGTTATGTGATTGCAGCACCAAAGGCTCAACAACTCAAGCATTCAGATAAAAAATATTCAGATTTAAGTGCAGCATATATATTTGATTATGCTGGATGTTTTTTCGTTTGCATTAAAATAGATTCAGTTGTTGACTTTGATTTCCCTCTGGAACAAAAGAATTTAAAAAGACTACCTCAATTTCAGGGAATAAATTTCAATTTCGGAGGTGGTGGTTGTAGATTTAATAGTAAAGCTGCTCCCTTTTTAGATTCAGAATGGGAGAACCATTCCCTAATACAACAAAGGCAAAGACGAGGAGTTAGACTTGTTGACATCTTCTTTGAACAGGGAGAAGGTTTTAAGCAAAAAAAGGAGTATCAAGCTGCAATAGATGCTTACAAATTAGCCTTGGAAGTTGATACTAAATATGTCAAAGCAATTAATAGAATAAGTTATTGCGAATCAATTTTAAAGAAGATTAGCCAAACGCCGAAGCCTCCAGAACTAACGATAATACCGGAGCTTAACGAACTATTACTTGCTAGAGAAGAACTTGATAAAGAGAAATTTTTCAATTTTAAAAGTGACACCGACGCTCGTCAAAAAATTACTGTATCAATAGCTAGGAGACAGGGACAATCACAATTTCGTAAATCTTTACTAGATGCTTACTATAGTAAGTGTACTATTACTAATTTTGATGCTGAGGTTGCGCTCGAAGCTGCTCACATAATTCCTTACATTGAAACAGAGAATAATCATCCGTCAAATGGTTTGTTGTTACGTGCTGACTTACATACCTTATTTGATTTAAACCTCATTGTTATCGATCCAAAAACAATGAAGGTACATATTTCCCCTGTTCTCAAAAAAACTGAATATAAAACAATCGATGGTAAAGAGATACGAGTTCCAAAAGATGAAATGTGCCGTCCTAACCAAGAATTTTTGAAACAGAGGTTTGAGCAGTGTAAATGGTGTCAAAATATTTAGCCTAAATAAATTCAGTTATTTTGTTCGGAAGTACTTGTATATTTAAGTTAGAGAATGACAAGCTTGATTTATCTAAATTATGAGTACCCTAAAGGAAGTAGAACTCGCTATTAGTCAGCTTTCACCAGAGGATCTAGTTGCATTTCGTGCCTGGTTTGCGGAATTTGATGCAGCAGCCTGGGATAAACAGATTGAAAAAGATGCAGCCGATGGCCGGTTAGATGTATTGGCAGAGAAAGCACTTAAACATCTCCGAGAAGGGCGTTGTACTGATTTGTGAAACATCGAGCAACCCCAGATTTTTGGTATTACTATCGTCAGTTACCAATTGATATCCAAGAGCTTGCTGATCGATCTTACGAGTTTCTTCGGGAAGATCCCAAATATCCATCATTGCATTTCAAAAAGTCGGTCAATTTTGGTCAGTGCGTATTGGTATTATTATCGGGCGCTTGCTGTAAAAGAAGATGATAATTTTGTATGGTTTTGGATTGGGTCACATCCAGAGTATGACAGATTGCTAAGTGGTGGATAGCGTTCTAACATTGCCTAAGACTCATAATACAAAATATGGAACTATATTTAATTCGTCATGGCATCGCCGAAGACAAGGGATTAGACATCAAGGATGAGGAGCGCAGCCTTACCAAAGAAGGAAGGCAAAAAATTGAGAAAGTTGCCCAGAAACTTGTTAAATTGGGTTTAAGCTTTGATTTAATTCTCACCAGTCCTTTAGTGCGGGCCCGCCAAACGGCTGAAATCCTTATAGCAGAAAAACTAAGCTCCCAGTTAGAGGAATCTAGCCACCTCGCCCACGATGGTCAAATTTCTAGTTGGCTCAAAGACTGGTTAGAGCCGAGGAATTATTCCCAAAATACCCAACTGGCGCTGGTTGGACACGAACCTGATTTGACCAATTGGGCAGAAATTCTCCTATGGGGGGAAGCCAAAGAAAGCTTAGTCTTGAAAAAAGCAGGTATGATTGGGATAAAACTACCAGAAACAGGTTCTCCTCTGGGTCGTAGTCAGATGTTTTGGTTGACACCACCCAAGTACCTGCTATAACAGTTTTTCAACATTTCCAATTGTTGTTAGAATGGCTACTGTTATGGTGACAATAATTTCTGGTAAGTTAGCTTGATCAGATATTTCAAAAAGCGAATGGTGTTGCCATGATGGTGTGCGAATACAAGCCTGGTTTAGAAGGCATTCCCGCCGCCCAATCAAGTATCAGCTATGTTGATGGGCAAAAGGGAATACTAGAATATCGTGGCATCCGGATTGAAGAACTAGCAGAAAAAAGTACATTCTTGGAAACTGCTTATCTCTTAATCTGGGGCGAACTTCCAACCAACGAAGAACTGAAAGCATTTGAGCATGAAGTTCGTTACCACAGGCGAATAAAATACCGCATTCGGGACATGATGAAATGCTTTCCAGAAAGCGGTCACCCAATGGATGCCTTGCAAGCCTCTGCTGCTGCTTTAGGCTTGTTTTATTCGCTCCGCGATTTACATAATCCTGTCTACATTCGAGATTCGGTGGTGCGCCTGATAGCAACCATTCCCACGATGGTGGCGGCGTTCCAACTGATGCGAAAAGGCAATGACCCAGTACGTCCCCGTGATGACTTAGACTATTCCGCCAACTTTCTATACATGCTTGATGAACAAGAACCCGATCCTCTGATGGCGCGAGTTTTTGATATCTGCTTGATACTTCAGGTTGAGCATACAATGAATGCTTCCACCTTCAGTGCTAGGGTGACAGCTTCCACCCTGACTGATCCTTACGCTGTGGTTGCTAGTGCCGTGGGAACTTTGGGAGGTCCCCTGCATGGTGGAGCGAATGAAGAAGTAATTCAGATGTTGGAAAAAATTGGCTCTGTGGAAAATGTCCGTCCCTACATAGAGGATTGTCTGGAACGCAAATCTAAGATTATGGGCTTTGGACATCGTGTTTATAAAGTGAAAGACCCACGAGCCACAATTTTACAAGGTCTAGCAGAACAGCTGTTTGAAAAGTTTGGGCATGACAAGTTCTATGACATTGCTCAAGAGATGGAACGAGTAGTAGAGGAAAAACTCGGTAGCAAAGGGATTTATCCTAATATTGACTTTTACTCTGGTTTGGTGTATAGGAAGATGAGTATTCCCACAGACTTGTTTACGCCAATATTTGCGATCGCCCGCGTTGCCGGTTGGTTAGCCCACTGGAAAGAACAACTAGCAGAAAACCGGATTTTTCGTCCTACCCAGGTTTACAACGGTCTGCACGAAGTTACTTATACCCCCATTGACCAACGGTAACTCGGATTGGGCATGGGGCATTGGGCATTGGGCATTGGGCATCGAAAATCGAACCAATGCTACACTATGCGCTGTTTGGGCGGTCTTCACAGATCGCATTACTGCGTCAGTTCTGAAATATATACTCTCTCCATGTCCTCTTGTCCCCTTGTCCCACGTCTTTTCAATAGCGAATCTCAATGCCAACCATAAGTAGAAGTTCTCGTATCGCTTCAGAGAGCTAAAACCATCCAAGGATATACTAGGCATGGGAATTAGCAACAAATCTTCAATCAAGCGTCATCTGAGCAAAAATTAAAAATGGGTGAATTTACAGGTATTAATTCAACTAATAGTTGTAATTCACCATGACTCGATGTTTTAAAGAGCGGAAACATGAACTCAGGAATTGACCTCCAAGGAACTTTTATTGAATCCCTCCGGGATTTAGGTATACCAGCAGGAACCGCCAAAGCGATTTGGATGCCACTGCCAATGATACTGATGCTGATTGGGGCAACAGTGGGGGTATTAGTTGCTACTTGGCTAGAACGAAAAATTTCCGCCGCCGCACAGCAGCGAATTGGGCCAGAATACCAGGGGCCTTTTGGGTTGCTGGTGCCTGTAGCGGATGGTCTGAAGTTGGTATTTAAAGAAGATATAGTACCAGCCAAGTCTGACCCCTGGCTGTTTACCCTCGGCCCAATTATTGTTGTAATTCCGGTGTTTCTGTCGTTCCTGATCGTTCCCTTTGGACAGAATATCGTAATTAGCAATGTGGGCATGGGCGTATTCTTGTGGATTGCCTTGTCAAGCATTCAACCCATTGGCTTGCTGATGGCTGGCTACGCATCTAATAACAAATACTCCCTTTTAGGGGGCTTGCGGGCAGCAGCGCAATCTATTAGTTATGAAATTCCTTTGGCGCTGGCGGTGTTAGCGATCGCTATGATGTCTAATAGCCTCAGCACCGTTGATATTGTCAATCAACAGTCTGGCTACGGCATCCTGGGCTGGAACATTTGGCGACAACCAATCGGTTTCCTGATCTTTTGGATAGCCGCCCTAGCTGAATGCGAACGATTACCCTTTGACTTACCCGAAGCGGAAGAAGAACTGGTAGCAGGCTATCAAACTGAATACTCAGGCATGAAATTCGGTCTGTTCTACCTGGGTTCTTACGTTAACTTGATCCTTTCTTCCCTACTAGTAGCAATTCTCTACCTGGGCGGTTGGGACTTTCCCGTTCCCCTCAACCTGATCGCTGGTTGGCTGGGAGTCAGTGAAGCAAATCCCGTCTTCCAGATAGTAACTGCGGCTTTGGGTATCATTATGACCGTATTCAAAGCCTATTTACTAGTGTTTGTCGCCATCCTGTTGCGCTGGACAGTGCCACGGGTACGGATTGACCAACTGTTAGATTTAGGATGGAAGTTTTTGTTGCCAGTTGGCTTGGTTAATCTCCTATTAACCGCCGCGCTAAAACTAGCCTTTCCCTTCGCCTTTGGCGGGTAATGAGAGAGTTATGAGTTAAGAGTTATGAGTTAAGAGTTATAAGTTTTTAATTAACTCCTCACTTCTAACTTCTCACTCCTAACTCCTCACTCCTAACTTTTATCACCTAAAGAGAGAGACACAAAATGCTAAAGTTCCTAAAACAAGTTGGTGATTACGCCAAAGAAACGGTACAAGCTGCGCGTTACATTGGTCAGGGGCTTTCTGTCACCTTCGACCACATGCGGCGGCGTCCGATTACCGTACAGTACCCTTACGAGAAACTGATTCTTGGCGAACGGTTTCGCGGTAGAATTCACTTTGAATTTGATAAGTGTATCGCCTGCGAAGTTTGTGTTCGCGTTTGTCCGATTAACCTGCCTGTAGTAGATTGGGAATACGACAAAGCCAGCAAAAAGAAAAAACTCAACCACTACAGCATTGACTTTGGAGTTTGCATCTTTTGCGGTAACTGTGTGGAATTTTGCCCTACTAACTGTCTATCCATGACAGAAGAATATGAGCTTGCCACTTACGATCGCCATGAATTGAACTATGACAGTGTAGCCCTGGGTCGCCTGCCCTATAAGGTGACAGATGACCCAATGGTTACACCACTGCGCGAACTAGTTTACCTACCCAAGGGCATCCTCGAACCACATGGACTGCCCGCAGATGCGCCGCGTCCGGGTGCGCGTCCAGAAGACCTGGTGGAACAAACAGAAAACTAAATGTCATTTGTCCTTTTCCTAGTGACCAATGACCATGCAAATTTTAGATTTTAGATTGAAAGAAAAATCTAAAATCCGCAATCTAAAATCCAAAATTGATTGACTAAGGACAAAAAACAGTGAATCTAGCGGAAGGAGTACAGTTAGTATCACTTGGCATACTGGGCGTGATGATGATTGGGGCAGCCATTGGTGTGGTGCTGTTCTCCAGCATTGTCTATTCTGCCTTTATGCTGGGGGGCGTGTTCATCAGCATGGCGGGAATCTACCTGTTGCTGAATGGTGATTTTGTTGCCGCCGCACAAATACTAATTTACGTTGGGGCGGTTAACGTGCTGATTTTGTTTGCCATTATGTTGGTGAATAAGCGGCAGGATTTTGTACCATTTCCTAACTCTTGGGTGCGGAAAGTACTTACGGGTATAGTCAGTGTAGGATTGTTTGGTCTTTTAGGTACGATGGTGCTGGCAACCCCTTGGGCCTACTCAACTACTCCTGTGGTGGGTGGTGAAAGTTCTATAGTTTTGATTGGAGAACATTTCTTCACAGACTTTTTATTGCCTTTTGAACTGGCTTCCATTTTGCTGCTGATAGCGATGGTAGGAGCAATTATTTTGGCACGTCGCGAGTATTTGCCAGACCAGCTGACGCCATCCGATCTGCGGCAAACTGTTTTGACTTTGCAAGAACGCCCCAGAGAACTAGTATCAACAACTAGCGAAACAAAAGAGTAAGATTTGTGACCTCAGTCGCAGATAAACAGCCATATTTTTGAGGAGGGATACTCAGATTCATGCAACTCCAGTACTTTTTATTACTAGCGGCAGCTTTATTCTGCATTGGCATCTACGGCTTAATTACCAGCCGCAACGCTGTGCGGGTGCTGATGTCAATTGAGTTACTGCTCAATGCTGTTAATCTGAATTTAATGGCATTTTCCAACTTCCTGGACTCAACATTAATTAAGGGTCAGGTTTTCACAGTATTTGTGATTACCGTGGCCGCGGCCGAGGCGGCGGTGGGTTTAGCGATCGTGCTTGCCATTTATCGCAACCGCGATACCGTCGATATGGAGCAGTTTAATCTCCTGAAGTGGTAATTGTGCGTGCAACTCAAGCAGGTAATCATTGCTTATAAAGCGCGGGATGCCCGGAGTAAAGAATGGGCAGAAATCTGTGCGAAACAATTAGAAAGTCGCCAGTGCCAAGTGTTGATGGGGCCTAGCGGGCCGAAAGACAACCCCTATCCAGTCTTTTTGGCTTCGGCGGGTCAACCAATCGATCTCGCTTTGGTACTCGGTGGTGATGGTACTGTTTTAACTAGTGCCAGACATTTAGCCCCAGCTGGCATCCCAATTCTGGGAGTGAATGTCGGAGGTCATCTGGGGTTTTTAACTGAGTCTGTGGAAGAGTTTCAGGATACGGAAAAAGTTTGGGATCGGCTGTTTGAGGATCGCTATGCTATCCAACGGCGGATGATGTTACAAGCTGCGGTGTATGAGGGTCATGGGTCTAATTTGGAACCAGTGAGTGAGCGTTACCTGGCTTTGAATGAATTTTGTGTCAAACCCGCCTCGGCTGACCGAATGATTACCTCAATTCTGGAAATGGAAATCGACGGTGAGGTAGTCGATCAATATGTCGGGGATGGGTTAATCATTGCTACTCCCACAGGTTCTACTGGTTACACCGTTTCCGCCAATGGGCCAATTATGCACGATGGTATGGAGGCGATTACCATCACTCCGATTTGTGCAATGAGCCTTTCTAGTCGCCCCCTGGTTTTACCCCCTGGTTCTGTGGTGAGTATTTGGCCTTTGGGGGATTACGATTTGAGTACCAAGCTGTGGACAGATGGAGTTTTGGGGACTTCAATTTGGCCAGGACACCGCGTTGATGTGCGGATGGCAGATTGTCGGGCTAAATTTATTATTTTGCGCGAGAACAATTCCTACTATCAGACGCTGCGGGAGAAGTTGCTTTGGGCAGGCACAAGGGTTCACTACAACAATAATCACCGTAATTGATTAAGTATTTTAGAGTGCATTTACCACAGATTGCGATCGCCGTAACCAAAATTATCCCAGCCCCTGGATTCATCCGGGGGCTTTTTACCCTGATTGGGACTTTCTTTGCTGATACCGTTTCACTTTAATAATCATTTTAAAACCTCGTTTCCAGCCAGAGGCTGGAAATGCACCTCATTGCGGCTCTGCCGCCAGTCTTGAGGCAAAGCCATGCATTCCCAGTGGGAGACTCTTGACGAGACAATCTCTAAATGCTGCTTCTAGACTAACTTTCACGTTAAGTTGACACCGATGATCATATGCCCATACGAGAAATCTATATGTATCAGGGTTTGTGTGAATTGGTATAACTTGCATTTATAGCGCATATCAAAGGAGAATTTTGTATCTTATTGCCAGATTTTTTAATAATTAATGTCCATAATAAAAGCACTCTACCCCTAATTCTAGAGAGTAAAAAAGCTCTCTAGAGGTTCTTTTATCGAAAATCGTCCCAATCACGCTTTGACACATTAATGCATAATGTGAGTTATTTGTTTAGTGCCTAAATCCTAGTAGGATATTTTCGCAAATCTAAGTAGGAACATAGATGGAAGTTTTTGGATGCAACATCAATTACTCACTAAATCCTCTCCCTCTTGAAGATTTTCCCGTCCTTCAAACTGAAAAATATATCCTACGGCTGGCGTCAACTGAAGCAGAATTAGAATCAATTTTTCGGTTGCGCTTTGAAGTTTTTAATCTTGAACTAGGCTTAGGATTTTCTGCTTCTAACTTTACCCAGATGGATATAGATAAGTTTGATGCGGTTTGCCATCATTTAATCCTGATCTCCAAAAAAACGGGTAAAACCATTGGAACTTATCGGATGCAAACCTATACAATGGCTTCTCAAAGACTAGGCTTTGATGCTGCCGATATATTTAATCTTAATGCGATTCCCAATTCTGTGCTTCAGGCATCAGTTGAAGTTGGGCGTGCATGTATAGCTAAAGAATACCGCAACATTCAGGCACTTTTACTACTATGGAAAGGGCTAGCAAATTATCTCATCTGGAGTAAAAACCAATATTTCTTTGGCTGTGCATCCTTACTAACACAATGTCCTTGGCAAGCTACTTCCGCTTATGATTATTTTCAGCAGAATGGTTTGATGCATCCAAGTATTTTAGTTTATCCAAATTCACAATATTGTCTTGAAATGCCTCAAAATTCTCCCGAACCATATAATTTTGAAATTCCTAAAATTTTGCAGGCATACTTGGATATTGGAGCTAAAATATGCAGTATTCCAGCTATCGACCGACACTTTAAGACTATTGATTTTTTAACTATATCTAATAGCAAAGACTTTGCTAGATGGCGTTACCAAAGTTTGTAAAAATTCTCTTTTGTGCTAACGAATGGAAGTCGCAGCTACAGGAATAAAGTCCGCATGACTGAATTATTTTAGACAATTTATTGGAAAAACTACTTATGCGCCATCTCAAATTTGCTCCGAGTTGGTTGCGATTTTTAATTATTTTATTATTGGCGATGGGTATATTGTTTCGCTTTGTTAACCTGGATGGCAAAGTGTACTGGCATGATGAAACTTATACCTCATTGCGGATTTCTGGTTACACAATTAATCAAGCAAAACAGCGACTTTTTAATAATCGTGTGATTGGTGAAGAAAGTTTTGCCCAGTTTCAAGGTGCAAATCCAGAAAAAAGCTTAAATGACACAATTATGTCTTTGGCAAAAGAAGATCCTCAGCATCCACCGTTGTATTACGTAATAGCGAGATTGTGGATGGAAATCTTTGGTAATTCGGTGACGGCCATTAGAAGTTTATCTGCCTTTATCAGTTTGCTGGTTTTTCCTTGTGTTTATTGGCTATGTCGAGAATTATTTAATGTGCCATTATCGGTTCCTGGTGTAGCGATCGCACTCATGGCCATATCTCCAATTCATCTAGTATACGCCCAAGAAGCACAAGAATATATTCTCTGGTTAGTCACCATATTACTATCCAGTGCATCTCTGCTGCAAGCAATGCGGCTGGAATCACCAGATAAAGATCAGCTAGTAAAAAAACGACGACGACCAGATTTATTTGCTATCTGGAGCATTTATGCAGTAACTTTAGCTATCAGTCTTTATACATTTCTTTGGAGTGCATTTGTAGCAGTTGCTCACGGAATTTATGTGATCAGCATTGCCAAATTTCAGTTGACTGAAACTGCCAGAACTTATCTGATAGCATCGCTAGTAGGTTTTTTAGCCTTCATGCCTTGGCTAACAATTGTATTGGGTAACTTTTTTAATTTTTTGATTTCAGCAGATCAGACAACAACGCAGTCATCTTTGGTGCCTATATTTCCATTTTTGCAGATGCAGTTAAACCGGATTTTTTTTGATATAGACCTTAGCTCAAATAATCGTCTAGGTTATTTTATTACACTATTCATTTTAACTTTGGTGGGATATTCAATTTATTTTATTTGTCGAACAACTAACTATAAAGTCTGGTTTTTTCTGATCACATTGATTGTAGTACCAGCACTACCCTTAATACTGCCAAGTTTAATTGCTGGAGGCATACAATCATCTACCGAACCATATTTAATACCATCTTATTTAGGAATTCAAGTGACTGTTGCTTATTTACTAGCTACGCAACTATATAATGGGAGCGTGTCACGCCGCAGCATTTGGCAGATAATCATGGCATTAGTGATTATTTGTGGTCTGATTTCTTCTAAGGTGAGTTCCCAGGCTGAAACTTGGTGGAATAAGGGTATGAGCTATGGCAATCCACAAGTTGCCCAAATCATTAATCAAACGACTCGGCCACTTTTGATTAGTGATGCTTTGGGCAATAATTTTGGGAACGTCTTTTCTCTGAGCTATCTTTTGGAACCAAAAGTGCGATTTATCTTGGTGAACAATCAAAAAATTCCCAATATTCCTGATGGATTTGCTGATGTGTTTTTACTCAATCCTTCAGACAGTTGGCGCGAAAAAATCGAAAAAAAGTATAAATTAAAGACAGATATTATTTCCAGTGAAAACTATTATTCGGTCTGGAAATTGGTTAAATCTCCTAAGTTGCGCTAACGTCATATTCCACCTAATATTAAAATCACCTAAGAATAACAATGATAAATATTAAACAGATTCTCATCTGAAATTAATTTAAGTGATAGTACGATGCTTTAGATTATCCTTTAAGATCAATTTAATGATTTATTGAAAGGTGTTGTATGCAAATAACAGATTTCCTTGGTCTTTTACATCCAGCGATCGCAATTATATTTGTGTTTCCACTCATCGGTACAGTGGTTAATTTTGCTTGGCAAACACGCCAACGCAGATTGCAAACTTTAGCCGGGAGTAAAAGTAAAATTCCCCCAGTGGTGGGTGGAGAACATAAGCAGTTAGGTGAAAGACTAACAAGTGCAGTTGTCGCAGTAACTTTAATCGGATTAAGCTACCCGATTAGCAAAAATATTATCAAAAATCAAGTATGGAATAAAACACCTTTTCAAGTTATTTTTATCCTGTTAATATTTGCTGCTACAATCGCCTCTTTAGTATTTCTTTATCGGGCAAAACAACGAGTGTGGCGGGCAGTTTTTGCAACTTTAACTGGTGCAGGTTTAGTAATTCTAGGCTGTCAGGATGGAGTATATCGCCTCACTAATGAGTGGTATTGGTCACATTATTATATTGGTATTACCGCAGCACTGCTGATGATTTTTTCATTAGCAATTGTTCAAGATATTTATCAAGATAGATCCAATCGCTGGCGTATCATCCATACGATTTTAAACTGCATTGCTTTGTTGCTATTTATTGGACAAGGCATGACCGGAACGCGAGACTTATTAGAAATTCCCCTGAGTTGGCAAGAACCCTATATTTATCAGTGTGATTTTGCTCATAAAACTTGTCCAACGCCAAATTCCCAAGCACCAAAGTGAACTAAGAGATTTCCAAATTATCTACAAGCCGATTGCGAATTGTTTTGAGTTGCTCTTGAGTCTTAACTGGCTCTCGCGGTGGTGGTAATTCGGTATTAGGCCAGTTAGGTAAATCATTGCAGGGACATAACAATGCTGGCATTCCGACGTTTCGCGCAGCTACTGGCATACTGCAACGGCCACAAGGCAGCATCTCCCATGCTGGTAACAGTTCAGCAATCGTTTCATCTGTACCCTCCAGGTAACAATCACCCGATTCTGGTGAGATAATTTTCTGCCAACATTCTTCAAATTCTTCACTATAGCGATCACCATTTAGCACCGATAGAGACAAAAAGCTTGCCTTACCGTTGCCCGTAATCACTTTCTTACCCAACTGGAACCAGTAGGCGAGGTATCCTCTAACTTCTTGTTTGGTTGCCATAAGACAATTTTAGATTTTAGATTTTAGATTTTGGATTAATTTGAATCAACAGTTAAGAATCTTGACTCCTGAATGCTCCAGCATCCTCTCTATTTGGTAATAGCGAACCAAGGACACTGAGATTGAGAACATGACCACCAGTAACTAAATAAACAGTTTCACTGAGCGCACTTAGCTGACGCACTAAAGAACCCAGGCGATCGCGGAACGTTCTCCCCAAGGGATAAGCTGGTATCACACCCCAACCCGCCTCTTCTGCTACAAACATCAGATCAGCAGCAACCAAATCCACCGTCTCTAACAACTCTGCAAGGATGTTTTCCCAGCTAGATTCATCCTGTTCCAGGAGATTAGCAACCCAAGTTCCTAAAGAATCAACTAAAAGGCAGGTATAGGGTTTGGCATCGGCGAGGGTAGCAGACAGTTCTACAGGTACAGATAGAGTTACCCAGTCTTGGGGACGACGTTGTTGGTGTTGTAAAATGCGTTGATGCCATTCTTGGTCATCTGGGTTATCGGTGGCTGTTGCTACGTAAACAACTGCTTTTCCTGACTGCATGGCCAGAGTTTCCGCCCATTCACTTTTACCAGATCGTGCTGGCCCTGTTACTAAGATGATTTTACCCAAAGTTATTTCCTGAGTATTTTAACAATATACCTATGGTTGCAATTTATCACCGCAGTTTTTTACTTCATCGGTGAGGTTTTTGATTTTAAATAACTTTTAAGAGATAAAATTAGCACCAGCATGATTAATGCTGCAACTGGCAAAAGCCAAAAATCCCAACAACCCCATTCTTAATTATTTAATGTCACTGGGGACAGCAAACTTTAGGATGTCTTTATGAACGCAGGCTTAAAACGCATAGAAGCAACTCTACACGATTTAGGGAATCGCGGCACTGCCTCTGCCGCCGAAACAGGTGATTCGACCACAAAACGGCCTTTTTCTTTTAGAATCAGCGTCGGAGCCAACGAACCCACAGAAAGTACACAAACTCCATCTTCTCAGGATGGGGAATTAAATACACAAGGACAAACAGTTGACTTGGGCGTGGATACTGAGAATGATTATCCTCATGAACAAAATTTCTTTCCTCACCATGACTCTGTGCAGACCTTTCAAGCAGAAGAGAATGGTAGCAAAACACCCAGCCTACCCAAATTGAAAACTCCGAGCTTTAGTAGCCATCGCCACGGTGCTAATCCAGCATTGGCGATGAATCTATTACAAGAAATTCAGGAAACTGTCGCCGGTTGGCAAACAGAATTACAAAATATTCTGAAGCAAATTCAGGATATTTACTTAGAAGGGCCAATTGTCAATGGCTGGTTAGAATCCAATCCTCAAGAAGCAGAACCGGGCGGAACCGCAACACTGCGCCATGCAGAAGTTGACCGCCTGATGAACTACGTAGAAGAAATTTGCGCCACAGGGGGGAAAGTATCTTATCAATCATCTATTACTGGCTATCGCCTCTGCGGTGTAGACGATGCTGGTAAAGTCTGGTCACGCCCATGTCCAGCAGATCAGGTTCCCAGTGTTAGCATGGCGATCGCTCGTTATCAAAAGTTACGTCAACTGTTAGGGTGCAAGCAATCTTTGGAAACCCGCCTGAGTCAACTAGCCCAAACTCTTGTAGTTTTACACAGTCATATTCAACAAACGTAAAGTTTTAAAGATTATTTCCGAAGAAACTCGGTTGGTGGGTCAGGAACTTTTGGGTTAGATTAACTCTCGGTAGTTGTGCATTGGATTTAAGAATTTAATCTCAAATCGTTCGAGTGAGCGTAGCCGTTCGCGTAGCGTTCCGCAGGAAAGTCCCAAATCTCAAATCCTAAATTAAATCTATGCCAGACACCCAAATCTCTGCCATTATCTGTACCCACAATCGAGATACCTATTTAGGGGCTGCAATTGATAGTCTTTTAGGGCAGGATTTTGCTGCTGACTTTGAAATTGTAGTAGTTGATAATGGGTCTAGCGATCGCACTCGTGAGGTTGTAGAACACAGAAGCCACAATCCGCGCCTAAAATATGTCTTTGAACCGATCATTGGTTTATCTGTCGCTCGTAACACGGGCGCAAAAGTAGCTAGTAGTGATATTCTGGCTTATCTAGATGACGATGCCGTTGCCTGCGATCGCTGGCTAGAAGTTTTATATTTTGCTTACAATAACTCTAAACTAGCGATCGCAGGTGGGAAAGTCACTCTCATCTGGCCCCCAGGAATCCAGCAACCACGGTGGCTATCTCCAGGGCTAGCTGCAAATCTGGGTGCATACGACTTGGGTGACACTACCATCTACATCGAGGAACCTGGCTCAACACCCAGAGGTTTAAATTACTCCATCCGCCGCAGTTTCCTAGAAGAAATTGGCGGTTTTGATCCTCATCTCGGTCGAGTCGGGAAAAATCTATTGTCAAATGAAGAACTGCAAATGACCGAATTTGCCCTACAGCGTGGTTGGCAAGTCGCTTATCTTCCCGAAGCACTAGTCGCTCACAATGTTGCCTCAGAGCGCCTGCAACGCTCCTGGTTTTTAAACCGAGGCTGGTGGCAAGGTATCAGTGAATGCTATCGAGAACAACTGGCTGGTAAAGCTGGTATTGCTCAGTTGCAGCGAGGTAGCGAACGGTTTGTGCTCGGCTTATATAAGGCATTACAATATTTTTCTGATCCAGCAGAACGGTTTGACAAACTTGTTTATGCTTACGGTCAGATTGGTTACTTAAATGCTGCTATTCAGAGTCTTTTATCCACATCAAATAAGAAATAACCAATAACATAATTTATACTCAGATGTCATCTAAAATACCAGTTTCAGTACTAATTCCGGCAAAAAACGAACAACTAAACTTGCCTGCCTGCCTAGCTAGCCTCACCAGAGCAGATGAAATATTTGTAGTAGATTCTCAAAGTACCGACAACAGCATTGAAATTGCTAAAATTCACGGTGTAAATGTCGTGCAATTCGACTTCAATGGACGCTGGCCTAAAAAGAAAAATTGGTCTTTAGATAATCTACCTTTTCGTAACGAATGGGTGCTAATTGTAGATTGCGATGAACGCATCCCTCCCGAACTTTGGGAAGAAATTGACCAAGTAATTCAAAACAAGGAATATACAGGTTATTATCTCAACCGCCGTGTATTTTTCTTAGGAAAATGGATTCGTTATGGTGGGAAATATCCCGATTGGAATTTACGTTTATTTCAACATAAAAATGGTCGCTACGAAAATCTACATACAGAAGATATTCCCAATACTGGTGATAACGAAGTTCACGAACATGTGATTTTGCAGGGGAAAGTTGGGTATCTCAAAAATGATATGCTCCACGAAGACTTCCGCGACCTTTACCACTGGTTAGAACGACATAACCGCTATTCCAACTGGGAAGCTAGTGTTTATTTTAATATTCTCGCAGGTAAAGATGATAGCGGTACCATCAATGCCAATCTATTTGGTGATGCCGTGCAACGCAAGCGCTTTTTGAAAAAAGTGTGGGTACACCTGCCATTTAAACCGATTTTGCGGTTTGTTTTGTTTTATATTATTCAACGCGGTTTTTTAGATGGCAAAGCAGGATATATCTATGCACGCTTGCTGAGTCAATATGAATATCAAATTGGCGTTAAACTTTACGAATTACGCAACTGTGGTGGTCATTTAAATACTGCAAGTACCCCGAAGGAAGGAGATGAGCAGCAGGAGAGCAGGGGAGCAGAGGAAAAGCTATTGACCATTGACTCCTGATAAATAACTAATGACCATTGACTAATGACTAATGACAAATGATCAATCTTTCGTAGATTTACGCAAATATGACCAATCTTGGTTTGACCGGGGTCGTCCAGGCTGGTATATTTTATTATGGTGGTTTGTACAAGCGATCGCCTTTAGCCTTACTCCTCAACCCTTAAATATTCTCCGTTGTGCTTTGCTACGATTATTTGGCGCTCATATCGGCAAAGGCGTATTAATTCGACCCACCGCCCGCTTCACCTACCCTTGGAAAGTCACCATTGGTAACTATAGTTGGATTGGAGATAACGTAGTTTTATACAGCCTCGATCAGATTTACATCGGTGAACACTGCGTAATTTCCCAAAAAAGTTACCTATGTACTGGTAGTCATGATCTCCAAGACCCGGCCTTTGGGTTGAAAACAGCGAGTATCACCATTGACAATGGTGCATGGGTAGCAGCAGATTGTTTTGTTGGACCGGGAGTGCAAATCGGGGCTAATGCTGTGATTGGCGCTCGTAGTAGTGTTTTTACTAATATGCCCTCTGGCCAGGTTTGTTGGGGAAGCCCCTGTCGTCCCAAGACGGTTCGGATAAAACTTGATCCCCATTCATCTCCATCTGCCTTCTGAATCTCAAAGCAAGACAGTAAGAGCAGTGGTAATATGTTTATCATGGCTGCTCTAATCCTTGCTATTGATGAACAAACTATTGGATGAAACGCTGTCAATCAAAATTGCTGAAAGCATAAACAGCAGAGCTAGCACTCCCTTTGATAATGCTTACAAAGCAGCATTGTCTATTGAGGGAGCAAGATATATTCAGGGATTTTTAGCTTTTCCTGGGAAGCCATACAAACCGATTGAACACAGTTGGATTGAGCTAGACGATATTTCGGACAATGACTCCCTTGTACGCATTATCGATCCCACATTACCGTATCTAAACAAAAATCCCCAAGAACTCTGGTATTTTGCAGCACAAAGGCTGACCGTTAAAAAACTGAAAGCCATCATTGAAGAATCAAAAGAAGATTATCCAGAAGATGACCCATTACCAATCTATGGTGATCCACCTTATGAATATTACGGTGATGTAATGTTAGGTGGTCAAGACTATTTAGCAGCATATCAAGCCGCAGAGGCTAAGTGCAGAGAAATCAACGAACTCAACCCTGAGAGAAACTAACAAAAGTGAATTAAATAATTCGTAATTACGAATTACTCTTCGGGTTCGGCAGTTCCTCTTTGGGGAAACCACCAAGACCGGACTGCCTCACGAATTACGAATTACGAATTATTTAATACGATTTCCCATCGCTACCAAAGTATTCCCGATAGCCACAAATTTTGTCTCCACGTACATCAAAGGAAACTGCTATCCGATTTTTGTAAGGCTCTCCGAACAAAAGTCCCTCATCCCGAAACTCAAATACAGCCGTTGTTTCATTACTAGTAACACGGTCTAAAGCAGTCAGGTTCAAACCAGGACTAAAGGATTCAAAAACGTACTCGAAAAATTCTCTAGCTCGCTCTTTTCCGACATTTAAACCGTGGAATTTTCCTATTGGAAACCAAAGGGTAAAATCTTCTGTGAGCATATCTAAAAATGCTTCCCACCCTCCGGTTGCTATACCATGCGTCAGATTCTCAAATGCCTGCCGAGCAACTTTTAAAGTATTTTCTGAATTTTGTGTCATTCTCACTCCCGACTAGATATAAACTAATACCGTGTTAGTTAAAAGCTCACAACCACTTTCCCACAATTCTGACCACTGAGGAGATATTCTACAGCATCAGGTATTGATTTTATGCCTTGAAACTGTGTTGGGTCAACGGCGACTTTGAATTTGTCTGTGTAGAACAGGTTTAAAAGGCGATCGCGTGCCTCTGGTATATATTATTAGGACTCTCGCACTGTACAAACGAATCATCTTGTGTGTTAACGTAAATAGGTCGTTTTAGCCTTTTACAAGCCATCCTTTGATTAGTCGCGTAGGCGTAGCCCGCCGCAGGTCTTACCCTGAGCCTGCGCCGTACCCTTCGGGAAGCTACGCGTAGCGTCTTGTAGAGAAGGGCATCGCAAAAAGATAGTTGAAAAATCTGCTTAAAGCCCCTGAAAAGAATACCTGGCATTTGGGCTTTTCTGTCAATGCGTAAATCCTAATTCTTTATAATGAGGCATGAGAAAGCCTCTCACAGAAGCTGCTTTCCAAAAAAATAGATAAAAGAATGTATCAATTTACAAATAGTAATATATCTTCCCCAATTTTATTATGTTTAATTTTAGTATTCTAATTTTTGTATTTTTATTTCAATTGCAACTCAAGGCTAATTAATTAAGCAAGTCTAATCAATATGCTGTAAGTAAGAAGTTAGTAGATCAGGAAACAGATATAGTTAAAGGACATGAAGACAATAAAATCTCATATTCACTCGATAATAATGTTAATTTAACAGACACAGACACAGGTATTAAAATGAACAAGAACACCTCGCCAGGGCGCAAACATGTAGAAACTGAAGAATCACTTAACTCAGTTTTTAACTTTCCCCAAGTGCCTTTTAACGTGAAAAACTTTATTATTGGTAAACACGGTACTGCCCAAGTTCTATCCGTCAACGAAACTACAGGTGAATCTACACAGCGAGTCGTACTGAAAAAGGGTTGGAACGCACCTATCGGTCATTTTACTACCGATGTGGAAATTTTTGTGCTAACCGGCGCACTTTGCCAGGGTGGGTTTATATTACGCAATCTCAGTTACTCTTTCATCCCAGCTGGCATACCTACTGGCCCTTGGAAAACGGAAGAAGACACCATTATCTTATGGATGCCAAATGCTACTCCCACTTACATCACAGAAGACTACGAAAGCCTTGAGCAAATCCCGGAAACTCCTGTATATCATGTGAATATGCAGACCCATGAACGGATGACTGAGTATATTCCCTTGCAAGAACTCCACGCCATGAAATGGGAAAGCACAACCTTTTTACCTCCTGGTTCAGTACGTAAAAGCCTGTATACCAATAAAAAAACCGGACGTGCTACCTGGATTCTAGGCTTAGTACCTATGTGGATTGAAGGCAATTTCTATGCTGGTCATCCTACTACTGAGGAGGCATATGTCATCTGTGGAGATGTGCTTGGACATTGGTCTATGAACGATGATCCTTTTAATAGACGCTATACAGCAATGTGCAAAGACGGTTATTACTGGCGACCAGCACATATTCCACACGGCCCGTTCTGGACTGAAAGTGGAGCATTACTTCTGTTTCGCACCAATGATCGCCTAGACTGTTATTGGATACTGCATAACCCAGATATTACTCAGCAAGATCAGGCACGTCTCCAGGCTGCACTCGATCGCGACAAATCCCACTCCTGAAACAGAACCAGCAAAGCAGATAAGGGTAAATAAATGGCGAATGATGCTTCCTAACCAGTTTGGAGATCATAAATTAAGCTTATAAAGCTTTATCCCATTCTAATTGATCAGCTAAACCATACTTGATAAAATCTTCTACTTTAGCTTTATCGCTTTTCCCAAAAACACCTAAGCTGTAAGGATTATCTTGCATCCGTTGTGTGACTTGCTCTTTCTCAAATTGGATAACTTCCTTTCTAGGTTTATCTGGTTTAAAAAAGTCTACAACTAATACAGTTCTGTGATAATTGGTATAATTGTGCGGACAGTGTGGATAGCTGTGATCTAAAACTAGGAATTTGCCTTCATGCCAATAAAGCTGCTCATGGCATATTTTCATCGCCACATCCCCCTCTGGCACAATCAATCCTAGATAGCCACGATTCATATGAGGGTTATAGTTCACATGCAACTTGATATCCAAGCCTGGATGGAATGTACCAAAATACACGTTTCTAATTATCTCATCATCGCTAAAGTTAACTTTTTCTATCACCTTAGCTAAATTTGGAAAATATTTCTCTCTTAATACAAGTGCTTTTTGTGATGCCTCATCTGACCCATAATCAGGATATTGTATTTGATGCGCCTGAATATATTTTTCAATAAACATACCTTGAAATAAGATACCAAAAGCACTGTATTTTGCATCACCTTTGGTTTTAATCGTTTGACTTTTAGGCCCCAGAATATCATAAGTTAACTTTAACTCGTCATTAGATGCCTGCTTAATAAAACGTGTAAACTCGTCTCTAATCACTTCCCAGTTATCTTGAAAGCTTTTGAGAAAAGCAAATTCATTTGGGTCTATATGATATTCATTAAAACTTTCCATTGTCTTTTCTCCTAAAGATAATTGAATAAAAAATCGTTACATGGTGATAGTTTTTGGTCTGCGTCCCGGTATGATGTTGGAATTCCTGACTAAATTCATTTTAGTGTGAGGTCTACTGTGTCTGAAACTCCCGTATTAGATCAAATTATCAAAAATGTGCGGGTAGTTCGTCCCCATCAGGATGCAATCGAACTACTTGATTTAGGCATTAAGGATGGAAAATTTGCTCAGATTGCCCCTAATATTAGCCCAGACACAGGTAAAGAGGTATTTGATGGCAAAAACTTGTTGGGCTTTCCTGGGTTCGTGGATGCCCATATGCACATCGGTATCTATCAACCCCTCCACAAAGATGCTGTGACTGAAACTAAAGCAGCCGCAATGGGAGGTGTGACTACCAGCTTAAATTACATCCGTACAGGGCAGTATTATCTTAACAAAGGCGGCTCCTACCGCGATTTTTTTCCAGAGGTGTTGGCTTTATCCGCAGGTAATTTTTTTGTAGATTACAGCTATCACATCGCACCGATAGCTAGCCAGCATATCGACGAAATACCTTTATTGTTTGAAGAACACGGCGTATCTTCGTTTAAAATCTTTATGTTTTATGGCGGCTATGGGTTGCATGGTTTGTCAGACCAGCAAAACCTCTTTTTGATGATTAACAAAGAGGAACGATACGACTTTGCCCATTTTGAATTTATTATGCGTGGTCTAACTCGCTTGATGGAAAAACATCCAGAAGCGCGAGATACTATCAGCTTGAGTTTGCACTGTGAAGTTGCAGAAATTCTCAACGCTTATACCAAAATAGTTGAAAACGATTCTAGTCTTAGCGGACTACATGCCTATAGTGCAGCACGTCCTCCTCATTCCGAAGGTTTAGCAATTTGCATTGCTTCTTATTTAGCACATGAGACTAACTGTGCAAATATCAATTTATTGCACCTGAGTTCGCGTAAAGCAATGGAAGCAGCTTTGACTATGCAAACTGCTTTTCCCCATATCAATTTTCGGCGAGAAGTTACTGTCGGACATTTGCTATTAGATGTCGATACTCCCAATACAATTTGGGCAAAAGTCAACCCTCCTATTCGTCCCCGTGCTGATGTGGAATACTTATGGCAAGCAGTACTCAACAATCAAGTAGATTGGATAGTTAGCGACCACGCTTGCTGTTCTGCTGAACAAAAAAGAAGTGCTAAAGACCCGAATAATATTTGGTTAGCAAAGTCTGGTTTTGGCGGTACAGAATATTTACTTTCTGGTGTATTTAGTGAAGGTAGCAAGCGGGGAATGTCTTATAACCACATGGCTAAGTTGCTGTCTTGGAACCCATCCCGACGCTTTGGTTTGTTAGAAAAAGGTGATATTGCTGTTGGCTATGATGCTGATTTGGTGCTGGTAAACCCCAATGAAAGCTTTGTGGTACGTGCTGCTGAGTCGGAGTCACAACAAGGTTATACACCCTTTGAAGGAGTGGAGTTAACTGGGCGAGTAAAGAGTACTTTTTTGCGGGGAAATCTTATTTACAATAACGGACAGGTTTTGGGTTCTCCTACTGGGCGCTATTTAAAAAGATATTAGAGTAATCCCGCAAAAACCTTACTGCTTACAATCCCTATTAATCATTCATGTGCATATGACAAAACTGTGCTAATTTTTGACAGATCCCTATCAACTCGGATAAAGAATAAGCCGCCATCATCTGTTCTATGCCAAGGAGCGATGGTAAAACTGGGAACATAGGCAAAGCAATCTTTGCCAAGACGGTAGTCTCCAATATCACAGTACCCAGCTAAACAATAACCCTCTTCGTTGTAACATTGTATTTCTGCATACAGACCGTCATAATGAGGCAAGATAGCAAGTAACCATACACCACCACCGTTAGCATCTTTCCTTAACCATTTCTTACTTGCTTTTATAAATTGAACTGTATCCGTTTTGCCCCACGGTAACAATTTACTATCTAATACTGGGATGAATTCATTTAACTTAGCATCTGGATGATTATTGGATAAATTTTTATATTCTAAATAGCCATTCTCCATCCAAAGGATTTCTACATCATCGCTACCTAACACTTGCCAATCACCGACTTGCACTCCAGCAGGAATAAAAGAGTAGCAATGCTTACTAAGTTTCCACTCACCAATTTGAATTGCTCCCTTAAGTACGAAAAGCTCTAAATCAGCGGTAAATATGCCAGATGGTGCTTTAAACTGAGATGGTAATACGATTCTTGAAGTAGATGCACCACAGTCGTGCCATGTCAGCAATCTACGGCTTCCAGGTGCTACATTCTTTGGCATTCCACTGACTCGCCACCCATTTTCTTGTTGTACAGTATTTATGTCAAATAACTGATATTGGCGAAGTAGGTATTCTTTGGAGATGGCTGTGCGCCTTGCTGATAGGTTCATGCGTCCTCTACCGTCTCCACCCCAATCCTCTTTTACAGAGGCTACATGCAAAAAATCATCAGTTTGGTTTTCTTCTGGGGAATTCAAATTTTTATTTTCTTCACCCACAACTCTACATTCTCCTGTTTTTGGGATTTATGTCAGCTTTTATTTAACTTCTTCAGGAAATTACCTTTTCTGTGCTATATTCTGTAACCATTCAATTAGGGGTCTTAAGGTTCCTGGCAATGCTGCCTCGCTGACAGTTACCGTATGCTGTCTACCATTATCTTCTACTGTTAACTTATACTGAAAGCGATCGCTCTGGGGATTTGGCGAGGTAATTAGTTCAGGTAGCCTAAATAAATCAGCAACTTCCACCAGTCGGGGAAGTGTAGCAGCTTCATGTGGCGGGAGAGTGTCTGTATCAACGGTAGTCTTCTTGCTGATTCCGGCAAAGCCGCCCGTGCGTTCAAATGATACCCGCATTTTTTTGCTGTCCGTTGTGTTATTTAGTTGGGATAAATACAAAGACTGGGAGATGATAGTTTTCACCTCCCAGTCTAGCAATAACAAACAATACATCTAAAAAGTTACAAGTTAAGAAAAAACTCCAAACTCCTCTACAGACGCGATTAATCGCGTCTCTAAATAACTCCTACCTTTTGCCAAGCGTTCTGTACAGCTTTCTGCTCATTACTACCATTACCGTAGAGTTCGCCGGCAATTTGAATAGTGACGCTGGCAGCTTGTTTAAAATCTGCTTTGGCACGTAAGCGATCGCGTAAAGCTATATACCAGATTTTACCAGCTTTTTCCCAGGCATAGCCACCAATCTCAACAGCCGCCAGATAAAAGGCATAGTTAGGAATCCCTGAGTTGATATGCACCCCACCGTTATCATCAGTACCAGTGTATTTATCTTTCACATGGGCTGGTTGGGGATCTTTGCCCAATACTGGATCATCGTATGCTGTTCCCGGTGCTTTCATGGAACGGAGGGCAATACCTTTGACAGTCGGTACCAAAAGACCTTGACCAATCAGCCAGTCTGCCTCTTGTGCAGTCTGATTTTTGGACTTTTGTTTCACCAACGAACCGAAAACATCAGAAAACGATTCATTCAGTGCCCCTGGTTCGCCATAATACTGTAAACCTGCTTGATACTGAGTTACACCATGAGTTAGCTCATGCCCAATCACATCAATTGATTTTGTGAAACATTGAAACAGTTCTCCGTCACCATCACCATAAACCATCTGGTCGCCGTTCCAAAAGGCATTGTCATATTTAACGCCATAATGCACGGTGGAATCTAAACGTAGTCCTTTGTCGTCAATCGAATTGCGATCAAATATCTCATGAAACAAGTCATAAGTAGCACCAGCACCATCGTAGGCTTCATTAACTGCTACATCACTGCTGGCAGGGCCTCCCTCACTACGCACCAGCGTACCAGGGAGTTGCTGCCCATTTTTGGCGTCGTAGATGGTGCGGCGTTTTTCACCCGGAGAAGGCGCAAACGAGATATTACCTACGACGTTTCTGCGTCCCAGAAATTGTGCTGAAATATTTAATGTATGAAAAGCCCAAGTACGCTGCTGGGGATTGCCATTCACCACAACATTTTTTAGCATATGGGGCGGGATAATACAACAAATAGGGCATCTAGAGTCAAGTGGATGCTCATACTTAAACCGGGCTGATTTCTTTTTATTTCGAGCCATCCAAGATATTCTCCTTTTGAAACTAAGTGATGGCAAACAAAGGAGCAGAAAAACGAATCCAAATCGCGTGTCCCTGGTTTGTTTTCTGAAGGAAATTTTCTACTCTGTATTTTCGGATAGGTCTGTGGAGGATGCATAGTACCCTCATGGGGTACTTTTGATATGAAAATATTACCGAAAAACACAAGGAGAGCTTAATTGCCGCAAGTCTGGGTCAAAATTCTTGCGTGAGTTAGCAAGACCTCTTTTACAGACCTAATGCGTTTATATTTTAGTTCTTATCAAGGGAAATAATGTTATTTATTACTGTTTTGTAACTATCAAGCTGTTAATGCTATAAATACCCATTGGAGGGGGGAGCATCTCAGTTTGGTTTTGCAAATATACCAGATGAGAAACAAGATTCTTGCTCCCTCTCCTTACCAAGGAGAGGGTTGGGGTGAGGTTTTACAAGGCTTTTTACGAAAGTGAGATACTCCCGATTAGAGACAGGTAAATCCTAAATCCATGCATCCAAAACCCAAAATTTTCACAGACAGCCACCAAACACCGCCAGACCATAATATTTCCAAGGTACTGCAACTGTCTTAAATCCAGCTTTGCTCAACATTTGTAAATGAGCATCTAAGCTAGCTAGCTGGTCTTGACTAGAGTAACCTTGGGTGCTGCTCGCGCCACGTTTAGCGCCAATCTCTGTCAAACTAATTCCCTGTTTAACTGCCCATTCTTGTCGTGCCGCCTTGTAAACTTCTGCTAAAGCTGGTGATTCTGGTAAAGTAGGATCTGAATTCCAAAAACAACCGTTTTTAGTGAGCCTAGTAACAATTCGCTCGAATAACTTCAACTTCATCTCATCCTGAAGATGGTGAATTGCCAAGGATGAAACACAGCCATCAAATTCGCTACCAAAATCCAAGTTTTCTGGATTATTTGCCCAGTCACCAAAATCTGCTTGTATACCAGTCCAGCGTTGTTGATATCCAGCTGCTGTGATTTTATCTTGGGCAAATTGCAGCATTCGAGGCGAGTAATCTAGGGCAATTACTTGGGCATCTGGACAGCGTTTAAGTATCTTGATACTAAGTTCCCCTGTACCACAACCTAATTCTAATATGCGCCGACTTGTGGAAGGCAGACAACGGGTAATTACTTCCAGCATCTCATCGTATCGCGGTAACAGTTGGCGAATACCATTGTCAAAATCAGCAGTGTTGGCGAATACCTCTCCGGGAAATACATTTTGCATGGGGATTGGAAAAAATAGACACACTAATCAATATTAATCATCGATCATTACCGAGGTATATACTACATCAGTGGGAGGAAGTTTTAGGAATAAGAATTAAATAACATACAATTTATCTCCCTGGCTTACCTCACCCTCAATCCCTCTCCTTATAAAGGAGAGGATCGTGAGACAGGATGAAGTTTTGCATTTTATTTAATCCACGTTCTTTAGTATTAAAATAATATATCTCGTTCCCAGTCTCAGACTGGGAATGCCTAATGGGGGGCTGCCGCCTCTTAGCTTCCGCTCTGCCGGAATGAGGTGCAAAGTTTATGAACAAACTTAATTCTGAGCAGCTTGATATTACAGATAACGATATGCTCCCAGAATACGATTTTACAAATGCTGTTCGTGGGAAGCATTACCAAGCTTATCGGCGTGGACATACTGTTACTATTCATCAAGCTGATGACACAACTGTTATACAGCATTTTACCCTTGAAAATGGGGCAAAGAATTGTTAGAAACAAAGGCAACAACACCATTTTTCCCTAGACGATCAGTTGCCCAGCGCATAAAACGAGTATACATATCATAAACAACAATCCGATTCTGAGCCTTACTGTATTTGACGTAAGTATTTTTTATTAAATTATCTATTGCTCCATAATAACGATTAGAATTATTGTCATTGAAATTTTCTTGTTTAGCATTATATGGAGGATTACCAATAATCACCGATATCTTACTTTCATTTTGCTTTTTAATTCTTTCTGTATTTTCTACAGTAAAAGCTAATAATTCCAATTGCCTAACATAGTTTATACTACCCGTGAAAGAATCTTTTTGATTGCCGATAAAGTGCATATGATCAAGAGTATCGACAAAACAGATATTTTTAAACTCCTCATACACACCCATTTTTTGCTTATAGGTGTATTCAATATTCAAGTTAGCGATGTAATAAGGCAAAATTGCCACTTCATTACAATGAATTTCATGCTTATACTTATATTCCAGACTATTTTTAGGTAAATAATCAATTAATTCAGTAATAAAAGTGCCAGTTCCTGTAGCCGGATCTAAAATTTCTACGTTTTTATCTGCAAGCAGCTTACCAAAATTTTTATGGACTAAATAATCTACACTTTCAATCATGAAGCGGACAATTTCATTCGGCGTATATACGATTCCTAGCCTGTCAGCCGCTTTCGGATTATATGCTTTATAGAAATTCTCATAAAGCACTTTTAAAAACTTCTGCTTTTCATGATGATTGTAAATATTCGCAGCAGTTCTTCTAATGACACCATAATAACGCTCAATAGTACCAAGAGTATTCTTTTTAGTGCTACCTGTAAAAAATGTATCGATGATAGTTTTTAATTCACGAGCAATATTATTTTCTCGATGAAACTGAGATTCATTGAAGATGCTAATAAAAATGTCTTCAGTTAAAATATGCTGAATCATCATTTCTCTAACATCCAGCAAAGTGATTTCAAGATTAATTGATTCTTTGCAGATACCCCAAAATTTAGCCCTCGCTGTTTGAAAAGCTGCGTTTGTTTCGATTTGACTATCAATTAAGTCACGCAAAGCATTTAAAACAGTCGGTAAGTCTCCCTTAAAAGTTTCAATCGCCTCACGAAAATCTTTAACTTCTGGGCGAACATAGTTAATAAAAGATGTAATTATGCCATCTAGCGCGTCAGCATCTTTCATCAGGACGCGCCTAGTTTCATATCCACCCTGAATTAAAACGGCTGTTTTCGAGTCTTCAAACAGAATGTTACTATCTGGGTAGCCTTTTGTGAGCTTTTTTTCAATTTCTTGGTCTAAATTATCATATTCATCTTTACTTTCCCAATAGCCCCAATCCAAACGCAAAGCATCTTTAATAGTGCCATCTGGATAAACAAGTTTGCCGCTAGCTGTTTTATAATCTAGTTCGGGTATAAGTCTAAATTCCCTCGGTTTGCAATATTCATTGACTAAGTTTTGAAATGCAACCCGAATCGATGTTTCTTTACGTGAACCGCCGTATTGGATAATTATTTCTACTTCTGTGTGATATTGACTAACCAGAAGTTTGGACATACTTTATCAAACTTTTATACTTTTAAGGTATGTCCAAACTAGCCTTAATTATTACTAACTAACACCAGTGATATCCACAGCTAAAACATGAAGATTAAATGAAGGTTAAAGTTAAATGTTAGGTAAAAAGAGGTGAATTTCCAAATAACATCATGCCTGAACAGAGGTTATGACAGACGAAGCCTAGTAAAGATGTAAAATATACTGCCGTTGATTTTGAATTATCGAATATAATACAATTATTTAAGTAAAAATACAGTATACCAATCTCCTCCTCTCTTCCTGCGTCTGGAGCGGTTGTTCCAAGAATAAGTCGGACATCGCATTATTTAGTTGTTAGTCATTAGTATTAGACAAAGGACAAATATGATTAAAATCCTTCATCTCTCCGACATCCACATGGGAAGCGGCTTCTCCCACGGACGAATTAATCCCGCAACTGGATTAAATACACGATTGGAGGATTTCGTCAGTACATTATCTATATGCATTGACCGAGCGCTGACAGATGCTGTTGATATGGTGATATTTGGTGGCGATGCTTTCCCGGATGCTACACCACCGCCTTATGTACAACAAGCTTTTGCTAGCCAGTTTCGCCGTCTCATGGATGCCAATATTCCCACAGTGCTGTTGGTAGGCAACCACGACCAACACTCCCAAGGACAGGGAGGAGCAAGTTTAAATATTTACCGCACCTTGGGAGTACCAGGATTTGTTGTCGGTGATACATTAACTACTCACTGCATCGAAACCCGTAATGGCAAAGTGCAAGTAATCACCCTCCCTTGGCTGACCCGTTCCACCCTGATGACTCGCCAAGAGACTGAAGGTTTGTCTTTGGCGGAAGTCAACCAATTGTTAACGGAACGCCTGCGAGTTGTTTTAGAAGGGGAAATTCGTCGTCTCGACCCCGATGTACCAACTGTTCTTCTAGCTCACTTGATGTCTGACAATGCTACCTTGGGCGCAGAACGCTTTTTGGCAGTAGGTAAAGGCTTTACTCTACCCCTATCTTTGCTGACGCGACCTTGTTTTGATTATGTAGCGTTGGGACACGTCCACCGCCACCAAAATCTGAATAAATCTAACAACCCGCCGGTGATTTATCCAGGGAGTATTGAGCGGGTAGATTTTAGCGAAGAAAAAGAAGACAAAGGCTATGTAATGCTGGAACTGGAGCGGGGGAGCGCTGAATGGGAATTTTGTCCGTTAACAGTTCGGACTTTCCGCACCATTGAAGTGGATGTCTCGAAAGCAGATGATCCGCAAGCGGTATTAATGAAAGCGATCGCCAAGTATGATATTCAAGATGCTGTAGTGCGGCTAATTTACAAACTCCGCTCCGAACAGATGGATTTAATTGACAGTTCCTCTCTACATACTGCTTTAAGTCCCGCTCATACCTACACCATTCAAGCAGAATTAGTCAGTCAATTAGCCAGGCCCCGCATTCCTGAATTGAGTGCAAGTAGCAGTATCGACCCAATGGAAGCCTTGAAAACTTACTTGAACAATCGTGAAGACCTCAAAGACATAGCAGCATCAATGCTGGATGCTGCACAGAAGTTGCTAGCAGATGATGTCCAAGTCTGGCTGGAAGCAGCAACTAGTGAGTAAGATAGATGCCAATTATTCTCCGACAAGCTGCTAGAACCCTTTGATGGATTGTGCAATACAGGTTAGGATAATCCATCAATTAGCGGAAAAACTTCAAGCACGCTTAATCGCGCTGTAACATGAAAATCACCCAAATTTGTATTTGGGCAGATTTTTGAGGAGTTTGCTACTCTACTATCAATTGTGCTTTTCTTCTAGCCAGAGGAAATTTTGAGTTCAGTAAATTAAGTTATCGAGCCTTGAATAAGTTACTCTTTACAGGTAAATATTTTCGTTTTATGGCTTTTTTCCTACCGCTAATCATTTGGTGGGGATACAAAGAGGTACAAAACCAATTTGTACAGCCAGAAGCAGTTGTAGTGTTGGGTGGTTCAACGAGACGTTTAGAGCGAGAGAAGTTTACGGCTGAATTTGTCACCCAGCATCCAAATATACCAATTTGGATTAGTGGGGGTAGTCCACCTAGATCAACCCAACGAGTGTTTATTAAAGCTGGTGTTGATCCCAAACGTTTACACTTGGACTATGAAGCCGTAGATACAGTTACTAATTTTACTACGTTGGTGGATGATTTGCAAGCTCGCGGCATCAAAAGCGTTTATTTGATTACTTCAGATTTCCATATGCGTCGGGCTTGTGTCATCGGCGAAATTATTTTGGGTAGTCGAGGTATTTATTTAAAACCAGTGCCAGTTCCTTCAGGAAAACCACCGGAATCTATCGAAAAATCTATCCGTGATGGAGCTAGAGCGATACTTTGGTTAGCAACTGGTTACACGGGTGTGGATGTAGCTAAAAATAAATAATAAATCAAACCAATTTTAGATTTTGAAATTGAAAATCTTCAGATTCAGAAGGTTTATCAATTTGAAACAAGACAAACTATTCTAAGTTGGTATCATTTATGGTAATTTGCATGATCTTAACCTAAGTCAATACAGGCAAATTAAGAGAATTAATGGCAATGATCCTGACATTAACTAAGTAATAACAGACACATGAAACTACAATTATCGAAAAGCTAGCGCCACGCCAACTTTCAAATAACACAATATAAAAACAAATTAACAATTTTTGCTCATTTGGTTGCTTGGTGAATACTTTGCGTCTACCAAAGTTTCGAGCAATGGCTTGGATGACTCGAATTTATCTATGTAGTTCCGGGAAAAAAACGTCCCAATCCCCTCCACAATTTGATACCCTAGCTTAAACAGATTTGAGAAAAATTAAAGCGTGGAAATTCAACTTGGGCGGGGGAAAACAGCTCGCAGAGCTTACGGAATAGATGAAATTGCTCTAGTCCCCGGTAACAGAACACTAGACCCCAGTTTGGCAGAGACTAAGTGGCGGATTGGCAATATTGAGCGAGAAATCCCGATAATTGCCAGTGCGATGGATGGCGTTGTAGATGTTCGGATGGCTGTACGTTTGTCACAGTTAGGAGCATTAGGTGTCCTCAATTTAGAGGGGATTCAAACTCGCTATGCTGACCCAGAGCCAATATTAGATCGGATTACCTCTGTGGGTAAAGATGAATTTGTTGCCCTGATGCAAGAACTCTATGCCGAACCAATAAAGCCAGAATTAATTGAACTACGTATTCAGCAAATTAAACAACAAGGTGGCATTGCGGCGGTGAGTGCAACTCCAGCCGGTGCAAGTAAATATGGTGAGGCGGTGGCAAAAGCTGGGGCAGATTTATTTTTTATCCAGGCTACGGTAGTTTCTACTGCACATCTGTCACCAGAGTCTTTAGTACCTCTTGATTTAGCAGAATTTTGCCGTTCCATGCCCATCCCCGTGGTGTTGGGTAATTGCGTGACTTACGAAGTTACTTTGAATTTGTTGAAAGCTGGGGCGGCTGGGGTACTGGTGGGAATTGGGCCTGGTGCCGCTTGTACTTCTCGTGGGGTGTTGGGTGTGGGTGTGCCACAGGCGACTGCGATCGCAGATTGTGCTGCGGCACGAGATGATTACTACAAGGAAACTGGTAACTATATCCCCATTATTGCTGATGGCGGTTTAATCACCGGTGGCGATATTTGTAAATGCATCGCCTGCGGTGCCGATGGTGTGATGATTGGTTCCCCCTTTGCCAGAGCCGCCGAAGCCCCAGGACGAGGTTATCATTGGGGTATGGCGACTCCCAGCCCAGTTTTGCCTCGTGGCACCCGGATTCGCGTTGACACCACTGGTAGCCTAGAGCAAATCCTCATTGGCCCAGCAGGACTAGATGACGGCACTCACAATCTTTTAGGAGCCTTAAAGACGAGCATGGGCACCTTGGGAGTCAAAAATATTAAAGAAATGCAGCAAGTGGAAGTTGTGATTGCGCCTTCCTTATTAACCGAGGGTAAAGTTTACCAAAAAGCTCAACAATTGGGTATGGGGAAATAGAATTGGGGCATGGGGCATGGGGCATGGGGCATGGGGCATGGAGCATGGAGCATGGAGCATCGGCATAAGGAAGACAAAGGGGACAAGGAGAATAACCAATGCCCAGTGCCCAATGCCCACTCCTAATCCTTGAATAAATTTTTCCAGCCCCCTAAACAATTGCTGGAAAAATCCGATATGTCGCCTACAATAGAGATAGCGGAGACGCATGTTTCCGTTCACTCCTCACACCACACTCCGCCCGGACTACTGTTCGGGCGGTTCCTTATGTTTATAAATAAATTCTAGAGCTTCTTTGCAAATATACATCCTCTACTTCCGAGCCGAAGTTTTTGCTATGGTAGAATTTTCACCAAGCTCAGATATTATTGGCGAAGGTTTTAGGCATGTCAACAGCCGCACAAGTTACCGATTCTAGTTTCAAGCAAGAAGTACTCGACAGCGATGTACCTGTTTTAGTTGACTTTTGGGCACCCTGGTGCGGACCATGCCGTATGGTAGCTCCTGTTGTCGATGAAATCTCCCAACAGTACGAAGGTCAAATCAAGGTTGTAAAAGTCAACACAGATGAAAATCCTCAGGTTGCTAGCCAGTACGGCATCCGCAGCATTCCTACATTAATGATTTTTAAGGGTGGACAAAAAGTGGATATGGTGGTAGGTGCTGTGCCTAAAAGTACATTAGCTTCCACTCTCGAAAAGTATCTTTGAAACTCAATCGGCAATAAAATGCTCTTGAGTTATCCATTTTGTTCTAACTTTAAGTTAATTTTTATAAACAAGTTTGAGAGGCGCGAATTTCTCGTTTCTCAAGCTTGTTTACCTTTGTATACAATTTCCGAATATTTTTAGGAGTTTTCTACCTCAAAAACAACTCCCTAATTCCCGCACTACCAATTTCTACCGCTATAGCATCGCCAACAGAAAACCCAAAAGCTGAGTCACGTCGCTTCTCTACCAGACGCTGACGCATTTCTAATTAACTACCACAGATGTTGAAGTAGCGATATATTTGATAATCTATCTTCCATAAATCAACTGTTCGTTGTTGAATCTATGAAGTCTTATTTAGCCGCCGCTATTCAATTGACCAGTGTGCCCGATCTACACAAAAATTTGGCACAGGCAGAAGAATTAATCGAGCTTGCCGTGCGTCAAGGCGCCCAATTGGTAAGTTTACCAGAAAACTTTTCTTATATGGGAGAAGAAAAAGACAAACTCGCGCAAGGCGATGCGATCGCTCTTGAAAGTGAAAAATTTCTTAAAAAAATGGCTCAACGCTTTCAAATTACGATCTTGGGCGGCAGCTTTCCACTTCCGGTAGACAATACAGGCAAAGTTTATAACACCACTCTACTCATCGACCCAAACGGTCAAGAACTGGCCCGCTACTATAAAGTACACCTATTTGATGTTGATGTCCCCGACGGCAACACCTATCGGGAATCCAGCACCGTTGTGGCTGGTACGCAATTACCCCCCGTTTATTTCTCAGAAAAACTTGGCAATTTAGGACTTTCTATTTGTTATGATGTCCGCTTCCCTGAACTGTATCGTCATCTGGCAGATAAGGGAGCTGATGTTATCTTTATTCCCGCCGCCTTTACCGCCTTTACGGGCAAAGATCACTGGCAAGTACTACTACAAGCCAGAGCCATCGAAAATACCGCCTACGTCATTGCTCCTGCCCAAACAGGCAATAACTACGCCCGCCGTCTAACCCACGGACACGCCGTTATTATCGACCCTTGGGGCGTAATTTTAGCCGATGCTGGGGAAAAACCGGGAATTGCGATCGCCCAAATCAACCCCACTAGGCTTGAACAAGTTCGCCGTCAAATGCCCTCCTTACAACATCGGGTATTCTAGGCGCTGGGGATGAGGGAGCAGGAGGGAAATAACTAATGCCCAATGCTGATTAACAGAATAAAACAAAAAACCGGGTAAACTACCCGGTTTTTGACAACATTAAAATCTTCAGCTTTTTAGGAGCATAGCAGGAGTCATTGATGTCAACTTAAGGTAAAAACCTGCCTAAAAAAGCTTTTAGAGATTGTCCGCCAAATTACCCATAATAAAAGAACCCCACCCCCTAAGAGCTCTTCGGGAGGGGAGACAAAGCATAGCTTTGGCTCTTTGGGGTTCTTCGGGTTTAATAAGTAATCAAGCGGACATGATATTAGAGATTGTCTCGTCACGAGTCTCCGACTGGGAATGCCTAATGTGAGGGCTACCGCCTCAAGACTTGCGGCAGAGCCGCAATTGAAGAGCATTTCCAGCCAGAGGCTGGAAACGAGGTTTTAAAGGAGTTTTTGCTTAAGTTGACACCAATAAGCAGCACTATGCCCCTATTTATTTGTTGTCAAAATTAAACTTTAGCAGCAGCTTTGCTAACAACGTTGAGTTCACCCTTAGCATACTTAGCAGCAAAATCTTCCAAAGAAACTTGCTTGATCTTGCTTGCATTGCCAGCCGTACCAAATTGCTGATAGCGTTCAGCACAAACCTTCTGCATATATGTAATGGAAGGCTTGAGGAAGTGACGGGGGTCAAACTCCTCTGGTTTTTTAGCTAAAGCTTCACGTACAGCAGCAGTAATTGCCAAACGGTTGTCGGTGTCGATGTTTACTTTACGTACACCACTCTTAATACCTTTTTGGATTTCTTCTACAGGTACGCCATATGTTTCAGGGATTGCACCACCATACTGGTTAATTATGGCCAGTAAATCTTCAGGTACAGAAGAAGAACCATGCATTACCAAGTGGGTGTTGGGCAAACGGCGGTGAATTTCTTCAATGCGGCTGATTGCCAAAATTTCCCCTGTCGGCTTGCGGGTAAACTTGTAAGCACCGTGGCTTGTGCCAATGGCAACAGCCAAAGCATCTACTTGGGTTGCTTCTACGAAGTCAACAGCTTCATCGGGGTCAGTTAAGAGTTGGGAGTGGTCGAGTGTACCTTCAAACCCATGACCATCTTCAGCTTCACCAGCACCAGTTTCTAGAGAACCCAAACAACCGAGTTCACCTTCAACGCTCACACCCAGAGCATGAGCTACATTTACAACTTCGCGGGTAACATTGACGTTGTACTCGAAGCTAGCGGGGGTCTTAGCATCAGCTTCTAAAGAACCATCCATCATCACGCTGGTGAAGTTGTTCTTAATTGCTGAGTAGCAGGTAGCAGGCGCATTCCCATGATCTTGGTGCATGACAATGGGAATCTGAGGATAGGTTTCTACTGCTGCCAAAATTAGGTGGCGTAGGAAGTTTTCTCCAGCATAAGCACGAGCGCCACGAGAAGCTTGCAAAATTACAGGGCTATCTGTCTCGACAGCAGCCTTCAGGATCGCCTGAATCTGCTCCAAATTGTTAACGTTGAAAGCTGGGATGCCATAACCGTTTTCAGCTGCGTGATCCAACAGCAGCCGCAGTGGTACAAGCGCCATAGATAGTCCTCCTAATGTGGTTGTCAGCTAGTCGGTGTGAGAGAAGCGTAATTATTACGCTAAATCTTAAGAGTTTTTTCAACTTATAGGAAATTATAACTAGTGTGGTGTGTCATGTTGAAAAAGATCACGCCATGTTTACTATTATAAATATGCCCTATATTTGCTCTCTACTGCTGTACTATATTCGCCCTGTCGCATTTGCTACTGGAATACTAGAGAACTTAGGCGCAAGCGAAGAGGTATTTTCTGAGGTTTTAGGATTCGAGGGAGTAGATAAGAGGTAAGCGGAGTGTCTTTGCTCAACTGCTGCACCTGATCAATTACAGCTATTTTCAGGTAAATAGACCACGCGGTAGGGGCACAGCATTGCTGTGCCCTGACGACATATGTGGTTCAAATACTTGAATTCTGCTGTCAGATAGCGATCGCCTGTGTGTTTATACTTACAATCAGATTTAACTGAGTGATAATTGTTCTGTAAATACCTCGACCAATAGACATCTCAGGATAGATATTAGAAATCTGCGTTGCTTTATTTGAGCAAAACTTATTTTATTTTGTGAAAATTTTATGGTTAAAGGATTGAGAGTTAGTATATTGCTATTGGCAATTCTGGGAAATCTGGTATGGTCATTTAGTGCCAAGGCAAATTTTAACGGTCAACTCACCATAGAAATTGATGGCTTGAAGAATAAAGAAGGACAAGTCTGTGCCAGTATATTTGCAAGCAGTGAAGGATTTCCTAGCGATCGCGATCGCGTCTTACAAAAGTAGTGTACCAAGATTACTGACACTCCCTTAATCATTAGCTTTCAGAACTTGAAAGCAGGTATTTATACGGTTGCTGTTTTTCACGATGAAAATAATGACTACACTCTCAATAGTAATATTTTTGGTATACCAAAGGAAGGCTTTGGATTTTCCAGCAACCCAGAAATTCGCACAAGAGCGCCCAAATTTAGCGAAGCAGCATTTTTAGTGGTAGGCCCGGACATCAATATCCAAATCCAGTTGAAATATTTTTAACTGAAACTTTAAAGTTGCCTCTCACCTACCCGGTAGGGAGGTGATGAGATGGCAGTCGCTCATAGGGGAAACCCCCAAGACCGCGCTGCCTCATGAATTTCGAGTGAGTTGAGTTGCATGGTCCCAAGTGTTTTGAGCAAGCGAAAACAAGTATTTGCATAGCGACGAAACGAACAAAATATTGATTATTTATGGTAGTATTTGAACGTAGGTGTAAACCAATTAAATGCAGAAATGCAGCCTATAAAAAACAAAACCTTCATAAAACCAAAGACCCTGGGGCACAGGGCTTTAAAGCTCAGTTAATGTCTTCATAGAAGAGTCACTGAGAGAGCTTACACTCACCCGAAGGGGAGTGTGTGGAGTATGTCACACTTATTCTTGTGAATCGTTGTGTGAATCTTCCGGTAGACTCTGTTGTTCCGGCAAGCCACGCATTCGATTCATCTGAGTTAAAGCATATCGTGCTGTTGCTTGCACTTCGGCATCTGGGTCTTCTAGTGCATGGCGCAACATCTGACTCATTTGACCCATCATATCATAAACACGCGTCAGGTCACGGATCGCATTTTGTCGTACTTGTGGACTTTCATCTTGGATTGAAATTGCTAAAGCACGATTCATCGGTTTGAGTGTGCGAGTGCCAATTTCTGCCAAAGCTGCCAAAATTAAACTGCTTTCTTGAGAATCAGCATCAATCATCACGTCAACCATTGGCTGAATTGCCCGCGAATCTCCCTGCTGACCCAAATCCCAAATAGCCTTGCGTCGCTTTGTTGGGTCAGAACTACGTAATTCTTGAATTAATTCGTCAACGATATTGAGTTTAACCAGTCGAGAAGTTTTTTCTGGTAGCAGTAATTGTGTCGCTAATGGTGGCGTAGCTGTTTGTGGACTAGTTACAGTCTCTGGTAAGAGTGGTATCATCGGGTCTATCTTAGCTTCACTCAAGCTTTTAGTATTTGATATTTCGGACTTTTCCACTTGTTTGACCTGACGAAACCACCTCAGCAGGTAAACAAGTGCGCCAATACTTCCTAGAACTCCGATGGCAAATATTAACCACCAGACAAAACCTCTCTCGGTTGGCTTGGGTGTTGTAGTTGGTTTGGAAGTGGCAGCAGGAGAGGTGAATATTCGAGAGGTGATAATTTGATTTTTGGCTGCCAAAGCTGCTTGGAGTTTCCCCATAGTCGCCAGACCCGTAATGCCATCTACTTTTAAACCCTTTGCTTTCTGGAATTTAGCTACAGCGATTTCCGTACTAGCGTTGTACTGTCCATCTACCACGCCACTGTAGTATCCCAACTGCTTTAATAGAGTTTGTAGTTTCTGCACATCTGACCCTTGACTACCGGGCATCAAAACAGCCGGACTAGCAGTTACTGTCGAACTAGCTTGTGCAAGTTCTAAAATTTCAGGTGCTAGGTTAGGTGTGGCTGTACTTGCGCGATTTGGGTAAAAACCCAGGCAAGAAAAACAGGTAAATATCAAGATTAAGGAAGGGCGTAGCCTCATATTGCAAGTTTCAGCCTGAACGTGCTTTTGAAGTCTTCGATACCACAATAACAATTCAAAATTCAAAATTCAAAATTCAAAATTGTTCGTGTGGTAACAGAGCCTTGCCGAAGTGCAGCGTCTCGTAGAGAAGAGACTTATATCATGTCCCGGTAATTAGTTGTGATTCCCATAGTCATTGCACCCCACACGCCAGATGCTCCACTTGGGGAGACCCCTCTGAGCGCTGGCTCCCCTTAATCCCCGCCCCGCCAGCGGGTAACTCGGGGTCCCCTCTGGGGATTAGGGGCAGGGAGAGAAAGCATAGCTTTGGCGGGGTGGGGTTCTTCGGGTTTAATAAGCAATCAAGCGGACATAATATTATTGCTTATAGCAAAATTTCTGGTTCAGATTCTCTGACTGCTAGGGTTATGGGGTTCAATTTTTTCGCAGATGCTTCTAAAAGTGGTTGTGGGATGTTAGCTATTTCGCCGACGGTAACTGTATCGTTTTGTCCTGCTAAAGTATCACGTTGGTTAATCAGATAGATGCTGATTAAAGTGAGGAAAACACCGACCCACTGCAACGGACTGAGGACTTCTGAGAGAAACAGATTGCCGAATAGTAGTGCAAATATGGGTGTAAGGAAGGTGAGGGAACTAAGGCTGGTGAGACTGCCACTAGAGGCAAAGTAGAAGAATAATCCGTAGGCGATCGCACTGCCAAATACAGTGGCATAACTCAAAGCCACTAAATCAGATGTTCCTAGATTCTCCCACTGCTGGGATTCAACAACTGATGAAATTCCCCATAATGGCAATCCACCCAAAATCATGTGCCATCCCGTAGCGCTTACTGGGTCAGCGTGTCGGCACACAAACCTTATCAACACTGTTCCCACTGCCATTGATAGGGCTGCTAACAGCATTAACCACTCGCCACTAGCAAACAAATCTTGCCAGTTGCCAATTGTAATATTTGTGCCTGAGTCGAAAAAATGTAAAATCCACTCATCAGGTAAACCAATTAAACTAATACCTGTGATTCCTAGTCCTAACCCTAGCCATCCCCAAAAACCAATGTGTTCTTGGAATAGCCACAACGACAGCAAGGCAACAGCTAAGGGTTGTGAGTCAATCATCACAGACCCTAACCCTGCACTGGTTCTGACTAATCCCTCTGCCAAAAAGCCTTGAAACAGCGTCCCATCTACTAGAGCAAATAAAGCAATCCACAGCCATGCGGCCCAACCCTTGGGCTGGGGTTTACCCATGAATGCTGCTGCAATCAGAATTAACACCCCTGCTGGTATCAAACGCACTCCCGCCATGAATAGGGGTGTGGTGTGGGGTATCACTCCTTTCATGGCTACCATTGCCGTCCCCCATAGGAAAAAGGGGGCAATTAACAGGAGGGGGGCGAAGGGAAGTTGAGATGCACTGAGTTTCAGTTGCATGGGTTTGCTGATGCCTTTATTTAACAAGCGCAAAAATTGCTTTACCCAATTTTACCGAATTATGTAGTTTTGCGATCGCATAGCGTCTCGAAGAGACAGTCTGACGTCTCTCCAAACCTCTCTTTTAAAAGGAGAGAGGCTTTGAATCTTACTCCCCAACGCTAGTAGGGAAGGGGCTGGGGGTTAGGTCTGTATTGGACTCAACTAAGAGGCGCTATAACTAGCTGGACAAAAATATTTACGTGTAATTAATTCTATCCGACTACTTATCAGGTAAAAAGCACAAACGCTTTAAATCAGGCAAATAGGCAGTAGTATTTATACGTATAAATACTACTGCAAAAGTGTGTTTTATAGCTGAAAATGTAAGTGATTTATCTCTCAGACCAGTTGATTCAATTTAGGAGCATCGAATGTCTGCCGGAATGCCTGAATTCGTTGAAAATCCAGAAAATCGTTGCCCTGTAATTCTCTTACTTGATACTTCTGGCTCTATGTCAGGTCAGCCTATCCAAGAGTTAAATCGAGGACTTGCAGCTTTCAAAGAAGATGTACAAAAAGATTCCCAAGCATCGCTGAGTGTAGAAGTGGCAATAATCACATTTGGCCCCATAGTTCAAGTGGTGCAAGACTTTGTGACGATTGACCAATTTACACCGCCTATATTGGAAGTAGGTGGTCTTACCCCAATGGGTGCGGCGATTGAGTATGCTTTAGATTTTTTAGAAACCCGCAAACAGACTTATAAAGACAACGGTATCCATTATTATCGCCCTTGGGTGTTTTTGATTACAGACGGAGTGCCAACAGACTCCTGGCAATCAGCCGCGCAAAGATTGAGAGAAGCAGAAGCACAAAGCCGACTGTCATTTTTTGCAGTTGGTGTACAGGATGCTGATATGAATATCCTCAAACAAATTTCCCCTCCTGAACGTCCACCAATTATGCTAAAAGGCTTGGATTTTCGTGAGTTGTTTGTCTGGCTTTCTGCTTCGATGAAACGGGTTTCTAGTGGCAAAGTGGGACAGGCTGTAGCTTTACCGGCTGTGGGATGGGGTCAAATTACTACTTAGGGGAAATTTTGTGAATTGGAAAGTTGCTGGGGATTGTGCGATCGGAACAAGTCATCAAAACCAGGAGATACCTTGTCAAGACTATGGGCGTTATCTCATCTTTAATGATGTGATTATTGTAGGTGCGGTTGCTGATGGTGCTGGTAGTGCTAAATATTCGGATATTGGTGCTAAGTTGGCAGTAGAAACGGTACTCAAATGCTTTTCTGATATTCATGAATCTCCTCAGAATGAAGAAGAATCAGAGGAAGGTTTTTCTCAACCACTGTCCCAAGAAGAAGCTGAGAAACTGTTTACGAAGATTGTGAAAATAGCTATTGGAAAGTTACATAATCAAGCGGACGAAGGAGGTTATTCTGTCAATGATTTAGCTTGTACGTTGTTGGTTTTCGTGGCAACTCCTGACTGGGTTGCAGCTATGCAAATCGGGGATGGATTTATTGTAATGCGTTCACACGACTCAGAATATAAACTGTTGTTTCAGCCCGATAAAGGTGAGTTTGTGAATGAAACAACTTTTATCACCTCAACAAATGCAGTAAAAGATATACCTGTAAAGGTTATTTCTGAAAAACAAGAGTTTATTTGTGTTTCCACTGATGGACTAGAAAAAGTAGCAATTCGCTTGAGTGACTGGGAACCTTTCTCACCTTTCTTTAAACCTTTAGAGGAATATTTGCATGAAAGTGTTGATCCAAAGGAGGATAAATATCTAACGGAATTCCTCAACTCTGAACGGCTAAATTCTCGCACTGATGATGATAAAACCTTACTTTTGTGCTTATTTGATAGAGAGTAAAATTCGATGACAGTTCTCACCTGTGCTAGTACGGGAAAATCGATTACTCTGCTGGGTGAACCGATAGCTAATAGTGGTGAAGGTAAGGTTTGGCGAACTAATCACAATGGTTACTTAGCAAAAATTTACCACTCGCAAACTCCTGAGCAAGTGCAAAAGTTGGCTGTGATGATAGCGCACCGACCCAAAGAGCCAAACTTTCACCTAAATCATATTTCTTTTGCTTGGCCTAAGTCGGTACTGAAAGATGCTCAGGGTGATTGTGTCGGTTTTTTGATGCCGGAAATTAAGGAAGCAAAAGTACTTATTGATGTATACAACCCCAAGAAAAGAAAGGATTCAAAACTTGATGTTGATTGGCGTTTTCTCCACACTACGGCGCTGAATATCGCCTCAATTATTGAAGCAATTCACATTTCTGGCTATGTTTTGGGTGATATCAAGCAGCAAAATATTCTTGTAAACGATCGCGCCTTACCTTCAATTATTGATACTGATTCTTTTCAGGTTCGGAATCCGGAAAATGGCAATATTTATCGTTGTCCAGTTGGTTCACCAGATTATACACCACCGGAACTGATTGATCAAGATTTTTCTAGCATTGATCAAACAGAAGTACACGATCGCTTTCGGTTAGCAGTGATTATCTATCAGTTGTTGTTTAGTAGTCAAACTCTTTTTAAGGGAAACTGGATAGGCGCGGGTGAAATGCCAGAAACTAATGAACTTATCCGTCGGGGTTTATGGCTGTATGCACCAAATAGTTTGATTCAAGCTATAGATAGCACAATTCCTCTTGAGATTGTTCACCCAGAGGTTCAGCGATGTTTTTTGAGATGTTTTAATGATGGTTATAAAAATTCTAATTTGCGCCCAACTGCTAGGGATTGGGTAAAGGCGCTCAGACTTGCTGTTAATGAGTTAACTATCTGTGGAAAGGTAGACAGCCATTACTACAGCCAAACTTATGGTAAGTGTTATTGGTGCGATCGGGCCACAAAACTTGGTATTGATATATTTCCTATATTTTCTAAAAAACACACCTTTTACAAAGATAAAAATGCCGATGCCTACATCAACTCAGGAGTTACCCGTTATAACTTGGGAGACAACCAAGGGGCGATAGATGATTACAACCAAGCTTTGCTTATTAATCCTTACTATGCCGATGCCTACTGCAACCGGGGAGCTGCACGTTATAAGTTGGGAGACAAGCAGGGAGCAATAGACGATTACAACCAAGCTTTGCGTATTAATCCTAACCATGCCGATGCCTACAGTAACCGGGGATCTGCCCATTCTGATTTGGGAGACAACCAAGGGGCGATAGATGATTGCAACCAAGCTTTGCGTATTAATCCTAACCATGCCGATGCCTACATCAATCGGGGAAATGCCCATTCTGATTTGGGAGACAAGCAGGGGGCAATAG
>NZ_JBALCS010000110.1:0-19007 GCF_036919555.1 Nostoc sp.
AAAATCTTTAAAATTTTGTCTGATAGATATCGCAATCGTCACCGACGTTTTGGCTTAAGATCAAATTTAATTGCGGGAATTTATAATCACGAATTCGCCTTATAAATTAGATTAAAAAATAAATTAATCAAATAATTTCAGTTATTAATTAATAGCTGAAACGATATTTTTCGCCAAAAATTTTAATGAGCGATCGCCTGATAATACTTAATCGAAAAAATCGATAGATCCTTCCTATTTTAATTGCCAAAACTCAAATTAAAATAACCCAAGATTATACCACAAAATATTTATGCAAGAGTTCTTATGCATCACTTTCTGAGTTTTACCTTGTAGAGCAATTCATCTTTAATCCGGTTGAGAATTGAAGCCTCATCCAGGTTTGCCAAAATCCGATTAATCACTGCTTTCGGCCCATCAGGCCCCCAAGTCGCGCCATTAGCTAAATAAACTTTGGTAACTTGTCCAATACCGTAAGAAGAAACACCAGCTACTCCCGCTTGCGTGATTGCCACCGATATATAAGGGCCAAGCGCAATGCCACCCGTAGCGGTTGCAGAGATCCCAAGTAAAGTTTTTAATCCACTCAAGCCCAAATTTGCTAACAATTCACTCGCACCAATGCCGCCCATACTCAGGGCGATTTTTTGTAGCAGTTGTACAGCCCCGGCTTCGGTCATGGAGAAGCCATAGAGTTTAGATAAACCCAAAATCAGAGCAATATCAATAACCACACTACTCAGAATATCTACCACAGTTACGGGATTGAGTGCGATCGCTAATGCCTTAGTCATCACAGCCTTCCAAATCAACTGATTGGCATTCTGTTCCCGAATCATCAGTTTTCGCTCAATCAATTGCTCATTTACAATATCAGCATAAAGCATGGTATTGAGAGCAACCAAAGCTTTACCCTCACGGTGCAGAATCTCCAAAATTTTCAGCTTCAGTTCCTCGACTTTCGCATTCCCTGTACGCAACTGTATGCCCCTAGTACCATCAGGGCGACGAATCGCCGTCTTCACCAATGGCGATGCCGCAGCCATAACAATTTCTAAAGGCGTCAGTAATTCCCGCACTCTTTCATCCAGGATTTTGTGATAAATTACCATCCGGTCTACTTCGGGATACTGGTCTACTTTGTTAAACACCAGAATGATCGGTTTACCTGCTTCTCGCAATTGAGAAAGAGCCATGTATTCCAGCTTTGTCATGTCACCAGATATCACAAACAGGATCAGATCCGCTTGTTTAGCAATCTGTTCAGCTAAGGCGGCACGGGTTGCACCATCTACTTCGTCTAACCCAGGAGTATCAATTAATTCCACCTGCGATTGACCTACACCAGGAAGAGTGACTCGCAAAGCCCGTTCAGTTTCCCCAATCGCTTCCTCACTAATACTCCAATTAACTGTTTGTGCCGCACGGGTGACACCGTGCAGCGGCCCAGTTTCAAATACTGTTTGCCCAACCAAAGCATTGAGTAGCGAAGATTTCCCACGTCCCACCATCCCAAAAGCTGCAATCTGCACCACCATGCGATCTAACTTCCCCAGCATGGTTTCCAAGTCAGCAATTTCTGTTTCCAATCCGGTTTTTTCTTGGGGTGTGAGGTCAAGATTGGCTACCAAGTTTCGCAGCGCCGTTTGTGCTTGTTTATAATTCAGTTCAGTCTGAATGTCTTCAAAACTGAAAATGGCACTATTCAGTTCTTCCTCCCAACTGAGAGAATTTGCGTCAGTGTTGGCGGAATCGCTTTGATGAGGTTCAGGCACGGGCAATGTCGAAGTCATATCAATTTGAGATTTGAAATTTGGGATTTTTAAATTAGCCCTATCTCTTATCCTAGTTATTTTTAACAGAGGTTTAGGGAGATGAGGAGAATAACTCTTGACCAATGACCAATGACCAATGACTAACAAAAAGTCATAAACTGAAAAATGCATCTAAATAACTCGTTAGGATCTTGACTAAATTACCTGTGCGGAAAATCGTTATTGCCGGCAACTGGAAAATGTTCAAAACCCAGGCAGAGACCCAGGAGTTTTTACAAGGATTTCTGCCCCACTTAGAGGAAACCCCCCAAGGGCGAGAAGTGATATTGTGCCCTCCGTTCACTGATTTAAGCCTTTTGTCCAAGAGTTTGCACGGTAGCCTCATCCACCTGGGGGCGCAAAATGTCCACTGGGAAGAATTTGGAGCCTATACGGGTGAGATTTCTGCCCCAATGCTGACAGAAAGTGGCGTGCGCTTTGTGATTGTCGGTCATAGCGAACGACGGCAATACTTTTGTGAAACGGACGCCACCGTTAATCTGCGCCTCCGAACTGCTCAAAGGTTTGGTTTGACCCCCATTCTCTGTGTTGGCGAAACTAAACAACAACGAGATGTGGGAGAAGCTGAATCACTGATTACTCTCCAACTCGACAAAGCCTTGGTAGATATTGATCAGGAAAATTTGGTGATTGCCTACGAACCTATTTGGGCGATTGGTACTGGTGATACCTGTGAAGTAACGGAGGCGAATCGGATAATTGGCTTAATTCGGAGCAAGTTGAGTAATCCGAATGTATCAATTCAATATGGCGGCTCAGTCAAGCCGAATAATATTGATGAGATCATGGCTCAACCAGAAATTGATGGTGTTTTAGTGGGAGGAGCAAGTCTGGAACCTGAGAGTTTCGCTCGGATTGTGAATTTTAAGCCAGTGTGATGTGCCTTCTTCTCGTTCCCATGCTCTGCATGGGAATGACTAGAGTGGCGCCGCCGCCTCATATAGAAATGTAGATTTATGCCAAGCAACTTGAAAATTCGAGGACGCTGTTTCGATTGGGGACAGCGGACTTATTTGATGGGCATTTTGAATGTGACGCCTGATAGCTTTAGTGATGGGGGTGAGTTTAACACTACCTCTGCCGCTTTAGTACAGGCGCAAGCACTGATAGCTGCTGGTGCTGACATGATCGATGTAGGCGGTCAATCAACTCGACCAGGGGCAAAGCAAATAACTCTGGTGGAGGAACTTGATCGGGTAGTATCAGTATTACAAGTAATAAGACCAGAAATTTCAGTACCGATTTCTGTAGATACTACCCGTGCTGCTGTAGCCAGGGCATCTGTAGAAATTGGAGCGGATATTATTAATGATATTTCTGGCGGCACTTTTGACTCAGAAATGTTGCCAACAGTGGCAGAGTTAGATGTGCCGATAATTTTAATGCACATCCGGGGAACACCACAGACAATGCAACAACAAACTGATTATCAAGATTTGCTGGAAGAGATTTATAGTTTTTTGGCTCGGCAAATTGGGGTAGCAACTGCTGTAGGCATTGACCTGGATAAAATTATTATTGATCCTGGTATTGGCTTTGCTAAGAACTATAAGCAAAATTTAGAAATTTTTCGCGGCTTGCGATCGCTGGCAGCACTCAACTGTCCTATCTTGGTAGGAGCATCTCGTAAAAGTTTCATTGGTCGCATTTTAAATCAACCAGATCCAAAAGCACGAGTTTGGGGAACGGCAGCAGCTTGTTGTGCTGCTATTTTTAATGGTGCTGATATTCTGCGAGTTCACGATGTTCAAGAAATGCGCGATGTGTCATTGGTAGCTGATGCACTATTGAGAAAAGTCGTACAGCCTGAGTGTTAGGTATTACCATTTTCGGATTTTTTGCTGTGACCTTCTGTCATTATCGACTCGTTGATCAACTCATGAAACATTTCAGTTGAGTTGGCTGGGTCTACAAAGACAATTTTGGCATTACTGCTCTCACCAAGTTTTTGGCTAGCATCTACGTAATCTTGAGCTACAAGATACCGCAGAATGTCCCTACTATCTGGATTGGAACGCAGAGCTTGAGAAATGATTTGCACTGAAGCCATAGTTCCTTCTGCTTTTTTAATGGCAGCTTCCTTTTCCCCTTCTGCTTCGGTAATCAGCGCCCGTTTTTTGATTACAGCGGCTTGCTCCTCTTCCCTCGACCTTCGTACACTCTCAGGTAAAGTAATTCTCTGAAGGTCTAACCGGAGAATATCAACTCCCCAATCTGTGGTTATACTATTCAACTCGAATAACAGAGCTGAGTGCATCTCCATTCTGGAGACATTGGTCTGCTCCAGGGTGTTCTGGGCAATGATTTCCCGGAGCGTGGTTGTAGTCACCTGTGTCAGTGCCCCTTGCAGATCCTCAATAGCATAAAAGCTTTTCTCAATATCTTTGATGCGCCAGTACATAACAGCGTCCACTTCCACGGAAATATTATCTTGGGTGATCACATCCTGAGGTTTGATGTCTAAAATTTGCTCTCGTGTAGTATCTTCCATCACAACCTGATCTACCAAGGGAACAATAAAGTTCAGCCCTGGCTTAAGTTTGCGATGATAGCGCCCCAAGCGTTCGACTAGGGCTTCATTACCTTGATTAATCAGTTTTGCAGAACCTAAGGCATAACCTATAAGCACTAAAACTATAAAAATGATTGGCTCCATATATACTCCTATTCAGCTTTGGGGAGAATTTAGTGTCAAGGATATGCTACTAGATTGTCATATCTTTGAGTTTAATGTTTTGAGTAGGACTGTTTTGCAGAATGCGATCGCTATTAAAGCACCTTGATAAAACGCTGGCAAGGACTACTTTATGTAATCAACATTACCGAAACAGTGCCGCTAGCGGATAGCTAAAGTTTAGCCCGTGTCCAGTTTTGAGTGCTGAGGGTAAAAATTCATTAAGTCCTACTTCTTATATCATGTCCGCTTGATTACTTATTAAACCCGAAGAACCCCACCCCGCCAAAGCTGCGTTTTGTCTCCCTGCCCCTAATCTCCAGAGCAGGGTGGTTTCATACAAGCAGAGAAAAAACAAAACTGAGTTTCAAAGTCTCTCTCCGCTTCGGGGAGAGGATTAAGGGGAGCCAGCGCTCAGAGGGGTTTCCCCAAGTGGAGCATCTGGCGTGTGGGGTGCAATGACTATGGGAATCACAACTAATTACCCGAACATGATATTACTCAGTACACCGGAATTGTACTGACACCTTCAGACAATCGGGACTTTTATTCAATATATTCACTTAATTTAAAATATTTGACGTAAAATATAGCATAATGCAAAAAACCTCCAGTATGATCGGATTAAAATTAGCTTCAGCCATTAAAAATGTAAAAAAATTATGAGCAGGCTGTTAATCAGACTTATTGGTTTAATTTTACTTATTACAGGTTTATACTTTTTCGGTCAAGACATCATATTTGTTAGCGGTTACTATTCATATTTTTACCGTAGCTTACCTGCTACAGCTTCCGTTATCGCAACTATGATAGGTGTATTTGCATTAGTCTTCTTTCGTAGAGAAACTGGTAACTTGGGATGGATTTTTCTAGGCATTGGCATAGTACTAGTTTTCTTAAGCGGTGGAGTTATTTTAAAGCCAACTAGCTTATGGGATTTCATAATTGCTTTTGCAGCATTAGCATCTGGATATAAATTACTAAATGAGGGCAGAATCAGCTTTTAAATAAGTGTAGGTTGGGTTGAGGAACGAAACCCAACATTTGTTGTGGTTTGTTGGGTTTCACTTCGTACCCCTACGGGGATCTTGCTACAACCCAACCTACGATTATCCTTAACCCAAGCGTATTGGGCTTTATTTTGGTTGGATAGAGCAAGCTAAAATCGCTACCCATCAACCAAAATAAACGCCTTTAAACATCGGTTAGCTTCCTTTCTTCTAGCTGATAGCGCAGTATTCATCCAACCCTAAGACTCAGAATTATTAATAGTGCGGCTATTACAAATATTCATCGCCTTTTCTACTCCCTGCTTAAGGCTTAGTTCAATACACTCAACCACGAACTGAAGTACAAAAGACATCAGCTGATTTTCTGCTGCCGAAAATCGCCCCAGCACATAGGAGACAGTATCTGAATCATCGTTATTAGCTGCACCTTTGGGTTTACCAATACCGATTCGTAAACGGGGAAAGTTTTGGGTACCAAGATGTGCGATCGCACTTTTCATGCCGTTATGTCCCCCAGCCGAACCAGATAAGCGCAGCCGAGTTTTTCCCAAGGGCAAATCCATATCGTCATAAATCACCAGCACTGATTCAGGCGGCAATTTATACCAACTTGTCACCGCTTGTATTGCTTGTCCTGAGCGATTCATATAAGTCAACGGCTTCAGCAAGCGAATCTTACCTCCACTTGGGGCGATCCCCTCGCCATACTCACCCTGAAACTTGCGATTTTCTGCTAAGGGAATACGCCAAGAACGGGAGAGAGTTTCTACAGCAGCAAAGCCGATATTATGGCGTGTTTGGTTGTACTTAGTTTCTGGATTCCCCAACCCGACAATTAGCTGGGGAATCACCAAAGCTGGTTGCGTAACTGCTTCTGTCATTTTGCCTACAGTCAATTGATATTAAGCACTCTCCTAGCTAGGTTGGGAAGAACTAGCGGTATCCTGCTCAGATTTAGCAGGGTGGATTTGCTTAGGTTCCAATTCAGCAGTAGTCTTTACAGCTTCTTCTAACTGTTCTGCTTCTTTTTGAAACTCGTTTTGAAAATCCTTGGAAGCTTCTTGGAAACTACGAATTGTTTTGCCCACACTCCGACCAATTTCTGGCAGCTTCTTTGGGCCAAAGATTAACAATGCCACTACCATAATTACAGCCATTTCCGGCAGACCGATACCAAATATATTCATCTTTATCTCCTGTAAACTCTAAAATCACTACATAGACTCACATATTATTATGTAGTCTACTCAATAATCGCCTATTATAGAAAGCGATAATCGCCCCACGAGCGAGTGATGCCTTAAGTAAGTCAGAGCTAATATTTCCAGCTATCTTAAGAAATTTAAATGTAGGTGCGTTATCGTGCAGTGCAAAGCACCGCCAAAAATTTTACGTCTGCCTTAATATATTTCTTCTATAGAGTAGAGCAACTATTCGGTTGTAACACCTACATAAGTCTTTTGGATGACCGATAATTATTTCATTTGATTTAATTAATCTTAATATTTGGGCTAAAAAAATCGAGTCCCCATGAGGCGACAAAAAAGTAAAAAAGAACAAGCGTAAAGTGTAGAGGACTAAAATATAAAGGGCTACTGAAGAATCCTCCCAACCCCGCAGACAACACGAAAACCAATATCGTAGCAGAAGTTGTCGCGCTCCGCCCAATCGTCGAAGCTGCGAGACGCGGAACGGCAGTACTTAGGATCGTTGATCCAGGAACCGCCCCGCAGCACAGCACTTCCTTGTTTTTGATAAAGGTTATTATTATCATAAAGCCAAGCAGTACCATCTGTCAGCGCTCCTTCATAGTTATCGTGCCAATCGTCGAGACACCATTCCCATACCTGACCGTGCATATCGTATAACCCAAAGGTGTTAGCTACTTTAAAGTAGCCCACAACTGTAGTTTCTTTTCGATATGTTCCTTTTACCTCAACACGGTAAGTTTGGGTAGTATTATAGTTGGCTAACTCTGATGTAATTGTTTCGCCAAAATGGAATGGGGTGGTTGTTCCAGCTCTAGACGCATATTCCCATTCCGCTTCGCTGGGCAGGCGGTACTGTCTTTTAGCATGGGCAGTAAGGCGGGAGCAAAACTCAACCGCATCGTACCAGGAAACTAGCTCAACAGGACGATTTGCACCTTTAAAACGCGATGGATCACGGCTTAGTTCTCGGTTAATTTGCGGTAATGCTGCTACGGCTTTCCACTGTACTTGGGTGATTGGATACTTGCCCATAAAAAAGGGTTGAACCTTTACTTTATGTTGAGGTTTTTCAAAGTTGTGTCCTTCCCCTTCTGGCGAACCCATAATAAAAGTACCACCGGGAATGACGACCATTTCTAAGGTGATACCTTTACCCAGGTCTTCGTTAAAGTATTGGGCAAGTTTTGTTTCTCGTTCGATGATTTCGCCGCGACGGTTGACGGTAATGGTTTCAAACTCAAAGGACTTTAGCTCATCACTTTCTCGTCCCAAAGATTGAACATCTTTAAATTCTTCTCTAGAAGAAAAAGCAGCGCTCGCATTTCTCACTAAATCTTCTCCCATTCGATCCTGATTTGTTTGGGCTGCTGCTAAAGCCAAATCCAATCTAACCAAAGGGTCTTGATTTGCTTCAATCCAACGCCAATAAGGACTTAATGAAGCTGTTATCCTAGCACTGCAACAGATTTTATCTGAACTCATTTCATGCTCATAACCCCATTCAAGAAACAAGATTAAGTTTGAGTTTTCTTGCAGAAGCAACTCCTGCCCTCTCTTCTCATCTCCATTACCAAAAAGCTTGAGAACTGTGTCACAGAAATTGCCATTATAAAAATCCAAAACTTGAGGAGCAACATAGTCAATTCCTCTGCCTTTCTGCAATTTACTTTCTGCGTAAGTACGGGCAGGTTCGGGTAAAGTTACTCTCCAATCAGATGCACTATGAGACTTTTCTGCCATTGAAAACTTGAGCAATTCCATTAAAGCCTTATTTCCACTTCTGCCCCGAATAGCCATAGCTAAATCCCGACTCAACCCACTAGGAAAGAAAGCCAACAAAGGAAATATATCTTGTCCTTCTACCGACAACATTTCAAAGGAGCGCTCTAAGGTGATCCGCAGACTTCTTTCTTTTCTTTCTTCAGGAGAACAAGAATCAAGAACGGACAGTGGTTCAATATCCAAATCTTCACACAGCATCTTGAGAGTACATTGAGTTTCTGCCATATAAGATGCTGCTAGTTTAATGGGTAAGGGATAGCCATCAAGAAACTTTACTAAAAGATTAAAATCTTCTACCAAATCATCATTGTCTCCCCATTGTGCTTGTGATGGAGCATATTTTTTAAATATCTCTCTTGTTTCTGATGCTCCCATACTGTAAACTTCTTCTTGACGGCAATCAATATCCCTTACTAAAGAATCACGACAAGTTAACAATAGTCTTAAATTAGGACACTGTTCTAAAAGCGAGTTCAAAAGTTTAATTAGTTCATTGGATTCTTTCTCAATCAATTTATCCAAATCATCCAGAATCAAAAACAATCGACTATTCTTTAACTCCTTCTCTAAAGCAAAACTCCTTAATTCAAGACTCTGTGTAACTTTGATAATTAGCGTTCCTACAGAATCAGTATCGCGCAAACTAATAAACCAAACTCCATCCTTATAGCGATTCCGCTCATGTAACCACTGAGCAATGGCATAAGCTAAGGCAGTTTTACCTATTCCTCCCATACCATGAAGAGCAATACAACGTTTATCCGACTCTAGCAGTTCTTTAATTACCTGATGTATTTCTTGCCTGCGTCCTACAAATTTTGAATCTTTACGGGGAATATTAGTATTTGACCACTGGGGATAGATAACCTGGTGAGAATCGGCTGGTTCTATAATCAGCGATTGATTATGAGAAATTTGGGGTAGCAATCGAAATTTGAAGGCTTCATCGAAATTAACTCCTTGCTGAAAAGTCTGAGAGTTAAACATTTTTATTAATTTATCATCAAGTTTAACTGCATTACGACTCAATAAGAAACTATTCCCAACTGAATCCTGATTGAATAATGCCTGATAAAGTCGTCGAGAAAAACATTGGGCTGCGACATCTAGAATTTTATCTTCAGCGTTAACCGCAATTACATGAGACACTCCTGCTTTTACAAAAGCTTGAGCTAACTTTTCGGAATGACAGGCATTCAATAATGCTAATTGACAGGGTGGCTGGTTTTGATTTGATAAAGCGATCGCTAGTTCTTCTTCACTAAAAGAACGAGTAATTCACACTTCATCTTCTAACACCAAAGCTGTATTATCCTGATCTCTCATTCCATGACCAATAAAATGAATAATCAGTGGTTTGACACGATGACACAACACATCTTGTAGAGTCTGTGAGGTGGCTACTTTAACCACTATTTCCACTGCTATAGGGTGAGATATATCCTCTAACACCGAAGCAATGGCATCAATTTCTTCCTGGAGCGATAAATTCTCTACTGGCGATAATTCTTCAGTCAGCAGAGGGGCTGAAAACAAGATCAGAATTTGATTACTGAACGAATTATCTTGTTTAGGAACTTTTTCTACCCTTGGACTAAGGGTAACTTTTTCAGCTACTTTTGAGACAGCCATTCTTCTATTTCTTCATCAGTAGCGGTGCTTAAGTCAAGAGAGGGACGAACTGGGTGTTGTAACGTACCTTTTGGTTCTATTCCTTTTTCTCGCAATTTTCGCCGCCAATTATTGATCGCCTTAGCGACTTTGATACTGTACTCTATCAAATTGGCTGTTGCTGCTATCCCTCCAACTACTGTAGCCACAAAAACTATGTCATCTGCACCTACTATCCGACTTGGTGACTTTTGCACCTTGATTGAACTCATCCCCAGCAATGTTTCTAAAGACTCTATTTCATCTGGGGGCAGTTGGGATGAAATCACTATGCTACAGAGAGGAATTTCGCTCATTTACACCTCTAAAAGTTTTATTTTTTGAGCAATATTTGCAGTTCTTCAACTTTAGCTTCCAATTAAGCCACCCGTTGACTCAATGGTATCTTAGAACGACAGCCCAAGTAAGTGGCGAGCACTAACAACCACATCCGTCCTTGACATGCCAGTTCGCTCAACGTAGCTATTGAGTTCTTCTAGGAGAGATGGGAGAATTCTGATGGCGATTTGCGGTTTGCTCATACTTGGATTTAAAAGCTACATTAACTTTTAATCCTGTTTGACTAAGTAATACTTAGTGATATTGTAGTACGGCATTTTTTTTCGCAGATGTTTCGCTTCTACCCCGCTTGTGTCACTCTGGGGAGAAAAAAATAAATGTAGCAGGACTTACGCAAAAAGGCAGTGAAAGCCTTGATTTCCCGTAGGGGCAATTCATGAATTGTCCCTACATTTCGTACTTGATGCGTAAGTCCTATGTAGGTTGGGTTGAACGAATGTAAACAGCGTCCCGTAGGGAAGTGAAACCTAACAAACTCTTGAGAATGTTGGGTTTCGTTCCTCAACCCAACCTACACCTGCTAAATTATCAGTACTGAGTTATTGTCCAGTAATAAATCACAACTCACAAAAAAACCCGGATGAACCGGGTGTAACTTAACTTGTGATCCAAACTTGATAGCTCTGTATCCGTTAGCGTCCTAAACTCCGCCAATCGACAAGTACATCCTGAATCAACAGTGATTTATTGTAAAGTTGCAGAATAATCAGCAGAAACACGAAAAATAGCAAAATAAAAACAGCCATTACAGGGGTAGTACCCCATCCTGGAGCCACCTTTCCATACTCAGAGTTCAGGGGTTTCAGGATATCTCCCAACCAAGTCCTTTGTGCCATAGTTCACCCAAGATTACTTACCAAAGCTTTTTTTAATGTTCTGTAATATTCTATAAGAATAGCACTCATAATCTATCTCTCAATTATGGAACCCGCAATAGTTCTTAGCATTTCTGTGGCTGTCGTGGTGGTTGCCATCACCGGACTGTCGATTTATACCTCCTTTGGCCCTCCTAGCAAGCAGTTGAACGATCCGTTTGATGACCACGAAGATTAAAGGAGTCATTGGTCAGTGGTCATTTGTTAGTGGTCAGTGGAAAACCACAACTGGCCACTGACACAGCAATAGTGACTCAGTCCAGCCTGGGATTAGTCGCTGGTATTACCTTGAAACTGGCGATTTTCCAAGGCTCTATCGTCAAGATTTGTTGCTGAGATGAGAATTCAGTGGTAGAGCAACGCTCTAACAAATCTACTCTATCTCCTAGACTCAACCCTAAATCACTTTGCAAAGCTAAGTCGGCTATTTCTCCGTGACATTCATAACACCGTATAATTAACTGCTGTGGGTCATCCTCAGATGGCTTCAAGGCCATTAAAATTAAATTTTCAGCTGATAAATCTAGGAACCTCACCCCTTTAATAGTGTGGAGTGCTGTTAACGGATAGCTATGGTTTACGCCGTTGTGAATGCTGAGTGGATTCAATATCACTTGTAGGGATATATTCAATTCATAGCCACGCCGTACTGTATGGGCTGATTCCCAGCTACCACCATGAGGATATAAGGTATATGTGAACTCGTGAAAACCTCGGTCAGCCTCTGAGTCTGGCCAATTAGGACTGCGTAACAGTGTCAGGCGGAGTTGATTTGGTTTGCTGTCGTAACCGTATTTACAATCATTCAGCAAACTGACACCATAATGATTTTGGATTGCCGTATTTTTCTGTGTGTCTTCTGCTGTCAAATCAGCCCAACGCAAAGCGGGAACTTCCCATTTGGCTTGTTCTGCGGGGGTTTGTGGGTTACTTGGGCGGCGAATCGCGCCACAGGGAATTTCATAGGTAGCAAAGTCTGCTTCAACATTCAGAGGAAAAGCAGCTTTCACCAATACATGATTTTCTTGCCAATTGACGGTAGTAGCTATGTTCAGCAGAGGTGAACCAGCTTTGAGAATATAGTCTTGGCAAAATTCTGATTCACCTAACTGACGCACCACGCGCACACGACTTTGCACTGGGCCTTGTTCTAACCACTGAATAGATTGAAGATTTGTTGCGGGTAAGGGATGTTGGGCGTAATTGGGGTCTATATTCCAAGCATCCCAATATTGACCACTATCTTTAAAAGCTTGCAGTTGATTTCCCGCCCCACTCAAAACTTCTCGTTGATAAGTTTTATCAAAAACACTTGATAAATCTCCAGTATCAGGATCTATAACAACTCGCAGGAATTCATTTTCTAAAATCCAGTCTGGGAGGAGTGGGGAAGATGAGGGGGATGAGGGGGATGAGGGGGAAAGCCAAAATATGCAGTAGCCTACAGATGGAATTTCGGTGGCCAGAAATAGTAGCGTTGATGGTTTAGATAATTGGGAGACAAGCTGCTTTCCAGAAGCATCGTAAATTTGCCATTCCTCTGGCGTGGGTAAGGCTACAGAGACTACCTCAGAACGCTGCCAATTGAGAGAATTGAAAACGAAAATAGGCAAACTATCGGGTTTTGGTGGTTCTGATAAGGTAATGTGAGATGCGATCGCTAAAAGTGATGACTGTAATATCTTCGTTCCTACTTGTTCCACTTGCTGCCACTGGGGCAACGCATCTGTGTAAACTTGGGTAATTGAAGAACCAGGTAAAATATCGTGAAACTGTTGAAATAATACCTGCTTCCAAGCTGCTTCGATTTCTGCTTTGGGATATGTCACACCACAGCTTACAGTTGCCAAGGTAGCAAATAGTTCAGCTTCATACAATAAATTTTCACAACGACGATTCCAACGTTTTTGATCTGCGTGGGTAGTGTAGCAACCGCGATGGAATTCTAAGTAGAGTTCGTCATTCCAAGTAGGGAATGAGGGAGAAGCAGGGGAGGATGGGGGAGAATCATAACTATTGACAGACGCGATGAATCGCGTCTCTACGATTTGCTGTAAATACTTTTCAGCCGTCGTAAATTCTAAGTCTGGGAAGAAAGGCGACTTTTGCCAGCGTTGGGCGGTTTCTAACATATCACGGGTGGGTCCGCCGCCGTGGTCGCCGACACCAGGAAGCCAGAGGGATTCTGATAAACCAGTTTGGGTTTGCCATTCCAGAGCATAAGATGTCATTTTAACTGGGTCAATGCTTTCACCCATGGGTGCAGACATCAAACTAAAGACTTCGCTACCGTCAGGCGATCGCCACCAAAAAGCTCCATAATCAAATTTAGTAGTATCATTCCACCGTAACTTCTGGGTGACAAAATACTCAATTCCGGCATTAGCGAAAAACTGCGGTAAAGTTGCACAGAAACCAAAAGAATCTGGAACCCAAACTATAGTTGAAAGCTTGCCAAATTTCTCCTGGATGTAGCGCTGGCCATACAATAGCTGACGGACTATTGATTCACCAGCAATCAAGTTGAGTTCTGGTTCCACCCACATTCCGCCGACAACTTCCCAACGTCCAGAGACTACCTGTGCTTGAATCGCCCCAAACAAATCCGGGCGATGTTCTTCAATCCAAGCATAAAGTGCGGGAGTCGAATGACAGAAAATTAACTCAGGAAAATCTTCTTGTAACTTCAGAACCGATTCAAAAGTGTTTTGCGCCGCATTCCAGGTTTCACTCACAGGCCATAACCATGCTAAATCTAAATGAGCATGACCCAATAAGTAAATTTTAGATTTTGGATTTTGGATTTTGGATTCAATTAGGTTTTGACGTAGGGATAAAAACGACTTTACTAACTCTCCTTTCTCTTCCTTCGTGTCCTTAGCGCCTTCGCGGTTCGTAACCTCCCGCACCATCGCCGCCAAAACATCCAACTTCTCCGGTGTAAACTTTTCCAAATAAAGTTGCACCACAGCTAACTCATCAGCCACAAAACCCGGATCGGGATTATTATCAATAGTAGACTGATAAACTAGGAGCGATCGCACTAAAGCACCATCACAATGTCCCGGACTCACTAACCGCAAAGCCACAGTAAACTCTTCCCCTGGTGTCACCCCTCGACTGAGAAGCACTCTCGGCGAACAATCAAATAAATCACCCTCCAGCACTAACTCCCCATTCACATAAATCTCAGCAGAATCTGCCCACCAAACCAGCGCTAGCCGCAAAGATAACCCAGCCAAGGCATAACCTTGTAAATCTTGGGGAACCACCAATCTTTGTACTAGCCATAGCACTTTTTTGCCGCCTGTCCAAGCAATATGTTCTTTAGCATTCAACTGGACAGGTTGCCAATGAGACAAATCAGCAGCGACAACATCAGTAATAATCAGGTCAGATTCCTGGTATAGCCACGTAGACTGAAGATTAACTTGACAAAAAGAGCGCAGTTGCTCAATAACTTGTGAGATTAATTTGGTCTGGGATTGAGAGATAGTCGGGGTCATATTTTCGCTAAGATAAGGTTACTTACGATAATTAACAGTTAGTCGTTTTTATTGTTTGGCGGGAGTCTCACAACTCAACAAGACTTGAACTAAAAAATTACTACTATGTCTTCTGGTTCCTCTGGTCGTTATCAAAGCAGACTATTTAACTTTGTCCACCAGCAATCTCGGCGGGTGACACAACAGTGGGAACACACCTTTCGGCATTTGCAAGTTGCTACTAAGTGGGGTGTGGAAGTACTACTTTACCCAGTGTATCTACTGTTTCAGTCATCGGAATCATCTGGGAAAACGCTACACACCAAAGAACCACAAACTAGACTAAAGTTACAACCAAATGATCCCGATTTCCAGCCCGAAACTCTCCCAAATGTTGATACTCCCATTCAAAATGCACTAGAGGCAGTCCATTATCTATCATCTGATGAACTCGCCTCAATTCCTGCAAAAACATCTGAACTTTTCAATCCCTTGTCCTTATTGGGAGTTTTTCGGCTGAAATTCGTTGATAATAACTCTACAAATAACGCTAATCTTACTCAATCATCAAATATTACAGAGAATAAAGCGGAAAATCTCAACCGTTTACACTTGGAAAATGTCCTTCGACAGCATCTTCCAATAGTGCGGGGAATTGCCACAAATTTGATGAATCGGAATTTAGTACTCGTTACTGCCGATAATGAAATTCTAGATATTTTGACACTCCAACAGCAGGCAAAATTAGAAGACCGGATTATTAACGAAGTTGCTAAATACTGGCAGTCTTCTCTACGAGACGCTGCGCGAAGGCGGTTGATTATAGCTAAAAAAGAAACAGAGTTATTACCACAAATTGACCGTTTATTAGCAAAACTTACTGACGTAAATACAGCCAAAATTGCCGTTATAACTGACGAGATACCAAAAGATTTACTTAATACAGATAGATTATTAGTATTTTTAGATATAGCCATTGCTAAGTTGGAATTAAATGCTTTAGTGCCTGTCCAAGAACGTAGCCAGGAAATTGTCCAAGTTGCCCAAACTCAGTTAAATATATTTCTTTATGGCAAAGAGCAATTAGCTGCTAAGGGAGAAATTGCAACCACATCTGATAGTTTGGAAACTCATAAACTCAATCTTCAGGCTTTGATTGAGGCGGCGCTTAATTACTTTTTTGGTGTTGGTAGTAGAAAAACAGTTGAGCCAACAACGAGTGATGAAAGATTGCCAGGTAAACTATTATCATCACGCCTTAGAAAACCCTTGTCCAAAAGCCCTCAGTTAGAGAACCTGGATTTAACAGATAAGCTTTGGCTAACGTGGGGTGATTTATTTGGTGACACCGAAACCGTTGCTGATAAGCCAGTTAGACTTTCTCAAAGTAAAAATCCTGCTTTAACCCCAAGTTTATCAGTAGGACATTTTCCACAAAAGAATTTGAGTGTAAAACAACCTAAACTCGAATCTGATTTGGTAGGAAGGAAACAAGCAACTAGTAATCTCGCCCCAAGTCAAAAAACATCTAGAAAAGTCGCCTCTGCGAAACAAACCCAAGCCCGTATTTCCAAAACTAAAAGCGAGAGTCGTAAAGGGGAAATTTTGCAACAGCAATTTCACCAAAGCAGTCAAGTTGAGGCACAACCAGACTGGATAGAAACTAAAGCAACTTCAACAAGCTATGAGAAGCACCCCTTAGAGCAACTTCTGGAATGGCTTGATTATGTTATGGTCTGGCTAGAAGAGAGATTTGTAAAGATTTTTCAGTCGTTGCGGCAACTATGGCAGAGGAAATAAGCTAAGAGATATTTTTTAAAAATTAGCAATAGTCAGTATTATAGTAAAGCGGCATAAGGCCAGGGTCAAAGCCCATCGCATAGACTGACCCAGTGAATCGTATACACAACCATGAATGTACAACTTGTTAATTCCCTCGTAGAAGTGGTACTAAACCTCTCCCCCGAAGAGCAAAAACTCTTTCAAGAAAAGCTTAGTAACAAGCATTTAACGTTACTAATTAGTAAACCTCAAACATCATCAGAGAGATTATTACTTTGGCAGGAGTGGATAGATACAGCACCAAAAAGCTATGCCAACCTTGATGATGAAGCTCTGCGTCGAGAAAATATCTACGATGATCAAGTATGACCCATTATTTATTAGATACCAATATCCTGTTACGCTCTAAGGATATAGCTTCACCCAATTACAATCTTGTTGATCGCACAATAAGGTATCTAATATCTAATAACCATCAATGTTTTATTACATCTCAAGTTTTAATTGAATTTTGGGTTGTAGCCACCCGTCCTATAGCTGTAAATGGATTGGGATGGACACCAGAAGAAACCGAACGAACGGTGCAAATGCTTATAAATCAGTTTGAGTGGCTAGAAGAAACACCAGATATATTTCGCCTTTGGTTTAGCCTCGCTACAACTCACAAGATTTCAGGTAAACACACCCACGATTTACGCATACAAGCAGTAGTGCTTGCCCATAACATCAGCCATATTCTGACTTTAAACCCAAAAGACTTTGTAGAAGTTGAAGGAATTACTATTGTTCACCCCAATAGCATAAACAGCTAGAGGCTGGGATTTAGTGCGATTATATACTAGCTGGAGTAGCTATTTACGGTTTGATTACCCCAATGAATCGCACAATTACTCCATAGCTAGAAGCTATTTTTACTACAATGGATGTTGACATATTAGTAGCTTGCTGAGAAAATACGTAAAAAATTAACCCTATGATTGACCATAGCGATCGCATAGTGTCTCGTAAAGAAGGCACATTTCAAGGTGTTGGAGGACTTGACCTGTATTACCAAAGCTGGCATCCAGAGGGTAAAGTACGGGCAATATTAGCCATTGTGCATGGACTTGGAGGACACAGCGATCGCTACACTAATGTGGTTCAGCATTTGATACCCAAAGAATATGCTGTCTACGGCTTAGAGTTGCGTGGTCATGGACGCTCACCAGGTCAGCGAGGCTATATCAACGCTTGGAGTGAGTTTCGTGAAGACTTGGGAGCCTTTTTAGAGTTAATTCAGACTCAGCAGCCAGGATGCCCAATTTTTATCTTGGGTCATAGTTTAGGCGCAGTAATTGTTTTAGATTATATTCTGCGCTATCCCCAACAAGCATCATTATTGCAGGGTGCGATCGCTTTAGCGCCAACCTTGGGGAAAGTTGGGGTTTCACCTGTTCGGGTGCTTTTAGGAAAAATGCTCTCACGGGTGTGGCCGCGTTTCAGTCTGAGTACAGGCATTAACATCAGCGCTGGTTCACGAGATGAGCAGGTTTTAGCCGCCTATGCCCAAGATACACTGCGACATACCCGTGCTACTGCCCGTCTAGCTACAGAATTTTTTGCAACAGTTGATTGGATTAATGCTCACGCTACTGATTGGCAATTACCATTGTTGATTCTCCACGGTGGCGCAGACCGAATTGCTTTACCAGGTGGAAGCAACATCTTTTACCAACGCGTAAATTGCAAAGATAAGCTGAGAATTGAGTATCCAGGGGCCTATCACGATATTCAGAATGACCTCAATTATCGAGAGGTAATGGCTGATTTGGAAGATTGGTTGGAGCGACACCTACCATCTGAGGTGGTGCAGTTAGGGCGGGGAAATGCTGAGTTAGAGTTTCCTAGTTCTTAGCCTTCAGTACATGAGGCTTGATTACTCTATCATCAAGCAATGTGTAGGCTTTAGCGCGTCCTAGCTTTCAAAGCTTGAGAATATGGGTAATGCAATACGCCAAGGGTGTAAAGGATTTATGGCATAGTCGCAGTTGATACGAATATTGTTGTAAGACTGTTGACCCAAGATGATGAATTAGAATTCAACAAAAGTCTAAAAATTTTCAAGGTTCAAGATGTTTTTATAGCAAATACGGTAAAATTTGAGTCGGTATTTACAAATCAAGCTTAAGCTGTATTGGCCCTTTCTGCTCAGGCTGCGGTTTTGCATCAGAAGGTTTTAAAGAAGTTAGTTTAGAGTCATCGCTTGCAGGTATAGCAACCGCCAAGGTGGTTTGGGCATAAACTAGAAGTAGTCCCTTTCGTTATCCTGCAAAACGCGATCGCTGTAAATATGCCCAAACCCTA
>NZ_JBALCS010000111.1:0-29604 GCF_036919555.1 Nostoc sp.
AGTAAGCCGACTCGTGGAACCAGAAAACTCTAACTGTGAAGTTGGAATCACCCTGGCTTCAGCCGGGTGAGGATGTCAACAAAAATAATCTGCACAACATTCTAATGAATGAGCAGCAATTCTGCAAAAACACGCTTTTTTGGCGTTATTGCAGTCTAGGTTTAACTTTGAGTGCATGCAGTAGAGGAAAAAGTTAGGAAAATATTAATAATTCTTAGAGAAATAAAATCCTGGCGATGCTAAAGATGGCAGCGCTCAGGCCAGCACTCACAGGGATTGTAATTAGCCATGCGGCGGCAATGCCTTTTAGTGTTTGGAATTTAATCGACTTGATATTTTGCACTAGTCCAATACCCACTACACCACCGACGAGAGCGTGGGAGGTGGAGACTGGTAAACCTAGCCGGGAGGCGATGAGGATGGTGGTAGCAGTCGCAAGTTCGGCACAAAATCCACTACTAGGTTGCAAGGAAATAATGTTTTCGCCAATAGTGGCGATGACTTTTTTACCCCAGACAGCTAAACCACCAACAATACCAGCACCACCAAGGATTAAAATCCAAATGGGGATAGTGATACCATCTGTAGGTACGCTACCAGTGCGATTGATGTAAACGATCGCAGCTAAAGGAGCGATCGCATTTCCCACATCATTGGAACCATGAGCAAAGGCTACAAAGCAAGCACTCAATAATTGGAATCGGGCGAATAATCTTTCTACGGGATTGGGTATAGGGCATGGAGCATGGGGCATGGGGTATTGGGTAGATTCTTCTGTTTGCCCTGTTGTCGCCTTGTCTTCTAACTGTCGCCAACTAATGATTGTGAGTCCAACTGCTGCTACTGCACCCGTTAATAGTGGGATGTCGTAAGCAGGGATTGTAAAACCAACTTGCTCAATTACAAAATTGGTTAGGGGTTCAGTCAGCGATGGTAATACAATCACGCCGAATACACCTAGCAGTAGAGTACTCAACCAGGGAATCCACTCTTGTAACTGGACTACTTGATTGGGTTGATCCAAAATCCAGTGCTTGATTTGACTGTAGAATAAAGCAGCGATCGCACCACTAATTAACGGTGTCAAAATCCAGCCAATGGTGATCAAGCCAATTGATGACCAATCAATTGCATCTACTCCCAAAGCTACCCAACTAAATCCGGCGATCGCACCAACAACGGCATGAGAAGATGAGACTGGTAAACCGCGTGATGTGGCAATTTGCAACCACACACCACACGATATTAGTACCGTTACCATCCCAGTAACAAATATTTGGGGTGTAGCAGCAAATAAGGCGGGATTAGCAATTTTCGTCGCTAGAGTTTCTGTTACCTCATGTCCAAACAATACAGCACCCGTAAACTCTAATACCCCAGCAATTATTAGTGCCTGTTTGAGGGTGACAGCTTTGGAACCTACAGAGGTTCCCATTGCATTAGCAACATCGTTTGCTCCGAGATTCCAGGCGACGTAGAAAGCTAGTAGAGCGACTGCAACTTGGGTAATAAGCATTTTTTTGAGGCTGATGGCGAAGCAGGGGGAGATGGAGGAGAAAAAGTGCTTCCTCGTCCCCCTGATCTTCTTTTACGGATAAATTAAGATTTTATAAGTATCCGGTGTGGGTGCGATCGCAACTTCCACAGCTGCTGATAAATCTTTTAATGGATAGCGATCGCTAATCAACGCTTGCACGTCAATCTGCTGATTAAATACAATCTCAGCTGATAGACTCTGAAGCCGATAAGATGAGCTATAACTGCCTATCAAGTCAATTTCTCGACGGTAAAGAATATTGGGATTGATGGAAATTTCTAACTCATCAGGGAATTCGGCGAAAAACAAGATTTTGCCACCTTTGCGGGTACAATCAAGTGCTTGAAAGAAGGCTTTCTCACTAGGAACAGCCAGCAAGGTAACATCAACACCCATTCCACCAGTTAGAGCATGGATTTTGGCTGTTAAATCGCTGTCACGAGCATCAAAAGCCGCCTCTGCACCGACACTCAAGGCTTTTTCAATTCTAGAGGGCAGTAAATCGGTAGCGATCGCTTTTGCTCCGAAATACTTTACTAACATGATAAACATTAACCCAATTGGCCCAGCACCAGTAACTAATACAGTTTGTCCTGGGGCAATTTGGGCTTTTTTCACAGCTTTCAAGCAGCAGTTAGTCGGTTCTACAAAACTCGCTTCTTCAAAACTGATGCGATCGGGGATGGGAATTAACCCACCGTTTTGCACAATATGTCCGGGAACCTTGACATAATCGGCAAAACCGCCGCCACTGGCGTTAAAGCCTGCGGTTGTGGAGATGTTTTTGTAAATATCGCACATGGAGAAATTATCATTTAGGCAGTAGGCGCAACGCATACAGGGGATGTGGTGCATTACTGCTACCCGTTGTCCAACTTGCCAACCTTTGACATCATTGCCTAATGCTGCGATCGTGCCGGCAGTTTCATGTCCAAAAATGCGCGGCGGTTCATACAGTGGATAACGAATTTTTTTAATATCTGACTGACACAACCCCACAACCCGCACCTGTACCAGCACTTCATCTGGTTCCAGAGTTGGAACTGGGATATCTTCGTAAGACAGTTGATTGACGCCTCTAAATACTTGTGCTTTCACGTTGGTTTTTCACCGCTCAACGATACTAGATGTAACATTAGCAGTCAACGTTAGGCTATCAGTTTTGAGATTTATGTGTTTTAGTTAGTTCTAGTTCTTGTTGTAAGCTTTGTTCAAATATTTGGAATGCCTCAACATCCGCCGCTGAAGATATCCCCCAATACCGCCATTCTCAAGCCTGAGAATCTCACCCCGGTTGTCCTTAGCAGTAATTGTTAAAATTCCCTCTTTTTGCCAAAGTCGATACCGTTCACCCTCAAAGCATCGACCACCTTCTGGTGCTTTCTTTGCAAATTGACTCTTCAAAGCTTTTTTGGCAGTTTGCACAATTTCGTCAGAATAAAATTGGCAGCGAATACTACAAGTAAACTTTGGTACTCTATTCTTTCTTTTTAAATTATTTTTTTCTAACTTGTCAAGGGTCTCAGGAACACTCCTTGGAACTTTAAGCGCATTACACTGCTCCCAAATAATTTCAATCATTGTTCCTGGATGTTGCTCATCAAGGTAAACCAAAAAAATCATCTGGATGCCAAGCCTCAATATCATAACCAGCTAAAGCATCTACAGGAAAATGTTTGAGGTTAGTAGTAACAATGACTTCTGCTTTAGCAACTATAGCAGCAGCGACAACATGGTGATCGCCTGGATCGTTTGTCATCGCTGCAACTAAATATTCTGGTACTTCTACCATTGCATCAGGAAAGTTTGTCTTGATTTGTTCTTGAAAGTATGCAGCCTGAGCATCTGTTTTCATTCTTCCATCTTTTACGAGGTTACGAGTAGCACCATCCAAAATTTCTTGTGAAAAATGAAGTTCATATAACTCTGCCTCAGCAGCACGCATAAGGGTATCACACAAAGGCATAGGGTAGATGACACAGGAATCCAAAACAACCGAGAGTACCATTTTACTGATCTAATTTGCTACTCTCTTCATCATAGAACCCCTGATCTTCTAAAAACTGAGTAAATTGCTTAAGTCCTTCCCTACGCTTACTATCGCGCTGTTTCTTATATTTCACCAAATCATCAAAACGAACACGGCGATGTGTTCCCACCATAATATGGGGAATTTGCCCCTGTTCTAATAATTTAATCAGATGGGGACGTGAAACTTTAAGAAAGTCTGCTGCTTTTTGAGTTGTCAGTTCTCGATCCTGAATAACTACAGATACCACTTTACCTGATGCCATTGCATCAACAGCTTGACGCAACACCTGATACACCGAATCAGGAATGGAAATTTCTTCTCCTTTGGCTCCTACTAGTTTCGTCTGGGAGCCTTCAATTTTAAGTGTGCGCTCCAGTTCCTTTATAGATTGCGCTTCTTGTTCTGGAGGCATTACAGACTCTGAAAGCACGCTATGCTTAGACATCGTGATTACTTCCTCCTGTGTTATGGGACGTTACGTCGTCAATCTTATTCACCATTTTATCATACACACTACATAAACGAAATATCCGAAAAATAAAATAAATTATCTTGTCTGAGTCCAAACTATCTGAAGAAAATATGTCGAAAACTCAGAGAGGTTAAGCGATGGTTCATCAGACATACACGGCTGATGTCTTAGTTGTCGGTGGGGGAACCGGAGGAACTGCGGTTGCTATCCAAGCGGCGCGACGGGGAGCCAAAATTATTCTGGTGAGATAGTGTAGTAATCTGTCAAGTTTGATTTGATCGGTTCGTAGTTGATGCTGTCTTCGCTAAAGCGCAAACTACGAACAATCCGCACCCCTCAATTATTTATTGACAGACTACTAGGGTGTGTTACGGCTTTCGGAACGCTGTTAACGCTGTATTATTTTTGAATATTTTCTCAAGATTTTCTCTAAAACGGTAGCAATGACTATTCGCCATGCAACTGAAACTGACTTGCCTGCTATTGTGGCAATTTATAATGCTGCAATTCCTAGCCGGATGGCAACCGCTGATTTAGAGCCAGTATCTGTGGAAAGTCGCCTTCCTTGGTTTAAAGCGCGATCGCCTTCACAACGCCCACTTTGGGTAATCGAAGTAGAGGGGGTAATTGCTGGATGGCTTAGTTTCCAATCCTTTTATGGGCGGCCCGCCTATAGTACGACTGCCGAAATTAGTATTTACATAGCCCCTAACTTTCATCGATGTGGTTTGGGACGACAACTATTAGCACAAGCAATTAGCGAAAGTCCTAGTTTGGGTTTAAAGACCCTAGTCTGCTTGATTTTTGCCCACAATCAACCCAGTTTAAAACTTTTTGAAACATTTGGTTTTGAACATTGGGGACATTTACCTAAAATTGCCGAAATTGACAGCGTTGAACGGGACTTAGTAATCATGGGACTCAGAATTATTGATACTCCCACAGCTTGAAGTTGTGGGATTGCAAGGTTTCAGTGAATCTGTTCATTTCCGATACATCTACCCTGAATAGAATTGGTAAGACTTTAATCTTGAATGAACTTCATCGCCACTCCATTCATACAGTAACGCTTGCCAGTAGGCGCAGGTCCATCATCAAAGACATGACCCAAATGCCCACCACAACGATGGCAATGTACTTCAGTTCGGGTTGTCATAAAAGAGTTATCTACTGATGTACTAACTGCCCCATCAATAGGTGCATAAAAACTAGGCCAGCCTGTGCCGCTGTTGAATTTAGTTTTAGATGTAAACAATGGTAAGTCGCAGGCAGCACACTCATAAGTCCCTTTAGCATGTTGTCTATCAAGTGGGCTGGTGTTAGCTAGTTCAGTATCATGTTTCCGCAGTACAGCGAACTGTTGGGGCGTTAAAATCCGGTGCCACTCTTCGTCAGTTTTGGTGATTTCAAACTCATCTTTTGTAATTGCCATAACTTCTGACCTGCTTGTTAAATATCGTGATAACCATCCTGCACCAACAATTGCTGCGCCAGCTTGTAACAAATATCGTTTTTTCATAATTCCGTGGCTGATTTAATTACTTGAATCATTTGCATGAGCGAAGAAAGTTTTTCAAGTCAAGGTGATAAGTATTGAACAATAGCAAAAGTATCTTTGCCAAAAAGTCACACCTACTTATACAGATTGGGGAACTGTGATTTTAGTTGAGCCAACTTTGGTAAGTCATTCACCACTACATAGGGATAATTTGGATTGCGGTCAATAAAGTCTTGATGATATTTATCAGCCTGATAAAAACCCTTCAAGGGAAGTAGTTGAGTTACTATCTGCTTATGAAAGATGTGTGCTTTGTTGAGTTGATGAATATAATCAAGCGCGACCCGCTTCTGCTCACCGTTGGCAAAAAATATGACTGAACGATATTGTTCCCCTGAATCAGGGCCTTGTCTATTCAACTGTGTTGGGTCATGTGCCACAAAAAAGTAAATTTTTAGCAGCTGACCATATGATATTTCTGATGGGTCATAGGTGATTTTTACTGACTCAGCATGACCCGTCAAGCCGGAACTGACAACTTCGTAGTCTGCTGTTGCTGCACTACCACCAGAAAAACCAGAGATAACATCAGAAACACCTTTGAGATGCTCAAAAACCGCTTCCATTCCCCAGAAGCATCCACCAGCAAAAACTACCGTCTGTTTTCCCTTCGCTGTAGAATTTGAGATATCGGTAGCGGGATTAGGAAGGATTGCTCTCGACGGATCACGCACGAGTAAAACAGATATCAGCGAAATGATGGACAAACTAACTAGTAAGTATCCCTTGAGGAGAAAACTGCGATTTGACATAAAATAGCTGATTTTTTCTGACTGTAGTCATCACTATAGGATTAATTTCTGAAAGCAACATTAGAGAAACATTAGAAGTTGCCGAGATAATGCTTTTCTCAGTAGCCATTTTGTAGAGCTTTACCAATACGGTTCGATTAACATTTTAAGATTTTGAATATCCCCCCAACCCCCTTAAAAAGGCTTGCTCATAACCCTCTTTTACCCCTTTAGAATGGGGTCGCCACAGGCGGGTAAATATTAACTGATATTGACCATCAACCATATCTCTAGAGTAAATAGTGCCAAAAATTTCCCGGAACTTCTCTCTAAACCCTTGTAGCTTAATTTGTGAATATAGTTACAATACCAAATCAAAACTATTAATTAAATGTTGAGAACTTCTTTGTTGGTAGTACTGATATAATTGTCGTTATAAAGCAGACTGTAACTGCGCTTAACTATTAAATATTATTGTCTTTGTGTTAATGCACAAGTGATAGCTCGGAGTCTAGTGCCTTGTTGTCAATAAGTTACTGCAGAACTAATGTTCTGATCATCCTATACTGCGATCGCTTCAATTAGTTACCAGAGTAAGCAAATGTAGAGACGCGAAATTTTATATCTCTAAACATTTGTTAACAATGCTGCAACTGTGTCAACAACACAACAATTTCATCAATAGCTTGCCGCACAACTGTTGCAGATTGCTCCGATTGATTCACAATAATACTAAAAACCAACGGCTCATATTTAGGTGCATTCATATATCCAGATAGAGAAACCACACCCGTTAACGTACCTGTTTTTGCTTGGACAATGCCCTCAGCAGGTGTGTTTTCAAAGCGGCCTTTCAAGGTTCCACTTTTACCCGCCACTGGTAAAGATGCGCGATACACATATCCTGTTGGTGTTCTTGCTATTCCTCGCAAAGTTTGTACAAAAGCTTCTGGTGTTACTAAGTCACGACGTGATAAACCCGAACCATCCACTAAAACATAATTTGCTGGATCAACTCCCAATTGAGTTAAACTTGCTTTGACAATTTCCAAACCGACATCAGCGCTAGTCTGATTTTTCACTCTGAGTTTTTTCACAGCTAATGCTCTCAGAAGTGCTTCAGCATAAAGATTATTACTATTCTGAAGAGTTTCCATTAATAATTCAGATAAAGGTGGCGACTCTACAAATGCTATTTCCTTTTGATTAACACCACCAGTTACTACTAATGTCTGCCCCAAGGTAATTTTTTCTGTTGCCAAAGCAGTACGAAAGCGCCGTAAGAAGTAATAATTAGGGTCAACTACAGGTAAATCTATTAAAGAAGGTTCAGAATTCGTTGTCAGTTGTCCTTGAATTCGTAATACTGTTCCTGATAATTCGCGGGTAACGTTGACGTAGATTGGTTGATTTTGGGCAACGGTTACTGACTGATTAATTATCCGCCATTCTTTCGCCTCGCCAGCATCAATCCACAGCACTTGTAAAGATTTACCTACAGCCTGCGGTACAAGTTTTAAGCTAAAAATATTTTGATTCAGAATAAAGCTACTAACTGGTGCGCCATAGTCTGACTGCACATCTTCCCATTGCCAGGTAGGGTTAACAATATCTCCTTGAATATAACTATCATCAGCTATTAATCGCTGAATTTGAGTAATACCTTTCTGTTTTAGCTGCTGTGCCAATTTTTGCAGTTGAGTATCACTTAAGCTCGGATCTCCTCTACCGACAACACGTAAAACACCATTGCCATTCTGATAAATTGAGGTGCGAATCCGAAAATTAGCACCCAACTGCTGCAATGCAGCTGCTGTTGTCAGCAACTTCAGGTTAGACGCGGGAGTAAAATATTTCTGAGCATCCCGACTGTAAAGAGTTTGCCCGGTTGACAGGGGTTGTACCAAAATTCCCCAGCGCCCCCGACTGAATAAGGGACGATTGATTACAGCATCTATAGCTGTTCCCAGTTGGGTAGAGCAAATTGATTTTGTGGTAGTTGTTGGTGCAACTGGGGTTTGTGCTTTAGCTGCTGACTGGGTAACACTAATTTGAGTCCCCACAAACAGCAGCATCAAGCCAAGAGAAATTTTTCTGTTCATCACATAGTTCTTAAAACTACTTGATGATAATACCTTGGTGTGGCATTTTTTTAACGTTAGTTCGATGGGAGGAAATTAACGCTTTCCTTTGGATTTTTGTTTTTCCTCTTTTTCCTCTTCCTCATCTTCCTCGTCTTCCCCGTCTTCCTCGTCTTCCTCGTCCTCCTCGTCTTCCTCTTCTTCTTCGTCTGCTCCGAATACTTCGTCTATAAGTTCTTGTGCTCGCTTGTCTGAAATTTTCAAGGCTTCCTGAAGCTCAGAGATATAACCCTGTTCTGCTTCGGGTACTTCTTCATCAATCCCTACCACTAAAATAGCTGTAATGTATGCAGCTTCTCGATAATCTTTATTCGGTAAGGATTCGATCGCCTGCTTGATTAGAACTTCACCTTCTTCTTCTTCTAGTAAGCTGACGACTTTCTCGGTCAACTCTTCATAGTCTTCATCAGAAAAATCTTCAAATTGGGAAACGGCACCCAACATTTGACTCAAACCGTATTGTTCTTCTATGGTTATACCTTCACCATCAGCAGCTGCGGAAAAGAGTCCAATAACTGCGATCGCAACTTGTGGTTCTAGAGCAACTGAACTGGTGCTACGGCCTTTGGGCAACTTGCGTTTAGACATAATTATCCTTTAAAGGTTACGTGATATTTCAGGAAGTAATACCTTGCGGTTTAGAAAGCTTCCTAAATTTAGGATTCCCAAAAGAATCCCGAAAAATACAAACCTATTACTTGTTAATATGAATATTTATTTCGCAAAAAATACGCAGAGGGTACATTCCTCAATGTATAAAAATGGTTAAATTTCCTTGAATTATCAAGGTTTTTAGGACTTTAACCTCTCTCCTAAGAGGAGAGAGGCTTTGAATCTTACTCCCTAACGCTAGTAGGGAAGCAGGGTGGTTTCATACCAGCAGAGAAAAACTAAAGCTGGGTTTCAAAGCCTCTCCCCCCGTGGAGGAGAGGTTTGGAGAGGGGTAAAAAGCCATGCCACAAAACGAGAAATCAAGACATATGTATTTTTCTTTTTTCGGATGAAACCACCCTGTCCAACGCTAGTAGGGAAGGGGTTGGGGGTTAGGTCTGTATTGAACTCAACTGCAAACTGCTATAATTGCGTCTTTACCTCTATTTACTTCTTTTCTTATCTCTAGGATAATATTGGCGCTTAGTGATCAGAAAACCTATGCCAATAAAAAACAATGTAGCTAAGACACTCAACAATAAAGAGGCGTAAAAGGGATGGGGTGGGTTGTTGGGAGATATCGCGGTTAGGGGTTGGTTGATTCTACTCTTAACTTATAAAACCCTGACCATTCTCCCGTCAGAGGCAAAGGAGTTATCTATTCCAAATTGATACTTACCCATTCAATCTTATTAAAAATCCGTAGTCGCACCACCTGAGCCAGATTATCTAAATCAGTTATAGACTCTGGTTCAAAACTTACATAATAACTCATTTAATGCTCTATCCCATACCTTTTATACACTTCTGATGCTGGAATAGTAGGTCTTCCTTCTAGCCGTTTTTGCCGTATTTCTAATAAACTTTGCTTGAACGACTCTTTAACTTTGTTTCCCTCATCAGGATCACCGAAGTATTCATCTAGAATTTCATCTACTGTGTTCCGGATAAAGTTTTGTAACTGTTCTGTCGTCATGTCTTTTATTTGCATAGTTTCTCCGAAAAACTTACTTTATTTACGTTTGGTAATCAGCCAACCTAAAGCGATAAATACCAAGGTAGCAATGATGCTTAAAGTTAACGACGCATAAAGGGGATGTTTTTGTATTAACGGGAGATTAATTTTATCAATGTGTGTTGTGAATACGCCAGAGGCGATCGCACCACCGCCAAAGCCTATACCTAATATTTGAATTGTGTTTTCTAGGGAGCGATCGCTCTCACTTTGTTCTGTTTCTATTATACCGCGAATTGTATCAACGAATTGTCCAAACAATTCTTGACCTGGAGTCAAATAGTTAATATCTGTTTGTATTTGTTCTTGCCATTTTTTACAGTCTTTATTAATAAATTCTTGCCAGGATTGGGGACTATTTCCGCTATCAATAGTTTGAATCTTCTCTAAACAAATTCTGTAATTAGTAATATTAGTAGTAATTGCTGTGTGGTGCGTTTGTAAATCTTGCAAACATCTGGTGTAATCAAAGCTTTTTGTAGGGATTTTTCCCATTAAGCTTTTTAAGCCAGATAATTGTGTTTGATTTTTAGATATCAGGCTGTTAAATTTTTGGATTTTATTTTCTAATTCACTATAACTTGTTCTCGCATTTCGGTAGCGTTGACGAGCTAGTTGATAAATGTAAAGTATTTTGTGGTAGCTACATAGGAAATTTAGCAACCAGTTATATGCTTCTGCTGCAAGTGTTGCTGTTGCAGCTTGACTATTATTAATGACTATTAAAATATGACATTGTTTGGCAGGATTATCTGGTTCATTGGTCTAAGATTTCCTCAATATGCAGAATTTCTGCTAACTTTTTTAGGCGTTCTTCTAGCTGATTCCGCCATTGGATTTTATCTTGGTCTTCCTGGTTGTAGTAGTCATTAAAATATTCATTTCTCCAATCGTTAAAGTCATCTAAGTCTTGTGGATGAGAATGCCAGATTATTGGCTTGTTGTTGTCGCGGGTGATGATGAAAGTGCGAAAACAATCATTAAAAATATACCACTGGATAATTGCCGTTTTGTTCTCTAAAAGGTTTTGAATTTCTCCAAAGTGGATGCTGCTACCAAGTAAAGGCAAATTTTCTGGACTTTTTAATGTTGCTTTGGTTAACAGTTCTACTAAATTGCGGGTTTTACTACGTTCAATATATTCTATTGCCTCGCTGTCTCTTGTCAATGCTAGGCAAACTTCCACCATGCGTCTATAAAGTTCATTCCATTCTTCTGCTTGTTTACGCTTGGCTTCTTCACCAGAAACAATTTCACCCCGCAAAGCTTCCACTATTTCTATTGCTTTAGCAAAGGTATTGTAAGCTGAGTCAAACTGTTTTTCATCTTGGTATAAACTGCCGAGATTGAAAAAAGTTTCTGGATGGTTTTGGGAAAACGCGCTGCGGGTATATACTTCGAGTGCAGCAGAATAAGCTGCGATCGCTCTTTCTACATTCTCGGCTGGTTCACCCCAGATTCTCTTACGATAAGTATTTCCCAGATTGTTTTGCGTCGTTGCCCAATCATGAGGAAAGGCACTGTAAGTACGAACTTCCAGTGCAGCAGTATAAGCTGCGATCGCTCTTTCTACATTCTCTGCTTGATTACCTACTATTCTTTCTTTGTAAGCATTCCCCAAATTATTTTGTGCCGCCGCCCAATCATAAGGAAAGACACTGCTGGTGTAAACTGACAGTGCGGCACTATAAGCAGCGATTGCCTGTTCTACATTCTCTGTTCTTTCACCTAATATTCTATAAAGGTAAGCATTTCCCAGATTATTTTGCGTACCTGCCCATTTTTGGGGAAAGGCACTGCGGGTATATACTTGGAGTGTGGCACTATAAGCAGCGATCGCCTGCTCTATATTCTCTGCTTTATCACTTAGTATTTTGCGAAAGTAAGCAGTCCCCAGATTATTTTGCGTCATTGCCCATTGTTGGGGAAAAGCAGTGTGGGTATAAACTTCCAACGCCGCACTGTAAGCAGTAATCGCTCTTTCTAAATTCTCTGCTCTATCGCCTGATATTTTTTCAAGCTAAATATTGCCCAAATTATATTGCGTCATTGCCCATTGTTGAGGAAAAGCAGTGTGGGCGTAAACTTCCAGCGCCACAGAGAAGGCAGCGATCGCTAATTCAATATTATAGGCTGGTTCTCCTAATATTCTGTCAGAGTAAGCAGCCCCTAGATTATTTTGCGTAGCTGCCCAATTTTCTGGAAAGGCACTGCGGGTATAAACTTCGAGTGCAGCAGAATAAGCCGTGAGCGCTCGTTCTAAGTTTTCTGCTTTATCACCCAATATTTTCTGACTATAAGCAATCCCCAGATTATTTTGTGTTACTGCCCATTTTTCAGGAAAGGCGCTGCGGGTGTAAACAGTGAGTGCGATTTCATAGCCAGTTATAGCAATTTCGGTGTTGTTCGCTTTATTACTTAAGGGCAATTGCTGAATTAGATTACTAAAATTTCCTATGACTCTGGCAATGTCTATTGCTGCATCTAGTTCCGTTTCTGCTAGGGTATTTGTTGCCCAACGGCGCAATAAATCAGCAAAAATATTATTGAGCTTATTGGTATTTGCTGCCAGCAATGGGTAAATTACTTCAGCATTGCCGTTGCTTTCTGCTATTGCTTGCAGTATTTCTATTAAAAATTGCCCGTAAGTCTCTATATCTTTTTGAGTGATGGGGGTAGTTTCTGGGGTAGTGAGATATGTTGCTAAGTTTCTCAACCACTCGGCAGTATTTTCCTCTCCCTGCTGGGCAAAATGCTCTGCTGCTGCTACAACAACCTGCACAAAGTCAGCATCTAGCAATTCTGTATTCGCTGCTAATATCTCTGGTTCTTCCCCATTAGGGCAATTTAGCAGACTTTCAATCAGCTGGTAATAAGCTTGTAGACGCTGTTCATTCATAATCAGGTGTGAGTTAGACGCTTCTTGATGAAGCTTCAACAATATTATCCTCAATTTCCGAAAAATTAAGGGATGAAAAGTTTTAGATCCTCCTTAAAAAGGCTACGGTGTACACGCAAGTTATTGAATTACCCCTCCCTAACCCTCCCCTTGTAAAGGTGAAGGAACTAGATAGATTTTCCAATTTCCCTCCTTTCCAAGCTGCGGTGTATACACAAGTCTGAAATAGCTGATAAATCTGGATTTTACCCCACCCTAACCCTCCCCTTTACAAGGGGAGGGAACTAGATTTCCTATTTCCCCCCTTTATAAGGGGGGATTAAGGGGGGTAATTCGACTTGTGTGTACACCGTAGCTTATAAAGGGAGGGAATTAGATGTTCTAGTTTCCCCTTTCTAATGTTATTTTAGCGTTCGCATATGTGATTTCGGCATTCGCATTTATTATTTCAGCGATCGCATATGTGATTTCAGCATTCGCATTTATTATTTCAGCGATCGCATTTATTGATTTGGAGTTCGCATATATTGATTTGGCGAACGCAATTGCTATTTTAGCGATGCATACGGCTGGCTACGCCTACGCGTTTGTTATTTTGCCAGTCGCATTTATTGATTTGGCGATGCCTAGGTTGGGCTACGCCAACGCAATTGTTATTTTGGCGATTGCTATTGCTGATTGCACTTATTCTCAAACAAAAAATCGAGCTGGAAAATGAAAAACTCCACCCACTCTTGGGATGGAGTTTTTGGGCATTCAGAATTATCAAAAAGCGTTACAACTTTGTCCCACACTCAGCGCAGAAGTTGTGGGTAGGAGCATTTTTTGCACTACAGTGGCTACAATATACTGCTTCTACTGCGGATTTCGGTGGTTGCTTCTGCAAGCCGACCATTTGAGCGTTGCTCTTGCCAGGGATTACCATTGGATAGCAGTTTTCGTCTCTGGTGACGTGGGCATTCACGATCACCGGGCCATTATGTGCCAGCATTTCGGCGATCGCATCTTTCAATTCACTGCGATCGCTGATTACCATACCCTTAATCCCATAGGCTTTTGCTAATAACTCTACGTCTGGCATCCCTACTTCCATGTTTGAGCATGAGTAACGCTCACCATAGAAGGCTTGCTGCCACTGGCGCACCATCCCTTGCCAGCCGTTATTGATAATTATTGTCTTGACATTTATCCCATACTGTGCTAGTGTGCCTAGTTCCTGCAAACACATTTGGAAACTGGCATCGCCGCTAATACAGATAACTTCTTCATCAGGAAACGCCACTTTCGCGCCCATTGCCGCAGGTAAGCCAAAACCCATCGTTCCCAAACCAGCACTAGAAATCCAGCGTCTTGGGCCATTCTTCAGGAATTGTGCTGCCCACATTTGATGTTGTCCGACATCTGTGGTGTAGAAAGCGTGGGGTGCTTGGCGACTGACTTCTACAATCACTTCTTGAGGTGAAATGCTGTCGGCATGGTGCGGCACTATTAGAGGATACTCTTCGCGCCAACGGTTAACTAAATTTAACCACTCTTGGTTTTGATTCGGTGTAGCCTTGACACCTGTTTCTTGGCATCGACGCAACAAGTCTACTAAGACGTTCCGCACATCGCCGACGATGGGCACTTCGGGAACGCGGTTTTTGCCGACTTCTGCGGGATCGATGTCGATGTGAATTACTTTGGCGCGGGAGGCGAATTCGTCTAATTTGCCTGTAACGCGATCGTCAAATCTAGCACCGACGCAAATCAGCAAGTCGCAATCACTAACGGCGAAGTTAGCGTAAGCAGTGCCGTGCATCCCTAACATTCCCAAAGCTAGGGGATGATGTTCGTCAAATGCACCGATCCCCATTAAAGTTGTGGTGACAGGGATATTGAATAATTCAGCTAATTCTTTTACTTGTTCATGGGCACCAGCTGCGATCGCACCACCACCGACATACAATAGCGGACGGCGACTTTCAGTAATCAACTGGATCGCGGCATTAATTTGCCGAGGATTTCCCTTGACTGTGGGACGATAACCGCGTAACTTCACTGAACCTGGTTTCACAGGTACATAGTCAAATTCTTCTAAAGCTACATCTTTGGGGACATCAATCAAAACTGGCCCCGGACGCCCAGTGCTAGCGATGTGAAAGGCTTCGGCGACAATTCGCGCCATATCTTTGGGATCACGCACTACATAGGAGTGCTTGACGATTGGTAAGGTAATTCCGTAAATATCAGTTTCCTGAAACGCATCTGTACCAATCGACGGACGTGCTACCTGTCCTGTAACCACAACCATCGGGATCGAGTCCATGTAAGCTGTGGCGATGCCTGTCACCAAATTAGTTGCTCCTGGGCCAGAAGTGCCAAAGCATACTCCTACTTTCCCTGTGGCACGGGCGTAACCATCAGCAGCGTGGGCTGCACCTTGCTCGTGTCTCACGAGAATGTGCTTCATAGCGCCAGTTGCTTGCACCTTATACAGGTCGTCATAAATTGGGAGAATTGCCCCACCAGGATAACCGAAAATATAATCAACGCCGTGGCGATGAAGACTGTCAAGTAGAGCAAAACCTCCAGATGCACGTTTGGGCACGACTGGGGGGCTAGAAGTACGAGACTGTTTGTGATTCTCGATTTGTGGCAGACTAATTTGGGAAGGCGATTCTCCTGCGGAGACACTTTGTGAACGCACGGTCAAACCTCAGACTATAGCTAAAATTAATGCTGAATTCTGTAGTTAATATTTCATTTTAATTGAAAAGCTCAATCAAAATCTGATAAATTTATATATCAAATATAAAGCTAGATTATTAGCCTACATTAATCAAATTACGTCTTGCAAAACATTGCGGGTATTTTTCCAAGCCCAAACCCCGACAACTGCAACCACAAGGCTCATTCCTACAAGTACAAATCGCAAGCCCAGAGCATCAGTTAATGGCCCAGTAATCGCCAGAGGTAAGGCTAGAGCGATGTTGACGGCATGATTTTGAAAGCCAAATACTTTACCGTGCATGGTAGGTGGTGTTTGCTGTTGAATCAAAGTTTGCATGGGCACACCAATTAAGGCAGCACCTATACCCAAAAATGCACATAGTCCTAGCGCCAGCAATAAGTTGTGTGTAAAAGTGAACACCCCTAAAACTAGTGCAATCATCAAAAATCCAACTAAAGGTAGGGGCTTGTGATGAAATTTATCACCCCAGTGACCTAAAATCGCCGCACCAAATACCATACCCACCCCTGCTGCTGCTAAGAAAAAGCCAAACTGTTTTTCTTTTAGACCAAACTCCTCAGCTAATCGAATTGTCAGCACTGTTAAGGCTGCAAACACACAATATAAAGTTGTCAGTTGCAGCATGGCGTTCAAGATCAAAGGGTTTTTCTTGAGATAGCGCAGACTCTCGGTGAATTCAGCCCAAGGGTTATTTGATGCCCGATTTTGCTTCGGTTGTTTGGGTTCTTTAAACTTAATCGGCTGGATGATCGCACCCGATAATATGTATAATCCACCAACCACAAGCTCTTGACCGTATTCTTCTCCCATCAAACTTTTCGCCAAACTCAAAATCGGCTCTCCGATCGCAAAGCCAACAATTAAAGCTCCCATCATCGTACTGGTAAACAGTGCATTGGCTGCCAACAAATTCTCTCGCTTCACCAATAAGGGAATGGCTGCTTGTTCGGCTGGTGCAAAAAACTGCGTCACCGTGGAAATAGCAAAAGTCAGGATTAACAGAATCACGAACTCTCGTGGTAACAAGGGAAGACACAGCGTTAATATTCCCCGCACGACATCCGAGCCGACCATAATCAGCTTTTTTGGGAAGTGGTCAACAAAGATCCCACCGGCAGAGCCGAACAAAATTGCTGGGATTGTAAACGCCAGCATCAAAGTTGAGTACATCGAGTTTTGTGCCAACCCAGGAAGCGGTGGGTAGTTCTCCAAGAGAGCAATCAGCAAAACGAAGAAAACCTTATCTGCTAACTGGGACAGCAGTTGCCCAATCCACAGGAGCATAAAACCACGGTTTTTTAGCAGTGCGCTAAACCCGTTATTAACAGCAGCAGGTTCAGTTGGAAACATTAAATACTTTCTTTGGGTAGATGGGCATTGGGCATTGGGCATGGGGCATGGGGCATGGGGCATTGGGCATTGGGCATTGGGCATGGGGCATTGGGCAGAGAGGAGAATAAATGCTAACTCCTAACTCCTAACTCCTAACTCCCCACTCCCTAACTCCTGTTTACTTACTCCATTGTCCGGATTAATTTGCTTCATAGCGCTTTAACAGCATAAGCAAAAACTCATCTGCTGTCAGACGACCTTTGGGTGGAGAAATACCAATGGATGAATCTACCCAGCAGCCTTGTACAGTTTGGGGGGATTTCCACATTGACAAATGATCAACTGCTGGCTGTGCATAAAAATTATTTTGCCCACTACCTAGCAAACAGGAACTCCAATGGGTGAAATAATCATGGCTCATCCGATGAATCGGAAAATTACCCTGTAGTGGTACTCCCCATCCATCTATAGCAATAAACGCTTTGACATGACCACCTAAGAGTTGCCACAAATGTGCTGCTCCTATTGCCCCAACTACGCCAGCACTAAAGCTAATGAATATAAGTGGTGATTTTAGCTGATCGTCCAAGCGATACCTGCGGTGAGCTACGCTAACGCGCAAAAACTCCAAGATGTGAAATGCTGATAAAACCAAAACATCTTTACCCGGATAAATCAGTATATTTGCGGTGGTAGGGGCGATCGCGCCATTAGAAACTAAATCTAACAATCTTGCTCTAAAGCTTTCAGTTAATTCTGATTCATGGATTCCAGGGCAAATAATTATACTCATCTGTCTATTCTGAAAATTGGGCATTGGAAGATTTTCTCATAAGGCTGTGACCGCCCAGGTCGCAGTGAAGCACGAGTCCTTTTACGTCGCCCGAAAGCTTACCCTCTAATGACGAAACCTGGGCGCGAATTACGAAAGCAATTGCAAACCGCTTAAACCACAAGTGCTTCGGCTTTTCTTAGTGCCATTTCACTCTAGACCTTTTGAATATATTAATGCTTATACCAAATCTATGTGAGCCTGGATAGAATAATTCTCTTGTCAGGCATGGAATTTCAAGTGTTTTATTCTGTGCATCTTCATAGAGAACTGGTATTAATTGAATAGCTCCCGTAGCGTTTTAAATTTCTCATAATTTGGTTAAGGGGAAAATATTCTATGTTTAAACTACTTAGATACGTTAGTATTTTTCTCATTACTTCCTGTTTGCTATTTGCTTGTCATGCTTGGGCACCGACTGAATTCAAACCCCCTCTCTTGAAAGTGGAATTTGCATCTTTTGTTGGAGAGTATCCAGGCATCATTGCTCAAGAAAAAGGATTCTTCAAAGCCCAAGGGGTAGATGTGGAACTAATTCATAAACGATACACCAAATTGGAACAAGCAAATTTCAGTGCGGGTAAGTATGATGGGATTACATCGTCTTTGGGAAGTTTTATCATCTTAAGTGCCACAAATCCTGATATACAAGGCGTGCTCGTTATAGATGAATCAACAGGAGCAGATGTGGTAGTCGCCCAATCAGAAATTAAAATCGTCGCTGACTTGAAAGGGAAAAAACTGGGCGCAAATCTAGGCGGTTTTAGTGAAGTTTTCGTGATTAAGATGTTGAAAACTGCCAACTTAACCAGCGATGATGTGAATTTGGTTAAATTAGAGGCTTTAGAAATTCCTCAACGCCTAAAAAATAATGTTATTCAAGCCGGACACACTTGGGAACCCCATCTTTCTGAAGCTATTAAATTAGGGGGACATATCCTATTTACCAGCAAACAAACCCCTGGCTTGATTTTAGATATGATTATCTTTCGCAGTGATACAATCCGCGATCGCCCCGAAGACATTCGGGCATTTGTGCGAGGATGGCTGCAAGCCTCGACCTACTGGAAAGCAAATGTTCAGGAAGGAAACGCTATCATCAGCAAAGCGTTAAAAATTCCTAGCAATACACTCTCTCTGGAGGGAGTAAACCTAACTGATTTAGGTGAAAATAAAAAATTATTTCAATCTAGTAACCCTAACTCTATCTACAAAACTGCCAAGATATATGCAGACTTTTTTATCCGCTCTGGAAACGTAACGCGCATTCCAGAGCTAAAAAGTTTGTTTAATTCTTCCTTCTTGAACCCTGCCTCCTAGTTTAAAACTATGCAGCACTCTCTTTTGGGCAGCATCCGTACAAAGTTGATCGCCTCGTTTCTCATTGTTGCTTTGATTCCGTTGCTGTTATTGACATTTATCAACAAACAGACAACTGAAAAAGCACTAACTGACGACGCTCGACAAGCCCTATCTGTGGCGGCTAACGAAACCACTAACAGAATAGATGCTTTTATTAATGAAAATCTCAGTGCCGTGCGCGTAGAGGCGATTTTACCAGGTTTGGCACGCTACCTTAGCCTAACTCCAAAACAACGAGATGACAGTCCCGAAATGCAATTGGCGATAGAAACATTAATCCGTCTCAGTCGCAAAGATATGCTCAATATTCTCTCCTATGCTTTGCTCGACTTAAACGGAAAAAATGTATTGGATACAGATACACCGAACATTAGCAAAGATGAATCAGTTCAAGATTATTTTAAAACACCACTGCAAACTGGGTTATCCTTTGTTTCTAGCATGAAGCTATCGCCGATAATTCCTGACCTTGTTACCCTCTTTTTTAGCAGTCCGATTCGCAATGCCAAGGGAGATATATTGGGTGTATTGCGTGTTTCATACAATGCTACTGTTGTTCAGCAGTTAGTAACTCGACAAACTGAACGGGCTGGGGCAAAATTTTTTGCTATTCTTTTAGATGAAAATAATATTTATCTGGCACATAGCACTGCACCAAAACTACTTTTTAAATCAATTGTGCCTCTGCCTTTCGATGTTGTAAACAAACTGCAACGAGAAGGGCGTTTGCCTAATTCTCCTGTCAAAGAATTGGCAACTAATGAGTCAAAACTTAAGCAAGCATTGGATAAGAAAGAGTTGTATTTAATTGCATCTTTGTCAGCAACAGGTAATCAGGTTAATCTGATTGCGATCGCTCGTTTAAAATATAAACCTTGGTCTGTGTTGTTCGCACAGCCTCTTGCTGTTGCCCTAGCACCCGTAGAAAAGCAAATTCGCGACGCAATGTTTCTATTTGCATTTATCGCTTCAGTAGTGACGATCATCGCTTTTGCCATTGGGCAACTGCTAACAAAGCCAATAATTTATCTTACCAATATAGTTTTCCAGTTTACCGCAGGTAACTTAGATATCCGCGCCAAAATTAGCTCAAAAGACGAAATAGGTCAACTGGCGAAATCGTTTAACAATATGGCATTTCAGTTACAAACATCTTTTGAAACTTTGGAAAAACGGGTACAAGAGAGAACAGCAGAGTTAGTAATTGCTAAAGAAAAAGCAGAAGATGCAAATCAGAAACTAGAACAACTGGTAAATCTAGATGGTTTGACTCAGGTGGCTAACCGTCGCTGCTTCGATGGACGACTGCAAGCAGAATGGAAACGCCTTGCACGAGAACAACAACCCCTGTCACTGATTTTATTAGATGTTGATAAATTCAAATCTTACAATGACTACTATGGTCATCTTGGAGGCGATCATTCTCTAATCAGAATAGCGGAAACAGTGAAACAGATAGTTCGTGATCCTGCTGATCTAGTAGCGCGTTACGGAGGAGAAGAATTTTCGGTACTCCTCCCCAATACTGACTTAGTAGGAGCGATCAAAGTAGCACAAAGAATTCAACAAGCAATTCACGCTCAGGCCATTCCCCATATACAGTCTGATATTAAGGATATCGTCACAGTTAGTTTGGGTATTACTTCTGTCATACCCACTTGCGACATCAAGCCAGATACACTCATCGCTTCAGCCGATAAAGCACTGTACAATGCCAAACACAAAGGGCGCGATCGCTATTGTACTTATTTAGATATATAACGCCGTGTGCGACTTTCTCTCAAACCTAACCGATAGCTTGATGCAACAACTCTATTCTTTTTGATGATGAAACCGAATTTCTAAAAAAATGTCATAAATAATACCTAATAACCACGAAAGTCTTACTTTTGATGTATTCTTTTGATTTTCCCACCTATCCTATCCCCCTGGATGGGATAATAAGTTAGTAGTAAGGAAAATGTGCAAGCTATTCCCTAACTTTATATCTCTCTGCACTCTGGTTATATTGAGGAACTCATTGTGGTTGCCACGCCGGAAAAAATACAACATACCCACGAGCAATTATCAGGTAAAGACCGTGTAGCCGTACTGCTTATGGGCTACGGCGAAGTCGAAAGCTACGAAGATTTTGCCAACTATAACGAACAGGCTTTAAATCTACTGACAGCAAAATTTGCTCCAGTACCAACCTGGATTTATCCCCCCCTTGCAAAACTTTTGGCGCTATTTGACCGCCATGAGTGGGGACACACACACCACGATTTTATCTCCCCACACAATGCCATCTTTGAACAGCAGCGTGCTGGGATTGAGAAGCATTTACAAGAAAAATGGGGTGATAATGTTCAAGTTTTCAAGGCTTTCAACTTCTGCGCCCCTTTCCTACCTAATCAAGTCTTGGCAGAAATGAAAAACCAAGGCTTCGATAAGCTGCTAATCTATCCACTGCTGGTTGTTGATTCTATCTTCACCAGTGGTATTGCGATCGAGCAAGTTAACAACGCCCTAGTTGAGTTAACTGATGGTGAAGAACACTGGGTTAAAGGACAGCGCTATATTCCTTCTTTCTTCAACGAACCAGCCTACATCGATTTAATGGCTCATCTGGTTGAGGAGAAAATTGCTGATTTAGCCGCAGCTTATCTACCTTCTCAAATCGGCATTGTGTTAATGAACCACGGTTGTCCCCATAAAGCTAAAGGATTTACTTCTGGGATTGCCGAAAGTGAAGCGATGTATGATTTGGTTCGGGATAAGTTGATTAATCATTATCCCTTAATCTCAGTAGGTTGGCTAAATCACGATACACCTTTAATTGATTGGACACAGCCAAATGCAGAGCAAGCTGCAAATAACCTGATTCAATTAGGTGCGAAAGTAGTGATATTTATGCCAATTGGCTTTGCCACAGAAAACCACGAAACTTTATTGGATGTACACCATATCATCCATACTTTAGAAAAACAGCATCCTGGTACGAACTACGTGCAAATGGCTTGCGTCAATGACCATCCAGAATTTTTGGCGATGGCGGCCCAATGGGCTGATGCTCATATTGCACAGCTGTTGTCAGACCAGACTTTGGCAGTTAATCCCCAACTAGCTGGGCATCATCATCACCACCATCATTAAGTTTTGTAGGGTAGGCAAAGGCTTTACCTATCCTACATTTATGGTGTACTCAGTTGACACTCCCACGCTTTGAAGCGTGGGATTTTTGATTTAAAACTGGGCTTTCTCTTTGCCTTGCTTAGGTCTTATATCTTCATATCGCACCGTTGCAGACGCTTCTTCAAGCTGAAATTTCCGTCTGCCCCACGGTACCGAGATATAATTATTTTTTTAATCCTGCTGTAGTAACAATCGTTCATCAGTATCCAACGCTGCTAGGGGATTTTCTGTGTCTATCCATGAAACCTGTGCTTCTAGCTTGTCACAACAAGAGCGCACTAAATGCAAACCAGCATCTAATGGAAGTTGAGCAGTTGTCTGTGTAAACTCTTGTAATATCCCAGCTTCTATCGTCTGATACTGATCGAGGTGTTTGCTCAGTTTTGCTAGAAAATTTGCTCCTTCGCCACCCTCTGCGCTGGCAAATTGCAAAATTGAATCGACGTAAGCCTTAACTTTGGGATTTTTAACTCCCTCTGTAGCTGAGGTATAGAGTAGTTCACCATTTAGATATTCAAAATCTGGTACATACAGGGTAGAGCCAACTAGTTCAAATATCTGTATTTCTTTAGCTGGTTTAACCGTTAACTTCTCCCGCCTGACTCGATTAGCCGCCTTCTCAAGCAATGTAATTACAGCTAAAGTTATTGATGGATAGTTACTATCTATACATCTAATTTCAACAGTGCCGAGTTTGTTGAGTCTAACTGGATTCCAAGCTGACTTGAGTAAGCTGACTTCTGCTTCTAATATCAGGTTCGGTTCAATTCCGGCTTTTTCCATCGCTTGCAACCAAGCATAATAACGAGCAAAGTGCTGTTCAACTAAACCCTCTACACTTAATCCATAAGGCATGAGTCCGCCGACAGGCTGTAAATGAGTGTAAACTCCTTCCCAGCCAAAGGTTTCACTACCTCGATAACGAATTGTGTGCGCGGCTAGCCCGATCGCCTGTCCTTCATAATAGGGACACGCCCGCGTCAGGGAAATGAGTGCTGAGTCGCAAGCTGTAGCTAAATTATAGATATTTAGTAGTTCCTCTCGCTCTGCTGATGTCGAGTTGTAGGAGACTGCAACACTAGGGTCAATTACCCCAGGCGGGACTTCTAAATGCAGGTGTGTACCTGTACATTTGGCGGCGTGCAAGAATTTCTCATAGCCGACAGTCCGCGCTTGGATATGGTAATTAGGGTGATCCCGCATAACTGGTGTAATATGCAAAGGGTAGCTAGACAGAGGGTAAAGGCGTAAACCCATCTGTTGCCCCACAGAAAGCGCCAATTTGAGATTTTTGAGATAGACTTTTGCTAGTTCTGTACCAGTGTCGGCAGGAGGTGTGTTAATTTCTACCATGCTTTTGACGAACTCTGGCACAAAGTACTTTGGGTCTAAACCTTGTGTTTGCGCCATTAAGTGACAATCTTTCAAAAACTCATCGGCGCGATCGCTCAGATAACCAGCCTCATCTACCAGAAAAAATTCTTGCTCAAGACCGATACGACGCTTTACTACATTCATCTAAACCTCCGCAAGGGTAATCCCGCCACCATCCCTACACAAACAACAAATTTAGACTCGCTCACAAACTGAATAGAAACCATCCAGTTACCCAGATATTCGTTTCATACTGGCTCTGTTTGAGCCAAGCAGATTGTATTACCGTGTTAGTGGTAGTGGACACACAATCAAATTGTGTTTTCTGCCGATTTAACCAAGAGGAGAAAATCATATCACGTCCCTCCTCAGGTTCACAAACTATAAACCCGCTCTCGGTTTTTCTTTGTTTCAAATCTACCAATGTGAGTAATTTAGATGAGTTGCGTCAAATTTACCAGTTAGCACTACCTGAGACAGATCCCCTTACACGCTCTCAGAGAGCCATATTAAAGGTTTGCGCTTTACATAGCATAGCTTGCATTCAGGACTGAAAGCACCCCAAGCTTGTCCGATCGCAATTTGTTCTGGAATCACCTAACCATGTACCCAACGAATAATTAGCCGTAGGTCATTTAAAGCATAACTATTAGACTATTAATCCCCAACTAGCTGGGGATTACCACCACAATTAAGTTGAGTCGGGTGGGCAAAGCTTTGCCCACCCGACAACTAATTTACGCCCCGCAGCTTACGAGTGTTATCAACTAAACTCTGAGCAAATTGATCAAATCTTTGAGAGAGTTTCTCATCTAGTAGCTTGCCTTCAGGACTGAAAGCACTCCAAGCTTGTCCGATCGCAATTTGTTCTGGAATCACCCAACCATGCACCCAACGAATAATTAATCGTAGGTCATTTAAAGCATTACTATTAGACTGACCCCCTAATACGCTGATTAGTCCTGTCACTTTATCCGACAGTTGCTCAAAACTCATCAAATCCAGGGCATTTTTCAGGACACCACTAACCCCACCATGATACTCAGGTGTCGCTAAAATTAACCCATCGGCGCGACTGACTGTATCTTGCAATCTCTGAACATCTGGATACTCTGGATACTCCTTCGCGCCAGTACAAAATGGTAGCTGCAACTGCCGTAAATCGAGAATTTCTACCTCTGCACCCACAGCTTCAACCCTTTGCACTGCTACTTGTAAAGCAAGCTGGGTATAGGAGTTGGGTCTTAAACTACCACCAATACCAACAATTCTCACCATAATTAACCCACAAACTATTAACTAGCTACTATCGTCAGATTTATTTAAAAAGCGGAGTCGTTATGACTATGTTTATCTTAGCGATTTGTGTCGGAATGTGTCAAATTAAAATCTACCTACCGGAACGGAAAATTTTTTAAAAAGGAGTTAGGAGCCAGAATAATGATCTAGCTTGCTCAACTTCATGTGATCGCCGGAAGAAACTTGGGAATGGTTTTGTGTGGAAGTTAGACTAGATAAGAAAAGTGTAATTTCCAGTTATTACAATTTTTGTTAGAAGAATAGGCATAAAACCATCGCTCAACTTGTGCCAGCAGACAAAGGGTAGTTATTATGACGAATTTGGGAAAAAAAGCATTGGTAAATAGGCAGTCATCAAAGCGTGTTGCTTGGGTTGGTGCCATCGCAGCTAGTTTGATTATGTTACCAGGAATTTTCGGGAGTACTCCCGTCTTGGCACAAAAAGCAGAGAATACCCCTCTAACTTATGGCGACTTGCTCAAGAAAGCGAAGGCGGGAGAAATCCAAAAACTAGAGTTGGACGAAACCGAACAGCTAGCAAGGGTTTATCTCAAGGGGCAAAAGGATGATACACAACCGCAACAGGTGAGACTTCTGGCACAAAACACAGAGTTGATTAACATACTCAAAGATAAGAATGTTGATTTTGGCGAAGTTTCCTCTGCTAACAGTCGAGCTGCTGTTGGGCTGTTGATCAATCTTATGTGGATTTTGCCCCTGGTGGCTTTAATGGTATTGTTCCTCCGTCGCTCTACTAATGCTTCTAGCCAAGCAATGAATTTCGGCAAATCCAAAGCTCGCTTCCAAATGGAGGCAAAAACTGGAGTTAAATTTGAAGATGTCGCCGGGGTTGAAGAAGCTAAGGAAGAACTTGAAGAAGTTGTTACTTTCCTCAAACAGCCAGAAAGATTTACTGCTGTAGGCGCACGTATTCCCAAAGGAGTGCTGTTGATTGGCCCCCCTGGTACTGGTAAAACTCTACTAGCAAAAGCGATCGCAGGTGAAGCAGGTGTACCGTTTTTCAGTATTTCCGGTTCGGAATTCGTGGAAATGTTCGTTGGTGTGGGTGCATCCCGTGTGCGCGATCTTTTCAAAAAAGCCAAAGATAATGCTCCTTGCCTAATATTTATCGATGAAATTGACGCAGTAGGTAGACAACGGGGCGCTGGTATCGGTGGCGGTAACGACGAGCGCGAACAAACCCTCAACCAACTCCTCACCGAAATGGATGGTTTTGAAGGTAACACAGGCATCATTATTATTGCTGCCACTAACCGCCCAGATGTCCTAGATTCAGCGCTGCTCAGACCGGGACGCTTTGACAGACAGGTAATGGTCGATCCACCGGATCTTAAAGGGCGACTGGAAATTTTGCAAGTCCACGCGCGGAATAAAAAAATTGATCCTAGCGTATCATTAGAAGCGATCGCTCGCCGCACTCCTGGTTTTACTGGCGCAGACTTAGCCAACTTACTCAACGAAGCCGCCATTCTCACTGCTAGGAGGCGCAAAGAAGCTGTCACCATTTTAGAAGTTGATGCTGCTATAGATCGAGTCGTTGCAGGTATGGAAGGTACCGCCTTAGTAGACAGCAAGAGCAAGCGCTTGATTGCCTATCATGAAGTTGGACATGCTTTAGTGGGCACATTGCTCACAAACCATGACCCTGTGCAGAAAGTTACACTCATTCCACGGGGACAAGCGCTAGGATTAACTTGGTTTACTCCCAACGAAGAACAGGGGTTAATTTCGCGTTCCCAACTCAAAGCCCGGATTACTGCTACTTTGGGTGGTCGCGCCGCCGAGGAAATCGTTTTTGGTAAGCCAGAAGTGACTACAGGTGCAGGGAATGACCTGCAACACGTAACAGGGATGGCGCGGCAGATGGTGACACGCTTTGGAATGTCAGAATTAGGCCCATTATCCTTAGAAAATCAGAGTGCAGAGGTATTTTTGGGACGTGACTGGATGAATAAATCAGACTATTCTGAAGAAATTGCTGCCAAGATTGATTCACAAGTACGCGAAATTGTCAACAATTGTTATATCAAGTCCAAAGAACTGTTGCAAGAAAACCGCATAGTTTTGGAGCGTTTAGTAGATTTGCTAGCAGAACAGGAAACTATTGAAGGTGATTTATTCCGCAAAATCGTTGCTGATAATACCCAGCAGCTAGCCGATACCAAATTGGCTGTACCTCATTAGGGAATAGGTAAAAGTCAATAGTCTATCAACTTTAGACTAGTACAGTGTGGCGTCAGTTTGGCTACCTTTAAGGAAGAGGCAGGGGGCAGGGGGAAATGAAAAGAGACTCCTGCCTATTTTGCGGAGTGGAACATGGGTCTGAGTCCCCCACTTTTATAATTGTGGTTCTTGTTCAGGTGGGGTCGAATCCCCATTCTTTTTTATCCCCCTTGCTCCCTGCCCCCTGCTCCCTGCTCCCTTGCCTCTTTTTTAACAAGGGATTTTGTCCGATCGCAATTTATTCGGGAATCACCCAACCATGTACTTAAGGAATAATTGCCCCTTGTTAGCTAGCTGGATTTACGCCGTGGTGTACTAGTGAAAATCCAAAAGCTCAGATTCCCGACTTATTTAAATAAGTCGGGATCTTTTTGTACAAAAATCAGAAAGTTACCTCAGCCTTTCCACGGCTTAAACCCCTTGTTAGTTGATAAATACGCTTGACTAGCTACTTCGTTGTTTGAGACAGACGCTTTACTGATGACCTCTGTTCAGATAAGACTGCGACCAATACTTGCTCCACCGTCTACAAATAAGGTTTGTCCCGTGATGAACGCTGCTTCTTCAGAGCAGAAAAAGCCGATCGCAGCAGCAATCTCTTTGAGCTGACCGAACCGACCCATTGGAATCATGCTTGAATATAGCTGTTCTTCCTTACTGCCGGGAGAAACTTTTTCATGAAACATTTCAGTTTCAATCATCCCAGGTGCGATCGCATTCACGGTAATTCCGGTTTTTGCCAGTTCTAACGCCCAAGTGCGGGTCAAGCTGATTAATCCTGCTTTAGCCGCCCCATAACTGGTGCGATTAGCCAAACCCAAAGCCGCTAGGCTGGAAATGTTAACAATGCGTCCCCATCCTGATTGTCTCATCGTGGGCAGCAGCGCTTGTGCGATCTGCACTGCCGGACGTAAATTGAGGTCCAAGACAGTGCTTAAATCAGACAAATTAATTTCTTCTAGAGGCTGTGACTGACTCAAACCGACATTGTTGACCAAACCTGTGATCGAGTACCGATCAGTCAACTCTGCTAGCACAGACTCCGTTTGCTCAAGATTAGCTAGATCAATGGTGACGAATTCGCCAGGAAAAGGAGCTTTTGGTAGACTGCGAGCAACCCCAATAATCTGATGTCCTTGTTGCGCCAGATAATCAGCCGTGGCGCGTCCAATACCTTTGCTTGCACCTGTAATAAGGGTTGTGCGCGGCACGTTAGAGTTCATGGGTTATCACTTTTGGTTGGTGGGTCGGATCAAGATTTCATCGCTTTGAATGGACTTATTTATCCTCCCACAATAACGATGCACTCGAATAGCGATCGCCAAATTCGATTTTGATTTCCAAGGCTTGTTGATAATAATCCCGTGCCTGGTCGTATTCCCGCAGTCATCAACCGACTACCCAAACTCTGTCTCTCTTGTCTCCCTTCCATTGTCCCCCGTATCTCCCTGCTCCCCTGCTGTCTTTATGATGATCTCACTGTTAGAGCATTGCTCCCCATTGCACCACACCCTGCCAAAACTATGCTTTGTCTTCCCTCCCCAAGAATAAGGCTACGGTTACACACAAGTCTGAAGTAGCTCATCAACTTGGGTTTGAGCGTAAATTTTACCCCACCCTAACCGCTTAACCTCAAAACTAGTTGCAAAGCATGAAGCGTTTGCAACAATTACTTGTTCATGTATAAGAAACGTTTAAATCATTGCAGCAATCGTTGTAATTAACTTATGAGTTGCTTTATAGTGCGATCGCAAACCGTCTCCATGAGAATTGCTTGGCGTGGACAGCGTTAATTCTCGCCAATTACTGCTGTAAGTCAACCTGGTAGAGAAACAGGAAGCGCGATCGCGATCAAAAGTGATCAATGCGATCGGCTGATTTTACGTTGAAAGCAGCATTTTTTACCGCAAAGTGGGTCAAAAAAATAACAATACAAAAATACTATTAAGAATGAATGAGTTGGAAGATATACAAAACTATACTGTCTATTTACCTAAAGCAGACTTTGATGCAGACAGTTTACTGTTAATCTACTTAAAATGAGTAAATTTTCAGTGGAATATCTGGGTATCTTCTGCAATTGGGGTGATAAGTAGTGAGGATCTCTCTAATAAATTCTTAGAGATATAGGACTCCTATTTGATTTTTGAACAAATTCCGTACATCTGAAGAGTGGCAAAATCAAAGGTAGTGTGTCGAATAAACCACTCAAACATC
>NZ_JBALCS010000112.1:0-61966 GCF_036919555.1 Nostoc sp.
TTGGAGTTGAGATTGCGATCGCTGCAATTCAGCTTGAGTATCTTGGAGTTGAGATTGCGATCGTTCTAATTCTGTCTGAGTCTGTTGGAGTTGAGATTGCGATCGCTGCAATTCAGCTTGAGTATCTTGGAGTTGAGATTGCGATCGTTCTAATTCTGTCTGAGTCTGTTGGAGTTGAGATTGCGATCGCTGCAATTCAGCTTGAGTATCTTGGAGTTGAGATTGCGATCGCTCTAATTCTGTCTGAGTTTGATGCAAACCTATTTCCATCAACTTCAACAAATCATCCTGGCTATCAATATAGACTGAATCAATATCTGGCTTAGTAGTAAAACTCTTGTTGGAACATATTGCAAAAAAATAAATGGGTACATTTAAACTAGAAACCTTTTGCTCGACTTGATTACCGTCTGTTCTATAAGCTTTAAAAACATTTGCTTCGGAATTTTCTAATTTAAATATGAAAGAACCTATAGCTATTCTTTGTCCATAAATCTCAACATAACCAAAATAACGTCTCAATAAGGCTGCTAATTCATCATAGTAAAGCTCTTTGACATGAAAGGGATTAGAATATTTAGGTTCATCTGAATAAGTTAAGCGATTAGGAGAGGAAATAATTAATACTCCACCCGGCTTAAGAACTCGCTTAATCTCCTGCATCATTTCTTCATGCTTATCGTGATGCTCGATTGTTTCAAAAGATGTTACTACGTCAACTGAATTATCGGGCAGTGGTACTGAGTCGCACGATCCCACTAGAAACCTTACATTATTATGAGTACTATACTCATTAGTGGCATACTCTACAACTTCAGAGTTTATATCAACTCCAACAACTGACTTGGCTGCACTTGCGAATAATGCACAACCATATCCCTCACCACAAGCGATATCTAATACAGATTTCCCAGCTACATAGTCAACACATAGAGCATATCGATGTAGATGCTCATATTTAATTTGACCATTTAGAGAAGGAACGTATCTCTCACCTGTAAATTCCATACTTCGTATCAACCTGATAAAATTACTTTACTGCTACTAACGCTTGTGCAGCAGGATAGTCAACAGAGAACAGCCGACACTCTGGAAATCCTGCTTGGATTACCTGCTTCCACGCGTCACATCCATATTCTGTATGAACTACAAAATCTGGTTGATTTTCTTGAGAACCATGATAACTTGTAGGCATGCCTTCTCTATAAATAGTTAGCCTATCAACAATCATAGGTATAGTAAAAGCACAATATCCCCCAGGCTTTAATACCCTGTAGCACTCCGATAAACCTCGAATTGGATGCTTGATGTGTTCTAAAACATCTGAATGAACAACCAAATCAAAAGTCATATTTGCAATATTCATATTCATCATATCCATTTCTGGATATACTTTTAAAGTATGACCAGGTATTTCGACTAAAAACTTTGTTAAACTCCCCGCTTCATTAACTTCTAGTATTTGTAAGTTTTGGTTTTTTTCATCTTTCACAAAATCTTTAAAAAACCCTGTATAACCAAAACATCTCATTATTGCTTTGGCTAGTGACATTGAGCGTAAATTAGACTTACAGTCTATGCAATGTAGACCTTGCTGTTTGTTAATATATTCGACTTCATAAGATGCTATACGCCATTCATCGATTAATTCTCCCCACAAAACATCGTCAGCTTTTAAGTTACTCGAACCGCAACAATAACAAATCATTTTGTTAAGGTATTTGTTAATAATTGATTTGTTAAGAAAATATCGACTTCATGGGAAACAGTAACTTTGGTAAATCTAATAAAACCAAAAGTTAAATCAGTAACTCCCGACTCTATAGCTATAGGAGCCTGTAACCAATCTATCATTTCATGGCTCTCCTGACTACCATCAGCTACGGCAGGTTCAAGTGAATAAGTATCACTTTTAATATGAGGCCATTTTATGTTAAAACTCACACTAATCAATTTTTCTTTTTCAAATTTTGGTAATGGATGCTTATACTGATGTGTGTTCCATCCAGCAATTGGTACTCTTAATCTGTCATACATTGTAATCCCAAAGATTGGACTTTCAACATGGTCGTGACTGACAATTTTCGTGCAGATTATCAAAGTATCATCAGGCATAACAAAACCTGTTTTTTTACCTTCGTCGTTCAAAATTTCTAAGCTTAAAATTTCACAACGTCCCGTACCAAACCTCTTAACTGTCGGAAATGCCAGGAATTCTTTATTAGTAAAATAATTTTGATTTAAATTTTCTATATATTTATCCGATTTAACCTCTATGTTTCCTTCGGAATTTTTGATTATTTCTATATCTGGTTGTGAGTCACTTAAGCGTTCTGTCTTATTTTTTATTCCATCATTTATTTTTTCATATACCCAGGCTTGGTATGATTTACTAATATCTACTGGAGTACCTTTTTCAACAATTTGGCCATGATTAATCCAAATAGCGCTTGAGCAAAGACGATTTACAGATGCTATATCATGAGACACAAATAAAATAGTTCCACCAGAGTCTTGAAAGTCTTTAATTTTTGCCATACAGCGATGCACAAATACGCCATCTCCTACAGATAAAGCTTCATCTACAATCAAAATTTCCGGATTAACATTAATCGCTACTGCAAACGCCAAGCGGACAAACATACCACTGGAATAAGTTTTAACAGGTTCATCAATAAAATCTCCTATATCTGCAAATGCGGCTATTTCTTCAAATTTTTGCTCAAGTTCTGTTTTACTTAAGCCGAGTATCTGTCCATTAAAAAATACGTTTTGTTGTCCGGTAAACTCTGGGTTGAATCCACTTCCTAACTCTAGCAATGCAGAAACTCGACCATTAACTTTTACATTACCTTTAGTTGGAGTCATAGTTCCGGCAATAATTTGCAGGAGTGTACTTTTGCCAGAACCATTTTGGCCAATAATTCCTACAGTCTCTCCCTTGGGAATATTCAAGTTAATATCGCGTAGCGCCCAAAATTCATCTGCTCTACTTTTTCCTGGTAACAAAATTTCTTTGAGTCGATCTACAGGACGAGCATACCGTTTAAAAGACTTAGATACATTCTTGAGGGAAATTACAATTTTCTCTCCCATATTTTGCTATCAATCCTCAAAACTACCACACTATAACTCAAAGACAATTATGGCATTTACATTTCAAGATTCGTGCTGACAATTCCGTGCTTACAATACATCTGCAAAAGCTGGACGCAGGCGACGGTAACACCACAATCCACTACAAAAAATTACTAACGCAATTAGCGAGGAAACTCCTAACTCGCCCCAATGTTTGACTTCTCCTACTAAAATTAAATCTCTATATCCTTCAACGATCGCTGTCATCGGATTTAACCAAAATACCAATCGCCGCCATTCCTCTGGAATTGCTGAGGCTGGATAAATAATTGGTGTCAAATACATCCAAATATTTAAAATTACCCCTAAACTCTGCGGGATATCTCGCAAAAATACCGTTAGTCCCGCCGCTAAATAGCCCAATCCTGCCGTTAGCAATAACTGCGGTATCCAGACCAACGGCAATAATGCCAAGCTAGTGTGTAGAGTATGAGAACTGCTCGCCACAAAAAAAATCAATGCTATTAAACCAAAGGAACTCTCAATAAAAGCTGATAAAATTGGCACTAGTGGTAACAATCCTAGAGGAAACACCACTTTCTTGACTAAATTTGGCTGTACGATTACGGAACTAGCAGCCTGATTCAAACCACCACTAAAAGCAATCCAAGGCACTAATCCCGCAAATAGCCATAAACCAAAGGTGAAGTTATTTTCTGGTAAACTTTTTACACTTAACTTCACCTTCAACACGATGGAAAACACATAAGTGTAAATCAGTAATTGTGATAACTGATTTAGCAAAGGCCATAAATTGCCTAAAACAGAACCCTTGTACCGCGCCTCTAAATCCCGACGCACCAAAGTTCTCAGCAAGTCAAACTTTGTCCACAATGGTTCATGTATCGGCAGGATGCGCCTTAGATTACTTGTTTTACGTACAAATCCTCGCATTGTTCGTAACAATTACCGCTTCCTCATTCACTACTTACACACCCAATTTTTCTCTATAAAGCTTTATAGCTATGAAACTATCCTTGTGTTTCTTGGGGAATACATTATTATTATAAAATCGTACCCAAATCGTCTTGGTAATTATACAATAAATCGGCTATTGCTAAGTATATTTTTCCTAAAAATATAAATGCTGGCGACAACGCTGGCTTTCTTGTTAAGGACGCGAGTTTTTGCTTAACTCAAACTATCTGGAGCAATTCCTTGCGATCGCAAATACTCTGCCAATCGCTCTGCTCTGCCCGTTGATGTTCTTGTTCAGCCCGTTGGCGCTCTTGTTCTGCTTGTTCTTTTCGTGTCCGCACCCAACCCCCTGCATTATACCAACGTAACCACAAACCTGTTGTCTGCTGATAATAACCTTGCCAAAAACCCAATCCTAGTTCTAACTCTTCCAGCCAGAAGCGGTTCTCTGATAAAGATATTGCCTCGTAGCGAGTGCCTATGAGTTGAAAAGCACGCAAATGATTTTCATAGCGATCATAAATAACGTAGTAAGGAACCCGCAAAATGCGTTCATATACTTCCCACTTTGTTGGGGGTCGGTTTACTTCCCGCAGTGTTTTTCCTAAGTCTTCTTGTTCTGTACCTGGTGAAAGTAATTCAACTACTAAAAATGGATCAATCCCTTCTTGCCAAATAACGTAACTTAAGCGTAAGTCTTGCTGTTGGCTAGCGCTAGGTACTCCTAAAACCATATACCAATCAGGACGCTTGTACCACAAAGTATGGCGCGGATCATAGTAGAGATTTAAGTCACTAGCAAGCAAAATTTCCTCAGATGAATAAGTCAGAGGTTGACAAGTCTCACTGAGCAAATCCGCCTGAATGCGGTGAAATTCATCTGGCAAACCTGATTCCCCTATTAATTCACTGGGTAAATCATACATCGTCGGCATGGTTTCTTGTGGTGGACGAGGAGGATCTGTTTGATACATGACTACTACCTTTGTTACTTAACTCAAGCTATCTGGATTAATTCCTAATGATCGCAAATGTTCCGTCAACAGATGCGATCGCAGCCGTTCTTGTTCCAACTGCAATTGTGCCTCTAATGCCTGTTGCTGGGCTTCTAATGCCTGTTGCTGGGCTTCTAATGCTTGTTGCTGGGCTTCTAATGCCTGTTGCTGGGCTTCTGATGCCACCTGTTGCGCTGCAATAGCAGCTTCCTCTGGTGTTGGAACTAAATCACCATCGAGTGTAAAGTAGCGTAATTTACCTCCTTCTACGCCTAAATACAGCCCAAGCACATCGCTCCAACACCATCCTTGTGCATTTGGTGTAATTTTCTGATACTTGTTGCCTACCAATTCAAAACCAACAAATTCCAAATTCTCCGGCGAAAACCAAAAATATTCTGGTGTGTGAAATCGATTTTCATAAAGATTTTTCTTCAAATTCCGGTCAATATCAGCCGTACTTTCAGAAAGTAATTCAATAATCAAATCTGGATAACGACCATCTTCTTCCCAGACTACCCAGGAACTACGCGATCGCTTTTCGGTGTCTTTGACCAAAAAAAAGTCTGGGCCTCGAAAATCTCGATTTCGCAACTGCTGACGGCTAAAATAAATTGTTAGATTCGCACCTATAAAGAAATCATTACAGTCACGCCATAGCCACTCAAGGGAAGTTACTAGCAGCAATAGCTGCATATAGTGCAACGAAGTTTCCATCTCCGGCTCATCACTTAACAACCGAGTTGCATCGGGCATCTGCTGTTCTAGCTCTTGCGCTGTGACAAACATTGGGTATATAAGATGTTTGGTTGTTGATTTAATTTTAAGCTGTTAGATCAGGAGTTTGGAGTTTGGAGTTTGAAGAGACGCGATTAATCGCGTCTGTACAGGAGTTTGGAGTTTGGATTTATTCTTCTTCATCGCTCCCATCCCCTCATCTCCCCTGAATTTGTGAGAGCAGAGTCACGGATTCCGCTACACTGAGACTTGGTTTATTGCATTGTAATCAGGCATGGAAATCGGACAAAAGGTTAAAGTCTTTCGTTTGCGCGATCGCGTTTCTCCCCCAATTGTGAAAAAACTCGGACAAGTGGGTATCATCCAAGGCTACAAAGTCATTGATGCTGGGATCGGTATAGTGGTGTTGTTTGACGACAATTCTTCCAGTTGGTTTTTTGAAGATGAAATCAAACCTGTGTAGTAGTAAAGAACTTAGATCAGGTTTTTCTTGGCATCTGAAGTTGAAAGCACAGTCCCAGAGTCTTTGTTGAATGTTAAGTTGGAGTTGAAAAGCTCGGCGGTGAAAATAGGAATCAAGTCATGGCTCTAATATTGACATTTTTGGGCAAAGGCGCCACCGCTCGTACCAAAATTGCGATCGCCGCCGCCAAATTATTGGCAAGTCAAGGCAAGCGCGTACTTCTAGCTGGACATCAGGAACCAACATTGGCAATTCTGCTGGGTACTCCCATTGCTGCCGATCCCCACGAAATCGCTCCCAATCTGCAAGCAGTCCAGTTTCAAGCATCTGTACTACTAGAACGCAACTGGGACGAAGCGAAGAAACTTGAGGCGCAATATCTCCGCACGCCCATTTTCAAAGACGTTTTTGGTCAAGAACTGGTAGTCTTACCAGGCATGGACACCGCCCTAGCCCTGAATGCTATCCGCGAATATGATGCCAGTGGCAAATATGATGCGATCGTCTACGATGGCACGGGTGACTCTTTAACGTTGCGAATGTTGGGTTTGCCAGAATCTCTCAGTTGGTATGTTCGGCGATTTCGGCAATTGTTTGTCAACTCCGACTTGGGGAAGACGATTACGGAATCGCCCTTGATTCAACCACTGATTAGCAGCTTTTTCAATGTCAACTGGACAGCAGATAACTTTGCAGGGCCCACTAACCAAGTCAATAATTTCTTAGAAAAGGGGAGAGCCGCTCTTGCTGACCCCAACCGTCTCGCTGCTTTTTTAGTGACCACAGGAGATCCCATTGAGGTAGCAAATGCCCGTTATTTGTGGGGTAGCGCTCAACAAATCGGTTTAACTGTCGGTGGTGTTCTGCTTGTGTCTACTCAGACCAATGTCAACCTGTCAGAGGAATTTATACCCTTACCTGTGAGCGTCGTTCCCGACTTGCCCACAGGTGACTGGCAACCACTGATAGACGCCCTACCCAACTTTGAAGCAGAAGCGTTACAGGCTCCCAAACCAATTGAAATAGACATCCATAATCGTCAAGTACGCTTATTCTTGCCAGGATTTGACAAAAAGCAGGTTAAACTCACCCAATATGGGCCAGAAGTCACGGTGGAAGCAGGAGACCAGCGACGGAATATTCCTCTACCCCCGGCTCTGAGTGGCAGACCCGTTGCTGGAGCAAAGTTTCAGAATAATTATTTGATAATTTCGTTTTAAGTTATGGGAATGGGGAGTCTTTCACGGGTAGGTATTTAGGCTTCCCAGAAATAATTGAGAACATTCCCAATTATTGAACGTAGGTTTAAGGTTTTCAGTGCGTAAGTTCTATTAAGGTTTCAGACAATCATTTTAGTAGGACTTACGCAAAATATCTCTTAGACTCTCATTTCTCCGTGTCGCGCCAGTTGCTACAACGGAAAGGCAGCGCAATCTTGGGGGTTTCCCCCATGAGAGCATGGACATAAGCAAAGCGGTAGCCGCAATCATGCGGCTACCGCTTTGCTTAGAAATGAGACTTAGTTTCTATCCGCCAGATCTGTTCAGAAGTAAGCTGTTCGTCATCTAGTTTTAGAAAACAATCTAAAGCAGCAAACGGTTTCAGGCGCTAAATTATCAAATTTAAATGCGCGTCAGCTTATCTAAGCTGCCACAAAAGGCTTCACGCTCCAATTAGGATCGGTCACGTCAACGAGTGGATATCTTTGTGCATAGCTAAAGCCACTCATTTGCCAGATATCCTCCTTTGCCGTCTGCTTGTTGCGCCAGAGGATATCAGGTGTACCGTCGCCGTTGAAGTCATCAGTGCCCGCAATTTGCCAGTTTTGATCAGGCACCTGGGGAATGAAGTGGCCGGTTTGCAGGGTGAAGTCGCTCTTCATCTCCCAAATGGCGTTCTCGCCGCTTGCCTTGTTGCGCCAGAGGATATCAGGTGTACCGTCACTGTTGAAGTTGGCTGTAGTGACAATCTGCCAGTTTTGATCAGGCACCTGGGTAAAGAAGTGGCCGGCTTGCAGGGTGAAGTCACTCTTCATCTCCCAAATGGCGTTCTCGCCGCTTGCCTTGTTGCGCCAGAGGATATCAGGTGTACCGTCACTGTTGAATTTAGCTGTACTGACAATCTGCCAATTTTGATCAGGTATCTGGGTAAAGAAGTGGCTGGCTTGCAGGGTGAAGTCGCTCTTCATCTCCCAAATAGTGTTCTCGCCGCTTGCCTTGTTGCGCCAGAGGATATCAGGTGTACCGTCACTGTTGAAGTCGGCTGTACTGACAATCTGCCAATTTTGATCAGGCACCTGGGTAATGAAGTGGCTGCTTTCGTAACCAGTGCTATTCATCTGCCAAATGACGTTTGACCCGTTCACCTGGTTGCGCCAAAGGATGTCAGCAATGCCATCATGGTTGAAGTCGGCTGTGCTGACAATCTGCCAGCCTGGTTCAGTCACCATGGGTAAAAAGTAGGCGGTTTGCAGGGTGAAGTCGCCCTTCAGTTGCCAAACAGCATTCTCTCCGGTGCTACTGTTACGCCACACTAGATTGGACAGCAAGCTCACACTGGTGTCGATAGTAACTGTTGTACTAGCGATCGCCGTTGCGCCACCGTTGCTCGTCGTGTTTACCGTCACTGGTGTGGTGGCAGTAGTAAACCCACCGTTATAGGAGTTATCAAGGGCGCGTACTGTTAAGCTAGGGGGAGTGCCGTTATAGCCAGTGACCGGGACAAAGCGCACCAGTGTGTTAGCAGAGAGCGCCAGGCCGGTGGCACCATCGGCAACTGCACCGACGCTTGCCCAGGTAGTGCCGTCAATCGAGTATTCCCATCGACCTTGCGTAGTGATGTTGGCGGTGTTGCCAACGATCGCCAATCCACTCAGACTAGCACCCGTATCAGGATCACTAAACAGACTGTTAAATAAGTTAGTGATGGTACTACCGCTGGGGTTAGTGGTGTTTTGTAAAACGGCTGTCAGCGTTGCATTGCCGCTCAAGCTAGGGGCATCGTTCACCGCCGTCACGTTCAGCGCCACGTTTGTCACAGCCGAAGTCTGTGCCCCACCAGAGCCAGTGTTGCCACCATCATTGATGCTGACACTCAGGGTTTGGGCAGCAGTAGCATTGAGGGCTGTGGTGTAGGTGAGACTATTACCAGCAATAAAGCTGTTAATCGCCGTGATTGTGCCGCTAAGGGTGAGGTTAGTAGCTGTACCCCCTACGGTGACTCCGCTACCAGTGCTCGCAGCTAGGGTTCCTGCACCGACGGTTAAGGTCGCGGTAACAGCGCCGCTACCCGCATCGACATCAGCGAAAACGATGCCTGTGAGGGCGCTTGCTACGTCTTCAGTGGTAGCGATCGCAGCCGGAGCCGTTACGGTTGGTGGGTCGTTCACCGCCGTCACGTTCAGCGCCACGTTTGTCACAGCCGAAGTCTGTGCCCCACCAGAGCCAGTGTTGCCACCATCATTGATGCTGACACTCAGGGTTTGGGCAGCAGTAGCATTGAGGGCTGTGGTGTAGGTGAGACTATTACCAGCAATAAAGCTGTTAATCGCCGTGATTGTGCCGCTAAGGGTGAGGTTAGTAGCTGTACCCCCTACGGTGACTCCGCTACCAGTGCTCGCAGCTAGGGTTCCTGCACCGACGGTTAAGGTCGCGGTAACAGCGCCGCTACCCGCATCGACATCAGCGAAAACGATGCCTGTGAGGGCGCTTGCTACGTCTTCAGTGGTAGCGATCGCAGCCGGAGCCGTTACGGTTGGTGGGTCGTTCACCGCCGTCACGTTCAGCGCCACGTTTGTCACAGCCGAAGTCAATGCCCCACCAGAGCCAGTGTTGCCACCGTCATTGATGCTGACACCCAGCGTTTGGGCAGAGGTAGCATTGAGCGGTGTGGTGTAGGTGAGTTTATTACCAGTAATAAAGCTGTTAATGGCTGCAATGGTGCCGTTGAGGGTGAGGTTCGTTGCCGTACCACCCACTGTGACACCATTAGCAGATGTGGCTGCCAGGATGCCTGCACCAACGGTAAAGGTGGCACTCTCATCGCCACTCTCCGCATCGATATCAGCGAAAACGATGCCTGTGAGAGCGCTTGCTACGTCTTCAGTGATAGCGATCGCAGCAGGAGCGGCCACCGTGGGCGCATCATTGTTGATCGCATTCACGGTGATGCTAATGGTATCCCCATCAGAGAAACTACCATCGCTGGTTTGAATCTGGATACTAGCAGCGCCGCTAAAGCCTGTTGTTGGGTTAAAGACCAGGTTATTGAGAGCCGTATTGATGGCAGTCTTGGTACCACTGAAGGTCATTGTGCTGTCGGCTGTACCATCTCCAGAAGCGAAGCTCAAGCCATTGATACCGCTGAGGCTAGTGCTACCATTGGCGGCGGTTAATGTCACCGTTAGGTTAGTACTATCAGGGTCAGCAACACTAATGGCATTGCTGCCACCGAGGGTCAGGGACGTATTTTCGTTAGTAGTTTGAGTACTCGGTACGGTATTGATCGGTGCATTTGCGGCAGCAGCGAGAATATCGGTGGATAGTCCCCCATAAAACTGAACTGTCTTAGATGCCCCCGCAGCCAACGCACCCACATCAAACCAGAGAGCGACACCGTTATCTGCGGTTACTGTTGCTCCCTTAGCTCCTACCGATAGTGAATTGATGTCTGGGGAGAAAAGGCTAGGGCTAAGGAATGCCCGTGCTGATGGATCAAACGAAACGTAGTAAGAAGGTCGCGCACCATAGGTGGCAAAGGAGGGGTCGGAGCTGGGAACTTCGGCAGAAATGATAACTTTTCCGTCAGATGCAATTGTGTTAACGATTGTGTTGGTGGTAGTGGTACCTCCTCCAGCATCTACAGCAATGTCCGGGTCATAGCCTCTGGCGTAACGGAGATTGTCAATGGCTGTTGCTGAGTTGTTTGTAATTGTGACGGCTGTTTTCCAGTAGTCTTGCGTGTAGTCAAACGAATAGGTCTGGACGACAGAAACATTTTGAGCCGTGTTGGAGGTAACTGTTGCGGCAAGTGTGTTGCCAGAAGAGGTATCGGCAGTTGTAGTCGCAGTGATATTAGTTGATGCACCGCCAGCGTTTTGCAGGGAGTAAGTTGTACCACTCTGCTGATAGCCGATTGACCACCCTTCATACGGAGTACCAGGTAAAAATACGTCGTAGCTAAATGCGTTTCCAGTTTGATAGCCATCTGGGTCAATACTGAGTCCAATATTGGTTCGTGCTGAAGTACCAAAGAAATTAGCTGGTTTGGCACTAGCGGTTCCAAAGAAACCTGCATTACCACGAACACCTAATTCAATGAATTGACCGCCGAGAAAAACATCTCCACTGGACACAGCATGGCGTGCGCCCAAGGTGTATGCCAGCGTACCTTTGTAGCTTTTTAGAGCATCAAGACTGAAAATTGGGGAAGTTTCAATTGCTCCTGTTGCGACTTCCAAATTCCAGTCGCCACCTTTGCCTGTCAGGTTATTGGAGGCAGCAACATCTGCCCCAGTCAACTGACTGATGCTTTGGACAAACGCCTGACCAACTCCGCCTTGGGCAACGTTACAGCCGTAGAACAAAATATCCGCATCGTTGGTTAGCGCTTTACTCCAGGTCTTTAACTGGGCTGCGTACTGAGGCAGATCGGTTAGGTTAAGAGCGCTGCTGCCAAAGTCTAGTCCCCCCGCTTCCCCGTGGGAAACAACATGTAAACTGGCGATGTTTTGCCGCCCCAGCAGGGTGTTGGTAATCTGGGTAACAGCATCCTGCATCGGGTCAAGCACATGGATCTCCGTACCCGGAGTCGCCCCCGCCACTAACTGCTGATAGTCCGCCACCGATCTATCGACAAATAAGAGAGATTGGCTAGATCGTCCCAGTCCCGTTAAAGAAGTCGTCAAATTAGCTTCGTCCAAGAGCGCAAGGCCGCCTGTAGACAGCACATCATTAGAAGACATACCCAACCGGGGAAGTTCAAAGGACATTGTGTTTCTCTCCAAGGAGAAAGTAGAAGACAACATCATAGCCACATAATACACGGATGTTATCCGTGTGAGGCGAAAAATAATATCACTTTTATGAATAAGTAATTATAATTAGATTTACCTAAAATTAGGTAAAAAATAAAATATTATACTGGCCTTATTGGGCAAGAATGAATGATAGGTATCAAGATTACGCTTCGGCATAGCCCGCCTTCTCTACGAGACTTTACGCGAATGGCATTGCCTGCACAAAAATTGTGTTTACGACCCCGATTTTCAGTAAGGTTTTAAGTACTATTGTTATTTGATAAATTGTATCTAATTTTAAATTCTCAAGAATGCACGGTTACAACCTCAGATAGCGGCGATCGCGCTGTTTGCCTTCGGCGGTTGTGTCATCCTTAATCACTACGATGCCGTCACAATTGGGACAATGAACTGGCTCAAATACGATGTCACACAATCACATTAAGCTTGACTCTTCCATCGATAATGATAATATGCTCGTTAAACTAAAGAACACTAAGCAAAAGACAAAAATACTTATTATATCACAAAAAGCTTTTGCAATAGTTATAGGGAATGGGGAAGAAACTTAATCACCAATGCCCAATGCCCCATTCGCAATGCCCAATACCTTATTAATCAGTAAACCTTATGTCAGAATCAACTCCCATTACCCCAGACCCCAACCTATCTAAGGCGCTAGACTCAGTGGTAAATAATCCCAACGAGCAAGCGATCGCTCCGCCCGCCGCAGGCAGCGCATCTGCCGATCGCAGTGCGAAAACTAGGCAACTTTTGGGGATGAAAGGTGCAGCTGCTGGGGAAACTTCAATTTGGAAAATTCGTTTGCAGCTAATGAAGCCGATTACCTGGATTCCCCTAATTTGGGGCGTAGTCTGTGGTGCGGCTTCTTCGGGTAACTATACCTGGACACTAGAAAATGTGTTGAAGGTAGCAACCTGTATGTTACTGGCTGGGCCATTGATGACAGGTTACACCCAAATCCTTAATGATTACTACGATCGCGAAATCGATGCGATCAATGAACCCTATCGCCCCATCCCCTCTGGGGCAATTTCCCTACCCCAGGTAATTATTCAGATTTGGGTATTACTGATTGCTGGGATTAGTTTAGCATTTATGCTAGATGTGTGGTCGGGTCATGAATTTCCGACAATTACAGCGATCGCAATCATCGGTTCTTTCATCGCTTATATTTATTCTGCACCTCCCCTGAAACTCAAGCAAAACGGCTGGTTAGGCAGCTACGCCTTGGGTGCAAGCTATATCACCCTACCTTGGTCTACAGGACACGCTTTGTTTGGTGATCTCAATTCTACAATTGTGATTTTGACAATGTTCTACAGCTTGGCTGGATTGGGTATTGCCATTGTCAATGATTTTAAGAGTGTAGAAGGCGATCGTCAGCTAGGATTAAATTCACTACCTGTAATGTTTGGCATCACCACTGCGGCTTGGATTTGTGTAGTGACCATTGATGTCTTTCAAGGATTGATTGCAGCTTATCTCGTCAGCATCCATGAGAATTTGTATGCAGCAATACTAGTACTGTTAATCATCCCCCAAATCACCTTGCAAGATATGTATTTCCTACGCGATCCCGTGAAAAATGATGTTAAGTACCAAGCCAGCGCCCAACCGTTCCTTGTTCTGGGAATGCTGGTAACAGGTTTAGCGCTGGGTCATGCTGGCGTTTAACTTATAATTCTATAGTGAGAAGTTAGGAGTTAGGAATTAGGAGTTAAGAGTTAATATACTTCTAACTCCTAATTTGTATCACAACATGCCGTGTTGAAACTGATATTTTTCCTCATTCATGGGATTCAACCTTTATTAATCCCGATTTGCTTCGTCGTTGCTTGGACTGTAATTATTCTCGTTGTTTTGAGTCTTTGCGCGGCGGCGCGAGATAGTTTGACTATAGCCAAGCAAATGCATCAAATTCCCTGTACTGGTTGCCAATTTTTTACCGACAATTACCGTCTTAAATGTACTGTACGCCCATCTATTGCCAACACAGAAGAAGCGATCAATTGTTCTGACTATCAACCGAAGACGAATCCTTATCTGTATTAGGGAGTGGGTGAATTACATACCCATTTACTTCACTATTCATGAAGCTGCCTTGGAGAAGCATCATAGCCTAGACGAGGCATACATGCTTGGAATCTCACCTTGCCCATTGCTGTAAAATGTAAGTATAAAAAGCCTCTTTATCTACCTGATCCATTGCATAAATTTTCCGACCACCAGGGACTACTTTAGTCCGCCCCTGACTCAGACTAGTGGTGATAATTTCTGTTTCCCATTCGCGCAACTGATAGAATTCCGGGTGTGCCAAATAAGCTGTCGCCAGTACATCCCAAAAATAATAATCCTGGGGGATAACTAGTGCATAACATTGTCCGGCTAAATCAGAGATGGGATAGTGGCGTTGTCGCCCCATTTTTTGGACTAATTCTGATGTGACTGGGACATTGTTAGTTAAATCTAAAGGACACATAATAATTTCAATTTGCGTTTCCCACACCCGCGCTGCTGAAACCGCATCCCAATAAACATTCCATTCGGCGGAACCATCTTGTCCTGCTTCTAAACTTTTTTCCACATTACCACCAACATTCAACGCACCCCCCATCCAAACAATTTTGTGAATCTTCGCTTCAATTTCCGGTGCTTTGTCCAAAGCCACTGCTACCGTCGTCAACGGCCCAGTTACCATCAACGTTACGGGGCTTGATGCGTCACGTAAAACGTGGATGATGAAATCTTGACCTGTTTCGGCAACCAGAGGCGTAGTGATGGTTTCGCTTTGATTGAGAATGGGGAGATGGTCAACGATAAACGAATCACGGCGATAGAGAGTAGGAAATGGATTGATACCACGCACAGTACTTTCCAACCGGGATATGAGAAAATCCCATCAAATCGATAATTTTACGTGTGGCGCTAACAGCCGGTTGGATATAGCAATCTGCTGGAGTCACGACAACACCAAGGAGTTCAATATGATCCATTGTCAACAGCACCATAGTTGCTAGATAATCATCTACACCACCATCGTGATCCATTAATACTAGTTGTTTTGTCATAAAAGGAGAATTAATATGAATGAGTTTATGGAAGCTGCAATTCAAGAAGCAAAACAAGGTAGACAAGAAGGTGGAATTCCCATTGGTTCGGTTCTCGTCAAGGATGGCAAAATTCTCGGCAGAGGACACAATAAACGTGTGCAAGATGGCGATCCTGTCACTCATGCCGAAATTGATTGTCTCCGCAATGCTGGGAGAGTTGGCAGCTACAAAGGTACAACACTCTATTCAACCTTAATGCCGTGTTATCTCTGCGCTGGGGCAATAGTACAATTTGGCATTAAAAAAGTCATCGCTGGAGAATCCAAAACTTTTCCTGGTGCTAAAGAATTTATGGTATCTCACGGTGTAGAAGTAATTAATCTTAATCTTGACGAATGCGAACAAATGATGAGTGAGTTTATTGAAACTAACCCGGAACTTTGGAATGAAGATATCGGTAATTAGTTAGGAGTAGCCCAGTTAAGGTGACTTTTGATCGCAGAATTATGGCAGGAGCGATCGCTATCTAAAAGCAACACACAATAACAGGTAAATGCTGGGTACAATGTTTGAACGATTTGTCAAACAAAGTCCCGGTAAGTCTGATAGTAGAGGGGCTGATGGAAAGAGGCTACTGATCACTCCTAAGCCAGCAAAAGTGTGCTGTTATTATCAATCAGGTTAAGAGTTGCACTAGTAGCAATGCCTGGGTTAGGCTGCGCCAATGCATCATAAGTCTGAATGTAACGCCGCACTTCTAGCGGAAAGTCGGGGTAATCTAACACTGCATCCCCATCGGCAATGGTTGCCCAGAAGTCTCGCAAATTAGGAGCTAATTCTTTTGCCTGTGATAATGGTAAGTTTAATGGAGATTGAGTTAGTAGCTTGATTAGGAAGGGGAAAGAGCGATCGCCCATCCACTGCCGTGATGACTGTTGCAAATCCGGGAACTCAGGCACTGACTCTACCCGATGGGATAAAATTTGCAACCATTCTTTACCTTGATTATCCCGATGAAACTCTAGCACCCGATAAGGGTGAGGATAACTAACTAAAGAACCAGTGGTAATATCATATACTCCATCTGAGTAAGCAATATCCTGAATATGCAAATGCCCGGTAAACACTAGCTTGACTCCGTAGCGCCTCAGCAACTGCAAAAGTTCTGCTGAATTGGACAACATATAGCGATTTGCCAGTGGATGGCTCGATTGATTGGGCAAATGCTCCACCACATTATGATGCACCATCACCAGAACTAATTCATCACCAGATGCCGCTAGCACCTCTTCTAACCACCGTAGTTGTTTGGTATCCAAACACCCCACTTGCTCACCCTGGTCATTAAAAGAGTTAGAATTCAGTCCAATCAGCTTAACTCCAGGTAATAACTGACGAATGTAGTAAATCTGCTGTGGATCGTCATAGCCAAACTTCGTGTAATAGTAGGGAAAATCCTTAAAAGCAATTGATTGCTGATCAGGCAACAGCACAGGAACGTCATGATTACCAGGAATAACATAGACGGGAAAAGGTAGCTGGGCTAAACATTGTTGCAACCAGGCGTGGTTCTCTGGTTCGCCGTGCTGGGTTAAATCTCCTGGCAACAACAAGAAATCTAAATCTAGTTGTGTTAAATGTTCTAGTACACTTTTAAATGCCGAGATACTGACTTCTACTAGATGAAACCGGCTGGGATGATCCCAGATTGTGTGGGGAAGTGCCAGGTGTAAGTCGCTGACTACCGCGAAGCGAAAATTGAGAGCCATTGATTTATGAAAATGTTAAAAGCAGGGGTTAAAATATAGCCTTTTCCCAAAAGTATAACCCTTACTCTCTCTCCCTGCTCAGGAGTGCGCTTACTTAATATTTGTATACATTACAGCAATTTTCAGGTATTTAGACCACAACTGAGCTTGTCTCAAAAACCTGATTTGTCGTAGCGGTAATTCATGAATTACCGCTACTTCAGAACTTTTTTGCGTAAGTCCTGATTCTCTAAGGCATCATCTAAAAATAACTTGAACAATTTTAATTGTGTGCAATTGTGCAATATAGATAGTGGGCGTTGTATCTATAGACGCGTAGCAGCTACTCTCCGATAACGCTAAAGGCAAACCCGCAGGGTACGAAATATGTTATTATACATAATCCTCTGCTCTGAAAACCGCTAGAAGCTTGAGTAAAATGTAAATTTTAATACATCTACATCTAAATAGCTTGTTTTCAAATCTTTTATTACAACTTTTTTAGGGAATACACCTTTTGACATTAGGATTAGATATTTGATTTTTCTCCTTATGCCGCCAGATGCTTTTTCTAGAGACGGCTACATTCAGGAGAATCCTAATGTCATTAGAGAAAAATGCTGTTGAGCAACCAGTAAATAAGTTGCTAGCGGCTCTGCCGTCCAGTGATTATGAGCGTCTTGTTCCCCACCTGAAGTTGGTTTCGCTTCCCATTCGGCAAGTCATTTACGAACCAGGAGAACCGATCACACAGGTCTATTTTCCCCAACACGGAATGGTTTCTGTAGTCACTGGTATGAAAGATGGCTCGACGGTGGAGGTTGGGATAATTAGTAATGAAGGTATAGTAGGTATCCCAGTAATTTTAGGAGGCAAGACAACAACTACAAAAGCGTTTGTGCAAGTTGCGGGCACCGCAATGCGGATGGATGCAGATGTACTTAGAACCGAGTTTGATCGCGGCGGAGCTATTCAAAAGCTGCTGCTGCGCTATGTACAAGCTCTATACTCTGAACTGGCGCAAGCTGCTGCTTGCAACCGTCTTCATACACTGGAGGAACGGCTGGCTCGCTGGCTACTGACAGTCTCTGACCGTTTGGAATCAGAAGATTTTCCACTTACGCAAGAATTTATCTCACAGATGCTGGGTGTACGACGCTCCGGTGTGACAGTAGCGGCTAGCACCCTGAGCCGAGCCGGAATGATTCGCTACCAGCGTGGTCATATTAGCATCGTGAAGCGAGAGGATTTGGAAGCAAGTTCGTGCGAGTGTCATCAGGTCATACGAAGCGAATTTGCTCGGTTGCTAGGGAATCAGCCAAGGCGCGATCGCAGATAAATTATTTTAATACTTTATGTCCGAAACCGGACAGACGCTTGCTAGCTAGTTGCTTTAAGATTTGGTCAAGCATGCATCAAATGGAATTTACAAATACGTGCCTTTTAATGTAATTGCTACTCCAAGTGTTTGAGTTACAAGGCAGCGAGAATAATGTCAAATCAATCGATATCTTTTAAAGGTCTGCGATTGCTCGTTGTGGATGACGACCCTGATACGAGAACATTACTTACCTTCCTGTTTGAATTAGACGGAGCAGAGATAGTTACAGCCGCTTCAGCAGGTGAGGCTCTAGAAATAATGTCATTTTTTAAACCAGATATCCTAATTAGTGACATTTATTTACCAGATGAAGACGGCTACTCACTGCTATTAAAGGCCAGAAGTCTGGAAGCAAAGCGAGGGAGAAAGATTCCAGCTATTGCTCTGACAGCATCTGCTTTGGACGAAGATCGTAATCGTGCATCAGAAGTAGGTTATGATATATACCAATCTAAGCCGATTGACTTAGATGAGTTAGCTTCTATGGTTGCTACTTTAGCTGGACTCGAACATACCTTTGAGATATTTGGATGCAACAAAGCAGAAGCCAGTAAGCAAGAAAGAAAACTTTAACTAAATTTTATCGAAGAAGAATTCAGAATACATCTGCCAGAATCTAGAATGGATTCTGGCAGATGGAGAATCGAGGTTTAAAACCCCTGATTTTAATCGTGGAGAAGAAAAAATTCTTTCCGTGACTCTTACCCCTGACTTAACTGCTGGGGTATTCTAAATACTGTCTTCTGACTCCTTTTTATCAGGAATCTTTTGACTAATTTTATTTTTTTTAATTTCGCTACCAGTAAAAACCTGTTAAAAGGTAAAGATATAAAATATACTAATAATAAATAAATACAGAGAAGAACCAAGTAATTCTCTGGGAGTACTCATTTTTTAATTTAAGGGAGCGGATCATGGAATATCTGGCTTATTCTCACATGTTTATTGCTCAAGAAGAGGCATCTGGAAACACCAAATCTCAATGGAATTGGAAAAAACTTTTTAAATCTTCCGACATAGTTATTGCTCAACAAGAGGCATCTGGAATCACCAAATCTGAATGGAATTGGAAAAAACTGCTTAAATCTTCGGCTTGGTTAGCTTTAGCTGGCGTTGGTGTATTACTTGTTGCTGTTACCCAAATTGAAATGAGTTCGGCTGCATACGTAAAGACTAACGGCAGTTGTTTACGTATCCGTACAGGACCAAGCAGCAACTACTCTTATGTGGACTGTGTACCAAATGGCGCAACACTTCCAGCGATTGAAAGCTATGAAAACGGTTTTGCTAGGCTTTCTACGGGTAGATACATTTTTGCCCGATGGATTGGTGATAAACCTAACAATCCTCGTGTGACTCAACCCGGTGGTGTTGGCGGTTCGGTGATTCTTACCCCTGGTTCTAAAGGTCTGCTTGTGAGAGACGTTCAAACAGCTTTAGGTAATCTTAGAGTTGACGGAATTTACGGTCAAGAAACTGTTAGCCGAGTCCGAAGCTTTCAGTCAAGTAAAGGTCTACTTGTAGATGGTGTTGTCGGCCCCGAAACTCGATCAGCTCTGGGTATTTAGCCAGAAGCCACCCATTGAAAATCTGGGAGCATCTCAATCTCGTAAAAATATACGCGACTGACGCCAAAACCCTTGTAAATCCTCTTCCCTTTGTGATGGTAGTGCGTTGGGCGAATGCCCGGATTTAGGTTCACGTTTCTGATGAAAGACCTAAGTAATTTTGTACAATCTGCAAAATGCGCTCTGCTGCATGACCATCGCCAAAGGGATTGATGGCATTTGCCATTGCTTCATAAGCATCTGAATCACTGAGTAACTCCGCAGCAGCTGCAAAAATGTTCTGACTCGTAGTGCCTACAAGTTTAGCTGTACCAGCTGCAACAGCCTCTGGTCTTTCAGTGGTGTCTCTCAAAACCAGTACTGGTTTTCCTAAACTGGGGGCTTCTTCCTGCAACCCACCAGAGTCAGTGAGCAAAAGATGCGATCGCCCAATTGCTCCCACCAATTCGCCATAATCTAGAGGTTCTGTCAAGAAAATTCGGGGATGATTCCCTAAAAGTTCCTGCAACGGGACTCGCACTGTCGGATTGCGGTGCAATGGTAGCAGCAAAGCTGTATCAGGAAACTTGTCTAAAATTTGTAAAAAGCCCTGAGCGATCGCTAACAGAGGTTCTCCCCAATTCTCCCGGCGATGAACTGTTGCCAACAAAACGCGATATGATTCCCAGTCTAACCCTGGCACATTGCAGACTGCTTTGGTTACAGCTACATTCAACAGCGCATCAATTACCGTGTTACCTGTCATGTGAACTTCACCCAAAACACCAGAACGGTGCAAATTTTCCACAGCCCAAGCAGTCGGCGCAAAGTGCAACTGAGTAATTTGAGAAATCAATCGCCGATTAGCTTCTTCTGGATAAGGATTGAATATATCATCAGTTCTTAACCCTGCTTCTACATGACCGACAGGGATTCTTTGATAAAAAGCCGCCAAAGCTGCGGCAAAAGCCGTGGTAGTGTCTCCCTGCACCAGCACTAAATCAGGCTTTTTCTCCTGGAATAACGCTTCTAACCCTTGTAAACTGCGGCAGGTAATATCATTTAGAGATTGCCGAGCCTGCATGATTTCCAAGTTATAATCTGCCTTAATGTTGAACAGCTGCATAACTTGCTCAACCATCTCCCGATGCTGCCCAGTTAGAATTACTTGCAACTCAAAACCTGAACACTTCTGGAAAACCTGAATCACTGGGGCTAGTTTAATCGCTTCTGGACGAGTACCCAAGATAATGCAAACGCATTTTTGATTAGTCATTTGTCATCTGTCATCTGTCATTTGCCAATAGTCAATGGTTTATGGTTAATAGTCAATAGTTGGCGGTCAATGATCACATAAACTATAAATGACACAAAATACCAAAAAACCCAGCTTAACCGGGCAAATGCACTGTTTCTCGAATTCAACTTTAATGGCTACATCTTGATCACACAAGTTCAAATCCCAAAAAGCATGAAAAAACCCGGCTTAACCGGGCAGACGCACTGTTTGTCGTATTTACCTGTAATGACTACTTAATCTCACAAGTTAAAGGGCAAGCAGCGTAAACAGTAGTCTGCATTTGGTCTGCCTCTCCATGCAGCCAGCTTAACCATTTGATTTGATTAGGATGAACTCCTTTAAGAGTTAGCACACCCGCAGCCAATACAACGGCGATGACATTAAACATGATTAAAGCGCCTGCTACAAGCAAAACAGCACTAACAGGCATCACAGATTGCAAGACAATCGACAACAGACATCCGACCGTCGCCATTAAGACAACTAGTGGAAAACCGACAACCAACAAGCATACTGCCAATGTAAAAGTCCATATCAAAAAGCTTTTAATCATCAACAAGGAGTAGGTCTTTCCTAGATTAGAGCTTTGAGCAGAAACCACGACTTTTCCTCCCATAAATAGACAACAAATTTTAATTTCAGTCAGTTCTCGCTTTTGGCGAGTAAACTAATTCGTTTCTCAGTGAAATTCAGTATATAAAAAATAATCGGGAAAATGAGCATTTGTTTACTAAAGTTTACAGTTAATTTTTTGTAAAAATGAATTGAAAGTCAAGTTTCTATCTATTAAAAAAACTTATTTTCTGCATCCGTCTTCAGGTATATAACCTAAAAGGTATGAGCTTTTAAGCTTGATCCCCAGGATGTTGCTCCTATTCAACTTAACATTTCTTATAAAAATTAGTAGTGACTCTCATAATTAATAGATGGGCTGAATAAATGATCTGCTAGTATTTGTGCTGTTAATTGCTGGCAATTCATGTCCATGCTTGAGAGAAATTTCTCATCTAAGTCCTGAGAATATTCATGTTTAAGTAAAAGCATTATAAATTACTAAAAATCTACGTTTATTTACTGCTGCCTTTTGAGTCCCTGTGTGTGTTAAATCAAGCTATATAGGTTAAATACCTTCTCTAAATTTTCTGAGTAGTAGAATTTTAGGGAAAAAAAGATACAAATTAAGGTGGATAAAATGGATTGACCGTGGTTTTAGAGTTTCAATCGCCTCCCATCACCGCCAGGGCTTGCACGCAAGCATCTTCCAAAAGTCATCGAAGCAAGTGACTTGACTTCTCGCTAATTCAACTTTTTAACTGCCAAATTTTAAGATATATGACAGAATCACAATCTCCATTAAATTCTAACCCTGCTGCCGGACGCAACCTGCCACCAATGCCCCCACCAATGCCGCCACCACCACCACCAACCTCTAGTACGCAGCGACAGATGACACAAACATTGGATATGTCAATGGATAGGAGCGCCAACGCTCCTGTTGCAGGTCATCGTCCGGTTAGTCCACCGCCAATACCTAGTTCAGTTCGCCCTCAAAACAGCATTCCACAACTGACTTTAGCGCAGTTAATCAGGCTAGCTTACGATCAGGGATATTCTGACTTGCATTTGGGTGTAGGTGAAGTACCCCGCTTCCGCAGCCGAGGAGAAATTCAATCAACGGATTATCCAGAAACAGATAAAGAAGTTTTTATGAATTGGTTGCGGGAGGTGATGAGTGAAGGAGAAATTCAGCGCTTTGAAGAAACCTTAGAATTTGACGGAGCAACTCAGTATGACTTTGCTCGCGTGCGGATTAATGTTTTTGGCTCCCTCAAAGGGCCTGCAATGGTGTTGCGGTTGATTCCACTGAAAATCTTAACTATGGAACAGTTGAATTTACCCCCAATTTTTCGGGATATTTGTCATTACCACAAAGGTTTAATTTTGGTGACTGGGCCTACTGGTTCAGGTAAGTCCACCACAATGGCAGCGATGGTTGACTACATCAATAAAGAGATGGCCAAGCATATCATCACCATTGAAGACCCGATAGAATTTGTCCATCAAAGCCGCAAGTCTTTAGTCAAACAGAGGGAAGTGGGAATGCATACCCGGAAATTTGACAACGCTTTGAAAGCAGCTTTGCGGGAAGATCCAGATTTGATTCTAGTGGGAGAAATGCGGGATAAGGAAACAGTTAACACCGCCCTAAAAGCCGCTCAGACTGGTCACTTAGTTATGGGAACCCTGCACACCAATAGCGCTGTCAAAACAATTGAGCGGATTCTCAATCTCTTCTCTGGTGACGAACAGGATGCAATGCGGGTGGCAATTTCTGAGTCTTTAGTGTCAGTAATTGCTCAAGGTTTGTGTCGCACAACTGACGGTAAGCGGGCTGCTTTCCATGATGTGCTGATCAATACTGAGGCTATTAAAGAATGGATCAAAGATGGTAAGTATGATGAAATTGGTGAGTTGATGAAACAAGCTGGGTTTGACGGCATGATTACGATGAATCAGTCGTTGCTTAATCTCTATCAAGATGGTCGCATCACTGAAGAGACTGCTTTAGAAATGTCACCAACTCCTAACGAAATGGCGCAGTTTCTCCGAGGTCGAGTTTAAGTCTGGCTATCTGCTGTAAGTAAGTTGGCACAATAAAACCAAACTGTGTGAATAAAAGTAAACAAGGTTCAAACCCTTTTTCGCCCAGCTAAGAGCTCCCTGCCCCCTGTCTTATCCCAACGATAATTTATTTACGCCGACCTACTTATAGTGACCGGAGAAAGGCAGAAGGCAGGAGGCACAAGGAATAAAATATAGTTTTGCCCTCTGCCACAGGGTTTAAGATCCCCGCGCTCACGGTAGTTCAGTGGCTCCTTTCTCAGAAGGTGTCGAATACTATAAGTCAATATGGTTCAGTTAAAGCCAAAAACCAAAACTAATGTCGGTTGGCTTGAGGGACGAAACCCAACATTTTCGGGACTTTGTTGGGTTTCACTACGTTCAATCTAAGCGTATTGACGACCAGTCAAACAGTTTCACAATTCTATGCGATCGCTAATTTTTATTAATCTTAATTAGCTGATTAAAACTAAAATCAAGCCTCGTTCCACAATATAAGCACTTACCAACATAATTGCTGGATGAGGAGCAGAATTACTTTATAAAACTTTACTCGCATTAAATAATAAAAATTCGCAATAAGTCTGATAGGATATCTTCAGGCTTATTGAGATAGATATTCATTAAGTCAATGCTCAATTTTAGCTATTTCAAACTTTCTCAGGAGGTAGCGCCATGACAAGGATGGCTGTTCAAACACCGGAGTCGATTCCCTGGTGGGCAGGGAACGCCCGGTTAACCAACCTCTCAGGACGACTTTTGGGCGCTCATGTTGCTCATGCGGGGTTAATTGTTCTATGGGCTGGTGCAACAACCCTTTTTGAACTTGCTCATTTCAACCCAGCGCAACCAATGTATGAACAGGGGTTGATTTTATTGCCCCATTTAGCAACCCTCGGCTGGGGTGTAGGAAGTGGTGGACAGATAGTAGATACCTATCCTTACTTCGTCATTGGAGTATTGCAGCTAATTAGCTCCGCCTTCCTGGGACTTGGCGGCATCTTTCATGCCCTACGTGGTCCCGCGATCTTAGAAGAGAGATTTTCCTTCTTTGGCTATCGCTGGGAAGATGCTAATAAAATGACCACTATTCTGGGTATTCACCTAGTATTGCTGGGTTTGGGAGCAGGCTTACTGGTTGCCAAAGCCATGTTCTTTGGCGGCTTGTACGATTCTACGGTGGGTGAGGTGCGCGTAGTTTCTAGCCCTACTTTGAACTCCGTCGTCATTTTTGGCTACTTATTTGGTGGTGGTGGCAAGCATTGGATTGCTGGAGTTAATAACCTGGAAGACTTGGTTGGTGGTCACATTTGGGTCAGCATTCTCTGTATTGCTGGCGGTATCTGGCACATTACTACTCAACCTTTCGGTTGGACAAAGCAGCTTTTTATCTGGTCAGGAGAAGCATACCTTTCTTACAGCTTGGGTGCTTTAGCTCTAATGGGTTTGATTGCTGCCTATTTTGTCTCCGTCAACACACTAGCTTACCCACCGGAATTTTATGGGCCAGCCCTGAGTATTGGGTTTGACCGTTTTCCCTACTTCCAAAGTGGAGATTTACTGTCCTCTCGCGTTTGGCTGGCGAATGCTCATTTCTGGCTAGGTTTCTTCTTTCTTCAAGGACATCTCTGGCACGCTTTACGCGCTGCTGGATTTGACTTTCGCGCTTGGAGAGTTATCCGTTCAACTCGTGGGGAGGCAATCTAAGCAATGGCAACTGCAACGATAACGACGCAGGAATCTGGTTGGTGGGCTGGTAATGCCCGGTTCATTAACCTGTCAGGTAAGCTTTTGGGCGCTCATGTTGCCCATGCTGGGTTGATTGTCCTTTGGGCAGGAGGAATGACCCTATTTGAAATCACCAAATACGACCTCTCCCGACCGATATATGAGCAGGGGTTAATTTTGCTGCCCCATCTAGCAACCTTAGGATTTGGTGTTGGCGATGGTGGCCAAATTGTTGATACCTATCCTTACGTTGTAATTGGTGTTTTACATCTGATTAGTTCCGCAGTACTGGGGGCTGGTGGCATTTACCATGCCGTTCTAGGCCCAGCAGTGTTGGATGATAACCCGTCTTTCCCTGGCTTGTTTGGCTACGACTGGAAAGATGAAGACAAGATGACCACTATCATCGGCATTCATCTGCTGTTGTTGGGGTTCGGGGCGTGGTTATTGGTGGCAAAGGCGCTGTTTTGGGGTGGTCTTTATGATCCGACAGTAGCATCTGTACGAGTGATTACTGAACCGACTATTAACCCTGGTCGCATCTTTGGCTATCTCTTCGGTGCTTTTGGCAAACAGGGAATGGCAGCAGTTAATAACCTAGAAGATGTCATCGGTGGACATATCTGGGTAGGAATACTCTGCATTGTAGGAGGATTTTGGCACATTCTCACCAAGCCTTTTGCTTGGGCGAAAAAGGTACTATTTTGGTCTGGTGAGGCTTACCTATCCTATAGCCTGGGCGCTCTGGCTTACATGGGTTTGTTGGCAGCATATTTTGTCACGGTAAATGATACCGTTTATCCCACAGCTTTCTATGGCCCGTTAGGACTGAGTACTACTGCATCGGGAGTGATTACGGTTCGTACTTGGCTAGCAACCAGTCACTTTGCTTTGGCAGTTGTATTTTTAGCTGGTCATATCTGGCACGCCTTGAGGGTGCGTGTCATAGCGGCTGGACTTGATTTTGAGCAGGGAGTTATCAATCCTGCGGGGAGTCCTGAAATCGGGAATTTCGACACCCCGGTGAATTCTTCTGATATTACCCTAAAGTTATTGGCAAATCTTCCTATTTACCGTCAAGGATTGTCTCCCTTTTCACGGGGGCTGGAAATTGGCATGGCGCACGGCTATTTCTTGATTGGCCCGTTCGTAAAACTAGGCCCACTGCGGGATACAGAGTTGGCGAATCAAGCAGGGGTACTTGCGACAATTGGTCTGCTATTGATTTTGTCTATTTGCTTGTGGTTGTATGGTAGTGTGTCATTTCAAAAACGCAAACCTGCTCAAGGGGAACTACCAGAAAACATGAAAACGGCTAAGTCTTGGAGCGAGTTTAATGCTGGCTGGACAGTGGGTAGCTGCGGAGGAGCTTTGTTTGCCTTCCTGCTGTTAACCAATAGCAGTTTGTTTTTCTAAGTTGCATCAACTTGTTTGAGGTTTACGTACAGGACGAATGGCTATTGTTGCATAAGTCCTTTTGAACACACAACCATCTACTTATCAGGTGACAATATGTCGAAAAAAATTGGTCTGTTCTACGGTACTCAAACCGGTAACACTGAATCTGATGCTGAAAAAATTCGGGATGAGTTTGGTGGTGATGTTGTAACATTACATCCCATTTACGAAGCGGATACTAGCACTTTTGATGAGTATGAATTGCTGATTATTGGCTCTCCCACTTGGGATATTGGTCAACTTCAGAGCGATTGGGAAAGTTTTTTCCCTGATCTCAGTGAAATAGATTTTAAAGGTAAGCTGGTTGCCTATTTTGGTGATGGAGACCAATATGGCTATGCTGATAATTTCCAGGATGCAATTGGAATTATCGAAGAAAAAATTTCCCAGCGGGGCGGTAAAACTGTTGGTTACTGGCCAACTGAAGGGTATGACTTTGAGAATTCTAGAGCTTTGAGAAATGGCAAGTTTGTCGGATTGGCACTTGATGAAGGTAGTCAATCTGAGTTAACAGACGAGCGAATTAAAACTTGGGTTACTCAGTTGAAGACAGAATTTGGTTTGTAGAAAGTCTTGGCGAAGGTCATGAGACTGTTGGTCAATTCACTCTCTTGTTAAACCCCTCATCCCTAAAACCTCGCTGAGAGCGTTGCTTTCCCGCCCTGCAATAAATTGCGGGCTAATAGCTAAAGTGCGTTTTAACGCACTGAAATTAAGATTGATTTGGGCTGATGGGTTAGACCCCCGATCAATTCGCCAACAGTCTCATGGAATTCGCCTCTACACAAACTCTCGTCCGCCTCCGCGGACTAAGGAAAAATTGAGCAAACCCACGGAGGTGGGTAAAGCCTCGTTTAGTTGCGAATAGAATGATACTGTTGGTCAATTCACTCTCTTGTTAAACCCCCCCATCCCTAAAACCTCATTTTTGTGTTGCTTTCCCGCCCTGCAATAAATTGCGGGCTAATAGCTAAAGTGCGTTGAAACGCACTGAAATTAAAGAAATTTCAGATGAATTAGGGCTGATGGGTTAGACCCCCTATTAATTCGCCAACAGCATCATAGAATTCGCCCTTTTAACGTTAAGTTGACTGAAATTGATAATTTAGAAGTTATGGGTATTTATGTCTGATTCATTTGATGTTTTGTGGTTAAGTGCCAGTCCTGTTTTGCAGCGTTTTGATAAACCATTACTTGATTACTTATCTGGGTATATAAACGTCGCCCAGTGGGAATACCAGCAAACCAAAGATGAAGCTAGTTCGATAGATCAAGCTGTGGAGTTGCTGCATGAGTTTTTAGAATGGCGCGATCGCCCCGTGCATCTAGCGGGACATGGTATGGGTGGTGCGATCGCCTTAACCTTTGCTCGTCGATTTCCCGAAAAAGTGCGATCGCTCACCCTCCTGGCTGTAGCAGCTCAACCTGCAAACAATTGGCACGCTCACTATTACTTTCAACGACAGCTTTTTAGCATCAGCCGTGAACTAGTTTTGGCAAGCAACGTTCGCAGTCTATTTGGAAATCAACCACCTCATATCACTAAGAAGTTAGTAGCTGCCTTAGATAAAGATTTAGAACAATCTCCTTCGCAACACTCTTTATTTAAGTTGGTTTATTTACCCAAGGGTGGAGTTTCTATGCCAATGATGGTATGTGGTAGCAAGAGTGATCCGGTAGTCAGCCCACCTGCATTGCATGACTGGTTGAATTGGTTTAAGCCAGAAGATAAACTCTGGGAATGCCCACAAGGGTATCATTTTTTTCACTACTTCTATCCTCAACAGGTTGGCGAACAGATTTTGAGTTTTTGGCAACACCATCATCCGCATTTACTGGAAGCATCTGCACTATCTTTTAGCACTTCCAAATAATATTCATAAAGGGATAACGCAGAATAACCCACGCTTAAAAACTAATATTTGCTTGCAGCCAAGAGTAGTTTGAGCGGTGATAGTTACTATTATCGCTCCGCTTGCGTTGCCTATTTTTCTTCCAGTTTTGATAATTACATTTTGTAAAGAGACAGCCTAAATAAGAATTACTTTCAATAGACTAAATTTGTAATCTCAATAATTGCTAATTAGCTATCAATAAGCAGAGGATGTGGCAAGAAGTCATATCTGACGACGATCGGTGATGTCTACGGTGAATTGGAAGAATCTTTCCTCTCTCAGGTAAAAGCTTCGCGTCTACTGTAGTAGCACTCACCCGACATTTCACTGCTGAAATCAGAACCAATTCAATTAAGTATTATTATCAACAACTACTAATTTGCTTAACAATGCAGACATACGGCAATCCCAACGTCAAATTTGATTGGTGGAATGGTAACGCCCGCTTCGCCAATCTCTCTGGCTTATTTATCGGCGCTCATGTGGCACAAGCAGCGCTGACGACGCTCTGGGCTGGGGCGTTTACATGGTTTGAAATCTCTCGCTTCAATCCCCAAGTGCCTATGGGCGAACAGGGGCTGATTTTGCTTCCCCACTTAGCCACCTTGGGTTTTGGTGTGGGCGCAGGTGGTCAGGTAGTCGATACTTACCCTTATTTCGTTATCGGCGCTTTACACTTAATTTCTTCTGCTGTGCTTGGTGCAGGGGCACTTTTCCACACCTTCAAAGGTCCAAAAAACTTAAAAGACGCCACTGGTCGCGCTCGGAAATTTCACTTTACATGGGACGACCCGAAAAAACTTGGGTTTATCTTAGGACATCACCTGATTTTCTTGGGATTAGGTGCTTTACTCCTGGTAGGAAGAGCCATGTTCTGGGGAGGACTGTACGACTCGACAATTCAAGATGTTCGAGTTATCACCGACCCCACCCTCAACCCCTTGGTCATTTATGGCTATCAAACTCACTTTGCCAGTGTTAACAACTTAGAAGATTTAGTCGGTGGTCATATCTATGTAGGCTTGTTACTCATTGGCGGCGGTATTTGGCACATCCTCATAGAGCCTTTACCTTGGGCGAAAAAGCTTTTAATCTTCTCTGGTGAAGCCATCCTTTCCTACTCTTTAGGCGGTATTGCCTTAGCTGGATTTGTTGCAGCTTACTTTTGTGCGGTAAATACTTTAGCTTATCCCGTGGAATTTTATGGCCCTATCTTGGAAGTAAAACTCGGAGTTAGCCCTTATTTTGCCGACAGCATTAAGTTAGCTAATGGTGGTTACACTTCCAGAGCATGGTTAGCAAATGCCCATTTCTTCTTAGCTTTCTTCTTCTTGCAAGGTCATCTGTGGCACGCCCTACGAGCAATTGGCGTTGACTTTAGACAAATTGAAAGGGCAATAAATGCCATAGGTAGCGAATCGTAAAACAATTTTAGATTTTGGATTTTAGATTGTCTAATCTAAAATCCAAAATTCAAAATTCAAAATGCTCATAAAGGTATTTAACTATGACAATCTCAACTGATAGAACCTTAGCAGCAGACACAAATTTATCGTGGTTAGTGGGTAATGCCCGTTTAATTGATTTATCTGGTCAATTATTAGGCGCTCACATTGCTCATGCAGGCTTAATTATGTTTTGGGTAGGAGCAATAACAATATCTGAAGTGACACGCTTTGTTCCTAGCGTACCAATGTATGAACAGGGATTGACTTTGTTACCACACTTAGCAACTTTGGGCTGGGGTGTAGGTGCTGGAGGTGAAGTAGTAGATACCTATCCCTATTTTGTAATTGGCATTTTGCATTTAGTTGCATCTGCTGTGTTGGGTGCAGGTGGACTTTTTCATGTTTTTCGTGGTCCGGCAATTTTATATAATGCCGGTGGACAAGCGGCAAAATTTCACTATGAATGGAATGACCCCAAGCAATTAGGTTTGATTTTAGGTCATCACCTAATTATTCTAGGTTTGGGAGCCTTTTTGTTAGTGCTAAAGGCAATGATTTTTGGCGGAATTTATGATACTAATGTGGGAAATGTCCGACTAATTAGCAATCCTAATTTAAACCCAGTGACAATTTTTGGCTATTTAGTTGGTCTGAAAGATGGTATCTGGAATCCTTTAGGGATGGCAAGTGTTGATAACTTAGAAGATGTCATTGGCGGACATATTTGGATTGGCTTCATTTTAATTGCTGGTGGCGCATGGCATATTCTTGTGCAGCCTTTTAGTTGGGTAAGACGAATTTTTCCAATCGAAAATGGTGAAGAGATTCTTTCTTACAGCTTGCTGGGTTTAGCTTTGATGGCTTGGATTTCTGCTGTGTTCGTAGGATATAACACAACAGTTTTTCCAATAGAGTTTTACGGTTATGAACGTCTGGGATTGGCAGATATTCAGTTCTTCCTTGGTGTAGTGGCCTTCTTAGGTTATGTTTGGCACTATTGGCGATCATCGCGTCAAGCTAATAATTAATTAAGTTTCGCTCAACCTAGCTAAATAAAGTCCTATGCCTGCGGTTAACAGCAGTGGACTGCGGGCATTTTTTTGGAATTTTTATGAGGATAGCTAATGTTAACTATGATTTTGTGCGCCTTTTGCACTTGGACAATAATGATTCTATTTATTGGTAGTGTGTGGCTAACCTTGAGAAAAGGGATAATTCATTTAAAAACGCTGCATCAAATTCCCTGCTCTGGTTGCGAATATTTCACCAACGACTACCGCCTAAAATGTACTGTACACCCAAAAAAAGCTTGTTCTGAGGAAGCGATCGCTTGTATTGATTTTGAGCCTAAAACTTCCGCCTGTAATGCTTGCAACAAAGGCCGGCGAAAGCTTTGTTAAATTTATTTGATTAATTTTTGAGTAAAATATCAGAGTGCGATCGCACTTATGATGGGGTGTAATGGGGTGCGATCGCCTTTGGCGTTGGCGCAGCCATCGCTAATCATTTTCCCGCTAATTATTGATGCGTTGATCCTCTCAAGCTGGGTGTAATTATTCGGATAGACGTTCTCGGAAATAAAAGCGATATAAATTACAAAGGCATTGAACTTCACTTCCTTTAAATTCAATTAAGCCTAGACTGCGTAATTTAAAAGTTTGTACAGAGTCTAACTTAACAGGAATCTGACTGGTGATAACTTTTTGGAACGCTGCTTTTAACAATTTATCTTCTTCCAACAGTGAAAGATAAGGATGTAAAAAGCCTCTAAATAATCCCTCGTCAGTGGGAGCAACTTTCAGGAATCCTTCTAAAGTTAAATTACCTGTGGCAATTTGATAAAGGGCAGTCCTTAATAAATAAGGATGACCATCAATCATTCCCGTTAATTGTCCGATTTGTGTATCTGACCAATTTAATTTATGTCGTTGGACTAATTCTTTTATCTGTGTGGCGTTGAATTCTCCTATTTCCACAGATAAACCTACATTAAAGGGAGATTGATTGACATTTAGGGAAACATATACTTCTTGAGAATGAGCAATTACTAAACGCAATTTCTGCCAAATTACTTCGTTTTTACCGTTTTCATGCCAAGCTCGGAGTAGAGCAAAAAATTCTTGAGCAATTTCGGGATAAGAAAAAATTTTATCAATATCATCTAAGCCTAATACTAGAGGAGCATCAATATTTTTTAATAAGTATTCTTTTAAATAATTAGTGCAGTTTACTTGATTGCTTAATCGCTTTTTCCAATATTTATCTATTTGTTCTTCTAACCCTAATTCTTCACTCAGAATTGCACAAAATCCCTGTAAAAAACTACTGAGGTCGGTAAGACTTTCTTGACTCCATAAATTCAGAGAAACTGTGCGATACCCTTTTTGTTTACTATGGTCAAGAATCCGACTCATTAAGGAAGTTTTGCCCATCTTTTGCGGGGCTTTGATGCGGATTAACGCTCCTGGTTGGAGGATGAATTCATAACATTTAATTTTCACCTCTGGACGCTCGATATAAAAGGGGGAGTTAAAAGGAACTTGACCATCAGGATTTTCAAAAATCACTGAGGAGTTATTTTCTTTTGCTTTTGGTGTTGATTGTTCAACATTGCCTAGATTAATTGGTAATTGTTGCTTAATAAACTGACTAACTCCCTTGTAGACTAAATTATTTATTGATGTTGGCTTGGTTATAGAAAGATGGTCATCATCTGTAGCTGTAGGTTGGACATCTTTGATGGCTGGGTTAGAACTATCTGGGTCTACAACTAAAAAGCCTTTAGTGGGTCTTGTTTCAAAATAAACTTTTGTAGCAATTTGCAAAGAATCAACATTTTGCCGATACCACTCATTCAGTTGACGCAGTTGTGGAATATGTGATTTCAGTTCATCAACACTGACAGAAGTTCGTGCCAAAATGCCTATTTTATCGACTAAGTTAGCGAGATGAGAACCAGTGTGAGGAGTGGAGAGAAATACAATACCTTTTGTCTGTTCAATAACTGCTGTTTTTTTAAATGTCTGAGCATTACGCAGCATATCTTTGATTAATAATCCACCCATGCTATGAGTGATAAAAATTATTGGGTATTTGCCAATATCATTAACTTGTAAATATTCCAGCAAATTACTAGCACGGTCAAAAAGTGGCATTGTTGAACCTCTCCATTCAAAGGGTTCAGCCTTGTAGCCAAAAGACCAAATACCTAAATCTGGTCTTTCTTGTCCCAGCCACGTTAACCAGAAATTATCGTCGTCGCGTAGTTCTTGCGGATGCCAAGTTCCGCGTGCGTGACCACCTAAGCCGTGAACAAAAATCACATCCCCGCACCGCTTAGGGTTGTCACATCCCGATATTTTGATTAAACCAGTCATCTCTGCGGGTTGAGGTTTTGGGGTTTTACGAAAAAAAATGTTAAAAAAATTTTTAAAGAGCATAGATATTATGGGGAGAATTAGAGGATGACAAATTCTTCTTATGCCACGGCCACAGCGCGACTTAAAACTAGGATACAGCTATCACGTCACTACTCGGACTACGGTGTACACACAAGTCGTATCACCCCCCTTAATCCCCCCTTATAAAGGGGGGAAATGAGATTTCCGGTTCCCTCCCCTTCACAAGGGGAGGGTTAGGGTGGGGTAAAACCTGTCTTATTCAGCTATTTTCAGACTTATGTGTACACCGTAGCTTAAAAAGGGGGAAACTTCTAAAGCCCCCTTTTTAAGGGGATTGGTCGATGTGAGTGCGTAAGTCATAAAAGTGACCATCAACGGGCATTGAATACGCTGCGGTATATTCACGCGAATCCGAAAGCAGCAGGAATGCAAGAAGGCTTTTTCTATGATTTTAGTAATTATGGAGTCTATGACCGACTGGGGGATGATGGTTTAACAACTTGGCATCCCGCTTTTTTAGCACTGGGTAAAACTTTGAATGAATGTGCTGCTAAATATCGTGGTTTTTGTAAAAAGTACAAACCAAAAGCGAAAACAGAAAAACACTATTCTTGGGGTAATCAATTTTTACCGAAAGTAATTAAGGGCAAAGATAAAAAAGCATCACCTGGACAGATGCGATTACCTTGGGATACTTGGGATGCAAATAATCTAGAAATTGTTGATGTGGCTGAGAAATTTATTTTTGCTAATTGTTACAATTCGCAAGTTGCAGGGATGATTTTTCGAGATCACAGTCAATGATTTGAGATGAAGATAGGAGTAGTGTCTCTATTTATCGATAAAAATGTCTTTTTTTGGGAATTTTTGGGAACTTTTGGGAATTTTAACGATACTAAAACTAGCTCTTTTCAAGTTCCTTTGTGTTATTTGTTTTTTTCTTTGCCAGGTGCCAGGTATCGAATCTCCGAAAGCCTTATTATTGTGTGTGAAATTTCCTAATAATAAATCTTTACAATTCTTTGAAAGCCTTATCTGTTACAATTCACAAGTCTCTGCAAGAGAGAAATATATTCAATAGCCTTAACAGCCCCCATCAACACTCCTTCTGGGAGTTCTCCCTTTCTAGATATTCTAGATATCTTCTCCCTCCTTCTAGATGTTCTATATCCATCCTCCCCCAGGTTCATGGGTAATTCCTTATATCTTGTCCACTCCCCATCCTTTCCTTTCACCAGGTTCATGGGTAATTCCTCAAATCTTGTCCACTCCCCATCCTCTCCTTTCCATCCCACTCTTTTCGTAAAATCATTATACTTTTCCTCGTTCCAATTTTTAAACATTCCCTTCTCCCAATCAAAATCGAGAGAATTGCCACTAGCCAAATATATTTTTTTCTGGACACTGTAGCCAAAATGCCCATTGGAGTTATTTACCCAAAGTACATCTAGTTTTTTCAAATTATCACACTTAAAGTTTCTGATATCAGTTAAATCTAAATAACTGTGTATTCTTCCTGCTGAATAGAGAAGAAACTGCCAAGTTTTGAAATCTGCTTGCCTCCATCTTTGCTGCTGCATCAAATAATCTAATTCATTCAAGAAATGTTTCTTTAAAGATTGATCATAAACTGGATTTGAGCCGTCTAATCTTTTAAGTTGACGATAAAGCAAAGCCACAATATCAGCATTGCCATTGTAGAGAATATTTAGGTCTAAAGTAAATAAATCAAGATTTGACTTTAACTTAGGAGATTCTAGACTACTGATATATTTAAATGCTTTCTTGTAATCTGCTAAAGCATTAGCATTATTTGAATCTTCTTCTAATTTACCTTTAACATAGTTAATATAAACTAAAGTAGCTAAATTGTTTGGATTATTCTCAATTTTGTTTTCTATTTCTGATAATTCTGGCAGGATTTTCTTAAAATCTATTTCAGCATTTTTTAAATCATTTGTTTTATTTCCCTCATTTTTTTGAGCGACTAGATATTGATACCCTAAAACCAGAGAACTATCTAATAAAGCCTCTTTTAGCTTGGGATTATTAATTTTATCCTGCAAAACCAAACCTGCAATATTCAAAAACTGATTCGCTTCATTTGTTTGCCCTTTTTGTTGAAGTTGAGAAGCTACTGCTGATAATTCTCTAATTTTAGCAATTGATTGATTGAGTTCATTTGTTTTTCTGTTAGCGGTTTCAAACCCTATAAATGCAGCTATTCCTAACAAAGCTGTAATCACTAAAGTAATAAATAAAACCACTAGTCCAAAACGCATTCTTTTTCTAGCAGTTACCAATTGCCTTTCTGCTTTCTGTTTAGCTTTACCTTCAATTTGTCTAGCCCTTTATGCTGCTTCTTTTTCTTTCCTTTCCCTTTCTAATTCTGCTTGGATTTCTGTTTCTGCTAGTTCCTCTTCTCGCTCTCGTTTCCGACTAGCTGCTAAAAATTCTAAATCTTGAAAACCCAAACTTTTATGCCTTGCCCAATTTGACGCTTCTACTAAAGCTTTCCCCCGCAATAACCGAGACTCATCCTCTTTTTCTGATAATATCCACTGACGATAATTCTCAGCATAAGGACGCAAACTGGCTAAAGTTTTCTCGATCCATAAGCTGTCAAAAATTGTTTGATAAATCAGGTTATAAACCTTTAATTTACTCTCTTTTTTAACAACGATTCCCGCTAACTGTAAATCACTCTGTTCAATACTACTATCAATATCAATTCCGCCTGAGTGCCATACTTGTTGATATAAATCTAATAAGTATGCTGCTTTCTGCTCATCTCTTTTTAAAATTCTATCCCGAATAGTTCTAAAATGTTCCGGTTCATCTTGAGATTCCCAATTCTGAATCACTCTATTTTTGACTAAACTTTCTACAAAAGCAGCTTCTTCACTTGGGGGAATTACAGTTTCAGATTGACGGACAAATTCACAGACTTTCTGAGTCAAAAATGGCTGTCCTCCCGTCCAGTGTAAAATCTCTTTTAGTACGGCTTCCGGGTTGCTAGTTTGTCCACAAAATCCCTTAATTAAAGGTAAAGCTTCTGCAAATTCAAATCCGGTTAATTCAATTCCTTTTCCAATATTAAAAGGAGTACGCTTTTTATCTTGAATTAACTCAGAAGGGGTAGCTACTCCCAAAAGCACAAAAGTAATGCGTTGATATTCAGGATTATCAACTCTTTGATTAAAGAAAGCTCGAATTAAAGCAAAAAAATCATCAACCGGAAAATTTAAACTGAGAACACTATCAACTTCATCAATAAAAATAACAATCTGTGTGGAGATTAATTTTAGTAATTTATCAATAAATTTCCCAAAAATCTGCACATCAGAAAAGCGGGAATTTTCTTCCCATAACTGATCTATATCAAACTGCTCACCTAACTTTAAACTTTCAGAACCAGAAATAGTATCAATAATCCCAGAATACCATTGTTCAGACTTTAGCCCTGATGTCCCAATTGCGGTTAAATCAATAGATACACAAGCAATTCCTTCACCCTGTAACCTTTGCATTGTGCGGACACGCAAACTGGATTTACCCATTTGTCGAGAGTTGAGGACAAAACAAAACTCTCCAGCTTTCACAGCCTGATACAAATCTGCATCAGCTTTGCGTGTGACGTAGGTAGGTGCATTAGCAGGAAGACTACCACCAAATTGATATTGATAATCTTGGGGAACAGGCAAATTCATCGTCATACGCTACATTGCTAATACCCAGGTGATATGTCAATTAATACACAATATAGCGTTTCTCGGTTGAGTGAGGTAAAAGAACCCCACCCCCAACCCCCTCCCCGCAAGCGAGGAGGGGGCTATGATGTACTTCATGTGATTAGGAAACGCTATATATACAGGATGATATTATGACAAATCTAACCCAAGAAGAGATCAGATTAGCAGAAGCCTTGAGTCACAAAGCTCATTGGCGTAGATGGGGGACGTATTTGAGCGATCGCGAATGGGGAACGGTGCGCGAAGACTACAGCCCCAACGGTACAGCCTGGGACTACTTCACCCATGATCAGGCTCGTTCTCGCGCCTACCGTTGGGGTGAAGATGGTATTGCTGGCATTTGTGATAACCATCAACGGCTTTGTTTGGCGATCGCACTTTGGAATGGCGAAGATTCTATTCTCAAAGAAAGAATTTTTGGTTTAACTGGTAGCGAAGGGAATCATGGAGAAGATGTTAAAGAATATTACTTTTATCTAGACAATACCCCTACCCATTCCTACATGAAAGCGCTTTACAAATATCCCCATAAAGCCTTTCCGTACTCCCAATTAGTCGCAGAAAATCAACGTAGAAATCGTCACGAACCAGAATTTGAATTAGTAGATACAGGTATATTTGATGAAAATCGCTACTTTGATGTATTCGTTGAATATGCCAAGAATTCTGCTGAAGATATTCTCATCCAAATTAAAGTAGTCAACCGAGGACCAGAAGCAAAGACACTACATCTGTTACCTACTCTCTGGTTTCGTAATACTTGGTCTTGGAATGGGCATACCAGCAAACCTACTTTAAAAGAGGTGGAATCGGGTAATGGCCTTCATGTGGTTGAGGTGTTTCACTCAACTTTAGGTAAAAGGTGGCTGTATTGTCAGCAAGCAAACGAAATTCTATTTACAGAAAACGAGACAAATTATCAGCGCTTATTTGGCTCTCCGAATTCATCTGCCTATGTCAAAGATGGCATTAATGACTACATAGTTCATGGTAAAAAAGAGGCAGTAAATCCAAATAAAGTTGGTACTAAAGCATCTGCTGATTATTTATTAACAGTTGGTGCAGGTGAAACTCAAATTGTTAAATTGCGATTGAGTGATGTACCTGATTTAGGTGAGGTATTTGGACAAAAATTCGATACAATCTTTTGGGAACGACAACATGAAGCAGATAATTTTTATCAGCGCGTCACGCCATTTTCCCTCAGTGAAGATATGCGAAATGTGCAGCGACAAGCGTTTGCTGGAATGCTGTGGAGCAAGCAATATTATCACTATGTTTTAGAGGATTGGCTGAAAGGCGATCGCAATACACCACCGCCACCTCCAGAACGCCAACAAGGTAGAAATCGGGAATGGTTCCATCTCTACAATAAAGATATTCTTTCTATGCCTGATAAATGGGAATATCCTTGGTTTGCGGCTTGGGATTTGGCATTTCATACTATTCCTTTGGCAATGATTGACCCCGATTTTGCTAAGTATCAGTTGGATGTTTTAACACGGGAATGGTATATGCATCCTAATGGGCAAATTCCTGCCTATGAATGGGCCTTTGGTGATGTTAATCCCCCTGTTCATGCTTGGGCAACTTGGCGTATTTACAAGATTGAACAGAAGATATATGGACGAGCAGATAGACAGTTTTTAGAACGGGTGTTTCAAAAGCTGATGCTCAATTTTACCTGGTGGGTGAATCGCAAAGATGCTAAGGGTAACAACGTCTTTCAAGGGGGATTTCTCGGTTTAGATAATATTGGTGTATTCGACCGCAGTGCGGCTTTACCTACAGGCGGACACATCGACCAATCTGATGGTACTAGTTGGATGGGGATGTATTGTTTAAATATGTTAGCGATCGCTCTAGAATTGGCAAAGACTAATCCTGTTTACGAAGACATTGCTAGCAAGTTCTTTGAGCATTTCCTTTACATTGCCGATGCCATGAATAAAATTGGCGGAATAGAAGCCAGTTTGTGGAATGATTCAGATGGATTTTACTACGATGTACTGCATTTACCTGAACGACAAACTACCTTAAAAGTCAGGTCAATAGTAGGATTAATTCCTTTGTTTGCCATTGAAACTATTGAACCAGATACTTTAAAAATGCTTCCCGGTTTTAAAAAGCGATTGGAATGGTTCATCCAAAACCGTCCTGACTTGCGCCAAAATGTGGCTTGTATGGAAACAAAAGGAGTGGGTGCGAGGAGGTTATTGGCGATCGTTTCCAGAGATAAGCTCAAAAGTATTCTGCAAAAAATGCTGGATGAAAGTGAGTTTTTTGGTCCTTATGGCATTCGGGCGCTTTCTAGATTTCATGCTGAAAATCCTTATATTTTTGATGTCAATGGTTCGCAATTTCGGGTGGATTATGAACCGGCTGAATCTAGTAGTGGTTTATTTGGTGGTAATTCTAATTGGCGCGGCCCCGTCTGGTTTCCAGTGAATTTCATCCTAATAGAATCTCTACAAAAGTTTCATTATTATCTAGGAGACGATTTCAAAGTGGAATGTCCTACAGGTTCTGGTCAAATGATGACACTTTGGGAAGTTGCATCAGAATTATCTCAAAGGTTAACCAGAATTTTCTTGCAAAATTCTTCTGGTCAACGTCCTGTTTATGGTGGAATCCAAAAGTTTCAAAATGATCCACACTGGCGAGATTTGATTTTATTCTATGAGTATTTTCATGGTGATAATGGAAGCGGAATTGGAGCTAGTCATCAAACTGGCTGGACAGGTTTAGTTGCGAAATTAATCCAGCAATTTGGTGAATATGAAGCACAGCATCAAGAACCAGAAATAGACAAGGAGAAAGAAGCGATCGCTCTAATATAAGGACATCAAAATCTGATCCTCCCTAGCTCTCCTTAAAAAGGTTTGTCGTTACAAATGATGCTAGGTGTAGACGTAGGGCAGGGCTATTTCGTTCTAGACATAAACGCACCCAGAACTAAAGTTCACAGGCTTTTAGCTAAAGTCCCTTAAAACGGACTATAACCCAATACAGTTCAGTTAAGGCTAAAAACTAAAATTGGCGTAGGTTAGGTTGACATAAGGAAACCCAACATTACTAGGATGTTCGTTGGGTTTCGCTATTGCTCAACCCAACCTACTATTCTCTTAACCCAAGCGTATTGGACTATAACCTTTTCTCAGTCGTCTTTAGACGACTTTCGCTATTAGACTCAGAATTCATTCTGAGGCGAGCTAGATGAAAATGAAATAGCCCTGGACGTAGAGGTATTAAACCCTTTAATTTACGATAAATTGATAACTACTATTACTTTATAAAATATACTATCTCTATTAAAGAGCAAGATTTACTTTCAACCCTTGCGTTCAAACAAGAGTACAAAGGTAAAGCAGACAGGAGTATAAATTTTAAGGTAATTCTCAGCGTAAACTAATTTAATTATTAGTAAATCAATTTATATTATTCTTATAGAAAGATTTGTGTAGTTGAGAATGCAATAAAATAAAAATATTTAGCAATTTTTTGGGAATGGCTACCCTTTTCACTGTAGGGATGCAACAGAGATCAGTTCACATCAGCTATAACTAAAGATGTAGCGGTTGATAATAACTTTATATTTAGCAGTCCGATTTTATTGATAAAGCCTTTTTCAACACCTCAAACGCAACCAGAACAGTGAAGCAAATCAGAAAAGTTTGGATAAATATAGACCCATTTTCTTTACAGTCACGCCTCACGGTTGGGATTGCAGCATTTTCAGCTTTGGTATTAGGAAGCCTCGCTACATGGACTAGTTGGAAAATGCAGCAAATTTTAGTTGATAGTCATAAGAATAACATAGAAGAAATCGCCAAGCGCTTGCCGCGAGATGTGCAACTTTATAGTGAAATGATGCAACCTGAAACTGGGTTGCAAAAGGCTATTAATAACTTGGCAAATACCAATACATTATTATGGTTAAAAAGTCCTGATAATAAAATTTTGGTAAAATCTGCCACTTTAGATTTATTATCTGACACTACGGTAGCTGAATTAATGTCCCTGACTAAGATGCAGATTAAACCACAAGTTTACAAAGTAAACCAAAGCTACTTTGTTTTATCCGGTAATTCTGTGCAAGTGCAGGGGAAGTTACTGGGTGAGTTATTTGTAGTAAAGGATATTACCCGCGAACAGAGAACGTTTGTAGTAATGGTACAGAGTTTAGCTATTACTAGTGTTTTGGCAATTATTGTCCTAACTACTGCGATCGCATTTTATATTAAGCGTTCTCTGCAACCTCTGCGCCAGCTAAATCAAATGGCTTCTGTGATTTCTGCTGAAGATTTAGGACAAGCACAGCTATATTTTGATAATGCACCCAGCGAAGTCAAAGAATTAGCTCAAACCTTAACCATGTTGTTATCGCGTCTCTCCCAATCTTGGGAGCAAGAGCGAGAATTCGTGAGTAATGTTTCTCACGAGTTACGCACACCCTTAACAATTGTACATGGTTATTTGCAAAGTGTCTTGCGAAGACAGAATAACTTAACCCAAACCCAACAAGAAGCTTTAGAAACTGCTGCATCGGAAGCTGAACGCACTATCCGCCTGCTACAAGATTTACTTGATTTAGCACGAGCAGATAGCGGTTACTTATACTTTCAAATGAAACCTTATGTGCTGAATGACTTAGTTGAAGAAGTTGTAGTAATGGCAAAAAAATATAGCGATCGCCTAATTAAAATCGAGTCAAAAATTTATCCAATTGAGGTAAAAGCAGACTACAGCCGCCTCAAACAAGTATTATTGAATTTAATTGATAATGCTGTTAATTATTCTGAAGCTGATACACCCATAATTTTTCAGTTAAATCAGCTTCCAGACAAGGCAATTATTCAAATTTGTGATCAAGGCTATGGCATTCCTTTGCAACAGCAAGCACGGATTTTCGAGAGATTTTACCGTGTAGATGAATCCCGCTCTCATGCTACTGGGGGTTCTGGTTTGGGTTTATCGATTGTCAAGACACTTGTAGAAGGTATGGGGGGTAGTGTAAGTGTGCAATCAAAGTTAGGAGAAGGGAGTACGTTTACAATCAGTTTACCTACATATAGCAGTTCTATCTAACTTTAGGAGCAAAAATATGACAGCACATATCCTTTTGGTGGAAGATGAAGTCAAACTGGCGCGATTTGTCGAATTAGAACTTAATAGCGAAGGATACCAAGTAAGTGTGGCTCATGATGGCATCGCTGGTCTAACCCTGGCGCGAGACTCATCGCCAGATTTAGCGATTCTGGATTGGATGCTACCAGGACTGACAGGCTTGGAAATTTGTCGCCGTTTGCGAGCAACAGGCAGTACAGTACCAGTAATTTTGTTGACAGCAAAAGATGAAGTGAGCGATCGCGTGGCAGGATTAGATGCAGGAGCCGATGATTATGTGGTTAAACCCTTCAGCATTGAGGAACTACTAGCTCGAATTCGCGCCCATCTCCGCCGCACGCAAGAAACAGATGAGGATTTGTTGCACTTTGAAGATTTAAGCTTAAATCGCCGTACCCGTGAAGTTTTTCGGGAGAAACGAAGCATTGAGTTAACAGCAAAAGAGTTTGACTTATTAGAATATCTCTTTTCACATCCCCGTCAGGTATTTACTAGAGATCAAATTCTAGAGAAAGTTTGGGGTTACGACTTCATGGGTGATTCTAATATTATTGAGGTTTATATTCGTTATCTGCGACTCAAGTTAGAAGAAAATAATGAAAAGCGTTTGATTCATACAGTTCGTGGTGTAGGTTATGCACTGCGGGAATAATCATCAGAAGGAGTCAATGAAACCCAAATTCTAAAAGTTACTTCTGTTGATTCCTCACTACCAGACACTTGCTTAATTGCTCCACCACCTGAAGAAATTGAGCAACTATTTGAGTTGGCGATGAGAGGTAACATCAAAGGCATTCGAGAGCAAGCCCAAAAGCTGAAACTGTTGGATGAAAAGTTTATCCCATTTGCCGAACAATTACAGCAACTTGCTAAAAGCTTTCAAATCGAAAAAATTAGGGAGTTTATTCAGCCATATCGAGGAGAAAAACAATGAATATACCTGTTCTGGAGAAAGGAGTAATTTTAATTGTGGATGATAACCCGCATAATTTGGAAGTACTATCTGAAGCATTAATTGACACAGGTTGGGAGATATTGATTGCTGTGAATGGCGAGGGTGCGATCGCTCAAGCTGAATATGTCTGTCCTGATATTATACTTTTAGATGTAATGATGCCTGGTATTGACGGATTTACTGCTTGCCAGCGTTTAAAGTTAAATCCTCTAACCTGTGATATCCCGATAATTTTTATGACAGATCTCTCTGAAACTGTCGATAAAGTAAAGGGTTTGAGTTTGGGAGCAGTAGATTACATTACAAAACCGTTTGAGTACGAAGAAGTATTGGCTCGTATTAAGACGCATCTACAAAACCGTAACCTCACTAAGCAACTCAAAACTCATAATCAGCAACTTAAACAAGAAATAGCCGACCGTCTTGCAGTTGAAACCAAGTTAGAAAAGCTGACTGAGGAGTTAGAGCAAAGGGTAGAAGAACGTACTTCTCAACTATCTCAAGCGCTTGATAATTTGCAGCAAGCTCAGGTTAGTTTGGTACAACAAGAAAAGATGTCTACTCTTGGTGAGTTGATTGCTGGAATTGCCCATGAAATTAACAACCCAGTCAACTTCATTTTAGGCAATCTTAGTCATGCTTCTGAATATACCCAAAATCTTATTGATTTATTTCAACTCTATCAGCAATATTATCCCAATCCAGAAGTAGAAATTGCCCAGAAAATAGATGAAATCGATATTGATTTCTTAATGCAAGATTTTCCGAAAATCATCTCGTCTATGCACAAAGGAACAAAGCGTCTGGCACAGATGATTTATTCACTTAGACATTTTTCACGTCGAGATGATTCAGTAGTACAACCTATAGATATTCATGAAGGTATTGATTGCACGCTATTGATTTTACAATACCGCTTGAAAGCGAACTCAGAACGTAGTGAAATTCAAATTATTAAAGATTATGGAACTGTGCCACCTGTAGAATGTTTTCCAGGCCCACTGAATCAAGTTTTCATGAATCTCCTCGCTAATGCAATTGATGCTATAGAGGAGTCATTTGTCACTAGGAGCAACTCTGGTGCGAACTTTCCCAAAATTGCCGCAAGTGGCGTTCATTTGTCATCAGTATTAGACAACGGACAAATCACGATTCGCACTGCTGTAGATGAACAACGCTCACTCGTAGTAATTCAAATTGCCGATAATGGCATTGGCATGACAGAAGAAGTCAAACAGAGGTTATCTGAACCTATGTTTACTACTAAACCTGTAGGAAAGGGAACAGGGTTAGGTTTATCTATTAGTCGGCAAATTATTGAGAAAAAACATGGTGGAACCCTCTGGTTTATATCTGAGCCGGGGCAAGGCACAGAATTTTGGATTGAAATTCCTTTGCTAAGTAAAAAGGCTTAACAATTGAAAATTGTTCGCGCAACCTCTCGTAGAGAAGAGAGTTTATGATATTATCTCAGCGAATTTTAGATTTTAAATTTTGGAAAATGGAATTGAAGATTCAAACATCGTAAATTTAAAAAAGTCTGAGACTTGCGAATTTAAACGCGAGAATAAATCTAAAATCCAAAATCTAAAATTACTTGACAGAACTAATGACTTTAGCTTTTCAAGCGTGCCATTCAGTTCTGAGACTGTTAATTAACCTCACTATCTCTTTGCCGACCCAAAGGAATACACCAAGGTTTACCCGTTACTGGATCTGGTACAATTCGACAAGCTAATCCAAACACCTCTTGCACCATTTCTTGTGTCATTACATCTGCTGGATTTCCATAACCCATAACACCGCCATCACGTAAAGCTACTAGATTGTGAGCATAACGACACGCTTGATTTAGGTCATGCAACACCATGATAATTGTTCTTCCCTCTAGCTGATTCAAATCCCCCAGTAATTCCAGCACCTCCACTTGATGCGCTAAATCTAAGAAAGTAGTCGGCTCATCCAATAATAAAATTTGTGTATCTTGTGCTAAAGTCATAGCTATCCAAGCACGTTGTTTCTGTCCACCAGAGAGGGTATCTACGGCTCTATTAGCTAATTCGTTAAGGTCTGTAGTTGTTAATGCTTTGCGAACTTGACGTTCATCTTCAGCAGTCCAAGATTGAAACCAACTATGTTGATATGGATAACGACCTTGGGCTACTAAATCTCGCACAGTCAATCCTTCTGGTGCAGATGGGCCTTGAGGAAGAATACCAAGTTGCTGTGCAACTTTGGTTGTTGACTGTCGAAAGATATCAGCGCCATTCAGATATACAGTACCAATATGGGGTTTGAGTAATCTAGCCAAACCCCGCAGTAGAGTAGATTTACCACAGCCATTGGGGCCGACTAGAGCAGTAATTTGTCCTTTCGGAACCAGCAAGTTAAGACCGGATATGATGGGTTTGCCGTCGTAAGCGAGGTCCAGATGTTGGGTTTCAAGGACTGTGTTCTCCATAGGGCTTTCTGATTGCTTGGATAATTGGTCTGAAAGTGCGTAATGGCGTGCGTGGAGCCTTTGCGGCTCTGCTGGCAGATGGCTTTCTTTTTTTACTGTGGAGTCATCACATACCAAGAGTTTCCTTCAAGTTAGCGATCGCCCTTTAGGATAAAAATTATATAAATCATATTGCAATGATATTACCAAGAATATTGGCTACTTACTGCTGCACTTAGTAAAGAAACTCTGACAAAACATTTGGGTAAATATGCATCAGTACTTTCTTTGAGGATTGCGATCGCGATCGGAGGGCGGGAAAATATACACACTTCCCACCTTAGCTATTTACTAGTGCTTTTTTAGCAGATTTTAACTGCTTCCAAAGGTGGTGAATTGGTTTATAAGCTTCTTCTGGAGAAATTTTCCCAGCAGTTTGCAGACTAGATATGTAGTTTACCCGTTGTGAAAACTCTTGCAGATGTGCATTAAATGTTAAATACTCTATCTTGAATTGTCCATAATATGGACTACGTGGATAAAGAAAATCACACATTTCCGAGAGAAAATCTGAGTTTGTATTCATAGGAACATAACACACTTGAGGTTTAAATGTAGCGGAAAAATTCTATTGGTGAGATTCGTCTTACCAAACAAAAGATTGTACAATAATATGCCGACTGCAACCAATGCAAATGTACTCACTAATTAGATCACAAATTTATCGGGCTATATATAGGACTGATATTTGATTTTTTAAAAAACCCAGTACAACTCAAAGAGGCTTCTTCCCTACTCCCCACTCCCAGCCTACGGAAATAATTTCAGAAATCAAATCGGATTACTATATACGCCCCAAAAGAATACTTGTTAATTTGTCAAATTGCGGGAAACTAATGGAGATATCAGCATTGGTTTGAGATTATATGGTTGCCAAAAATTCAACATTTGTTCACAGACTTTTTGAGGATAGAAGTAGTGAAAAAAATGATAGCCTTTAGGACATTGCCAGAGTTTATCTTCAGGTTTAAACCATTTTAACCAGCCTGTTAATGCAGGGAAATTAACAATGGGATCGTTATTACTACCACAGATCATCAAGGGCATAGAAACCCCGCCTTTAGGTAACTCAATTAACTTGAAAAGAGAGTGCAAAAGAGGGGATTCTTCTAAATCTCTACATAACACGGCCATTAACTTTTTAGTAGTATTATGGGGTTGTTCGCCAAAGAGATGATGAACACTGCTTGCTAAAACTTGCTCACGACTCATAGTAAATACTTGTCTTTGCAGATAATAGTTGACATGCCAAGTATTAGCAGGTTGAGAAGCTACAGCTAATAAGACCAGCGATTGCACTTTTTGGGGATAGCGACGAGCAAAACTTAAGGCGATCGCACCACCAGCACCATGACCTGCTAAATGTATAGGATGAGAATACTGTCCTAAAAATTCATCCACTAAATCTACAGCTTCATCTATAGAACTACCTTGATCTTTGTAGTGGTGATATTCCCATTGAGCCACATTCACATACTGCGATATGTATCGTAGTAATGGTCTATCAAAACGCTGGAATACATGACTAGAACTGATCCAAAGAACATCGATATCATCAAACATAAATACTCTCAAACCTCAAAATTTGGGATTGAAGAAGAATTCAGCTATTCTGAATTCAGGAGCGGAGCCGGAGACGTTTCCTGTCAACTCCTGTCAGAATCAATTCATTTGGAGATTCAGCGCAAAGTGCGGTCTTGGGGTCTCCCCAAGAGGAGCAACTTTGTTCTTAGACCCGCGACTATCTTGTTGACCACCAAAAATTCTAGTTTTGTGGGGGTCTTAAGCCCTGTTATTCATCCGCCAGTCATACAGAATACCCAACTGAATTCTGACGACTGACGCATGTATTCTGTTTCGATAATCAATTTTTCAAGCGTGTCATTTCACCTTGTCCTGTCAACGTAGCGTTAATGGTTCACCATAAAAAAGTGTGAAAAATTCACTGATTTTATGCAAGTATAGCATACATCATGCCAGTATGTTTAACATTTGGGGATGCGATTTAGAGTAGGCGCAGCCCAACCTAGACATCACCTTTTGATCATTTGCTCACTCACTTGGTCGTCACCAAGAGAAAATGGTCAAATCAGAATGGCACGCTTGTAAGGCGCAAACCCTTAATATGGCAGGATGAGAGGGTCTAGTGGTTACATGGTCAACAATTAAGAACTCAATACGAATATTGATGCGGCTAGATGATTGAGATCATCAGATTATCATGACAAATGAGTAGTTTTGAAAACCACTTTAGGGATATTCGTAAAAAACCTATACCTGTCAGCACGGGCTAAATGCCCCGCTATCCATGTACAGCACTTTCAAGACCAACGCCTAATTTCTTTTTTGCCTACTCATCTTTGCCGCCTTTGGTATAGTAAATAGATAAAATAAGGCGCTCCCAAGGCAGCAGTGAGCAAACCACAGGGTAATTCTGTCGGAGAAAACATTGTCCGACCCAAAAAATCTGCTGATGATACCAATAATCCCCCGATTAAGGCAGCGACTGGTAATAAATTTTGATGTATTGATCCAACAAGTCTACGTGCCAAATGAGGAGCCATTAATCCAACGAAGCCAATTGTACCTGCGATCGCCACACTTGACCCAGCCAGCGCTACACTCACTAACAATAATTTGCTCCTCTGATATGTGATTCGGCTACCGAGTCCTTTAGCTACTGCATCACCCAGTTGCAAAGTATCAAGTTCCCGCGCCAGCAGTAAAGCTAAAGGAACGAAGATAACTATCCAAGGTAGCAGTTGCCAAAGTTGCTCCCAACTTTTACCAGCAACACTACCTGCCAGCCACACTAGCGCTCTACTAACGTTGCTGATTTTACCGAAAGTCAACATCAAAGTCGTGAAAGCTCCCATCATTGCTGCGAGTGATACTCCCACCAACACTAAACGCAGAGGTGATTTTTCTCCCGTGCCAGCTAGCAAGTAGATGAGACAGCCCACAATAAAAGCACCACCAAAGGCAGCCAGGGGCAAATACATAGTGGGTACAGCCGGGAATAATACAATCAAGGTAACAGCAGCTAAGGCTGCACCTGCATTTACCCCAACGATGCCAGGGTCAGCTAAAGGATTACGTGTCAATCCTTGTAAAATTGCACCGGCAACGCCCAAGCCGACTCCTACCAACCAGCAGATTAACACTCTCGGTAAACGCAAGGTAACAACAACAAAGGGAGATTCTGGATCTTGAGTTGGTAAACCAAGAACAGCTTTAACTATATCTGCTGGTGGGACAGGGTAATCTCCCAAACTGAGGCTCATCCCTAAAACAGCAAGGGTGATTAATAGCACTACAAACAATACTCTAGTTACAGGCTCCTTACCCAGTATTGAATTTTGAATTTTGAATTGTGAATTTTGAATTGTTATCATCCTCTCTTCACCCGCCAACGCACTAGATACAACAAAAAGGGCGCTCCTAACATTGCTGTCATCACGCCAACAGGTAATTCTTGGGGTCTAATTAACCAACGGGCTGCTAAATCTGCCCATACTAATAAGTCCGCACCAAATACAGCCGCACAAGGCAATACCCAACGATAATCAACACCCATTACTCCCCGCGCTAGATGGGGAATTACCAGACCGACAAAGCCGATAGGCCCTGCTAATGCTACAGCACTTCCCGCTAAGATGACAATGCTTGATGCTGTTGCCAACTTGATCCAACCTGTTTGCTGACCTAAGCCTGTAGCTACCGATTCTCCTAAACTGAGAATATTGATCTGTCTACTCAAGGCAAAAGCTGTTAATAGCCCCACTATCATCCAAGGCAACACAGTCAGAAATAGATTGAAGTTTAGCCCTGCTAGAGAACCTGCTAGCCAGAAGCGTACTTCTTCAAGAGTTCGCTCACTCAAAATCAATACACCTGTGCTAATTGAAGATAGCAAGGCGGTGAGGGCTGCACCAGCGATAGTCAACTTCAGTGGTGTTGTACCCCCTTGTCCTAGTGAACCGAGGGAATAAACTGCGATCGCTGCTAACAATGCTCCTAGAAATGCTACAAGAGTAATCAGGGCTGGTGAAGATATACCCAAGCCAAAGACCATTACTACCACTGCTAAGGCTGCACCTGCATTGATCCCCAAGATACCAGGCGCAGCTAAGGGATTTTGAGTCAATCCTTGCATTAAAGCCCCAGCTATAGCCAAACTAGCACCGACCATACTTGCAATCAGTGTGCGCGGTAGGCGAATTGAGCGGATAATTATGTGTTCGGTGGAGTCATCAAAGTTGGTAAAAGCGGTAAGTATTTGGCAGGTAGAAATGTCAGCAGCACCGTAAGCAATGCTGGCAAATATGCCCAGTAACAGTAATAGAATTGCTACAACTAAGCTCAGGATACGAGTATAGTATCTTTGTGGATTGGTGGTGGTTGCGTTCATGAGTAATAAGGAATTGGCGGAGTCCGACTTTTCCAGTTTTTCTGCAATATTAAAAGACTAAAAAAAGATAAAAGGCTGCTACGGCAGGGCACTCAGCACATAGCAAGAATATCATGCGTATGGCAAATTTACTTGCAAAAGGCAAAAATTTTTTGAGACATTGCCCGCTATAACACCGATTGATTAATAAAACACAAGACTGATAAACCCTGTTTTAACGTCTTTCACAATCAAACATTCCTTGTTGCAACCCAACGAAACCTAGTTTTTTGGTCATAATTCAGAATACTGAATCGGTATTTTAGGCAGCCAGAGCAAACTCATGTGTGACTCGTTCCTAAGCCACTCATTTGTCATGAGAACCTGATGATCTCAATCATTTAGCCACATCAGTATTCTTATTTGAATTCTCAATTGTTGACCATGCAAGGCATACACCCAAAAGCCATTTATATTAAGGGTTTACGCCTTACAAGCGTGCCATTCGGATTTGAGTATTTTTTCTTGGTAATGACTGAGTGAGCAGATGATGAAAAGGTAATGCTGACGCTAAATAATATCCCTCAATGTTAAAAATATTGGCAATGTGTATGATATGCTTGCCAAAAATCAGCGAAATTTTCAAAGCACCAACATGTCTGACAACAAAAACGGCAAACACTAAATACCTTGCTATTGCCCTGGCAGGTTAAGTTTGTCAGCTGCGGCTTTTTTTAACACAGAGATACATACAACCTCATGAAACTGGACGTGAATCTTTGCAACAACCTGAAGTCAATTAGAACTCGCTTGGGCATGAGCCAGCAAGAATTGGCTAATATAGCTGGTGTCACCCGTCAGACTATTGGTGGTCTGGAATCGGGACAATATGCTCCTTCAGTTACCATTTCCCTGCGTTTAGCCAAAGCACTTGGCTGCAAAGTTGAGGACTATCACCAGTACAGCAGTTTCTCAATATCTTGGGACATCGGCTAGTGCGATCGCAATTACAAATTCTTGGTGGCTATGACATCAGCAAGACTGGGGAAGTCATAGCAAATATTTAGAGTCATGAATAGCACGCTTGAAAAATTGATTATTTCCAAATTTTGATGTTTGAGAGTATTTATGTCTGATGATACCGATGTTGTTTGGATCACTTCTAGTCATGTATTGCAGCGTTTTGATCAACCATTACTACAATACATATCGCAGTATATGAATGTGGATCTATGGGAATATCACTACCATAAAGATCAAGGTAGTTCTATAGATGAAGCTGTAGATTTGATGTATGAATTCTTAGCACACTATTCTCATCCTATACATTTAGCAGGTCATGGTGCGGGTGGTGCGATCGCTTTAAGTTTTGCTCGTCGCTATCCCCAAAAAGTGCGTAGTTTAGCGCCGTAGGCATCGGTGGTTTTATTGGCTGTAGCTTCTCAACCTGCTAATACTTGGCATATCCACTATTATCTGAAAAGAAAATTATTTACTATGAGTCGCGAGCAAGTTTTAGCAGGCTGTGTTCGTCATCTTTTTGGTGAGCAGACCCATAATACTAGTAAAAAGTTAATGGCTATATTATATAGAGATTTAGAACAATCCCCTCTTTTACACTCTCTTTTCAAGTTAATTGAGTTACCTGAAGGCGGGGTTTCTATGCCCATGATGGTATCTGGTAGCAAGAACGATCCCATTGTTAATTCACCTGCATTAAAAGTCTGGTTAAAAGCGTTTAAGCCTGAAGATCATCTGTGGGAATGTCCTAAAGGTTATCATTTTTTTCACTACTTTTATCCTCAACAAGTTGGCGAACAAATGTTGAGCTTTTGGCAACCATATTATCTACAATCAATACTGACATCTCAACTAGTTTCCCGAAATTTGACAAATTAACAAGTATTCTTTAGGGGCGTATATATAGCAGGGTAAGCCCATCAAAATTAATCTTGACAAAAACCTTAGTTAATGAATAAACGAAATAATCAGATTTATCGCTTGATTTATTTTTTAGGGGTCAAAGCGATCGCCTAAAATATTATCATTAAGTAGGCATTAATGCGATTATTGTCGGCTTTATTGAGATTGAGGTCGTGTTATTGACAATATACGCTTACCCTGCGTATATATACCCCTTTTTCCTCTTGTACAGCCAAGACGCGATCTCACTTGGCCGCAGTCACTCTGCTAGAACCTCTATCTTGTTATCTTGTTCACTTTGTCAATATGCCTAAGTTTAAGTTCTACTTCGTTGTGCTGCTCATGCTCTTGATGATTTCTGCTTGCAACTCCTTTGATCGTCAATTATCGACCCGCGACATAGCTGTTGTTCCCTCAAGTCAAACATCACCTGTGCCTGTCCATGTAGTCCAACACGCAATGGGTCAGACTCTAGTTCCCGTCCATCCTCAACGAGTTGTCGTCATAGATCCGTGGCTAGTGGAAATACCTCTAGCTTTGGGAGTCAATCTGGTGGGTGCTCCAGGTCTGGCTTCAACTCTCCAAGGGCTAGGGTTAGAAGATAAGCACCCCGGCATTAAAGATATTGGCGCACTTCTGACGCCGCCGAACATGGAGAAGGTTATGACTCTCAAGCCGGACTTGATCTTGGGCACGATGCGGAATCAGGATACTTACAGTTTATGGTCTCACATTGCACCCACCGTTCTGCTTAAGGTGGAAAGCAATGGAGACTGGAAACAACCGTTTATGCCAGCAGCAAAAGCTCTGGGGAAAACCGAGGCAGCAAAACGTTTGATGGACGATTATAAGGCACGTATAGCCGAATTCAAACAAAAGATGGGTTCCCGACTCAAAAAAACTTTAGTTTCCGTCGTGCGCCTCATCCCAGAGACGATTAACCCGCTAACCAAGGGTGCATTCTCTGGAGTGATCATAGAGGATGCTGGTCTAATCCGTCCTCCTTCGCAAAATCTGGATGCTAAAGCAACTCAAAAAAAAGCGGGCAACCCAGTTGGCTACAATATCTCTCCAGAAGTCCTCACCCAGATAGATGGGGATATCCTATTTATAGTGCGCTACGGCTTCAAAGACCCTGCACAGTCAAAGATAGCTGTCCATCAACTAATGGGAGAACCTCTGTGGTCAAAGCTTAATGTTGTCAAGCAGGGTAAAGTCTATGTAGTTGATGATTTTTATTGGCTCACTGGTAGCTATCTATCAGCTAATCGAGTTATTGATGATTTATTTACTTATATCTTGCACCCCCCTGTAAGAAATCAGGAGTAAATGAATAAAGCGTGCAAAAGTATAACATCATTTTTATTGGTGGTTAATTTTCGAGTTGTCAGTCTCAAGTCCACACGAGAAAAGGCAAAGAGTATGTAATTAAGTTCTTATTTATGCTTATTACCATACTGCTTTTATTTGCGAAGATAATTATTATTCATACCGGATTAAAATAACCTACTTACAAAAATAGCGATAAACCAACTGATGCAAAATGTAAGATTAGCAACTAAAAACAAGTCTATAAAACTCTATTAAATGATATTCAATCTAACTCTCAACAAGCAAACTCTAATTGAGCGCATTAGCCAACTGGCACGCGATAAGTTCGCCTCTCGCGCCGCTGGTTATGACCACAATGCTAGCTTCCCAAGAGAAGATTTTGAAGACCTTTTTCAAGCAGGTCTCAATGCGCCTGTTGTGCCAATTGAATATGGTGGTCTAGGGTTAGGACATGATAGCGATATCTTTACCCTGTGGATGATGACTAAGGAACTGGCAAAAGTGGATTTATCCCTAGCCCGTTGCTGGGAAGGACACGCAAATGCCCAAGTTTTACTAGCGGCTATGGCTAATGAATCTCAGAAAAAGCGCTGGTTTGAGGGTATTGTCCAGCGTGGGGAGATATGGGCGGCTTGGAGTGGAGAACCCCAGTCTCAGATTCCAGGTCAAGAAGCCAGCCTTGGCACAAGTGTGCAAGTGGTAGATGAGGGATACATCATTGATGGCACAAAGGTATTCGCCACCAGTGCCCCAGAAGCACAGTGGGCAATTCTCTTGGTCAACACAGCAGGGGCTGGGGGAGCGCGTCATAGCAATGGCTCACCAACATCAGTATTGTTACTAGCCTGCAATTTATCCGACCCCAGTATTAGCTTTGATGATAGTTGGTGGCAGCCAATTGGGATGCGAGGTACAGTGAGTTACTTAGTTCGCTTTGAAGGTACTTTCATCCCTAAAGAAAACTTGATTGGCTATCCAGGACAGTACATCCAACAGGAGTGGCAGACGCGGTTTACACCTCTGTATGGCGCTGCTTTTCTCGGAGCTGCTGAAGGAGCCTATGATTATGCTTTAGCATACATCAACAAACAGGAAAAAGGACACGACCCCTACGTACAACATCGTATTGCTAAGGCAGCAATTAATATAGATACTATGCATCTCTGGCTGCGGCAAGTAGCCACTCTTTGGGAAACAGGCCAGGTCTTAGGAGCAAAACAAGCAGGCAATCGCGCCCGTTACATAACTGAACAACTGGCTTTGGAAACGGTGAACGACTGCATACATGCTTGTGGGGCTCGCTCCTTGATTAAACCGAGTCCTGTGGAGCGAATATTGCGAGATTTATCCTTTTACGTATTGCATGATAATTGCGATCGCGTTTTGTCTTCAATCGGTCAGGAGATTCTAGGGCAATCCTTTGATCGTGCCTATTTCAACACCCACCCAACTCGCCAAGAAGACCTTACAGAGTAATAATTTGCAATATAAATTACATTAAAGAGATTGAGGCAACTTGTGGTAAAAAAGACCGTTTGTGTGATTCTGTGGTTTGACAAATTATTTATCAAGCGACATCATAGTTGATTTTTTCATCCCAAGGAGCAGGTTTCCTGACTTGCTCCCACACTGGACTATACAAAGCTTTATACAATTCTCGTGCCAGTTCCACCAGCCCTATATAACCAGCGTAGGCATGATGGCGTTCATGGTTAATATCCAAAAAAGGAATTTGTGCTTTGAGTGCTGTATATTTATTGCCATTCCCAGTAATAACCACATCCGCTTTTGTATTTTTCAGTACTTGTAGTAAGACTTCCGGGGTTGCTTGGGGCAAAACAATGCCATCTTGACCAAGATATTGTTTAATTTTGGCTTTCTCCTCTTCTGTAGTCTTGGCGTTAGTGGTAGCAATCACTTCCATTCCTAAATCTTTGGCAGCTAAAATAATCGACCAAATTTTTACACCACCAGTAGAAAGAATAATCCGCTTGCCTTTCAACAGGGCACGGTAGGGAGCTAGGGCAATATCTAGGGCTGCGTTTTCTTCTCTTATCAACCATTCTGTACGTTCTTGAAGATATTTATCCCCTAATATTGCGGCAATATTTCGCAAGCAATGGTTTAAGTTCTCTACACCGAAGAAAGATTCTTCAACATAAGGAATTCCATAAAGTTCCTTCATTGTTTGCGCCATTGGCAGCACTACATTTGAGCAAATGACTACATTCAACTTGGCACGATGAGCATAGCAAACTTCTTTATAGCGTGCATCACCCGTAATTTTGGAGAGAACGCGTATACCCAATCTCTTGAACAGTGGTAAAACATTCCACAAATCACCAGCAACGTTGTACTCACCAACAATATTGATATCGAAAGGGGTGGTGAATTCTGGTTCTGCCGTTCCGATTACATATTTCAATAAAGTCTCATTACCGATGCGATTACCTAAATTTTTACTACCAAGAAATCCAGGCGAATTTATATAGACAACCGGAATATCAATTTTCTGTGCAGCTAGTTTACAGACACTATCGATATCATCACCAATCAAAGCAGTAATACAAGTAGCGTAGACAAAAACAGCCGCAGGATTATAGCGTTGAGCAACATCGAGAATAGCTTTGTACAGTTTCTTTTCACCACCAAAAACGATATTATTCTCACCAAAATCAGTAGTAAAAGCAGTTTGGTATAATTGAGAGCCTGATGAGAGGCTACCATGAGTCGCCCAAGGATTATGAGTACAAGCAACAGCACCATGTACCAAATGAACAACATCAGTGATAGCTCCCACAGAAACCATCGCTCCATCTAAAGGACAATTTCCTTGGTTTGCACCTGGTTGTGGTGGTTTTGTGCAAGTTAGTTTTTTCTTGTCACCCAATTTTTTTGGGTTATGTTTACAAGCTGTTTCGTTGAGTGGTTCGTTGATTGTTACTTGAGTATTTTTCATGCCTTTCCTCGTACTGAAGATTAATACAAAAGAGTCAAAATTTAGGAGTTAGAAGGCGCGGTGTTACTTGGGAAATTATTTGTTAGCTTTATTCATTAGCCTAAAATATGCTCTAGGTAAGCAATAGCCGAAATCTTTAATCCGAGTAGCACGGATCTCAATAAGTACAGTTTTTGCTACTAACATCACGAATGCAAAGATCATCCTTCTTTAGCTCTAGATTGACACTAATTTGGCAAATGGTCATTTAATTTGTTAAGTGACAAAAGTTCAAGACTTTGTATTCTTAGAATAAAAATCCTTTGACTTTCTTGACTTAAAAATTCTAACAAAAACTGTAATTAATAATAGTAAAAATTGTCACAATAATATGAATAAATATTGAAATATTAGGCATAGAATTAGTTATTAATAGACAAGTTTGTCTAGATTAAAAGCCATAATTATTATGAAAAAAACCAGATTTTCAGTAATAGAAATAGACAGACTATTCTAACTGTAAGTATTTGTGTCAGCAAATGCTCTTTTCAGGTGACGACTGTATTGCAATGAAGTGATAACCGCTATATGTTGTCAGGCGATCGCTCGGTACGTCAAGGGCTGAAAAAACAAAAACTCACTGTTTGCGCCTCGATATCGCAGTAAAATTATTGAAAATCTATATCATTAACTTTGACCCTCTACCAACTATGACCATTACCCTCATACGCATGGTGGGCAGAAGCTGCTAAAAACAGTCCGCAAAATCCATTAGAGCCATTTGAATTCTATTGTCAACTACCCAGAGAACTGGGCAAAGGATATGTGCGAAATATTGAGGTGTATCCCCAAGTGTGGCTGGGAATAAGTAACTACGAATACCACGATGATGTACTATACCAAGGCTGGGATTGCGTTCACCCTTTGGAATTTGGTATTCGCCTTTCAGGAACAACTAGAGATGAATTTGGAGGGCAAATAGGAGAAGGATACACACTGATTTCAGGTGGTGGCATTCAACGAAAGATGACTTATTTGGATTCTCAAGCGTACATGGGTATTAGCTTGTGTATGCCTCCTGAGTTGTTGGCAACCTTTTTTTCTACAGAAGACGGAGAAATTCCACCGCAACTACGTTTTTTGGCAAAAGGTAACGAGTGGCAGACATTACTCTATCCAAAAACCACAACAGCAATACAGACAGTGGCACAGCAAATAGTCAACTGTCCCTACCAAGGGATGACGAAGCGTCTGTATTTACAGGGGAAGGTGCTAGAGTTGATGGCGTTGCAACTTGACCCCTTGCTCTTGCGAACTGAGCAAATTTTCAAGAGGCGATCGCTCCCTCATACGTGTCAACTTAACGTGAAAACCAGTCTATAACTACCTTTTAGATTGTTTCGTTCCCAGTCTCCGACTGGGAATGCCGTTCTAGAGGCTCCGCCTCCCTTGCTGGCGGCAGAGCCGCCAAGAGCAGCATTTCCAGCCTCTGGCTGGAAACGAGGTTTTAAAAGGGTTTGCGCTTAAGTTGACACCAATGTCGCTCCCTAAAACACTTTCCACGATATAATCACAATACCTTGTGCGATGACTATCTATCATCAAAGTTATTTACATACACTGATGTCAATTCTGAATTATTTTGACACTCTTAGATACCCAAAAGCTTGAATTATACATAATTAAATTTATTAAATAAACGGAGGTCAGGGCTGCGATCGCAGCCCTGACTCCTTACCCTCTACAATGATTATTATTCCTCTTTACTGAGGATTTTCTTTTTTGGAAATCCCTTATCACCCGTCCCTTAAAAAGTGTTGGTAATGACAAGGTCTTTAGTTCCAGCGTTTACATGGGTACAGTGTAAATCCTAGACTTTTTGTACAGCAAGCCTTATAAGCTTTTTTAGTACAAATGCAAGGAGAAACTCCAGCTTAGTCTGGCCGATAATAAAACTCCCGACACAGAAAATTGGGTTGGCTGCCATCCTTGAACTTGTGAAACGCAGCAATGACCCACAAATCTTTGTTCATGTTCGCTGCCAATAACGATTCTACTGAATCGTGATCGTATCGTGCAGAGAAAGCCTTCTCATTGATATTATCTACAAACGGTGTTACCTCAGTTTCACCCCAATCTTTGAGGGACTGGGCACCATAAGCATGCATAATAATTTGCTGATTATGCTTGGTTAGAGTAAATTTCTCGATCCATGTAGTCTTTGTGTTGGAGTTTATCCAGGTTCCTAAATAAGGCGTGAAATCAATCACGGTGTCCTTGGACTGGTTACCGTAAATTTCGTTTCGTTCCATCTTGAAATCTTCCTCTTCTTACTAGCGATGAAAAAACTCACGGGCAAAATGATCAGTTCGACCACTACCATCTACGTAGCGGGTATAAGACTGAATGACCAAGATTCCCAATTTTTGGTTTGCCACCAGATGTGTCTCAATCCCGTCTAGCTTGTAAAAAGCGTGGAATCCCCCTGCTGTAAGTGAGCTTCCTACAGCGTAAGGCGTTGCCTCAACTTCACCCCAGTCAATTGGTGAGGGTTCGTTGGCTCCATAACCCTGAAATAGAAGGCGATCGCCTTGTTCAGTCAGAACCACCCGCACCAAATAATTAGTATCCGATTTAGTATTGACCCAGTTACCGACTAAAGGTGAGACTTCTATCGGCTCCTTGATACTAGGGCGTTGGTCAGCCTGCATGTAGTGTGCGTATTGAGTTGTTTGTGTCACTAGCTAACTCTCTAATGAATAAATTGCAGCATTTTAATAATAAATATAAACCACTTATTAGCGTATATCTCATTAAGATAATATTTTATTAATAAATTATAAGTTGCTAGTCCCAGTAAAACACTAATGGCTGTAGTTGTTCCAGATATAATGTTGTTCATAATGAAGCAATGATTCATGACTCTAAATATTTGCTACAACTTCCCCAATGTTTCTGATGTCATAGCCACTGATCACGTCTAATTGCGATCGCACTAATCGAGCAAGATATTGAGAAACTACAAAAAGCCGTAGGCGACACATTTATTTAATCTGACTGGAAAAAGGTTGTAGCCAAATAGCCTACTGTAAGCATAGTTGCCTTAAAAACTGTGTTTGCGTCCTCGATTTTGATGATATTTTAAGCACTATTAATTATTGACAAATGGTTGATGATCTTAGCTCGACTTTATCCATTTTTTGGCAACGCTCAAGCTGACGCTGAAAGCTTTATGAGACGGTAGTTTTACTTTTTTATTTTCACTGAGAATCAGTGATATGGAAAAATTTTTTGCCAAAAAGCTAGGGTTTTGCCGTATCAAGAGAACCAAGTTCTTAATTTTGGATAAAGTCGAGCTAACTTGCTGTCTAATATATTATGTCTGCTGGTTAATAAATCACGTATTTGAGAGTATTGAATAATACTAGTTATTTAGGGTAGGTGCAGCCTGCGGCAGGCATCGCTCTTCGGAGAAAAACTTTTTGGTTTAGTGTTAATATATCTTTACAGTGGACAGCTGAGTTCTTGGAGTTGGATAAGTGCCAGCTCAATCAAAGTTTGAATTGAATTCAGATACTGCCAACTATCATTAACTCAATGACCATCAGGGTAAGCGCATCTCAAATAGGATTGGCAAAACATACATTCGCTTCATATACAAAAGCTCTAGAATTCAGAAATGGCAAAAGTTTTCGGAGAGTGACAGAAGAGGGATATTCTCCAGATGAATAACAATGTGAACGTTTTCCAAAGTAATGTCTCAGATATTCTAAGAATTGCGAAAACTGCCGCATTGCTATTTGCAGCAAGTGTCGCTGGTTTCCTGTTGGACTGGTTGCATGTCCCCCTGGGCTGGCTGCTCGGCCCATTGGTTGTGGGGATTATCTATACGATGAGTCAAAAAATTCCTCAACCAATGTCTCCAGCCTTTTCAATTATTGGACAGGCAGTTCTTGGTATTTCGGTTGCCACCGAATTCTCCTGGGATAGCGTGACTATGATGTCAACCCATGCTATACCATTACTTATTTGTATTGCGATCACAAGTAGTGCGAGTATCCTCAACGGTTACCTTCTCAGCCGCTTAGGTGGATTGGATTGGTCAACTGCGCTTTTAGCGTCTATCCCCTGCATCATCCCTAGTCTGATTACATTGAGTGAGGAAGTCGGTGCTGATGCGATCGCCGTTGCGATTCTCCAGTACCTGCGTAGTATACTGATTATTATGGTAGTTCCACTTGCAGTTGGTTTATTCGTTCCAGGTGTTTACTTAGATTCGCATTTGACTGCGATCGCAACACTGCCTGCAACGAGTAGTACGCCAATAGAAATGTCTTTGAATTTACTCATTATCGTTGCGTGCGTCGGCTTGGGTGTCTGGTTAGGTAGCCAAATCCACTTTCCTGCTTCCACATTTTTCGCACCTTTGTTTGTAGGATTGCTCGCCTGTTGGACACTGCCGTACAATATACAGGTTCCCGATATAATCTTTGACAGCGCGTTGCTATTTATCGGTTTCGCCACAGGTTTACAGTTCAACTTGCAAGGTGTTCGTCGGCTGGTGAAAGCAGTTCTGATTGAAGTTGTTTTGGCGCTGTTGCTAATTGTAGTCTGCTCGGTAGTCGGATACGAGTTTCATTTAGTTACGAACATCGATACGATAACCGCTATACTCGGCTCAATGCCTACAGGAACACAAGCAATGGTTGCCAGCACCGTTCATTTCGGTGGCGATACTGGTGTGGTTGTGTCGATGCATACGATCAGAATGTTCGTTATTCTGGGGCTACGTTCACTATTAGTTGCTCCCCTGCTTAAATATGGGCTATCTCCAAAAGATTCCCAGCTTGTTGGCAGCTTTATTGATAATGGGTGCAGTGGAGAGAAGACTTTAGATGAGTTTTCTTAGATCGACTTTATCCAAAATTGGGAAATCATAGAGCAATTGCTACAAAAGTATGAAATCCGGCTTTGCACAAGACTTGTAGACGGAAAAATAGATCCCAAATGGGTTCTATAAAGCCATGTTTAACAGCCATTAGTAATAGTTTTGAGGCTCTTAATGCCTATTTTTATAGGAACAAATATATAGCAACCGCCAAGGTACTTAGGACGTAAAATGTAAGACGTGCTCAATGGCATCTCGTAAACAATCAAACTGCGCTAGTTTTTTGCGGAT